>CAZVWP010000064.1:13116-19326 GCA_964630805.1 uncultured Novosphingobium sp. | reverse complement strand
ACTTGCCCATGCCGCGTGATCCCCACAGCAGCATGTCGTGCGCGGCATGGCCGGCAGCGAGCCGCTCGACATTGCCGACGACGCGCTCCTTCTGCTCGTCGATTCCGCGCAGCAGCGTGAGTGGCGGGGCTTCGATCCGCGTGACCGCACGCGCACCCGATCCGTCCCAGACGTAGGCGGGCGCCTCGGTCCACGAAGTGGCAGGCGGCTGCACCGGGGCGAGGCGCTCCAGCGCGGCGGCAATGCGGGCGAGCAGTTCAGGTGTGTCGTTCATCCCGCCAGCGCCTCCGCGTCGAGGGCATAGAGCAAGGCGGAGCCGGCCGTCGCCGCCGCCTTCAGGCCCATGGCTTCAGGCACCAGGTGTTCGAGGAAATATCGCGCCACCACAGGCTTGGTCCGGGCCAGCGCACCGCCGTTCGCCCCGGCGGCCCGCGCCTGGCGCTGCAGCTGCCAGCCGGCCACGGCCACGGCGCACATGGTGAGGAACGGCACGGAACCGGCGAGGCGGTCGTCCAGGCTTGCGTCGGCCAGCATCCACTGGGCGATGCCGGCGCATTCCCCGGCCAGTTCGGCAAGGGCAGGGGCATCTGCGGCATCGTTGGCTACGTCCTGCAGCAGGGCCGCCAGCACCGAGCCATTCTCCATGCCGAGCTTGCGGGTGACGAGGTCTGCGGCCTGGATGCCGTTGGTGCCTTCGTAGATCGGGGTAATGCGCGCGTCGCGATAGTAGCGGGCGGCCCCGGTCTCCTCGATGAAGCCCATGCCGCCATGGATCTGGACGCCGAGGCTGGCGACTTCGCAGCCGATGTCGGTGCCCCATGCCTTGATCAGGGGCACCATCACGTCGGCCCGAGCCTTTGCGGCGGCATTACCGAGCGTGCCGCGATCCACCTGTCCGCAGGTATAATAAAGCAGGGCCCGCGCGCCCTCGGTCAGCGACCGCATGCGCAAAAGCATGCGCCGCACGTCGGGGTGCTCGACGATGGCGACCGGCTTCTTGTCCGCCGCCCCGGCTCGTGCGCTCTGCACGCGCTCGCGGGCATAGGCAGAAGCCTGCTGCAACGCCGCTTCCGCCACCATGACGCCTTGCGCGCCGACATTGATCCGCGCCGAGTTCATCATGGTGAACATGCACTTGAGGCCCTGGTTCTCGCCCCCGATCAGCTCGCCCACGCATTCGTCGTGCTCGCCATAGCTCATCACGCAGGTGGGCGAGGCGTGGATGCCCAGCTTGTGTTCCAAGCTCAAGGCCTTGACGTCGTTGGCTTTCCCTCGGTTGCCGGCCGCGTCTACATGATAGCGCGGCACAATGAACAGGCTGATGCCGCGCGATCCCTCCGGCGCTCCCGGCGTACGCGCGAGGACGAGGTGGACGATATTCTCCGCCAGCTCATGCTCGCCCCAGGTGATGAAGATCTTGGTGCCCTTGATCAGGTACTTGCCCGCATGTTCGCCTTCGCCGATGGGTTTGGCGGTAGTGCGAAGCGCGCCGACGTCCGAACCGGCCTGCGGCTCGGTGAGGTTCATCGTCCCTGGCCATTCGCCACTGATGAGTTTTGCCAGATATGTAGCCTTCTGCGCCTCGCTCCCGTGCTTCTCGATCGCCTCGATCGCGCCGACCGTCAACATCGGCAGCAGCGAGAAGCCCATGTTGGCCGTACCGAGATTTTCGAGGACACAGGCGGCGAGGCTGAAGGGCAGGCCCTGTCCGCCGAACTCTTCCGGGCCGGCGACCGCATTCCAGCCCTGCTCGACATAGGCGCGGTAGGCCTCGGCGTAGCCCTCGGGCAGGCGCACCACGCCATTTTCCAGCTTTGCCCCTTGCGTGTCCCCGACCCGGGAGAGCGGGGCGAACTCGCCTTCGGCAAAGGCGCCCGCGCCCATGACGATGGCTTCGACGAGGTCGGGGCTGACGGCTGCAAAACGCTGGTGATCGGCAAGCTCGTCAATTGCGGCGTTGATACGCAGGGCGAAAGCCTGGTCGGCAGTGGCAGCGGCAAATGTCATTCGCGCGGTTTTCCTTGGATTTCCCGGCTACCGCCTATAGCGGCATGCCATGGTGGACAATAGCCAGCCCCGAATCCATGTGGCCGATGCGGCGGGCGTTGCGCTCGCGGCCGAGGTGCTGCGCGACTGCGGGCTGGTCGCGGTGCCGACCGAGACGGTCTATGGCCTCGCGGCAAGGGCCGACAGCGACGCGGCAGTTGCTTCGATCTACCGTGCCAAGGGCCGGCCCGACTTCAATCCGCTGATCGTGCACGTGACCGGGCTGGAGCAGGCTGAACGGCTCGCGCAATTCGATGAGCGGGCGGAAAAGGTCGCGCGAGCGTTCTGGCCCGGTCCGCTGACACTGGTCCTGCCCAAGCAGCCGGATGCCTGCCTTGCCTCCGCGGTGACGGCTGGCCTGCCGACTGTGGCACTGCGCTGCCCGGCGCATCCGGCCATGCGAGAAGTGCTGAAGGTGACGGGCCTTACCCTCGCGGCGCCTTCCGCCAACCGTAGTGGGGCCGTCAGCCCGACGACGGCGGAGCATGTCGCGGCCTCGCTGGGCAACAAGGTGGACCTGATCCTCGATGGCGGTCCCTGCGAGGCAGGGATCGAATCGACCATCCTTGCACTTCGCGAGAACGGGCATTGGCAGATCCTGCGGCCGGGGCCCGTTACGGAAGCCCAGATTTCCGCCGTTCTTGGCGGCCAGGCTGACGCCGTGACGTCAAAGGACATCGAGGCGCCAGGCCAGCTCGCCAGCCATTATGCCCCCGGCAAGCCGATGCGGCTGGATGCCCGCACGGCGGAGGCAGACGAATTCCATATTGGCTTCGGTGCGGTGGCCGGCGCCTTCAATCTATCCGAAAGCGGCGACGCTGCCGAGGCTGCGTCGCGGCTTTATGCGGCGCTGCACCTCGCTGCCGACTCGTCCAAACCCTGCATTGCAATCGCACCGGTGCCCGGCGATGGCATTGCCGAGGCAATCCGAGATCGCTTGACGCGCGCGGCCGCATAGTCTGTTTTCCATTGATTTGAGCCCGACATGACGCGATTGTCCGGCAGCTGGTTGCCGGCATTTTCGCGCGAGGAAATAATGGGCTTGTTGAGCCGATTGCTGGCCAGGCGAGAGATTGACGAATGGGCAGCCGATTACACGCTCATGGCGGCGAGAATCCTAAATCAGGTCGCAGCGGATTTGATCGGTAGCGTTGAAGAAGAAATCACCGGCGTAAGTCTGAAGGATGGTTTGTTCAGCCCGGCGGCGTTTGTCCAGGACCGCATCGCGCCCAGGGTTGCCGCAGTGGCAGAGCCAGTTGCGCGGGATATTTTGAATGAAGCGAACAAGGCCCTCCTTGAAATAGTGGAGGATCAAGCCGTTTGGGTCCGTAGTCCTCAACATGCAGAAAGTCCGGAGGGCGCATTCGACGGCGTCAAAGACGTGGCCGCCGCAAGTGTTCCGCTGGCGGCGGGCTTGGCGACGGTGGCAGTTGTGCCATTCGCTGCCGTTACGAGTACTACCGCTTGGCTTGGTCTGGTTACGACCACAGCTATCAGCTGGCCTGTCTTGGTAGGCGGCACCGCCGTGGCAGGATTGGGCATCGCAACTGGAGCATTTAACACGGCCAAGCTGCGTGACCGGACCGTGGTTCGTTTGCGGAAGCGGGTGCGACAATTCATCATCGCATCGCTTGTCGACGGGAGTGAAAACGCCCCTTCGATTTTGCAGCAACTGGCGGCTGAATTCGATCGGGCTGCCAAACGGGCGAAGGCATTATGAGCAGTTGGGTGACCGACACGCTGCTGCGCGAAGTTCCGGCAGGTCTTCGGGCTGGTGTCGATGCAGGTGACTACAGAGTCTTCGGTTCGATAATTCGATCCGTGAAATCAGGGCGGATCGTTGGTCATTTGCAGGAAACATCGGCCCTTTCTTCGCTTCTAAGCGCGGGGCCGGCGTCGTTGCCCCAGATGGCGCTTGGTGCTGTGAGTGTTGTCCAGAACGAGCAGATCAAGGCTGCGATTTCCGTGGTCCAGTCATTGCAGGTGGCCAACTTGGCATTGAGTGGAATATCGATAGGTGTGTCAATTGCGGGGACAGCCCTGCTTGCCCACCGGATCGGTAGAGTTGAGCGGAAGGTCGATGCCGTTCTTCCCGGACTTGCCCTGATCGCACAAGGCATTGAGGGATTGCGGGCCGAGCGGATTGCGGAAGATTTAACTCGGCTTCGCACATTGGCAAATCAAGTCGAGGAGGCTTGGCTTCCTTCTGCAACTCTCTCGGAATGGGCTGCAATCGCGCGGGATTCCCATTTTCTCGCCGACAGTTTCGAACGGCGCGCACGTGACGTGGTCGATGAAGTTGACCCCCTCCGAGGGGAACCCTTTGTAGATGCTTATGCATTGGCTTCAGGACTTCGAATCACCGCGAGGCTAGCCGCCGGCCAGGATGACATGGCGCGTGAGGCCGCATCGGCTCGCGCGCATACCCTTGTTGCACTTGGCGATCCCCTGGATCTGGGGCGTTTGATGCTCAAGGAAATGCCGGATCGGGAAATTGCGGGTACCCGGCCATGGCAAGAACAACTTGATCTTCGCGCAGAAGACCTTCGGGCCACCGTGCAGTTGGTACGCGAGCGCGAATTTGCTGCCGTTGCCAGTGCCGAGACGCTGCAGGAATTGGCGCGACAGGAGATCAGCGGACGCGACTGGCTGGATGCGGCTCGAGAGGAACGAAACAGTTCGGTACTTTTTCTGCCGGTCGCGCAACTCGACAGCTAGCGTGCTGCTGATTTTGATTGCATCAAATCTACACTCCAGACTCGTCTTTTGCCATGATTCCGAGCCGCCAGATGCCGCCATCTGGCTCGAAATCACTCCGGCAAAAGGGTCGGATGACTGAAGCTCACTTTGCCTGCACAAAAAAGCCGCTCCCTTTCGGGAGCGGCCCTCATGTCCTTCGACAGGCTCAGGATGATCGGCAAATGCCTCAGGCAGTCGCTGCCGTATCGTAATACTTCGGCGCGTGTTCGTTGAGGATCGCGAGGATCTTGCCCAGCGCGGCCTTCTCGTCGGTCTTTTCCATCGCCGCCAGTTCGCGGGCGAGGCGCGAGGAAGCCGCTTCGAAGATCTGCCGCTCGGAATAGCTCTGCTCCGGCTGGTCGTCGGCGCGGAACAGGTCGCGAGTCACTTCGGCGATCGAGACGAGATCGCCCGAATTGATCTTGGCTTCGTATTCCTGGGCGCGGCGCGACCACATGGTGCGCTTGACCTTGGGCTTGCCCTCCAGCGTCGTCAGCGCTTCGCGCAGTGTCTTGTCAGAAGACAGCTTGCGCATGCCGATTGATTCGACCTTGTTCACGGGAACGCGGAGCGTCATCCGCTCCTTCTCGAAGCGGAGCACATAGAGCTCCAGGTGCATGCCGGCGATTTCCTGTTCCTGCAGCTCGATAACCCGCCCGACGCCGTGCTTCGGGTAAACCACGTAGTCACCAACAACAAAGGCATTCGTTTCTGCCGGCATGTACAATCCTTTCTCTCGGCGGATCGTCAGAAGAAGGATCGCGCCAGCCCGGGGCGCAGAAGGCCCGGCCGGATGTCCCCATCAACCGATTTTAAGTTCCCGCCTTCCTTGAATGACAGCGCCGGGGCGACCGATTCTCCCGGCGAACGGCCAATTATATAACCCTTCTGTAACAATATTACCAGTGCTTGAAGCGGAATGGCAGGCATGCATCGGCAACCCGCTGAAGTGGGCCCGGAGTTTCCACTTAACGAAGCGCCGAATCGGCAAGAGCAGCGCCGCCATGGCACTGCGTCTTGCATGGTTTCGCCATGAAGGAACCGCTCTGCCCGCAGGCAAGGCGGCGAAGGCTCAATCGCCTTCGCCAGGCTCGGGAGAGAAGAACTTCTCGAACTTGTCCTCAACGCCCTTGAACTCGTCGGCGTCTTCCGGCGTGGGCTTTTTCGAGGTGATGTTGGGCCATTCCGCCGAATACTTGGTGTTCAGCTCAAGCCACTGCTCAAGGCCGTTTTCCGTATCGGGGAGAATCGCTTCGGCCGGGCACTCGGGCTCGCAAACGCCGCAGTCGATGCACTCGCTGGGGTTGATCACCAGCATGTTCTCGCCTTCGTAGAAGCAATCGACCGGGCAGACTTCCACGCAGTCCATATACTTGCAGCGGATACAGGCGTCGGTGACGACATAAGTCATGGCTGCAAATCCCC
>CAZVWP010000064.1:0-13016 GCA_964630805.1 uncultured Novosphingobium sp. | reverse complement strand
TACTTGCAGCGGATACAGGCGTCGGTGACGACATAAGTCATGGCTGCAAATCCCCTTTGGCAGCGTGGTTGTGGGCTGGAGGTGCTGCTAGAGGGAATTGCGCGCCTCCGTCAAGCACCCGGTAGCAGCTTTGCGCTTCCGGCGCCGGTCCGCGCCTTGCGGGCAGGGTCAGAACCTCGATCGCGCGCGCACCCTGCGCCAGCGGCAGGACCAGCGTATCTCCGGCGCTAACCTTCTGGTGGGAGCGCTCCACGCGGCGGCCGTTGAGGCGGATATGGCCCTCTTCGGCCATGGTCTGGGCCATGCCGCGCGTCTTGGCGAGGCGCAGGTACCAGAGGAGCTTGTCGATCCTCATGTGGAAATATGACCCTTCATGCAGTTCTTTCGATTCTCATCCGGGAAAAGTGATTCGCATCACCGCACCAATTCGGCAAGCGCGGCGAAGGCGCCATCGGTGCGAATGGGGGAGGGATTCGCCGGCGAAACGAAGCGGCGTGGCGAGCGCCAGCGCCAGGTGAGCGGCGCCACCGGCCCATGCGCGCCTTCGCGCAGCGGTTTCGGCACCCGGGGCTGGAAGCCGGCCTGTCGCAGCAATTCGGCATAGCTGGCGGTGGTCAGGCCCATCGAGACCGCTTTGGCCGGATCGAGTGCGAAAGGTTTACCATCGGCGATGACGCGCAGACCGTGGGCTTCGCGGAGCAACTTCTCCGCCATGTCGAGCCGCAGCCATTGCTTGCCGAACCGGCGATAGCCCGACGGTCCCTTGCGGGTGCTCTCGGCGATTACCGGCGGCATCTGCGGATGCGGCGGCGCGATTCGCCGGCCTTCGAGGGCGGCCAGCTCCCGCCACAGGGCGAGCGGCCGGACTCGCAGCATGTCCGGCACGAAGACGTCCAGCGCGCCTACGCGCACGCCGAACCGGGCGAGCGCTTGCCGCCGGTCCTTGCCGAGCGATTCGAGGCCCGACTGCGCCCGGTCGAGCATGCCGCCGGCTTCGACCAGTTTGATCAGCAGCGCGCGCAGCTCCGCGCCCGCCTCCATGGACCGGCTGGCCGACGCCAGCTTGCGCAGCGGCGCGAGCGGGGCGAGCCATTGTTCCAGCCAGACCTCGATAGCGGCGATCAGGCGCTGGCGGTGCGGCGCGGGCAGCGATTCGACTGCGGCGTCGGGCACGATCTGCGGCGACAGGGCCGAACGTCCGCGCGAGAGGCGGGCCAGCGGCACACCTTGCCAGGCGATAGTGCCCTCTTCCAGCGCGAGAGTGGTTTCGCCGCGCTCGAGGGCGAGCACGAGCGTGTCCGCCCGTTCGGCGAGCAGGGCCGGCAAATGCCGTTCCGCTGCCGCGAGCAGTAGCTTGCGGTCAGCATGGCGGGCGAGGGGATCGACCTTGAAGCGGAAGCCCTCGAGCGTGCCGATGTGCTCGCCGTCGACGAGGACCTCGTTCTCCTCCAGCCGCACCGGCAGCAGACCCGAATCGGGCCCGATTTTCTTCATTAGCACGGCGGTGCGGCGGTTGACGAAGCGCTCGGTCAGGCGCGCGTGGAGGGCATCGGAAAGCCGCGCCTCGACGGCGCGGGCGCGAGCGGCCATTTCGTCGCGGGCGAGCACCCAGTCGGGCCGCTGGGCGATATAGGCCCAGCTGCGGATCGAGGCAATGCGGTGCTGGAGGGTGTCGATGTCGCCCGAGGGGTTGTCGAGCTGGGCGATGGCTTGCGCGATATAGTCGGCGCCCAATTCGCCATGGCGCAGGTCCTGCCACAGGCGCGCGACGAAGCGTGCGTGCACTTCCGCCCCCTGCTGGCGGAAATCGGGCAGACAACAGGCCTGCCAGAATCGCTCGATGCTGCCCGGCGTGCGGAGCGTGTCTGCCACCTCCGCCTCGTCGGCGAGGCGCTTCAATACCTTGAGATCGATGGTTTCGGGCGCCGCCATGAGTTCGGGCAGGCTGGGCGGTGCCTCGAGATCGCCGATCAGGGTGGCCAGGCTGTCGAAGCGCGGCTCGGCCTCGCGCCAGAAGAGCTTCGTGAGCGGCGGGAAGCGGTGTTCCTCGATGGCCCAGACTTCATCGTCGGCGAAAGCGGCGTCATGGCTTCCGGTGCCGGCGAGCGTGCCGAAGGTGCCGTCGCGCTGGTGCCGCCCGGCGCGGCCAGCGATCTGGGCCATTTCGCTGGTGGTCAACCGCCTGTGCCGTACACCGTCGAATTTCGACAGGCCGGCGAAGGCGACATGGTCGATATCGAGGTTAAGGCCCATGCCGATGGCGTCGGTGGCGACGAGGTAGTCGACTTCGCCGGACTGGTATAATGATACCTGCGCATTGCGCGTCTGCGGGGAAAGTGCGCCCATGACCACGGCTGCGCCGCCGCGGAAGCGCCGCAGCATTTCCGCAATGGCGTAGACCTGCTCGGCGGAGAAGGTGACGATGGCGCTGCGCGGCGGGATGCGCGAGAGCTTGCGCGCACCGGCGTGCGAGAGGGTGGAAAAGCGCGGGCGGGTGACCACTTCGGCCTCCGGCACCAGTGCCTTGATCATCGGCTCGAGCGCCTGCGAGCCGAGAATCATCGTCTCCTCGCGGCCGCGGGCATTGAGCAGACGGTCGGTGAAGATGTGCCCGCGCTCGCGATCCGCGGACAGTTGCGCCTCGTCGAGCGCGACGAAGGCGAGTTCCGCATGCATCGGCATGGATTCTGCCGTGCACAACAGCCAGCGCGCGTCCCTGGGTTCGATCCGCTCCTCGCCGGTGATCAGCGCGACCCGGTTGTCGCCCTTGATTGCACGGACCCGGTCATAGACCTCGCGCGCCAGCAACCGAAGCGGGAAGCCGATCGCGCCGGAAGAGTGGGCGCATAGCCGCTCGATGGCGAGATGGGTCTTGCCGGTATTGGTCGGGCCGAGCACGGCCTTGACCCGGCTGTCGGCAGGATTGCGGGGCAGGGAATGCACGGGCTTGGCCATCGCCGGACCAATCTGGCACCTGCCTTGCACCCCTGCAAGGAGTGGCCCGTCTTTCTGCCCGGCTCGTCGCGGAGATACCCCGATAAAACGCGCCGATTAGACCAAAATTAACCCTCCGGGTGCAAGGGAAGGTCGAAGCAGAAGGGGCAATCGGGCTTTGTACAGGGCGGGCGACCAGATGGACTTCGGCTTTTCCGGCCCGCGGCCCGGCCCGACTGCCATTTGCGCAGCCCCGGCGCTCGCTCTCGAATTGCCCGCGCGCAGCGACGTCATATCCATCGCCGAACGGACGTTCGCGTCCTGGAAGCAACAGATCGAAGCCCACTGGCAGCGCCTCGACATCAGCCATGACCTTGCCGAGAACATCGGCAGCGCGCGCTGGTTCAAGAGCTTTGGAACCATGGTCACGCTGGGCGTGGTCGCCCTGTCGTTCTGGCCCGATTTCAGCGCGGTGGAAGCGGCGACCACGATTTCCGGCGATGCCGCCACCCGCGACGAATTCCGCAGCCAGATGATCATGCCGCTTTCGCTGGGCAGCGACAGCGGCCGTCACATGGGTGCGACCAGAGCGGTCGTCCCCATCGCCAACGCACCGGAGCGGGCGACCGTCCGGATGGTGGCGACCCTGGGCGAGGGCGACAGTTTTGCCCGCATGCTGCAACGCGCCGGCGTCGGTCCGGGCGATGCCGCGCGGGCCAGCGAACTGATTGCCGCGAAAGTCGCACTGGGCGAGATCGGCCGGGACACCCGATTCGACATCACCCTCGGCAAGCGTTCCGCGCCCGGTGAACCGCGCCCACTCGAGCAACTGGCCTTCCGCGCCCGCTTCGACCTCGATCTGGCCTTATCCCGCCATGGCGGCGCGCTGGCGCTGGCGGCCCGGCCGATTGCAGTCGACACAACGCCGCTGCGCATCACCGGCACGGTCGGTTCCGGCATCTTCCATTCCGCCCGCGCCGGCGGCGCGCCGCTCCCGGCGATCCAGGCCTATCTGCGCGTCCTCGACGAGCACGGCGTTCTCGACGGCAACCTGCCCACCGACAAGTTCGACTTCGTGGTATCCTACAAGCGATCCGCCTCGGGCGAGAGCGAAGCCGGGCAGTTGCTATACGCCGGGCTGGAGCGCGGTGGAAAGCCGCTGGCCCAACTGGTCCGCTGGGGCGGTGATGGCCAGTTCTATGACGCCGCCGACGCCGGCAAGCCGGTCACTTCGGTCTCGACCATCGGCGCGCCGGTCAATGGCCGAATGACGTCGGGCTATGGCATGCGCTTCCATCCCATCCTGCACTATGCCCGGATGCACGCCGGCATCGACTTCGGCGCAGCCTGGGGCTCGCCGATCTTCGCGGTGAGCGACGGCGTGGTCTCCTATGCGGGCTATCATGGCGGTCATGGCAACTACGTGCGGATCGAGCACGGAGGCGGCCTGGCCTCCGGCTATGGGCACATGAGCCGCTTTGCCGTGTCGTCCGGAACGCGTGTGCAGGCAGGCCAGGTGATCGGCTATGTCGGCTCTTCGGGCCTCTCCACCGGGCCGCACCTCCACTTCGAGACATATCGCAACGGCCAGACGGTCAATCCGCTGTCGGTCAAGTTCTCCTTCCGCACCGCGCAGATCGATCCCAAGCAGGTCAATGCGCTCAAGGCACGGCTGGCGCAGCTCAAGGCGATCAAGCCGGGCGCCGCACTGAAGAAGCTGGGCCCGGGCCAATAATTCTTGGCCCAATAATTCTTGGCCCAATAATTCTTGGCAAGGACCTCGCAAATCCGCCATTAGGCGGCGCCATGACAGCCTCCTTTCCCGCCACCCGCCTGCGCCGCACCCGCTCCACCGCATGGAGCCGGGCCATGCACCGCGAAACCGTGCTGACGCCGGCCGACCTGATCTGGCCTTTGTTCGTCACCGAAGGCTCGGGCGTGGAAGAGCCGGTGGCATCGCTGCCGGGCGTCTCGCGCTGGTCGGTCGATGGCATCGCGGCGCGGGCCAAGGAAGCGTTGTCGCTGGGCATCCCCTGCATCGCCCTGTTCCCCAACACGCCCCCCGGCGCGCGCAGCGAGGACGGGCGCGAGGCGCTCAATCCCGACAACCTCATGTGCCGCGCGATCCGCGCCATCCGCGATGCCTGTGGCGACGGCGTGGGTGTGCTCACCGACGTCGCGCTCGACCCCTATACCAGCCACGGGCAGGACGGCCTGATCGATGAGGCGGGCTATGTGCTCAACGACGAGACGGTCGAGGTGCTGACCGGCCAGGCGCTGGTCCAGGCCGAGGCCGGCGCGGACATCATCGCGCCGTCCGACATGATGGACGGCCGCATCGGTGTGATCCGCCAGGCGCTGGAGAGCGCCGGCCACCGCAATGTCCAGATCATGAGCTATGCCGCCAAGTATGCCTCGGCCTTCTACGGTCCGTTCCGCGATGCGGTCGGCAGCCGTGGCCTGCTCCAAGGCGACAAGAAGACCTACCAGATGGACCCGGCCAATGCCGAGGAAGCCTGCCGCGAAGTGGCGCTCGACATTGCCGAGGGTGCGGACAGCGTCATCGTCAAGCCGGGGCTGCCCTATCTCGATATCGTCCGGCTGGTGAAGGAGCGTTTCGAGGTGCCGGTCTTCGCCTATCAGGTCAGCGGCGAGTATGCGATGATCGAGGCTGCGGTGGCGGCCGGCGTGGGCGAGCGCGATGCGCTGGTGCTGGAGACCTTGCTGTCGTTCAAACGGGCGGGGTGTTCGGGCGTGCTTACCTATCATTCGGCGCATGCGGCGCGGCTGATGAATGGCTGAGTTCCCCCTGCGGGTGAGCGGCTTGCACTTGCGCGGTCACGGCCTTTACGCCATCGACCGGCCTCGATGAGGGACATTCCAGCCGCCACCAGCACGCCGGTCCATCGCGCGCTTTTTGTCGCGACGATCCTGACCGGCTCGTTCCTGCTGTTCCTTGTCCAGCCGATGGTGGCGCGCATGGCGTTGCCCAGGCTGGGTGGTGCTCCCAATGTCTGGAACAGCGCGCAGCTGGTCTACCAGGCGCTGCTGCTGGCGGGCTATTTCTATGCTCACCGCCTGTCGCGGATGCCGGTGAAGCGGCAGGCGACGATCCACCTCGTGCTTCTGCTGGCTGCGGCCATCACCCTGCCGATCGGCCTTGTCGACCTTCCGCCGCCAAAGTCTGGCGAGGAGGCGCTGTGGGTGCCGCTGTTGTTCCTCGCCAGTATCGGCCCGGTATTCTTCCTCGTCTCGGCGCAGGCGCCGATGATGCAGCGCTGGTTTTCGGTTCATCCTGGCGCCGGTGAGCCCTGGGCGCTCTATGCCGCATCCAATCTCGGCAGCTTCGGCGGCCTGATCGCCTATCCGCTGGTGGTTGAACCGCTGCTGCGCCTGCGCGACCAGAGCCTTGTCTGGACCATCGGCTACGGCCTGCTGATCGCGCTCATCGCCCTTTCCGCACGCGCCCGCTGGCAGGCTGGACCGGTGGCGGTCGAGATCGACACCACGCCGGCCGAACCGGTTTCTGCACGGCGCATCCTGCACTGGCTGGTGCTGGCTGCGGTGCCTTCGGGGCTGATGCTGTCGACCACGTCGCACCTCACGACTGACCTCTTCGCCATGCCGCTGCTCTGGGTGATCCCGCTGGGCATCTACTTGCTGAGCTTCGTCGCGGCCTTTTCCGACAAGCGCGAGGTCGCCATGGCGGTGACCTGGTCCGGGCCGCTAATCATGCTGCTGGCGGGCGGCATGTCGATGGTGTCGCGCAGCACCGGTACCGTCACGCCCGCGGTGGGCAGCGTCGCCCTGCTCTTCGTAGTCGCGGTTGCGCTGCACAGCCGGATGTACGCCCTGCGTCCCGCGCCTTCGCAACTGACGCTGTTCTACCTGACCATGTCGGCAGGCGGCGCGCTGGGTGGACTGTTCACTGCCCTGATCGCGCCAATGGTGTTCGACTGGGTCTGGGAGCACCCCATCCTGGTCTTCGCCGCGGCCTGCCTGATGCCGTTGCCGACGGTTATCAAGTGGCACGCCTTGCCGGACCTCGATCCGGCCATGGCGCGCATCGCCGCATTCGTTCTTCTGGCGCTCGCCGCCTTGCTCTCCTATTTCCTTGCCGGATACGACATTGCGGACACGGCCCAGACGGAGCGCAGCCTGCTGACTCTCGCCATTGCCGTCATCGGCGTCCTGCTGGCGCACTGGCGGGCGATGTATCTTGCCGTGCTGGCCATGCTGATGCTGGCGCTGGGAGGACTCGACACCGTCGGCATGTCGCTCGACCATTCCCGCAGCCGCAGCTACTTCGGCGTCTATACCGTGCGCGATTACCAGGAATCGCACCTGCGCTCGCTGGCCCACGGCACCACGCTGCACGGCTGGCAATCGCTGATCCCGACGCGCTCGCGCGAGCCGCTGACCTATTACGGCCAAGGTTCCGGCGTGGCGATCGGCCTGGAGCAGGCGCAAAAGCTCTATGGCGAACATGCGCGGGTCGGCGTGGTCGGTCTCGGTACCGGCACGCTTGCCTGTTACCGCAAGCCCGGTGAGGATTTCCGCTTCTTCGAGATCGATCCCGCCGTGTTGCGCCTGTCGCGCAACGGCACCTTCACCTTCGTCAGCCAGTGCGCGCCGGATGCCAAGGTAGTGCTCGGCGATGCGCGGATCGAGCTCGCCGCCATGCCGAGGGACAGCCTCGACCTGCTGGCCATCGATGCCTTTTCCTCGGACGCGATTCCCCTGCACCTGCTGACGGACGAGGCGGTTGGCGTCTACATGGACAGGCTGGGCCCGCGCGGCCTGTTGCTGGTGCACATCTCGAACCGCTTCTTCGAACTGGAGCCGGTGCTTTCCGCCATCGCGCAGAAGCGCGGACTTGCCATCGCCAAGCGCGACGATAACCCGCAGGACAGCACCTATCTTACCGCTTCGACCTGGGTGGCGATCAGCCGTGATCCGGCTATTCTCGACGCCCTTGCCAAGGCGCGACTCGATGCGCCCTGGGGCAAGCTGATGCCGCCAGCACCACGGGTATGGACCGATGACCACGCCTCGATCCTGCCCTATGTCCGCTGGCAATATCTCTTGAGAAGGCCGACATGACCGCCGAACGCACAGACATTTCGCTTATCGAACTCCACGGCAAGCGCCCCCGCATTCATTCCAGCGCCTTCATCGCGCCGGGCTGCCGCATCATCGGCGACGTCGAGATCGGGCCGGATTCGAGCATCTGGTACAATTGCGTGCTGCGCGCCGATGTCCACCGCATCGTCATCGGCGCACGGACCAATGTGCAGGACGGCTCGGTGATCCACTGCGACAGCCCCAAGCCCAAGCGGCCGGACGGCTTTCCCACCATCATCGGCGACGACGTGCTGATCGGCCACCTCGCCATGGTCCACGGCTGCACCCTGGAGGACAGGGCCTTTGTCGGGCTGGGCGCGATCGTCATGGATGGTTGCCGGATCGGCTCGGACGCCATGCTGGCCGCCGGCGCCATGCTGACCCAGGGCAAGGTCATCGAAAGCGGCCAGATGTGGATGGGCCGTCCCGCCACCTATGCCCGAGACCTGACTGAGGCGGCCATTGCCGACATGCAGGCCGGGGTCGCCGGTTATGTGCGGAACGGCAAGATCCACGGCGAGGCGATCCTTGGCGCGGCCCAGGGCTGAACTGCCGCCGCCGGAGGAAGTTCGCGCCCTCATCGATGATGAGGGTCGCCTCGCCGTCCGCGTCACGCCCGGGGCCAGCGCCGATTCCATAGCGGTCGCGGAGGGAAAGCTGCTCGTCCGGGTGCGGGCCCGTGCGCTCGACGGCAAGGCCAATGCGGCCGTCCTTGAACTGGTCGCCACGGCGCTCGGCACGGCTCCGTCGCGGATCGCGCTCCTGCGCGGTTCCAGCTCGCGGGAGAAACTCCTGCAGGCTGAGCAGTAGTCAAGTTGTTCAAGATGGCGGGAGTGACGGGAATCGACATCCGCGAACGATCTGCCTAAGGACTGGGACTGAACGGGGCGCGCCCGGCCGGCGCGCCCCTTGTTGCGATTTAACGAAGGGAATGGGCCGTGTGGAATGAGGGCTATACGTCTGAGATCAACTATACTTCGGGTTACTACTCGGAGCTGTCGCCCACCCGAATCCGACTGGCGCTGCTATCTTGCGGCATCGAGCACAGCGTTCCCGACAATCCGGACTACCTGGAGCTCGGATTTGGCCAGGGCTTTTCGCTGAATGTCAATGCGGCAACCAATTCGGGTCAGTTCTGGGGCACCGATTTCAATCCGGGCCAGGTTGCCAATGCCCGCCAGCTGGCGAACGCGATGGGCAAGCCGATCACGTTGCTCGAAGACTCGTTCGAGGAACTGGCGGCCCGCGACGATCTTCCCCAGTTCGATATCATCGCCCTCCATGGTATCTGGTCGTGGATCAGCCATGGCGCACGCAGGGCGATCATCGAGATCGCCCGCAAGTCGCTGAAGCCGGGCGGCGTCCTCTATACCAGCTACAACGTCACTCCGGGCTGGTCCCCCGCCTGGCCGCTGCGAATCCTGCTCAGCGAGTATGCCAAGCGCGAAGGTTCTGGCCCAATTCTCAACAAGGTCGACGAATCGATCCAGTTCGTGGAACGGGTGATCGGTGCGGACGCGGCCTATTTCGTGCAGAATCCGCAGTTGGCCTCTCGCCTCGAGCAGATCAAGAAGCATGACCGCAGCTACATTGCTCATGAATATTTCAATGCCCATTGGGATCCCATGCCGTTTGCCCAGGTCGCGGACCAACTGGCTGAGGCCAAGCTTTCATTCGCGGCTTCGGCGTCGATTCTCGATAATGTTCCGGCGATCAGCATCCCTGCTGCCGCTTTCCCGGTCCTCGATTCGATCAAGGACCCCATCATGCGTGAGACGACGCGGGACTATTTCGGCAACACCCAGTTCCGCCGCGACATCTTCATCAAGGGCGGCCGGCCCATGGCGGTCTACGATTTCAATCGGAGGGTTGAGGCCACCCGCTTCATGCTGGTTGGTTCTGTCGACCAATGCCCGGAAAAGATCCATTCTTCGGTTGGTGAGATTGCGCTCAGGAGCGACATGTACAAACCGGTCGCAGAGGCTCTGTCGAAGTTTCCCGACCAGACCGCCTCTGTCGCCGAGTTGATGGCGGCGAAAGGCGTCGAGGCGCTTAATCGGGCGCAGGTCTGGGAAATCATGCTGGTCATGACAGGCGCGGGATTTGTCGCGCCGATTGCCACATCCGTTACGCCGAAGGAGGACGAAGCGGCTGCCCATTCGCTCAACCGCGCGTTGATGGACCGGGCCGAAGCCGGAGTTGGCGTCGAATTTCTCGCCGCGCCGCGTCTGGGTACTGCCATCACGGTATCCCGCATCGAGCAGATGCTGATCCGGGCGATCCTGAATGGAGACAAGGACCCTGCGGAGTCCGTACGCAAGAGCCTGGAGAGCCAGGGCCAGTTCCTGATTGTAGAGGGCAAGACCGTGCAGGATCAGGAAGAGTCAGCCAAGGAGATGAAGCGCCTCCTGGGCGAATTCAACAAGAACCGCGCCGCCTTGCTGCAGCGAATGGGGGTTTACTGAGGCCAGTCCGGCCCTTGCGGTAATTCCCGGAAATTGCGTGGGATTCGACATCCCCACGCAATCGACCTGGGGTCATGGCTTGAACGGGGCGCGCCGCTTGGTGCGCCCCTTGTTCGTGTATTGGGGGGATGCAACGTGTGGAATGAAGGCTATACTGCGGAGGTCAACTACATCTCGGGGTACTATTCCGAGCTCTCACCCACCCGCATTCGCCTCGCCCTGCTCTCCTGCGGGATCGAGCACAGCGTCCCCGAAGACCCGGATTACCTGGAGCTTGGCTTCGGCCAGGGTGGTTCGCTGAATGTCAACGCTGCTACCAGCTCCGGCCGCTTCTGGGGCACCGATTTCAACCCGGCCCAGGTCGCCAATGCCCGGCATCTGGCCAAGGCCATGGGCAAGCCGATCACCTTGCTGGAGGATTCGTTCGAGGAACTGGCCACGCGCGACGACTTGCCGCAATTCGACATCATCGCCCTGCACGGCATCTGGTCATGGATCAATGATGGCGCGCGCCGCGCGATCTTAGAGATCGCGCGCAAGTCGCTGAAGCCGGGTGGGGCCTTCTACATCAGCTACAACATCACGCCGGGCTGGTCCCCCGCGGCACCCCTTCGCACCCTGCTCAGCGAATATGCCAGGCGTGAAGGATCCGGCCCGATCCTGAACAGGGTCGAGGAATCGATCCAGTTTGTCGAACGGGTGATCGCGACCAACGCCCCTTATTTCATGCAGAATCCCAGTCTCGCCGGTCGGCTCGAGCAGATCAAGAAGAGCGATCGCGCCTACGTCGCGCATGAGTATTTCAACGCCAACTGGGATCCGATGCCCTTTTCGAAGGTCGCCGACCGGTTAGCGGAAGCCAAGCTGGGCTTCGCCGCCTCGGCCGGGATTATAGACAACGTGCCCGCATTCAGTCTTCCGGCCGATGCCTTCGCCTTGCTGAATTCGATCAAGGACCCGGTCATGCGCCAGACGACGCGCGACTATTACTCGAACAACCAGTTCCGCCGCGACATCTTCGTCAAGGGCGACCAGCCGATGACACCCTACGATTTCAATCGCAGGGTCGAAGCCACGCGGTTCATGCTGCTCGGCCAGGCGGCAAACTGCCCGACGAGAGTCAACACCGCGCTGGGCGATATCGAGCTGAAGGCGGACATATACCGGGCGGTGGCCGACGCACTGGCGAAAAGCCCTGATGGCAGCGCCACGGTCGGCGAACTGATGAAGGCAAAGGGGACCCAGTCCCTCAGCCGCGCCCAGATCTGGGAAATCCTGCTGGTGCTGACTGCGGTGAACTTCGTCTCGCCCACCTGCATATCTTCGACGCCGCAGGAAGACGAGGCGGCCTCGCAATCGCTGAACCGGGCGCTGATGGATCGCGCCGTGGCGGGTCGCGGCTCGAACTTCCTGGCCGCGCCGCGACTGGGCATTGCCTTGCAGGTATCGCGCATCGACCAGATGCTGATCCAGGCAATCCTCGATGGTGAGAAGGATCCTGCCGAGGCTGTCCGCAAGACCTTGCGGGACCAAGGCCAGACCCTGCTTGTCGAAGGCCAGCCGGTGGACGATGAAGCCACGGCGGTGGCGGAAATGAAGAAGATCTTCGACGGGTTCATCCAAGACCGCGCGCCACTGCTGAAGCGGGCTGGAGTTTATTGACTCCTACCCTGGTCTAACGCCCCATCCCCCGCGCCATGTCGCCCAGCAACCGGGTGAGTTGAGCGGCGAGGTCGGCGCGTTCCGGCGCGACGTCGGCAATCGCGCGCGTCATGGCGTCAGCCCACTGATCGGCGACATCCTGGCTGATCACATAGGGCTTGTGCACGCTCATCATGCAGCGGCCGGGGTTCGCCTCGAACCAGTCGCGCGGCCCGCCGGCCCATCCTGTGAGGAAGCCGGTGAGACCGCTGCGCATCTTGGTCAGGTCCGGCGCATGCATGGCGCGCAGTTCCGCATAGGCGGGATCGCTGTCCATCAGGTCGTAGAACCGATCTACAATCGCCTGGAAGGTGTCGTGGCCGCCCAGGAGGTGGAAGGGCGTATTGGGGACGGTCTTTTCGGCGGCAGTGGCCAAGGCGCAAACTCCGGCAGGATTCGGTCAGCTATACACGCTTTGTAGCCTGTCGTGGCGGCAAGCGGATTGACTCGCGTCAACCCGCCTCACCGCCATCCTCCGGCGCCGGCTGGGTCTTGCCCTTGCGCGGCGGCGGCGCCTTCTTCGGTGCCTTCTTGACCAACTTGGGCGGCGCCGGCGTCAGGACGAAGTTCAGAGCATTGTCCTTCACCGCCACCTGCACCTCGCCGCCATGGGCGAGCTTGCCGAACAGCAACTCCTCGGCAAGCGGCTGCTTGACCTTCTCCTGGATCAGCCGGGCCATCGGCCTTGCGCCATAGAGCTTGTCGTAGCCCCGCTCGCCCAGCCATGCACGCGCATTGCTGTCGAACTGGATGTGGACGTTCTGTTCGGCCAGCTGCAGTTCGAGCTGGAGG
>CAZVWP010000063.1:0-19531 GCA_964630805.1 uncultured Novosphingobium sp. | reverse complement strand
TAGGGGAAGGTGCGGTCTTCGAGGCCCGGGATGAAGCTGGTGCCGCCCGAGGTCTGGATCACCGGACAGTTCAAGAGGTCAGCCAGTTCCTTGACGTCCGCGCCCGTGCGCGAGGTGTGGACGCCGTGACCGACCAGCAGGACCGGCTTCTTCGCCGCCTTGATCAGCTCGACCGCCTCGGCAACCTTGTCGCCATCCGCGCCCTGGTTGACCAGTCGATAGCGGTGCGGCGGCATCGGCGGGACTTCGCCCGGCACTTCTTCCAGGATGACGTGCGAGGGGTATTCGATGAACACCGGGCCGGGCGTTCCCGACATCGCCTTGCGCACGGCTTCGCGCACGATCTCGTCGGTCTGGTCGGCATATTCGATCGAGCTGTAGTACTTGACCGAGTTCTCGATCAGCGGCTCGTGGCAGACGAACTGGATGCGGCCGCGGCGCACGCGGCGTTCAGTGATGCGGGCGCGCTGGCCGCCGAGGAAGATCACCGGCGAGTTTTCGACCAGACAGCACTGGATTGCCGGCATCAGGTTGGCGAGGCCCGGCCCTAGTGTGCCGATGGCCAGCGCCGGCTTGCCGGTGATGCGCGACGCGGCCTCGGCCATGAAGCCGCCCGCCGCCTCATGGTGCGGCGAGACGACGTCCCAGCCGCGCGCCTCGGCCTCGAGGAACAGGTGGATGAAGTTCGGATCGGGAATGCCGAACAGGGTCTTGATGCCCTCCGCCTCGAGCAGCTGCAGGATGCGCTCATAAACCGGGGTGCCACCGGTCTTGGTGCTGGGCTGGGCTTGCGGCTTGTCGTCGTACATCTTTCTCGGCCTCCTCGGCGTGAATCCAAAGTGAAACTGGGCTGGCTTTGCCGGGATTCGCACAGGGCCGCAATCGGAAAAGGATTGCCAAATCGGGCCATGCCTGCGTTCTGGGGACTAAAGCTATTACCGGGACACCTGACGATGGCGATTACCCTGCTGTTCGGCTGTTGCCAGATTGAAACCACCGCGCGCAGTCTCGACGAAGCCCGTGGGTTTTTCATGCAAGCGCTCGGCGCGCAGCCGATCGAGCAGGAATTGGCCGGGCAGATCGACTCCATCGCCCCGGGCACGAACTACGGCTGCGATCACGTCGGGCTGGGCGAAGCGGTGTTCCAGATCAATCAGCCCGATCCGGCCATGGTGTTCAACGGCCATCCTTCCGTCCACCAGGCCTATCTCGACCGTGTGGGCCCCAGCGTCACCAACCTCAACTTCTTCGTCGACGACTGGCGCCACGCGAAGGAATTGCTGATGGGCCTGGGCGCGCCGCTCCATATCGAGGGGCCCAGTGACGCCGCGCCGGCGCTTGGCGATTACGGTCCGGAAAACACCCGGCCCGGCGCGGGCGAGAGGCCGTTCATGTTCCTCGGTGCACGCGAGTTCATCGGTCTTGACCTGGAGCTGATGGAGCCGAATTTCCTGCACTTTTCAGGGCAGCAGGTGCAGCATCCGGCCTTCGTGCATCCCCGGCCGGAAGCCCAGGACGGCTTGCTGCTGCAACGTCTGCGGATCGCCGTGGCCAGTCTGGAAGTGACACACGCCAACCTGGAGCGCATCTTCGCGCCGGCCAGCCGCAGCAAGCCCTACGGCTACCAGGCCGGCCCGTTGGCGCGCGCCTTCCGCATCGGGCTTGGCGGGATCGAGATCGAGTATTGCCAACCGCTGGGCAAGGGCGAAGTCGCCGACCGCCTGGAGCGTCACGGGCCCGGCGTGATGGCCATCGATTTCGCGGCCCGGGACATCGGTTCGGCCGCCGCCCGGGCCCGCAGCCATGCCGGCCTCGGCGAGGAGCCCGACTGGCTGGGCCTCGGCCCGCGTTCGGGTGCCATGATCCTGTCGAGCCGGAACGCGATAGGCTTCGACACCGTGCTGCTGCCGGCACCGGACAACCCCTTCGGCTGAGCTCGTAATCAGCCGACGGACACCGGCGGCTCGATCAGGTGCGGCTCGAACCTCGCCCTGACACGGGGTGCGCCGAAGAAGCGGTTCAGGAAAGCGCCTGTTTCCGTATTTTCCAGCCCGATAGGGTAGAGCGTCATCCGGCCGGTCTCGTTGATCTTCATCCGGAGCATGCTCTTGAACCGGGTGGAGCGGAACGAGAGGAACAGCTCGTTCCAGTGCATCCCGCCGCCCAGCCGGAAACAGAGGATGAAATAGATACCCAGCGCCGTCGCCGTGGCGAAGCCTGACAGGACGCCGGCCAGCGCCAGATATACGAAGATCGAGCCTTGGCACTTCAACAAGGTCAGGGCCGCGGCGCCGCAGAGGAAGACGATGGCCATTTGCACCAGGCCGTTGGCCACTCCGATTATTCGGCGGTTCCTGCCGGCCACATAGGCAAAGGTTCCGCACATCAGCAGTTGGTAGAAGACAAAGGTGAGGGAGCCGGCATTGTGCGCCAGCAGTGCAAGATTTTGCAGGAAACCGCCCTTGTCGATTGCGAGCGGCTCGAATGGCAACTGAAACGATTGCAGTTGCCCAATCGGCGTCACTGCCCGCAGCACGACGATGCTGACCGCCATCATCGTCAGGGTGAACGAGGCATTGCGGAAGGCCAGCGCCAGCCCCTCCCATGCCGTCCGCTTCGACTGGGCCTTGGATGGATAGAGCGATTCGGCGCGCCCCCCGGCCGAGGGGAATGTCGCAAGCTTGAAACTGCGCAGGCCATCGGGCTTGCGTCCGTCCGGCCGGTGCGATTCTTCGCCCGGCAGCGGCCATTGCCAATCGAACGTTTCCGTTTTCGCCTGCAAGGTTGGATGGGTATATGCGCCCCCGCCACCGCAGGTGACATACTGCCGCAAGTCGTCGCCCGGCCCCGATTCCGTATGGCGGGCGTAGTGGTGCGTGTCGCCGCTGATCGCGAGGTAGACCTTGCCGCCAACGCCGGGATTGCCGGCGGCGTCCGTGGTTCGGTAATTGTTGATCACCCGTTCCATGTAGGCATAGCTGCCGAAGCGCTTGTTGGGATTGCGCGGATCGACTTCGGTCCAACTGGGATAGCCGGTGCAGATGATCAGCTTGAAGGGACGCCCGGCATCGTCCGCTTGCTTGTGCATCGCCTTGGCGACGTGGGAGAAGTAATCGACCTGCGGCTGGTCGATGTAGCCCTTGAGCTGACTGTCCAGGCCCCAGAGCCACCAGTCGTGCGGCAGCTTGATGGCGAAATAGCTGCGCGACTGGCGGGTTCGCCAGCCGCCGATCGCTTTCCCCTTGCGGGCCAGCCCGTCGTAGAAGCGGCAGAAGATGCCGAGGAACGAGCGTAGGCCATCGTACCAGTCGTGATTGCCGGGCACCGCGAAGATCTCGCCGAAGCCGGACGCTTCGGCACCCTCGGGATCGGCTTTCTCGGACGCTTCGCGAAAGGGGGCGACAAGCCGGCGTTCGTATTCCTCGGGCGAGGCGACGGGGTAGACCTGGTCGCCGCCGAGCACCAGCACCTTGGCTCTCGGCAAGTCGCGGTGCTTCGCTGTCGCTTCAGGCCCGGCCCAGGGGTCGGCAACCTTCAGCGTGGGCTCGCTGAGCAGTTCCGCCATGGCCCTGGTCGGGTTCCACCCGTCGCCGGTATCGGCGAGGTAGTCCAGCCAGACGCACTTGTCCTGGTCTTCCGGATCGACCAGCCCGGACTTGTCGATATAGCCCAGCGTCTCGTCCGTGTGGTCGGGCCGGACGACGGCTTGCGATTCCCGCCGGTCGGCGAATTCGCCGAACAGACCGGAAATCACTGCCTCCAGGCCTACTGCCGCAAGCCGCAAGGGGCTTAGCCAATTTGTCATGGGGGCGTGCTCGGGCAACCCCCAGGGAAATCCTTTTGCCTGCAGCCAGCGAACAAGTCGGGTTTGTCGTGCCATCGGTCGCGCCCTCCAGCTTCTTGCCGGCTTCACGTGCCCGGATCCCGCCGGTCGTGCCGCGTCGCGCATGTTTGCCGGCCTCGCAGCCGAGGTAAAGCCGAAATGTCGCGAGGCCGGCGGAGCCTGGTGCAAACGCGCTTGCCCTCGCAAGTGCCCGCAAAAGGGCATTTGGTGCGTCACTTGGCGTGGAGTTTGTCGAAACGGGTGCTGCAACGGCGACGTTGACCTTGGTCAATGCTTCGAAGCGGTTGGTCCGGGAACTTCCTGAACAGATGCCGCTTCGGGACGGGCTGGCACACTTGCCGGACCCCATCGGTTGAATTTTCCCTGCTCATCGACGATAGTGAGCATACAAAGGACGAAAGCATCGCGATGAGCACCGCCGTAATCGAGAAGACCCGCAGCGACTGGGGCGCCGACACCTTCTGGCGGCACTTCGGCCCGGGCCTGCGCGTCGGCGACAAGGCCTTCCTCGCCTCGCTCGACCAGGTCGGCGACAAGGCGGTTGGCCCGGAAAGGCTGCGCGAGCTGATCCGCACCGAAGGCTATTTCCAGCTTCCGCCGCCGCAGTGGGACCTTCCGCTGGAGGACATGGCGGCTCTGGTCGCCCGGCTGGAGGGCGAGGGCATCCCGACTCCCTTTGCTTTCGTCTACGACGAGTTCTGGGCCCTGTCGGTCAAGCTCACCAGCATGCTGGGCGGGCTGCTCGGCCCCGATTTCCTGCGCCTGCCCGATTTCTGGGCCTGGCACGTCGATCCCACGAAGGACGAGCGCGGCTGGCGGCCGCATCGCGACAAGGGCTATCAGGCGCTGCGCCCTGACCGTTCGGCGAAGTCGCTCACGGTGTGGCTGCCGCTTTCGGAAGCCACCACGCTCAACGGCTGCATGTACATCCTGCCAGCCGACCGCGACCCGACCTACGCCACGCCCAACGACAAGAATTGGCAGATCGACCTACCGGAAATCCGCGCGCTTCCCGCCCAGCCCGGCACGATCTTCTGCTGGACCCAGGCAGTGCTGCACTGGGGCTCGCACGGCTCCACGCGCGAAACCCGCCCGCGCATCTCGGTCGCCTTCGAATACCAGGCGGCCGACATTCCGCCCTACAACCAGCCGCTGTCGGCGCCGCTGGAAGTGCCGGACTTCTCCGGCCGGCTCAGGCTGATCGCCAAGCAGATCCTGCAGTACCAGCACATGTATCCGTTGCGCGATGACGTGAAGGCGATTGCCGAAACGATGCTTTAGACATCGGGGGGCTTAGCCCCTTTCGCACTCGACAATGGCGCCGTGCAATTCGTATCCGTTGATCTCCTCGATCCAGCCCACGTTCGGCGGCGTGGCGAGGCGGATGCCGGGAACCCGCAGCAGCGCATCGATGAACACCCGCGTCTCGTGCAGCGCGACCTGCGCGCCGGGGCAGCGATGGGGGCCGTCGGCGAAGCTGAACCAGTTGCTGGCCATCTTCTGGCGCTTCGAGCGTTCGGGGTCGATGGCATGGGGGCAAGCGCCCACCACCGCTTCGTCGACATTGATGTTGCGGATGTCGATGAGGAACTTCTCGCCCGCCTTGATCTCGCGCCCGTCCGCTGTGGTCATGTCTTCCTCGGCCTTGCGATAGACATAGGCGGCGACGGGATCGAGCCGCAGGATCTCGTCGAGGATGGCGAACTGCACGTCCTCGCCGCCTTCCAGGAAGAGGCGGCGAAGCTCGTCCTTTTCCAGCAGCTGCCAAGCGACCATGACGATGAATTCGCGCGTGGTGATCATCCCGGCGGTCGCATAGGTCATGCATTCCACCAGGATCTCCTGGTCGGAGAGGCCCTCGCGCACGAGGTAGGAGATCACGTCGTCGTGATCGTTCTTCTCCCGCTCGCGGATCGCCGGGGCGACATCCTTGCGCATGAACCAGATTGTCCGCGCAATGTCCTCCAGCCTGCCGAGCTTGCCGGCAAGCCCCGGTCGCTTGCCCTTGCTGCTGGCGGCGAACTTCTTGCGCAGCCGCTCCGACATGGCCGAGGCATCGGAACTCGTCAGGCCGACGATTTCCGCCGCCACGTCTGAAGCGAGGCGCAGGCTCAGCACATCGAGCTGGGCGCGGCCGTTGCGGCGCAGCTGCGTCATCAGCTCGGCGGTGGTGCGCTCCATCACCAACTGGTGCCGGTCCTTGATTGCCTTGGGAGTGAAGTAGCGCGCGATCTGCGCGCGGCGCTTCTTGTGCGCTTCGCCGTCGAGGAAGATCACCGGGATCCGGCTTTCCTCCTTGCCGGCGAAATAGTCCGCCTCCATGCCTTGTTTCACCCCCGGGCTGCGCATGATGTCGCGGGCGAGATCGAAGCTGCGGACCGGGGCGAAGCCCGGCTCGGGATGGGCCTCGGCCTCGGCGATGGCCGCGCTCCGACGGTCATCGCGGGTCTGGGCGATGGGACAGGTTGCGTCGCTCACGGGAACTCCCCATTTATGATTTATGGTGGATCATAACCCCCATGCGGCCGGCCGTCCAGTTGCGACAATTCTCCTGTTTCCCCAACACGGCAAACTTGCCTATGGGGCGTCGCGATGACAGTCTGCCCCCTTCCCCTT
The DNA here is from genome assembly GCA_964630805.1 of uncultured Novosphingobium sp. Classification (GTDB taxonomy): domain Bacteria; phylum Pseudomonadota; class Alphaproteobacteria; order Sphingomonadales; family Sphingomonadaceae; genus Novosphingobium. The sequence goes on along the minus strand of CAZVWP010000063.1, from coordinate 13,071 downwards.
CTCATTGCCATGGGCGTGCTCGCGGCAATTCCGGCCACTGCGCATGCCGCGGAGTCCGACGGCAATTCCGAGATTATCGTTACTGGCCTGGGCCTCGCAGATACGCCGGCGACGCCCGCCTATGATGTGCAGGACATCTCCCGCGAAGCGATCGACACCTCCGCCTCCGGCCGGATCGAGGACGTGCTCGCCAATGTCGCCGGATTCCAGCAATTCCGCCGCTCCGACAGCCGTTCGTCCAACCCGTCGGCCCAGGGCGTGACCCTGCGCGCGCTGGGCGGCAATGCCACCAGCCGGGCGCTGGTGCTGCTCGATGGCGTGCCGATGGCCGATCCGATGTTCGGCTATATCCCGCTTTCGGCCATCGCGCCCGACCGGCTGGGCTCGGTGCGGGTAACGCGTGGCGGCGGCTCGGGCGCGTTCGGCGCGGGGGCGGTTTCCGGAACCATCGAGCTGACCAGCGCCGATGCCGATGCCATGGGCCTGCTCGGCGCACAGACACTGGTAAACGACCGCGGCGAGACGGAACTTTCAGGAACGATTTCGCCGAAGCTCGGCAATGGCTTCGTCCAAGCCTCGGGCCGATGGGACCGAGGGCAGGGCTTCTGGACCACGCCCCTCGCGCAACGCGTCCCCGCCAGCGTCCGCGCGCGGTATGACAGCTGGTCGGCCAGCGCCCGGGTGGTGCAGCCGCTGGGCGGCGACTTCGAGTTGCAGGCACGCGGGCTTGCCTTCGAGGACTGGCGCACGCTTCGCTTTGCCGGAGCGGACACCAGCTCACGCGGGCAGGATGCCAGTGTACGGCTGGTCGGACGGGGTAGCTGGCAGCTCGATGCGCTGGTCTATGGCCAGTGGCGCAATTTCTCGAATATCGTCGTCAGCTCGACCAGCTTCAGGAAGACGCTCGACCAGCGCGACACGCCTTCCACCGGCTGGGGCGGCAAGCTGGAACTGCGCCCGCCCGTCGGCGGCGGGCATGTTCTGCGCATGGGCGTGGACTGGCGCGTCGCCAGTGGCCACCTGGAGGAAGACGCCTACAGCGCGGTAACCGGTCTCGTTACGGCAAGGCGGCGCGCAGGCGGGCGCAACAGCGACGTGGGACTGTTCGTCGAGGATGACTGGAAGCTCGGGCGGCTGGTGCTGACCGCCGGTTTCCGCGCCGACCGCTGGACCATCCGCGACGGCTTCTTCCGCGAGGAGAACGCGGCGGGCGTCGTCACCAGCGACAAAAGCTTCGCCAACCGCGCAGGCTGGGAAACTTCGCTGCGCGGCGGCGCGGTGTTCGATGTGGGGCGTGGCATTGCGCTCAGGGCCGCTGCCTATTCCGGCATTCGCCTGCCGACGATCAACGAGCTTTACCGGCCCTTCGTCGTCTTCCCGGTGACCACCCAGGCCAATGCGGCCCTGGCCAACGAGGAACTCGTGGGCTTCGAGGGCGGCATCGATTTCAAGCCCTCCGCCAATGTTACCCTGTCGATCACCGGCTTCGACAACAAGGTGAAGCAGGCGGTGGCCAACGTCACCATCGGCACGAACCTGCGCGAACGGCGCAATGTCGATGCGATCCATGCGACCGGCGTCGAATTTTCCGCGGCGCTGCGCATGGGTCAGTTGCGGGTCGACGCCTCGCTGGCACTGACCGATGCGCGCGTGGAGGCGAGCGGCCTTTCCGCCGCGCTCGACGGCAAGCGTCCGGCGCAGACGCCGAAAGTGGCATTCAGCGGAACGCTTTCCTGGCAGCCGAGGCCGGGCTGGCAGTTCGCCGCGACGGTCCGTCACACCGGTGCGCAGTTCGAGGACGACCTCGAGACCGACCTGATGCCTGCGGCGACCACGCTCAATGCCTATGCGGAACTGCCGCTGGCAGGGCCCTTCAGCCTGATTCTACGCGGGGAGAACCTGACCGACGCCGATGTGCAGACCCGCAACCAGGCCGGCTCGATCGACCTCGGCCCGCCGCGCACCTTCTGGGCGGGCATCAAGGTGAAACTTGGCCATTAGGAGGATGTTTGTTCCACTTGCGTGGAAGCGGCTGGTGCCGAGCCTCTATCAGTGTAACTGAAACAGGGACTCGAAACGCACGAGGAGAGAGCCCATGCACCGCAACCTCGACTGCAGTGAAGCCGAATGGCAGTCCCGCCAGGACCTCGCCGCCTGCTATCGCATCTTCGACGAGCTCGGCTGGTCGGAGTCGATCTACAACCACATCTCGCTGCGCGTGCCGGGCGAGCCGGGGGCCTTCCTGATCAACCCCTATGGCCTGCTCTATTCCGAGGTATGCGCCTCGAACCTGGTCAAGATCGATATCGACGGCAACAAGCTCGACGGCAGCGACTATCCGGTGAACCTCGCCGGCTTTGTCCAGCACGCATACTTCCACCGGCACCTCGATTGGGCGCACGCCATCTGCCACACGCATACGACCGCGGCGATGGCGGTGTGCAGCAGCGAAATGGGGCTGCAGCCGACGAACTTCTATGCCTGCTCCTTCACCGGCCAGCTTGCCTACCACGATTTCGAGGGCGTTACGGTGCGGCCCGAGGAAGGCGAGCGCTTGCTGGCCAATCTCGGCGACAAGCGCGTGCTGATGCTGCGCAACCACGGCCCGGTGGTCTTGGGCGAGACCATTGCCGAGATGTTCTTCACCCACTGGGCCCTGCAGCGCGCCTGCGAGATCCAGGTGGCGACCCAGGCCCTCGGCAAGCCTATCGTGGTGGGCGAGGATGTCATCGTCGTCCACCAGCGCGACCTGCACATGGCGGTGCCGCCCGGCGGGCGCGGCCATGCCGATTTCGAGGCATGGAAGCGCCGGGTGGACAGGATAGACCGCAGCTGGCGCGATTGATCCCGCACCAGAAACTTGCGTGAATCTACCCGGCCCGGCTCGCCCGGAGCTTGCCGGAGGGTGCCTTCCCGCCCTATCCACCCTCCGTAATGCCGCGCCTCACCGTCAACACCCGCCCGGTCGAGTTCCGCATGGACCCCCAGACACCGCTGCTCTGGGCCTTGCGTTGCGGCGCCAATCTCACCGGCACCAAGTTCGGCTGCGGTGAGGGCGATTGCGGCGCCTGCATGGTGCTGGTCGATGGCGAGGCGCAAAGGAGCTGCCAGATGTCTCTGGCCGAGGCGGAAGGGCGGAGCGTCGTCACCATCGAAGGCCTCTCGCGCGATGGTACCCATCCGGTGCAGCAGGCGCTGGTTGCGGAACAGGCGATCCAGTGCGGTTTCTGCACGCCGGGCATCGCCATCAGCGCCGCGGCCCTGCTGGCCCGCAATGCCGACCCGAGCGCAGACGAGATCAAGGCGGCGATACCCAACCTGTGCCGCTGCGGCGTCTATCCCCGGCTTGTCCGCGCGGTACAGCGCGCGGGGCAGGCCATGCGCGGGCCGATCCAGGTGCGCCTGGTGCCGGAGCAGGAGGTGCGGAGCAACGAAGCCGCGCCAGCCGAAACGCCTAGAACCGAATAGTCACGCCGCCCTGGATCATGCGGGGGTTGCCCGGCTGCACGCCGCGCGAGCGATCGACCACGTCCAGTTTGTCGAACAGGTTCCGCACGGTCGCGAAGACCTCCCAGTTGCTACCCGGCGGGCCATAGCCGAAAGCCAGGTTGACCATGGCCCAGCCGTCGATCCGGCCGCGCTGGCCGTCGGCCGTGACGGGCAAGAGATTGATGTCGTCGGCGTACATGGCGCTCTGGCCGACCACTTCGATCTGACCGCTTAAGCCCTTGTGCACAAAGCCCATGGCTGCCGATGCGAGCCATTCGGAGCTGTATGGCAGGCGGTTGCCCTTGACGTCGGTGGCGAGGCCGCAGGCGACCGGAACGGAGCCGGTCTGCACCAGGGTGCCCGTGGTCGCGCCGTCGAAGCAGGGGGCGGTGGCGATGCGGGTGGAAGAATAACGCGCCGTCGGCACCCAGGTCACCGCCGCCCGGGCGTAGATGTCGCTCTCGCCGGTGGTTCCGGCATCGCGGCTGGACCAGGCCAGGCTCAGCTCGCCGCCGCGGTGCAGCGTGCTCCCGGCGGAGGTCAGGGTGGCGCCCACGCCGCCTGCTACCGATTGCGGCACGATCTGGTTTGAGAAGTTCATCACGAAGAAGGCCGCGTCGACGTGCAGTCCCGGCAGCGGATCGCCGCGAATGCCGGCTTCCCAGTTCCAGCTCAGCTCCGCATCGAGATCGACCGTCCCGCCGCCGGTGGTGATGATGTCCTCGATGCGGGGCGGGGCGAAGCCCCGGTGCACACCGCCGTAGAGTACCATACCGCCACCCAGCTTGAGCGAGGCGCCCAGCCCGGGGACGACCTTGTCGATCTCTGACCGGCCGCTGGTTTCCGCCGTCTTCGCCCCGCTTGGCTTGCCGCCGACGAGAACGTCGACGGGCAGGTTGGCGCGGTGGTAGTCGATGAATTCGGCCCGCACGCCGGGGGTGACGGTGAGCGCGCCGAATTCCATGGTCGACTGGGCGAACAGCGAGACGGCATTGGCCTTGCGGCGGTTGTTCTCGCGGACCCCTGCGTTGACGCTGGTGCCGGCGCTGCGGGCCGTGGCCGAATCGCCGTTAAGCTGGACCCGGCGCTGGTCCTCGCGGTGCACGCGGACGCCCAGCTCGGTTGAGCCGCCAATACCGAAGCCCAGCGCGTCCCGGTGGTCCAGGGTCAGCCGGCTTTCGATGCCCCAGGTGCGATAGCTGCGCAGGCGGCCTTCGTTGCCGCAATCGCTGAGCAGGTTGGCCATCGAGCCGCAGGCCGGATCGGAGGCGTCGTTGGGGCGCTGCGTCGAGTTGGACGACTGGCGCCACCAGTCGCGGTCGAAGCTGTGGTAATAGGCGGTGGTGCGCAGATCCACCCCGCTGGCGATTTCCCAGCCATGCGCCGCGCTGACGCTCCAGCGGTCGGCATGGAAGGTATCGTTGCCCTGCGGGAAAGGATTGCCGCGCGGATCGGCCTGGTATTCGACGCGGGTCAGGCCGGTATAGGTCAAGTCGCTGCGCTCGCGGAAATAGCTTGCCTTGATCGTCAGCCGATGGCTGGGCGACAGGTCCCATTCGCCCTTGCCGAAAATGTCGGTGAAGCGCAGGTGCTGGTTCGCGCGGTTGCCGTCGGACTGCTTGTGGTTGACATGCAGAAGCATCCGGCCGCCCAGCAGCGGTCCGCCGACCTGGCCATCGACCGCGAAGCTGTCGCGGTTGCCGCCCTGGGCGGAGATGCGGCCCTTGAAACTGTCGGGCGCGCGCGGGGTGATGTAGTTGATCACGCCGCCGATGGATTGCGGGCCGAAGCGCACCTGCGACGCGCCTTTCAGCACCTCGATCCGGTCGAAACGCTCGATCGGCGGGTGATAGTAGGTGGCGTTGTCGCCATAGGGCGCGAAGGACAGCGGGATGCCGTCCTCGAGCAGCAGGACCTTGCTCGAGCGAGTCGGGTTGAGGCCGCGCACGCCGATGTTGGGGCGCGCGCCCATGCCTTCCTCGTCGCGCGGGAAGAGGCCCGCGACCTGGCGCAGCGCATCGTTGACCGAAAGCACGCGGCTGCGCTCGATATCCTCGTGCGAGACGATGGCGCCCGAGCCCGCCGAAGACTGCAGCCGTTCGACCGTGCCGATAACGACGATGTCGGTGCGGACTGGGTCCACGGCCACCTCGGCTTCCGCTGCGCTTGCCGGGATCGACCAGCCGGACAGGGCCAACAGTGGCATGCCGGCAAATCGCCAGTTCTTGGACTGCATCGATTGCACGAGATCGCCCCTTAATACGAATGAGTTGCAATAACGAAAGTGCCGCTAATGCGAATCGCTCGCATTGATAAGGATCAAATTTGCACGTGATTGCGCCCGCCGTTAAGGGACGCGAAACTGCCGAATCTGCGGAGAGCAAACAATCATGAAGGCTACTATCTGGCACAATCCCAACTGCGGGACCTCGCGCAACACTCTGGCGATTCTCGAGGAAACGCCCGGCGTGGAAGTCACGGTGATCGAGTACCTCAAGCAGCCGCCCAGCGCCGAAAAGCTCGCCCAACTCTATCGCGATGCCGGCATTACCCCACAGCAGGGGCTGCGGACCAAGGGCACCGATGCAGAGGAGCGCGGGCTTCCTTCGTCCAGCGATGCGGCAGTGCTCGCCGCGATGGAGGCCGAGCCCAAGCTGATCGAGCGGCCGCTGGTTGAAACCGACAAGGGCGTGCGCCTGTGCCGGCCCAAGGAGCTGGTTCACGAAATCCTCTGACCGTCCGATTTCGGCACCCGCGGGAGGGAACGAACTGCGTCGCCGGGTGCTCGCTTCGGCTCGCCGATGCTTGCAATAGAGCGGCAATCTAGTATCGCCGGAACTCCCGGCAACAGAGCAAGGCCTGCATCAGGAATGACGTCGACAGAGCTTGTCCGCGAGGCGCCGCTGGCGAAATTCCGGCGTCGGGTCGCGCGGTTTCTGGGACCTTGGGGCGTGTTTTTCGAGGGATTCCTCGAGCACCCGGTGATGGTCGGCTCGATCATTCCCTCTTCACGTTACACCATCGCCAAGATGCTGGCTCCGGTGAAGTGGGACGAGTGCAAGGTTTTCGTCGAATATGGCCCCGGAGTCGGCACATTCTGCCGCCCGGTGCTCGAACGGATGCGCCGCGATGGTGAGCTGATCGTGATCGATACCAACCCGCTCTACATCGACTACCTGCGCGCGACGATCACCGACAGTCGTTTCACCCCGGTGCTCGGCTCGGCCGCCGACGTCGAGGAGATCGTTAGGGCGCGCGGGCACGACCATGCCGACTATGTCCTCTCGGGCCTGCCGTTCTCGACCCTGCCCGACGGCATCGGCCCGGCCATCGCCGCCGCCACCCACCGGGTGTTGCGCCCTGGCGGTGCTTTCCTGGTCTACCAGTTCACGTCGCGCGCGCGCGATTTCATGGCCAAGCACTTTCGCCACATCGATTCGGGCTTTGAGCTGCTCAATGTGCTGCCCTGCTTCCTCTACTGGGGCTGGAAGCAGACGGACGATCCGTCTTAAAGTGTTCCGCTTGGGGGGAAGCGGCACCGGCCCGGTGCCGCCATCTGTTCCAGGTTGACGGAAACAGGGTTCAATCGAACGTAGTCGCAATCGCGCCGGGCGTATCGCCCGAAAGCTGACGGTGCACGGCCGCGAGCAAGGCCGTAAACACCAGCGTGAACCCTGCGCTCATCAAGGATGAGACCACCGCCTCGATTGTCCTGGCCGCGCCTGCGCCGAACAGCAGCGTGGAAAAAACGCCCGCCACTGCCGATACGGCCATGATGATCACAAAGAAGGCAATGATGACCAAGAACATCAGCCAGGCGATGCGCCCGGCGTTGCCGCGGGTCAGCTTCCAACTGCGGGCCAGCACGGCAACCGGATTGCGCACCCGGTCCACCGCCACCACCGGTGCGGCAAGCGACAGGCGGACCGCCGCGAAGGCAATCGCCGCGACAAGGCCGATCACCATCAGCGCGGCCAGCACGGCAATGCCGCTTGCCGCCACTATGCCGACCACGGCGGCGGCCATGGTGATTCCCAGGCCCATCAGCAGGTTGGATCCGATGTAGGGCAGGAAGCCAGTCACTCCGCGCTTGATCGCCTCGCCCACCGTCGGGCGGGTGGTATCGGTACAAAGTGTCAGGATGGCGAGTACACCCACCGCCTGCAGCACGACCATCACGATCAGGAAGGGCGCGGCGGAAGCGTAGAAGGTGCTCATCAGCTTCATCGCCTGCTCGGGCGCCATGTTCTGGGCGGGCTCGGGCGGCGAGACGAAGAGGTTGAGTGCAAGGCCGGGCAGCAGGAAGAACACGCCGCCGATCGCGGCCATGACCTCGCGGTTTGCCGACAGTGAAGCAATCGCTTCCTTCCAGGCTGCGGAACTGTCGAGCTTCATCAATTGGCCTCGCTTGCTAACCCGCTCTTGATAACAGCAGCGAATGCCGCCACGCAACGGCGCATGACAGATGCACTCGCCCCCGGGATCGAACTGTGCGTGGCAACCGCGCCGGTTCCCTACCGCGAGGCGCTGGCCGAGATGGAAGAGCGCAATGCCGCGATCGCCCGGGGCGAGGCGCGCGAACTGGTCTGGCTGCTGGAGCACGAGCCGGTCTACACCGCTGGCACCAGTGCCGCAGAGGCGGAACTGCTCGATCCGCGCTTCGACGTGGTCAAGGCCGGGCGCGGCGGGCGCTATACCTATCACGGGCCCGGACAGCGGGTCTGCTATGTCCTGCTCGACCTGTCACGCCGCGCGCGCGACGTTGGTGGATTCGTCCATGCCGTGGAAGGCTGGGTGATCGATACGTTGGCCGATCTCGGCGTCGAAGCCTTCCGCCGCAAGGGCCGCATCGGCATCTGGACCATGGACGTGGACGGGCGCGAGGCGAAGATCGGCGCCATCGGCGTACGTCTGCGCAAATGGGTGACGATGCACGGCTTTGCCGTGAACCTTTCGCCCGACCTTTCGCATTTCGCCGGCATCGTTCCCTGCGGCATTGAGGAATTCGGGGTGACCAGCCTGGCGCGGCTGGGTCATGCGGTTGCCTCGGGTGAGTGGGATCGGCTACTGCTGGCCCGCGCGCCGCAATTCCTGGCGGCGCTGGAGCGGCCCTGCGGCAAGGAGAATGTCTGTGAGGCTTGAACGTCTGGCGCTGGTCCTGCTGCTCGTGCTGTCCGCTTGCGGCGCAGAGAAGAAGGAGCCGACAAAGGGCACGGCGGCAGGAGAGGTGCTGGAAGCTTCGGTCAGCGATGCCATGCTGCCCATCGACCAGGTCCGCTCGCAGGCCCCGCTGGCGCCGCGCACCGAGGGCGAAGGCGAGAAACGCGGCAGTCGCGATGATGGTGCGCAAGAGGAAGACGCCGGAAGCACCGCTGCCAAGGCGGCGCCCGAAGGCGGCCAGGGCGCGACGGAGGCTGCTCCGGCTACGCCGTCCGCAGAATAGGCATACGTACGGCGGGAGCCTGCTCCTGAGGGCCTGCGATGTTCAGCAGGCGCCTTGCCTGCTGTAACTGCTGCCCGCCGATGGTCCGGCGATCGATCTGGAATTCGCCGATGTCGGCATTGGCCTCGAATATGGCGACGATCCGCCGTGCCTGTTCGATCTCTTCCGGCGTCGGCGTGAACACCTTGTTGATCTCGGACACTTGCGAGGGGTGGGTAGCGATCATGCCGCTGAAGCCGTCGGCCCGCGCGTCCCTGACCGGGGCCTTCAGCAGCGCTTCGTCCTCGGTCTCGAGGCAACAGCTCTCCATCGCCAGCAGGCCATTGGCGTGTGCTGCCAGTAGCACCTGCGCCCGGACCAGGCCCAGCGCGGCGGTCCAGCCCAGGCTGGCGTCGTGCTTGCGGGTCGCGCCGATTGCCGAGGCCAGCCGGTCCGGATCCCAGGCGATGGCGCTCATGCGTGGCAGGACCACGTCTGCGAAGGCGGGAATCGTGCAGGCGGCATGGGCGGAAGTGCCCAGCACCGGCATGATCTTGATAGAGCCGGAGGGCACCTGGTGAGCCTGTTCCAGCTCATAGAGCTCTGCGGCGAGCTGGCGCACGGGCTCGGCCCCGGAAACATTGGGCAGGACGATGCCGTCGGGCGCACCCTGTACGATTGCCACCAGGTCCTCCCGCCATTGCCGGCTGTCGATCGTGTTGATCCGCACCCAGCGTCCAAGCCGGCGGTGTTCGATGATCTGGCGGCGGTAGGCATTGAGCCATTCGACAGCCATGCGCCGGGCATCGTTCTTCGCCGGCAGCGACACGGTGTCGGCAAGGTCGACGACGACGATGTCGGCGCCTGTCGCCATCGCCTTGCCGAGCTTGCGGTCGTTGTCTCCGGGCACCAGCAGCCATGAACGGTTTTGCATTTTTCTGACCCCGCCTTGCACTTCGCCGCCTTCGCGGCCGGGAACCATCGAAGCGGCGAGGATAATCGGGGCTTGGTGAAAAATCGGTGCCTAGAGCGAAAACCAATCGTTAAGCATGCCGTAACCTTCGCGGGTGACTAGATCGCGCGCTCGATCCGGCCGACGAACAGCCGCGTAAGCTTGACTTCGGCGATGCGCCACTGGCCGTCCTCGATCCGGTATTTCTCGTGATAGTGGCCGGCCGCGTTGATCAGCAGGGTCTTGCGATCGGCATCGAGGATCCAGTCTTCCATGGCGACGATGCCGTGAGCTTCGGTCTCGCTGTCCAGCCAGATCTCGTGGGCATGGCCGTGGTGGGCCGAGGTAGTCGTGGCGAAGGAGCCGCTGATCCAGGCCATCAGGTTATCGCGCCCTTCGGTGATCGGCATGATGTCGCCCCGCCAGACGCCGTCGAGCCCACGCGAACCGCCGCCTTCGGAACAATCGAAGCGCACGTCCTTGCAGAACACCTCGGCCATCAGGTCCCACTCGCGCATGTCCATGTGGCGGAAATAGCGGGCCTTGAGCATCCGGATTTCCTCGATGGCGAGCAGCTTGGCGACAGGATCGATCATGGGCAAGTCTCCTCGATGAACCCCGCGATCTCGCGGATCGCCGTACCGGCCGCGCCCGGGAAGAAGGGGTCAAGCGTGACGAAGCCGTGGATCATCCCCTGGTGGCGGCTGGTGCGCACCGGCACGCCGAGCGACTGCAGTTTCGCCGCATAGGCCTCGCCCTGCTCGGTCAAGATGTCGTGGCTGGCGGTGATGACGAAGGTCGGGGGCAGGACATGGAGGTCCTCGGCCAGCGCCGGCGCGGCATCGGGGTGGCGGCCGGCGTCTTTGTTCGGGAGATACTGTTCGATCATGAAACGGGCCTCCTCGAAGTTGAGGAAAGCGGGAACAAAGCGGCGCAGCGAGGGCGCATCGGGGCTTTCGGTGCAGGGGTAGGCCAGCACATTCGCCGCGATCCGGGCCTGGCCGGAGGCGTGAATGCGGCGCGTGGCGACCGTGGCCAGGTTGCCCCCGGCGCTGTCTCCGCCAAGAACCACAGGAACGTCCCTGCCCGCAAGATCGGCCACGCGCTGCGAGGCCCAGAGGACCACCGCCTCGACATCTTCCACCGGCCCCGGGAACTTGTGCTCGGGGGCGAGGCGGTATTCGATGGAGCCGACGGCGCAGCCGGTTTCCTGCGCCAGAAGGCGGCAGAAGTTCTCGATCTCGTCATTGCTGCCGGTGCAGAAGCCGCCGCCGTGCGCCCAGAGGAACAGGGCGCCGATCTCTCCATGCGGGCGGAATAGGCGCAGCTCGATATCGCCGCCCGCGACCGGCACCCGGTGGTTTTCGACCGAGGCCATTTCCGGCTGGCCCGACAGCACCGTCGCCGCGCGGATGGCGGCGCGGGTTTCTGTGATCGGATTTGTCGTCAGGCCCGTCCAGGCCGGGAACTGGCCGAAATAGGCGGCGATCCCGGCGGCAACCGGATCCAGTTCACCTTCGGGATAATAGTCAGCCACGCGGGTCCTCCTAGCGCTGGGTGATCCCCGTCCGCCGCCAGAATGCGCGGTGGCCGCCATCGACGGTGACGTCGATGCCGTTAAGGAAACTGGCCGCGTCCGAGGCGAGGAAATCGACCACCGAGGTGATTTCCAGCAAGCTGCCTTCGCGCTGCAGGGGGTTTTCCCGGGCCTTTTCGGCGCGGGTCTTGCGCTCCTGGCTGCCGTCGTGGGCCGGCAGCGTCTCGCCCTCCGCGCGGGCCATGGGGCTGTCGATCATGCCGGGCGAGAGCGACAGTGCGCGTACTTCGCGTCCGGCCCATTGCACAGCCAGCCGCTCGGCCAGCCGGTTGATGCCGAGCTTGGCGTAATTGTAGGCCCAGTCCATGTCCGGCTCGGAGCCGTGGACTTCCACCAGGCCGTCATGGAAGCCCGCAGCCTTGGGATCGTCGAGCAGGGCGTCGATCCGGGGATCGGCCTTGGGCAGGTAGCTCGCCAGCGAGGAAATCAGGATGGCGACGCCGCCCCTGACCATGTGCGGATCGACCGCATCGGCGATCAGCTGCGCGCCGACAAGGTCGATGTCGATCATCTTCTGCCAGGAGCCGATCGACTTGCCGACCGCCGCCACGTGCATCAGCACCTTCACCCCGGGCCCGCCGGCAAGAGCATCGCCCAGCTCGCGGGTCTCGGTGGTGTTGGTGATGTCGCAGGCACGGGTCTGCACCGCATAGCCTTCGAGCGTCAGCGCGGCCTCGGCCTCGGCCAGGCGTTTCTCGTCGATATCGACGATCAGCAGCGGGTGGCGCTTGCCCAGTGCGCGGGCGATGGACATGCCCATGCCGCCGCAGCCGACGATAAGGGCGATCGGCCCAGCCGCGACATAGTCCCTGCGTGCAAGAACGCCGCTCATGCGCCGGTTCCGGTCTTGTCGAAGTAGTGCGGCTTGATCCGGATGACCTTGCCGTCCTTGAACTCCCACAGTTCCATCAGTGTGGTGTCATAGCGTGTGTCGCTTCCCTTGAGCTTGCTCTTGAGATCGAACTCGCAGACCAGCGCGCCGGGATCGTCGCACTGGAACACGCGGATGGTGTCGATGCTTTCGAGATCGAGCGCCGCGGCGAACTTGCCGAGGAACTCGAGGAACCCGGCGCTGCCATGATAGGTGCCGGCATAGGCCGTGCCGGCGCCCTGGGTGAGTACCATCTCCGGATGGCTCAGCTCTTCCAGGGTGGCGACGTCGCCGGCCATGACAGCGGCGGCAAAGCGTGCCTGCACGGCAAGGTTCGGATTTTCGGACATGGTCTCTCCCATTGGCAACAGGGCCGGTCCCTGCGCCTGTTTCTTGTTATTCTGCCGCCTGCGCTTCTTGGGCAGGAATGACTTCTGCCACCGGCCGGGTCTGCGAAATGCAGCTGCCGAAGGAGTGGAAGCCGGTTGCGTGCAGGCCGCCAAGGCCGCCCGCGACGAACAGGATCATGTCCTTGGGCTCGGGCACGGCATAGATGCGGCCATCCTCGCGCACCCGCTCCTGCGCTTCCAGCTGTTCGCGGTGCTGGCGCTGGAGCAGGTCGGCGGGCACGCTGGCATAGCGCCAGAGCACTTCCTGCACGTCCTCGATACTGGGCATCTCGCGCCCGACGATCTCGGCGCAGATCGGGTTCAGTGCCACCATCATCTCGGCATAGGGCA
>CAZVWP010000062.1:0-19987 GCA_964630805.1 uncultured Novosphingobium sp. | reverse complement strand
GATGAAGCTGCGGTTCATCGCCTTGCACATGATGTAGCTGAGGATCGCGCCCGAGGAGCCGACGAGGGCCCCGGTGACGATCATCGCGGTGTTGTGCAGCGTGAAGCCCATCGCCGCCGCCGCCCAGCCCGAATAGGAGTTGAGCATCGAGACAACGACCGGCATGTCCGCCCCGCCGATGGGGATGATCAGCAGGAAGCCGATGATGAATGCGGCGGCGGTTATGGTGGCGATCACCCACAGCGACTGCTCCTGCGTGAACCAGCCGATCAGGCCGAGGATCGCAGCGAGCGTGCCGAGGTTAATGACATGGCGGGCGGGCAGCAGGATCGGCGCGCCGCTCATGTTGCCGTTGAGCTTGGCAAAGGCGATGACCGAGCCAGAGAAAGTGATGGCGCCAATGGCGATGCCGAGGCCCAGTTCGACGCGGCTAACGGGCTTGATCAGGCCGTCGGGGCCAACGATGCCGAATGCATCGGGATTGAGATAAGCCGCCCAGCCCACCAGCACCGCGGCAAGCCCGACCAGCGAGTGAAACGCGGCAACCAATTGCGGCATGGCCGTCATCTGGATGCGCCGCGCCATGATGATGCCAATCGCGCCTCCGATGGTTATGGCGGCGAGGATCGGGAGGAGATGGTTCCAGTCGATCTCGGCGATGGGACCGATCCGGGCATCGGGGACATTGGCCGTGGGGCCGAGGCGGAACGAGGCTACAGTTGTCGCCAGCGTCGTTGCCACCGCGATGAGCATGCCCAGCATGCCCAGCCGGTTGCCGGTCTTCGCCGAATAGGGCGAGCTCAGTCCCCGCAGCGAGAGGATGAACAGCACCCCCGCGGCAAGATAGGCCAACAGCGCCCAGGACGGCAGCAGGGTATGCTCCACGCTCACCGCTCTTTCCGCTTGAACATCGCCAGCATCCGCGCCGTCACGGCAAAGCCGCCGAAGATGTTGATCGAGGCCAGCACCACCGCCCCCAGCCCCAGCCAGCTCGACAGCCCCTCGCCCGATGCCGCCGCGATCAGCGCGCCGACGACGATCACCGAGGAGATGGCGTTGGTCACGCTCATCAGCGGGGTGTGGAGGGCGGGAGTGACGCTCCAGACGACGTAATAGCCGACGAAGCAGGCGAGGACGAAGATCGAGAGGATGGAGATGAAGTCCATTCGCTAGTCCAGCAGCCTCCCGTTCACCACCTGCCCGCCCCGCGTCAGCCGGATCGCATCGCCGATCTCCTCGTCCAGCACCGGCCGCCCCGTCTCCTTGTCCCAGAAGGCGGAAAGGAAGTTGTAGAGGTTGTTGGCATAGAGCGCCGAGGCGTCCGCCGGCAGGTGCGCGGGGGTGTTGGAATAGGCGATGATCTTCACGCCGTGGCGCTCGACCACCTCGTCCGCCACCGAGCCCTCGACATTGCCGCCGGAAGGCGCGGCGAGGTCGAAGATGACGCTGCCCGGCTTCATGCTCTTGACCTGCGCGTCGCTCACCAGTCGCGGCGCCGGCTTGCCCGGGATCAGCGCGGTGGTGATGACGATGTCCTGTTTCGCAATGTGGGAGGAGACCAGCTCGGCCTGCGCGCGCTGGTATTCTTCCGACATCTCCGTCGCATAGCCCCCTGCGCCCTCGCCCTCGATCCCGGCCACTGCCTCGACGAAGATCGGCTTGGCGCCAAGCGACAGGATCTGCTCTTTCGTGGCTGAGCGCACGTCCGTGGCGCTTACCTGCGCTCCCAGCCGCCGTGCCGTCGCAATGGCCTGCAGGCCGGCAACTCCAGCCCCCATGACGAAAACCTTGGCGGCGGAAACCGTGCCCGCCGCGGTCATCATCATCGGAAAGGCCCGGCCGAAGGTGTCCGCCGCCGCTATAACCGCCTTGTAGCCGGCAAGGTTGGATTGGCTGGACAGCACGTCCATCGATTGCGCGCGGGTGATGCGCGGCATGAATTCCATGGCGAGGGCTTCATGGCCCGCCCTGGCATAGGCCTCGATCCGCTCGCGCTGCGCGAAGGGATCGAGCATGCCGACAATCCACGCGCCGGGTGCCGCGCCCTCCAACAGTTCCGGATCGGGCGTCTGGACCGATAGTACGACGCCCGCATTGAGCGTGACAAAATCCAGCGCACCGACCTGTCCGCCCGCAGCGGCATAGTCCGCATCGCCAATCGCCGCGCCCCCTCCGGCGCCCTGCTCGATCGTAACCTTGGCGCCGAGCTTGATGAATTTGCGGACAGTGTCCGGCGTCGCAGCGACCCGTTTTTCCCCGCTCGCCCGTTCCCGAAGGACGGCGATGCGAAGACTGTCCTCCATCAGGGGATCAGGAAATCAGAGCAATGACGACGGCGGTGAGGATGACGACCGCGACGGTCCCGAACTTCAGCATATTCATGAAGCCATCGTAGGTGGCGTTTGCGTTCTTCATGTCGTGACCAGCGGCCATAGATATTTCCCCAGTGCTTTTTTGTTGGATTGAACGTGACATCTATCGCGACGAAGCGTGCCGCTCAAGGGGCTAGGCGTTCTCCTCCCCATTTCGACGAACAAGCAGGCTTAATCGGGTCTTTACCCCTCGGCCCTATAGCCGGGTGATTACGCAAATCCGGGTTTGGGGACGCAATGGCCGAGTTCGAGCAGCGCCTGTTGATGCTGATCGATGATGAACCGGCGCAATGCCGGTTGATCACCGCGCTCGCCGCGCGCGAGGGCTGGCGCACGCTTGTCGTCAGCGATTCGGAAACGGCGATCGCGACTCTCGGCACGCGCCAGGGCATGCAACTCAACGCCATCATCCTTGACCAATGGGTGCCGGGCGACGATGCCTGCTCGCTTATAGCCGAGCTGAAGGCGCGGCGGCCCGGCCTGCCGATCCTGATGCTCACCACCAGCGCCTCGCCGCTGCTGGCGGTGGAGGCCATGCGCGCAGGTGCGACCGATTACCTGATCAAGCCCGTCGCGCCCGACCGGTTGATGCTGGCGCTGCGCACCGCGACTACCCGCGAGACCCCGCAGGACGAGTTGGCCCCGCTGACCGAGAAGATGCTCTCGAATCCCGATTTCGAGACCATGATCGGCGCCGCCCCCACCTTCCGCGCCGCGCTCGCCGTCGCGGCCAAGGCGGCGCGCGGGCACGGGCCGGTGCTGATCGAGGGCGAGAGCGGCTCGGGCAAGGAAATGCTGGTGCGCGCGATCCATGCCGCAAGCCCGCGCGCCAAGGCGCCGTTCCGCATGATCAACGCCGGCGGCACCCCGGCCAACTCGCTCGAATCGCTGCTGTTCGGCCATGAGAAGGGGGCCTTCCCCGGCGCCTTCGATCGGCAGATCGGCGCGATCCAGCACAGCGATGGCGGCACCCTCGCCATCGACGAGATCGACAGGCTGCCGATGCCGGTGCAGGAGCGCCTTGCCGAATCGATCGCGCGGGGCGACGTGCGGCCCATCGGCGCGCGGCACAGCTTCCGCATCGACGTCCGCCTGATCGCGGCGAGCAACCTGCCGTTGAAAGACATGGTCGATGGCGGCTATTTCCTCGCCGAACTCTACCATGCGATCTCCGGCGTGACGGTCCACTTGCCGCCGCTGCGGGACCGGCTGGGCGACATCCCTGCCCTCTCCCGCTTCTTCCTCGCCCGCATCGGCGAACAGCCGGGCCTGCGCCCGCTGGGCATCACCGACGGCGCGCTTTCGCTGCTCTCCGCATACGACTGGCCGGGCAACGTCCGCCAGCTCCAGGCCGTGCTCTTCCGCGCCGCCGTGTTCTGCGACGGCGACGCATTGACGGCAGACGATTTCCCGCAGCTCTCCGCCATGTTGGGGGAGACGACGGCGCCGGCGGGGCAGTCGCTCCAGGAAAGCGTCGGCGTCTTGCTCTACACGCCGGATGGCAACCTGCGCCCGCTGGAAGAGATCGAAGCCGACGTCATTCGCCTCGCCATCGGTCATTACCGCGGCCGCATGACCGAAGTGGCGCGCAGGCTCGGAATCGGCCGCTCCACACTGTATCGAAAGCTTGGCGAACTCGGCATCGGCGACGCGGCTTAGAGTTTGTTCCACTAACGTGGAGGCGGCACCGGCCCACTCCCCCTCCCGGCCACCCAACGGGATCCTACGCAATGGGTGGCCGGGAGGGGGAGTGGGCCGGTGCCGCAACTGTTTCAGTATAACTGAAACAGAGACTAGCCGTTTCGCACTTCACTCCATGCTGCTAGCCTCTCCTTCAAAGGGAGAGTTTCATGACCGAATCCGAACGCCTTGCCGCTATCGAGGCGATCCGCGTGTTGAAATCCAAGTACTGGCTCGGGGTCGATACCGTGGATGGGGAACTCGTCCGATCGATCCTGCATCCGGACTGCGTGCTCGATTGCATGGGCTGCTGCACCGATCCGGCCAGCGGCGTCGATCACATGCCGCAGATGAACATCGTCATGCGCGGTCGCGATGCCTGGCAGACCGGCAACCTCGAGCATCCGCGCCTGATCACCGTCCACCACGGCCACCAGCACGAGATCGAGATCACCTCCGAAACCACGGCCAGGGGCGTCTGGGCCTTCACCGACCGGTTCTTCATGCCGCCGGGCTCACCCTTCGCGCGGCTGGTCGGCTATGGCCATTACCACGACACCTACGAGAAGCTGGACGGCGAGTGGCTGCTCAAGACCATGCGCTTCACCCGACTCTGGGTGGAAACGAGTTGAGGAGAGAGAACATGGCGACACCCACCCAGGTTGTGCTGGAATTCCTGAAGGCGCTGGAAGTGCCTGGCGGCTTTCCGCAGGCGATCCGCGACTTCTTCACCGACAGGACGCGCTATCTCAACGTCGGCATGTCGGACACCACCGGCATTCCGGATACCGTGGCCTTCGTCGAAGGCTTCATGGCGAGCACCACCGCCAGCTACATGACCGTCGACATGCTGGCCCTGGCCGAAACCGGCAACAAGGTGCTGACCGAGCGGATCGATCACCTGCGCAATGCGAATGGCGAGGCGGTCTTGTCGCTCGCGGTCATAGGCATCTTCGAGGTCGAGGGCAGCAAGATCGCCGGCTGGCGCGATTATTTCGACACGGCGGGCACCGCCGGCGCATCGGGAGGGTAAGCACATGAGCCTTGCGGGGCGCACCGCCCTCATCACCGGCGCGGCCTCTGGCATCGGCGCTGCCGTGGCGCGCTGGCTGGACGGAAAGGGCATCGCCGAACTCGTTCTGGTCGATATCGACGAGGCCGGGATGCAGGCGCTCGACCTTCAATGCCAGGTGCGGCATTTCACCGGCGACGTCGCCGATCCCCTGCTGTGGGACCGCATCGAGGCCCAGCTTCCCCGGCTCGACCACGCCCTGATCAATGCCGGCGTCGCCAACGGCATGCCGCTCACTGGCACCAGCTTCGAGGAATGGCGGCGCATACTGTCGATCAATCTCGACGGCGCCTTCCTCGGCCTGCGCACGGCCCTGAGGGCGATGAAGGCATGCGGCGAGGGCAAGAGCGTGGTGCTGACCGCTTCGGCGGTGGCGCTGAAGCCCGTTCCCAACACCGCCGCCTATGGCACCAGCAAGGCCGCCGTCGCCCACCTCGCCCGCGTCGCCGCCGCCGAGCACCTGGCCTACGGCATCCGGGTCAACGCTGTCGCTCCGGGCCGGGTCGATACGCCGATCTGGACCAAGACCGACAACTTCAGGGCCATGGCCGAGAAACTCGGCAGCCGTGAGGCGGCGCTGGAAGCCATCGGCAATGCGACGGGCGTGGAATCGCAGTTCACCAGCGTCGAGGTGATGGCAGGCCAGATCGGCTGGCTGCTTTCCGACGAAGCGGAAAACATCACCGGCGTCGTGCTGGCGAGCGACGGCGGCTATACGCTGTAGCCCTTCATTTTCCGTCAGTTGGCCTCACAACTTCTCCGGCCCCTCCCGCCCGAGGTAGCGAGCCAGGTTCCGGTGCAGGTTCGCCACCGTCTGTTCCTGTCGCGGGCTCGGGATGCAGCCCTTAAACCCGCGCGATTTCATGCCCTTCTGCACTTCGGCCATATTGTCGAAGTCCTGCAGCAGTACCGGCGGCCATGCCTCGGTATCGGTGTGCGGGGCATGGACCCATTCCGTCGCCGGCTCCCCGCCCTCCGGCCAGAGTTCGATCACTGCCGCCTCGAAGATGCACTTCTCCGCCTCGCGCCCCAGCGGCCGCGCGCGATAGATCAAGGCGTTGGTGATCGAATGGCCGATCGTCATGTTGGGGAAGATGTGCCAAGCGCTGCCGGCGGCGGCCTGCTGCGCGGCGGAAACCTCAGGCCAGATCACCCCGCGCGCGGCGTCGTCCGCTTTGGCCGAACGCAGCCAGTGCGCCATGACTTCCGCCGCTGGAGTGCCTTCCGGCAGTTCCAAGGGTAACCGCTCCGCCGCCTGCACCAGCGTCAACGTGGTGCGGGTGTTGGTGGTGTCCCATATCTGGCGTTGCAGCGCGGCGGTGGAAATGCGCACGTCATCGCCCTTGCCCGGCCGGTTGATGGTCGCGGCTTCGGCGATGGCCTTCTTTTCCGGATCGAGCTCGTCGAAGCCGTTGTGGCCATGCAGGCCCTTGGCCCGGCTCCACATGTGGAAGTCGCCCGTCTGCATCAGCTGCGGATGGGTGCCTTCGACATGATAGGCCTCGATGAAGGCCTCCAGCGCGACTTTCCAGTTGCAGTCGAAGTGGCACCACATGCGCCAGCGGTAGCGCATCCTTTCCAGCTCGAAGGGATCGAGCAGGCCGGCGGCAGGTTCCAGGTATTCCCGCAAGGGTCCCGCCTCGGCGTCCATGTTGATCCAGACCCAGCCGCCCCAGGTGTCCACCTGCACATGTTCGATCTTCAGGCGCTCATCGTCCAGCCTGTCGCCCCAGTCCTCGGGATTGAGCACGAAGTTGCATTCGCCTTCGAGATTGTAGCGCCAGGCATGGTACGAACAGCGAAACTCCTCCACCGACCCGCAACCCTGCGCCAGCCGCTTCCCGCGATGGACGCAGACGTTGTAGAAGGCGACGATCCGGTCGGGCGCGGAGCGGACGACGAGGATGGAGTCGTCGCCAATGTCATAGGTGTAATAGTCGCCGACCTCGGGAATGTCCTCCAGCCGGCAGGCGTGCTGCCACACCTTCGGCCACAGCTTCTCACGCTCGGCCGCTGCGTATTGCGGGCAGACATAGGCCTCGTTGCCGAACACTTCCGGCGGCGGCTGTTCCATGGCGCTCTCCCGTGTCTTGTCGGGAGGCTAGCGCAAGCTGGGCTTCAGGCCAATTGCGAGAAATCGGTGAGCGCCGCGTCGCGCAGACCGCGCCAGACGTCGCGGGCCTGCACCGTGTCGTAGACATCGTGCACCCGCAGCAGCTGCACCCCCGCCTCCATGGCCTTGAAGGCGAGCGAAACGCTGCCGCCCAGCCGCTTGTGCGCCGGGGCTTCGTTGGATAGCGCGCCGATGGTCCGCTTGCGACTGGCGCCGAGCATCAGCGGCTGGCCCAGCGCGTGGAACAGCGGCAGCGCGTTGATCAGGGCGAGGTTCTCGGCAACGCCCTTGCCGAAGCCGATGCCGGGATCGAGCACGATCTTCTCGCGGGCAATGCCCGCCGAAAGGGCCGCAGCCAGCCGGTCGGCCAGCCAGTCGAACACATCGAGTACCACGTCGCGGTAGGCTCCCTCAGAGTGGAGGTCTTCGCCGCTTCCCGGCGCGTGCATCAGCACCACCGGTACGCCGGCAGACGCCGCGAATTCCAGGCTGCGCGGGTCGTGGCGCAGGCTGGACACGTCATTGATCATCCGCGCCCCGGCGGCGAGCGCGGCTTCCATTACCGCCTGACGCCGGGTGTCGATGCTGACGGCCGCACCGCTGGCGGCCAGCCGCTCGATGGCCGGGATCACGCGCTTCAGCTCGTCGCCTTCCCAGACGGCGGCAGCGCCGGGCCGGGTGGACTCCCCCCCCACATCGATCACCGCAGCGCCCGCTTCCAGCATGGAGGCGGCATGGGCATTGGCGACATCGGGGTCGTCCATGAACTGGCCGCCATCCGAAAAGCTGTCCGGCGTGACGTTGAGGATGCCCATCACCTGCGGCTGGTCCAGCCGGACGGTCCGATCGCCCAGTTGCAGCGGAGCGTGGCTGCGGCGCAGGTTCTCCCACTGCTGCCCGACCTCGTCCGGCAGCGCCGGCAGGTTGGCTTCCAGCTCACGGGTCGAAAAGCGACGGCGGCTGACGACCTTGCCCCCATCCCGCTCGATCAGGGCAAAGCGGCTGGCATAGGCGAGGCCGCCGGCAAGGCGAATGGCCTCGCCCTCCTCGCTCTGCGGGCTCTCGGCGAGGGCTATGGGGCGCAGGTAAAGCTGGGTCATTGCGGTGGGCTCATGGCTCCGTCGCCAGCAGGTAGAGCTGCCGGATCGCATCCACCGGCTTCAGTTCGCCCTCATGCTCGATGTGCCAGAAGCTCCAGCCGTTGCACGACGGCGCGCCTTGCAGCTTGGCGCCGAGGCCGTGGATCGAACCGCTCTGCGTGCCAGACATCAGCGAGCCGTCCGCCCGCACCGTCGCGCAAAGCTTGCGCTTCTTGTCGCTCAGCACCGTGCCCGGCGCGATCCAGCCGGTTTCCACCAAAGTACCGAAAGCCACCTTCGGCGCGGCCTTGGGGCTCTGCATGGTCGCCAGCGCGCTTTCGTCGAGCGGCAGGGCCATTTCGATGCGCTCCCAGGCGGCCTCGCGATAGTCGCTCTCGCGCTCGCAACCGATCCAGTGGCGGCCGAGGCGCTTGGCCACCGCGCCGGTGGTGCCGGTGCCGAAGAAGGGATCGAGCACGACATCGCCCTTCTGGGTCGTCGCCAACATGACGCGATAGAGCAGCGCTTCGGGCTTCTGCGTCGGATGGACCTTGGCCCCGCCCTTCTTCAACCGCTCCGGCCCGGCGCAGATCGGCAGGACCCAGTCGCTGCGCATCTGCAGTTCGTCGTTCAGCGTCTTCATCGCGCGGTAGTTGAAGGTGTACTTCGCCTTCTCGCCCATCGAGCACCAGATCAGCGTCTCGTGCGCGTTGGTGAAGCGAGTGCCCTTGAAGTTGGGCATGGGGTTGGCCTTGCGCCAGACAATATCGTTGAGGATCCAGAAGCCCATGTCCTGCAGCATGGCGCCCAGGCGGAAGATGTTGTGGTAGGAGCCGATCACCCAGAGCGAGCCGTTGGGCTTCAGCACCCGGCGCGCCTCTGTCAGCCAGGCGCGGGAAAAGGCGTCATAGGCGGCGAAGCTGTCGAACTGGTCCCAGTGGTCGGTCACGGCATCGACGTGGCTGCCGTCCGGCCGGCTGAGATCGCCGCCGAGCTGGAGGTTGTAGGGCGGGTCGGCGAAGACCATGTCGATGGAGGCATCGGGCAGCGAGCGCATCACTTCCACGCAGTCGCCGGACAGGATCTGCCCCAGCGGCAATAGCTGTTCGGCGCGCGCGCGCGTCCTCTCCTTGACCAGTGCAACTGCCATGTCGTTCAACGTGCCCCCGAGTTATCCACAGGCTGATGAGTCCTCGGCGCGCTTGCGTCAAGTCCGGATTCCTGCGGGAATCCTGGGGCATCATGGTTAAGATCGGGTCAACGCCGGTGGAACGGAACGAGTCCGCCACAGCATCTAGAGTCCCAAGGCACTCAGGGGACTCGATATCTGGTGGTGTGGCCAGAAGGACTCTGTTGCCCCAAAAATTTTTTCAGGCAGGCGCGAGGTTTGGGTCGATCCCCGTCATCTCGACTGACACCTGCCACAGCCGCGCAGCCAGCGCCGGGTCCTGCGCCTGGGCCGTCCGGCGCGCCTTGCCGGAAGGTCCGCGCGCGCCGCCGATGCCGGTGGGGCCATAATAGGCGCCAGGTTCGGCCTGGGGATCGGTCGCCGCCTGCAGGGCCGGCCAAGCGCCTTTTCGTGCGGTGTTGAGGATCAGGCCCATCAGCGGAAACGTGTATTTTGCCGGCCCCGAATGGCGCATCAGGTCCGTCGCCGCGATACCGGGATGGCAGCCATAGGCGCTGACCGGCGAGCCTGCAGCGCGCAACCGCCGGTCCAGCTCGAAGAAATGCAGCATGTTGGCGAGCTTGCTGTCCGAATAGCGCAAGGCGCGCTTGCAGCTTCGCTCCGCGTTGAGATCGTCCCACTGGATATTGCCGCGGTTGTGAGCCAGGCTTGATGTGATGACGACCCGCGAGCCGGGCGTCTCGGCCAGCTTGGGAAGCAGCAGCGAGGTCAGCGCGAAATGGCCCAGGTGATTGACGCCCCACTGAAGCTCGAAACCCTGCGCCGTGCGGGTGAGCGGCGGGAACATGACGCCGGCATTGGCGATGATGCAATCGAGGCGCGGCTCCTGCGCCGCAAGCTCCGCCGCCGCTCGCACAGAGGCGAGATCGGCCAGGTCCAGCGGCAGGTGAACAACATTGCCGCCACCAATCCGCGCGATGGCCTCTGCGGCCTTGCCCGCATCGCGGCACCCCAGCAGCACGCGCGCGCCCTTACCGGCGAGCACCGTGGCGATTTCGAAGCCGATGCCGGTGTTCGCCCCGGTGACAAGGAAGCATTTGCCGGACTGGTCGCCGACGTTCCTGTCCGTGAAACCCGCCATCAGATCAGCTCAAGTTGGGCCACGGGTGCGAAGCTGCGGCGATGGTGCGGCGTCGGCCCATGCTGGCGCAGCGCGGCAAGGTGCTCTGGCGTGCCGTAGCCGGCATTGTGCTCCCAGCCGTAATGGGGGTGCGCCTCGGCATAGCGGCGCATCAGCCGGTCGCGGTGTTCCTTGGCGAGGATCGATGCAGCAGAGATGCACGGCTCGATGCCGTCGCCGCCGACAATCCCCCGCGCCCGCCAGCGCCAGGCCTGGTTGCGGCCGGCCGGAGTCAGGTTGCCGTCGACCAGCACTTCCTCCGGGTCCTCGCCCAGCACCTCGCAAAGGGCGGCGACAGCGCGGGTCATCGCCAGCATGGTCGCGCCGAAAACGTTGAGGCTGTCGATCTCCTCGACGCTGGCCTCGCCGATGCCCCAGCGGCAGCTCGCCTTGATTTCCGCTTCCAGCGCGGCGCGGCGCGGGGCCGTCAGCCTCTTGGAATCGTCGAGTCCCTGCGGCGCATTCACCCCGAGCAATACGGCCCCGGCGACCACCGGCCCGGCGAGCGGCCCGCGCCCGGCCTCGTCCACGCCGAAAATCAAGGCAGGGGTGCTGGGCCTGGCAAGGATCAGGGTCTTGTCCATCGTGTCGCCCACAGGGTTGCGAAGGAGCGGTCTATCGCGCCGCTCGAACCGCCCTGCAAGGAGACCACCCTTCTCAACTGGGGATAGTCGCGCCCGCCGCCGGGTCCGGATTTCCTCGACAAACTCCCGGTCCGCCCCTATCGGCGCGCGCCGTGAGCAACATCATTTCCCACTCTATTATTCCTTTGGCCGATGTCGATCCCGCGCTGGTAGAGGAACTGCTCGACCGCGCCTTCGAGCCGGGCCGGCAGAAGCGCACCGCCTACAAGGTTCGCGAGGGAACTGATTGGCTGCCGGGCCTGAGCTTCGCCGCGCTCGACGAGGACGAGATGCTGGCCGGCACCATCCAGTGCTGGCCGGTCGCGCTCACCGATCCCGAAGGCCGTGCCCATCCGATGATCATGGTCGGCCCGGTCGCCGTTCTGCCGGAACAGCAGGGCCGCGGCTATGGCAAGGCGCTGACCACCGCCAGCCTCGCCGCGATCGACCCGCGCGCGCCGCTTCCGCAGGTGATGATCGGCGATCCTGACTACTATGGCCGCTTCTGGGGCTTTTCCGCCGAGCATACCGGCGGCTGGAAGCTCCCCGGCCCCTGGGAGCCGCATCGCCTGCTGGTTCGCTGCGACAATCCCGCCGTACTGCCCCGCGAAGGCATGCTGGGTCCCTGGCGGCGGTAAAGCCAAGGGCTTGGCGCGGGCGGGCGCATCTGGCATCGCAGCGCCATGCCCTACGAACCGCCACCCGAACTTGCCGCACTCTCGCTGGCCGAGATCGCCGGGCTGGTCGAGGCGCGCAAGCTGCCGCCGGTCAGCCAGTGGCAGCCGCAGCGCGAGGGCGACAGCCACATGCGGATCGCGAAGGACGGCAAGTGGTATCACGAGGGCGGCGAGATCACCCGCCCCGCCATGATCCGCGCCTTTTCCGGCCTGCTCATGCGAGACGAAGCCGGCCAGCACTGGCTGGTGACCCCCCACGAGCGCCTGGCCATAGAGGTCGAGGACGCGGCCTTCATCGCCATCGACGTCAAGCAGGAGGGACCAAGGGAAAACCGGGCCCTGGCCTTCCGGCTCAACACCGACGACCTCGTGATTGCCGGACCTTCGCACCCCATTGCCGCGCGCGGGGACATGGATGTGCCGGCGATCTACCTCGGGGTGCGCAACGGGCTTGAAGCTCGATTGAACCGTAGCACCTATGGGCAGCTTGTTGAAATTGCATTGGAAGGTGATTCCCTTTCTGTCACCAGTAACGGCGCCGTGTTCCCGCTGGTCCCCGCATGAGCAAGCTCTTCGCCCACGTCAGCCGCCTCTACGAGGAAGGCCACTCGAGCCCGATGCTCGAGCTTTTCGAGGACCAGCGCCTGTCCGGTGTCGAGATCTTCCGCCCCGCCGCCGTCCTCGTCGCGCTGACCGAGAAGGAGGAGCCGGGGATGCTGCTGCTCCACCGCCCCTCCAACATGCGCTCTCACCCCGGCCAGATCGCCTTTCCCGGCGGCGGCATCGATCCCGGCGAGACGCCGATCGAGGCGGCCCTGCGCGAGGCGAACGAGGAACTCGGCATCGATCCCGCCAAGGTCAGCGTGATCGGCCAGAGCGACGTCTACAAGACCCATTCCGGCTTCGAGATCACCCCGGTGCTCGGCGTGGTGCCGCCGGACATCGAGATCACCCCAAACCCGACCGAAGTAGCGCAATGGTTCGAGGCGCCTGCCGGCTTTGTACTCGATCCGAGAAACCACAAGCAGCAATGGGTTGAATGGGAAGGCGAACAGCGCGCCTATAACGAGATCATCTGGAATGATCACAATATTTGGGGAATTACAGCAGCCTTGATCGTCAACCTCTCGCGCCGGTTGAAGTGGCATGGCTGAACGCCTCCCCGCCGCAGCCTGGACGAAGCGCGAGGACCTGGCCGCCCTGGTGGCGACGCTGGGCCCCGGTAACGCGCGCTACGTCGGCGGCGCGGTGCGCGATACCCTGCTGGGGATCGAGGCCAAGGACATTGACCTCGCCACACCCTTGGTGCCCAGCAAGGTCATGGGCCGCTGCGCCAATGCGAAGATCCGGACCGTCCCGACCGGCATCGATCACGGCACGGTAACCGCCCTGCTCGACCACGGCCCGGTGGAGATCACCACCCTGCGCCACGACGTCTCCACCGACGGTCGTCGCGCTACCGTGGCCTTCGCCAGCGATTGGGAGGACGACGCGGCACGACGCGATTTCACCATCAACGCGCTCTATGCCGATCCTGAAACGCTGGAGATCTCCGACTTCTTCGGCGGGCTGGACGACCTCAAGGCCCGCCGCGTGCGCTTCATCGGGGATGCCCGCCAGCGCATCCGCGAGGACCACTTGCGGATCCTGCGGTACTTCCGGTTTCAGGCGAGGTTTGGCTCACAACCTGCTGATCAGGAAGCCGAACAGGCCTGCTCGGAATTGGCCGCCACGCTCAAGGGCCTGTCGCGCGAGCGGATCGGCATGGAGACCATGGCCATCCTTGCCCTCCCTGACCCCGCGCCGACGGTCGCGCGCATGGCGGAACTGGGCGTGCTGCCGGTGATCCTGCCCGAAGCGCAGGTGGACGTGCTCGCAACGCTGGTGGCGGAGGAAGCACGGCAGGACGTGACGCCCGATCCGTTGCGGCGGCTGGCGGCGCTGCTACCTGCCGAGGTTGCGCTGGCCGAGCAGGTGGCGAGCCGGTTTCGCCTCTCCGGCGCGCAGAAGAAGCGGCTGGCATTGGCGGCAGGGCGCGACCCAGATCCTCCCCCGCCGGGGGAGAGGGACCATGCGCAGCATGGTGGTGGGGGTGCGGATTACACAGCCTCCGGCCCTGCCGCGCCCCCTCCGTCAGACCTTCGGCCTGCCACCTCCCCCGGAGGGGGAGGATCTTTGGATGCCCGCGCCTTGGCATACCGCCTCGGCATCGACGCCGCGCTGGACCGCCTGCTCCTCATTGGCACGGATATCGCATCACTCCGCAACTGGACCATCCCCCAGTTCCCCCTTAAAGGCGGCGAGATCGTCGCGCGGGGGATCAAGGCAGGCCCGCAGATCGCGCGCACGCTGCAGGCCGTGGAAGCGCGCTGGGTGGCGGAGGGCTTTCCTGGGGATGAGCGGGTGTCCGCCCTGCTCGACGAGGAACTGCATAGTCAGCCTGGCGAAAGCTGAGCCTTGCCAGGAGGCGGGCGTGCCTCTCCAGCAACTCGCCCAGCTCCAGCCCAATCCGCTCGGCCGCGAGATCCTGCTGCACACCGCCAACGGCACGGTCCCCGGCCAGTTCGCCAACATCGCCGAGCTACGCATGGGCAGCGTCTTCGCCCGCGACCTCGACGCCGTCATCGCACCCGGCATCGGCGAGACCAACGTCATCGGCATGAACCTGCTCTCGCGCCTCGCGAGCTGGCGGGTGGAAGGGCGCACGCTGGTGCTGGTGCCGCATCATCCGCAAGCGAGTTGATCCCGCCAAACGCCGCGATTGAAAATTAAGGACCATTCGTTCAGAATGGCGGCATGGACCGCAAGGACACCATCTCCCGGCTGAAGGCGCACGAAGCCGAGTTTCGCGCGATGGGCGTGGCCGGATTGTCGCTGTTCGGATCGGTGGCGCGCGACGAGGCCGGTCCGGATTCGGACGTGGATATAGCCGCACGGTTCGATCCGGCTGCCGAAGTGGGAATGGTCAAATATGGGGCAATCCTCCAGCGCCTGAGAACGCTCCTCCACGCATCGGTCGACCTGGTCGGCGAGCCGGCGCGCACGGCCCGGATGCAGGCCGAAATCGACCGGGATCGCGCGCTTGTTTTCTGAGCGGGAGCGCCTGCGGCTGGAGCACATCGTCGAGAACGCAGAGCGGATCGCGGGCTATCTCGATGGCTTGAACTTCGAAGAATTCGCCAGGGGGCCGATGGTGCTCGACGCAGTCGAACGCTGCCTTGCGCGCATCACCGAGGCAGCCATCCGCGCGGGCGACGAAGTCATGGCAAGCGTCGCCCCCGAGGTGCCGCCGCATGTATATCGCGGCTTCGGCAATGCCCTTCGCCACGACTACGATCAACTCGACATCCGCACAATCTGGCTGACCGCGACCAAGGATATTCCGCTACTGGCGCAGGCTTGCGAGCGGGCACTGAAGCTGTGAAGCGGGGGCAGTGCTGATGAAGCGTCCACTTCGAACTTTTCATCGCTGGATCGATCAAGCTTGGCTGGATCAAGGCCTGTTAAGAGCAAGTGTAAGATCCCCGCCTTGGCGCCTTGAATTGCTGCCCATTGGAATGATCCTGGCGATGATCTCCTTGGATTGGGTCAATCTCGATCAAAGCACCAAAATATTTGTCGCGCTGCCCCTGATTCTCGGTGCGGCTTTCCTTCATCTCTATTTCGGTTGGAGATTGGGGTATCTCAGATCGATGACGAACATTTCGCTCAAATTAGCCCGGGGAGTGGAACCCGACCCTCAAGAGGTTCTGAAATTTACCGAATAAGGGAATATCAAAACCTGTTATCCCTCGGAAACCCCGTCGGCGGCATCCTTCCGGCAGCACCCCGCGCCACCTTCCACAACCTGACGTCGCTCTCTGTCCGCACCCTTCCGCTCTCGCCGCCCATCTTCCAGCTCAGGCCGTCCTCCAGCCGGATCGTCGTCACATCGGCCAGCCCGCCGTCGCGGTAGCGTTGCAGGGTGACGCCCTGGCCCTTGGCCAGCACCGGCACTTCCTCCAGCGAGAAGATCACCAGCTTGCGGTTGTCGCCCACCACGGCGACGTGGTCGTGCCCTTCGGGGATCTCGCGCACCGCAGCGAGCTTCACGCCGGGCTTGGTGGTCATCACCCCCCTGCCCTTGCGGGTTTCGGCTAGCAACTCGCCCGCCTCGGCGACAAATCCGCGCCCCTGGTTGCTGGCGAGCAGCAGCCGCGCACCGGCGCGGTGGACCAGCACGGCGACGATCTCCGCCCCCGCGTCGATATCCAGCGTGGTGCGGATCGGCTCGCCAAAGCCGCGCGCGCCGGGGAGCTTGTCGGCACCCAGGGTATAGAAGCGGCCGTTGTCGCAGGCGACCAGCAGCTTGTCGGTGGTCTGCGCGTGGAGGACGAAGGCGGGGCCATCGCCTTCCTTGTACTTGAAGTCGCCCAGGCCATCGGGGCCGAGCGCGGCATGGCCGCTGGCGCCCCTGATCCAGCCCTTGGCCGAAAGGATCACCGTCACCGGCGCCTTCTCGATCATCGCGTCCATGTTGAATTCGCGCGCCGGTGCGGCCTCGGCCACGGTGGTGCGGCGGCGGCCCAGCGCCGTATCCTCGGCATAGTCCTTGCGCAGGTTGCCAAGATCGCGCTTGAGGCGAGTGCGCTGGCGGGCCGGGCTGTCGAGCAGCTTCTGCAAATCGTCCTGCTCGGCGAGGAGGTCGTCGCGCTCCTGCCGCAGCTGCATTTCCTCGAGTTTGCGTAAGCTGCGCAGCCGCATGTTGAGGATCGCTTCGGCCTGCCGGTCGGTAAGGTTGAACTCGGCCATCATCACCGGCTTGGGCTCGTCCTCGGTGCGGATGATCTCGATGATCCGGTCGAGGTTGAGGTAGGCGATGATGTAGCCTTCGACCAGTTCCAGCCGCGAGGCGATCCTGTCCAGCCGGTGGCGGGTGCGGCGCAGCAGGATGTCGATCTGCGACTTGATCCATTCCTGCAGCAGCAGCTTCAGGCTGAGCACGCCGGGGGTGCGCGTTTCGTCGAGGACGTTGAGGTTGAGGCCGAAGCGGCTTTCGAGGTCCGAGAGACGGTAGAGCGCGTCCTTCAGCAGGTCGGGATCGACATTGCGGCTCTTGGGCACGAAGACGATGCGCACCTGCTCGTCGCTCTCGTCGCGCACGTCCTCGAGGATCGGGATCTTCTTGTCGTTGACCAGCCCGGCCAGCTGCTCGATCAACTTGCTCTTCTGCACCATGTAGGGGATTTCGCTGACGACGAGCTGCCACTGGCCATTGCCGAGGCGTTCGATCCCGGCCTCGCGATCCGCCTCGTCCTTCGCCTCGGCCGCATGGAAGCGCGCGCGGACGCGGAAAGCGCCCTTGCCGTTCTCGTAGGCGAGCGAAATCGCCTCGCGGCTTTCGGCGAGGATGCCACCGGTGGGAAAGTCCGGCCCCTGGAACAGCTCCATCAGCTGGGCGTGCTCGGCATGGGGATTGTCGATCAGCAGCAGGGTCGCATCGATGATTTCGGCGACGTTGTGGCTGGGGATCGAGGTCGCCATGCCCACCGCGATTCCGGTGGCGCCATTGGCGAGGAGGTTGGGGAACAGGCCGGGGAAGATCTCCGGCTCTTCGTCCTCGCCGTTGTAGGTGGGGACGAAATCGACGGTGCCTTCGTCGAGCCCGGCCATCAGCTGGATCGCCGTCTTGGTCAGGCGGGCTTCGGTGTAGCGGTAGGCGGCGGGGTTATCGCCGTCGATATTGCCGAAATTGCCCTGCCCCTCGACCAAGGGATAGCGTAGCGAGAAATCCTGCGCGAGGCGGACCATGGCGTCATAGACCGAGGCATCGCCGTGCGGGTGGTACTTGCCGATGACGTCGCCGACGACGCGGGCGCTCTTCTTGAAGGCGTCGTTGGGGTTGAGCTTCAGCTGCCGCATCGCCCAGAGCAGGCGGCGGTGCACCGGCTTCAGCCCGTCGCGCAGGTCCGGCAGCGAGCGGGCGGTGATGGTGGAGAGGGCATAGACGAGATACCGCTCGCTAAGCGCGCTGTCGAAGGGCGCATCGACGATGGCGTCGAAGGGATCGGGTTCGGTAGCTGTAGTATCGGTGACCATTGCCCCGATGCCCTAGCAAGCGGGCGACGCTTGAACCACCGGGGGAACAGGATTTTCCGCCACGCGTTTCAGCCTGCTGCGATGTCAGCTAAGCCGGGGAGAATGCGATGATACCGATCCGCGAGCTTCGCGCCCACGAGAACACCTATCACGGCTTCGTCAAGCTGGTGGCGAGCTTTGCCGGGACTGTCCTGCTGCTTACGGGAATTGTGATCGTGCTGATCAGCCACCACTGAGGGCGATCACCGCCGCTGCATGTCGTGGCTGACGCCCGGGATGCGCACTTCGAGGCCGTCGAGTTCGTCCGTCAGTTCGATTTGGCAGGACAGGCGGCTGGTGCGGGCAACACCCGCGGCAAGGTCCAGCATGTCTTCCTCGTCCGCTTCGGCGGCGGGCAGCTTACCAAACCAGTCGGGCGCGACGATGACGTGGCAGGTGGAGCAGGCCATCTGGCCTTCGCAGGTGCCTTCCAGCGGCATACCCGCCGCCTGGGCCACGGCCAGCAGGCGCTCGCCGGCAAGCGCTTCCGCCTCCACGCGATCGCCCTCGGCAGTAATGAAGCAGACCCGAACCAAAGCTATACTCCCTGCGACAGTGCCGCCTCTTCGATCGCCTTGCAGGCCTCTTCCACTTCCGTCCTAGTCGTATAGCGCCCGAAACCCAAGCGGATTGAATTGCGGGCGATGGGGGCATCAAGGCCGATGGCGGTGAGTACCCGGCTGGGCTTGCCGGTGCCGCTGCCACAGGCGGAGCCGGCGGAAAAGGCGATCTCGCGGCAATCGCTCATCAGGCGGGGGACGTTGAGTCCGTCGAGCCGCAGATTGAGATTGCCCGGCCAGCGCGAGCTTTCGCTGCCGTTGACCGTCCAGCGAAAGAGTATCGAGCCCGCAAGGGCGGCGAGGCCGGAGAGGTGCTGGAAATCCTGCTCCATCCGCACCTTGGCCAGCGCCGCCGCCGCGCCGAAGCCGGCACAGAGCGCTGGGCTCAGCGTACCGGACCGCAAGCCGCCTTCCTGCCCGCCCCCCTGGATCAGCGCACCCACGGAAAGGCCATCGCGCACCCACAGCGCGCCGATCCCCTTTGGCCCGTACAGCTTGTGCCCAGTGATGGCAATCAGGTCCGCGCCCTCTGGCGGGGCCAGCTTGCCCGCGCCCTGCACGGCATCGCACAGGAACACCGCGCCAGCCTCGTGCGCCCGCTCGGCGAGGCGCGCCACCGGCTGGATGGTGCCGATCTCGTTATTGACCTGCATCACGGCGACAAGGCCGGTGCCCTCGGCCAGTTCGACATCGGGATCGACCAGGCCCTCGTCGCTCACCGGAAGCTCCTGCAAGGCCACGCCGCGCGCCACTGCCGAGTTGACCACGGCGGAATGCTCGATCGCGGAAAAGGCGATGCCGTCCTTGCCTTGGGCCAAGGGAACGCAGCGGATCGCCTGGTTGATCGCCTCGGTCGCGCCGCTGGTGAAGATCACCCGGCCGCCCTTCGGCAACAGGGCGGCGACTTGCTCGCGCGCCACTTCCACCGCCGCCGCCGCGGCCCTTCCCGCCTTGTGCATGCTGTGCGGGTTGGCAAAACCCATCGCCTCCGGGCCGGAAAGCCAGGGCAGCATCGCCTCGAGCGCTTCCGGCGCGAGGGGGGTGGTCGCCTGATTGTCGAGATAAAACATGAAAGTGCTATTCCAGGTGATGCGGGCGATGGGCCAGGCCAGTAATGGGCGCCTGATGCGCCGATGCGTGAAAACGTTGCTTTTCGGACCTTCGTTTCTATATAGCGCTCCGCTCCCAATCCAGCCCCCTTGCGGTCCGGCGGCCACATCCGGCCTGCCGCGCAGAGAGGGCCAAGACGCAAGGTCCAGATACTATGCCGTCAGTCATCTTCCCCGGCCCCGAAGGCCGTCTCGAAGGCCGCTTCCAGCCCGGACCGCGCCCCCGCGCGCCGGTCGCCATGATCCTCCACCCGCACCCGCAGGCGGGCGGCACGA
>CAZVWP010000061.1:0-20636 GCA_964630805.1 uncultured Novosphingobium sp. | reverse complement strand
ACCAGCACGGCGTCGAACCAGCCGCAGCGGCGCTTGCGGCCGGTGACGGTGCCGAACTCGTGCCCGCGCTCACCCAGCCGCTGGCCGACTTCGTCTTCCAGCTCGGTGGGGAAGGGGCCGGCGCCGACGCGGGTGGTATAGGCCTTGACGATGCCGAGCACGAAGCCGGTGGACGAGGGGCCGAGGCCGGAGCCCGAGGCCGCCGTGCCGGAGACCGTGTTGGAGCTGGTGACGAAGGGATAGGTGCCGTGATCGACATCGAGCAGCACGCCCTGTGCGCCCTCGAACAGGATGCGCGCGCCTTCCTTGCGCACCTGGTTGAGCCGCTTCCACACCGGCTCGGCGAACTGCAGCACGAAGGGCGCGATCTCGCGCAGCGCCTCGATCAGCTCGGACCGGTCGATCACGGGCTGGCCGAAGCCGGCGCGCAGGGCGTCGTGGTGGGCGCAGAGGCGGTCAAGCTGGCTTTCCAGCGCATCGAGGTGGGCAAGGTCGCAGACGCGGATGGCGCGGCGGCCGACCTTGTCCTCGTATGCCGGGCCGATGCCGCGGCCGGTTGTGCCGATCTTGCCCGAGCCGGCGGCGGCTTCGCGCAGGCCGTCGAGCTCGCGGTGGATCGGCAGGATCAAGGGGCAGTTGTCGGCAATGGCGAAGTTGTCGCGGGTGATCGACACGCCCTGGCCTTGCAGCTTGGCGAATTCGTCGCGCAGCGCCCAGGGATCGAGCACCACGCCGTTGCCGATGATCGACAGCGTGCCGCGCACGATGCCCGATGGCAGCAGGCTGAGCTTGTAGGTCTGGTCGCCCACCACCAGCGTGTGCCCGGCATTGTGCCCGCCCTGGAAGCGCACGACGGCGTCGGCCCGGCTGGCGAGCCAGTCGACGATCTTGCCTTTGCCCTCATCGCCCCACTGGGCGCCGATGACGGTGACGTTGGCCATGGATACAGTCTCTCACCTGCCAGAGTGACCCGCAGGCGCCCTTCGACAGGACTCGGCGCAAGGGGTGGACCAGGCGGGCATACATGCTCCGCAAACGGCGGGCGCGGTAGGCGTGGGGGCCGGGCGAGTCAAGGCGGCTTGCGGCGGATTACCGGTTGATCGTTCCGGCCATTGTGCAATGCTCCGGCGCGGGAGAGCAAGATGAGCGATCAGGTGCTGAAGTCCTATCTCGCCGGCTGGGCCATGACCTGCTGCGCGACGCCGGAATCGATCGAGGCGATGGTGGCGGGCGCCCATCCGGACATCCGTTTCAACGATGTGAATTCCGCCAACATTCACGAAGGGCACGAGGGCATCCGGCGCATCTGTGCACTAGGCACGGGCAAGTACCGGGACGTCGAAGTCACCTGGGGCGACCTGCTCCGCGATGGCACCAACTGGTCGATCCGCTGGACGTTTTCCGCCGTCGCGCCGGACGGAAAGCCGTTCAGTGCGCGCGGGGCCAGCGCCGGGAAGCTCGCGGAGGATGGGCGGGTGATCGAACAGACGGATTACTGGAGTCGGTCCTTCGCGCAGAATGGGCAATGAACGGTGCTAATACCCGCATTCCCTCACCGTTCGTGTCGAGCGAAGTCGAGACACGGGGCGCAGGTGTCTCGACTTCGCTCGACACGAACGGGTGGTGCGGTTGGTTTGGGAGTTGATCGGAAGGGCCAGAGCAAATGAAAGTCGCCTTCATCGGCCTTGGCAGCATCGGCCAGTTCATGGCGCGCCGATTGGTGCGCGTCGGTTTCGAGGTGACCGGCTGCGACATTTCGCCAAAAATGCTGGAAGCGTTCGACGAGCCGGGCGCCAGGCGCGAGGCCGATCCCATCGCGGCGGTGCGCGGCGTGGACGTGGCGGGAATCTGCGTGCTCAACGATGCGCAGGTGGAGGCGCTGGCGGAGGACGGGCGGCTGTACGAGGCGCTCGGCAAGGGCGGCATCGTGGTGATCCACTCGACGGTTTCGCCTGACTTGCCGCGCCGGCTGGCGAAAGTCGCGGCGCAATACGGGGTGGACCTTGTCGATGCCGGCGTCTCGCCCGGCGGGCCGATCATCGGCGAGGGCAAGGCCTCGGTCTTCGTCGGCGGCGACGATGTCGTCGTCGCGCGGGCGCGGCCCTATCTCGAGGCTTTCGGCAAGGTCTCGCACCTGGGGCCGCTGGGATGCGGGCTCGAAGGCAAGCTGCTCCAGAATCTCGCTGCGATCGCTGGCTTCGGCCTCGCCGCGTCGATCATGGAAGTGGCGCGCGGGCTGGGGGTGGACCAGGACGCGCTGCGCGAGGCCATGATGGGCGGCACCTCGCAAAGCTATGCGTTGAAGGCGACGCCGGGCCTGCTGAACCCCAGCGGCCCCGGCGCGACCGGCACCCGTGCAAGCCTGCACGACTTGCTCAAGAAGGACGTCGATCACGCCATGGACCTGGCCGGATGGGACAACCGGCACGCCAAGGTACTTCAGGCATCTGCCCAGGCGATGCTCGATGCGCTGCAGGAGCGGGAAAGGGAGGCCGGGCAATGAGCGAGCCGTTCAAGGCCTATGGCGTGGAAGTGCCGCCGCCGCTGCCGTCCGAGCAGACCTTCGCCTATGGCCCGCATGAGCGCCACCGGGTGGATTTCTGGGCGGCGAAGGGGACTGCTTCCGCCGCACCGCTACTGTTCTTCGTTCATGGCGGCGCCTGGCGAGCGGGGGACAAGGCGCTGGATACGGGGTACTGGAAGCAGGTGTCCTTTCCGGCGCGCGGCATGGCGCTGGCTTCGACCAATTACCGCCTGGTGCCCGGGGCTACGGTCGAACAGCAGGCCGAGGATGTGGCGGCGGCGCTGAAGGCTGTGCTGGACAGGGCCGGGGAACTGGGCATCGATCCGCGGCGAGTTGTGCTGCTGGGTCATAGCGCGGGCGCGCATCTGGTGACTCTGCTCGGAACGGATGAGACATGGCTTCGCCGGGTGGGCCTGTCCTTTGCCAATCTGGCCGGTGTCATCGGCAACGACGGGGCTTGCTATGACGTGCCACTGCAGTTGCAGGGCGTGCCAGAGCAATGGCGTGGAGCCTTCATCGAGGCCTTCGGCAATGAGAGGGAGCGGCAGCGCCGCCTCTCGCCCACTTGCAATGCCGGTGGTTCCAACGCGCCGCATTTCCTGCTGCTCCACATGCCCCACCGGGCCGACGGCGGCATCAGGCAGGCTCACGATCTTGCCGACGCCGTGCGCAAGGCGGGATCGATTGCGCGCGTGGTGGAGGTCGATGCCTCGTTGGAGAACGGCCACCATGAGCTCAATCAGTGGCTCGGCCGGCCGGGGCACGGGACGAGTGTGGCGGTGGAGGAATGG
Organism: uncultured Novosphingobium sp.; assembly: GCA_964630805.1. Taxonomy (GTDB): domain Bacteria; phylum Pseudomonadota; class Alphaproteobacteria; order Sphingomonadales; family Sphingomonadaceae; genus Novosphingobium. The sequence goes on along the minus strand of CAZVWP010000061.1, from coordinate 17,321 downwards.
CTGGCGGAAGTGCTCGGCTAGAGCGGAAGCAGCCACTGGTCGAGCTGCACCACGTTGTTCTCCGGATCGGCCAACTGCATGGTGCGAAAACAGCGAGTCTGGCTGGGATCGGCGTAGCCCATGTGGCGGGGAATGCAGTCGACGGCGGCATCGCGCACGAAAGTGGTCCCGGCCGCCCTGGCGCGGGCCATGATCGGTTCGAGATCGTCGACCCAGAAGCCGAAATGGTTGAGGCCCAGCGCCGACAGCCGCGCCATGAATCCGCCCTTGGGCAGGTCCACTTCCGGCGGGAAGCTCTGCAGCACGACGAAGCTCTGCGCCGGCCCCTCGGCCCAGCGCAGGAACACGGCGCGGCGCGATTGTTGCGCGGTGACTTCGCCAAGGTTCTGCCCGCGCTCGTCCCAGGTGACGGTGAGGCCCAGCACGTCGCGGTAGAACGGCAGGCACCGGTCTATGTGGTTCACGCGGATGTTGGCGTGGGAAATGCCGGTGATCATGGCGCTCTCCTCTCCCTTCTTGCTCGGCCTAGCCTTTCGGTGGCCGGGCGCAATGGTCAAAGGCGGATCGCTTCGCTCCCTTCCAGCCGGTGGGTGCAGCCGAGCGCCATGGCATCGCAATTGCCGCAGACGGCTTCAACCGTGCGCCAGCCGACGGCGCGCAGGCGGGCGGCCACTTCCGGATCGTGGCCCTGCGGCAGGAACAGGCTGTCGCGCGTCGTTTCGCTATCTGCGAGAGCGTCGATCAGATCGTCGGGATAGAGCGAAAAGCCCATGGCCGCCTCGCCCGCGCCCTCGGCGCCGAGGATGGCATAGGAGCCGCCCCGACCCAGCGCACCGCGCAGGCCTTCGGCATAGAGCGTGAAGCCGAACCAGGACTGGTATTCGAAGCCATGCCGCTCGGAAGGATCCAGCGTCAGCCGCGCCTTACCGGCAACGCGCCCGGCCACCTGGCGCAGGGCGTTGATGCGCGAGGACAGGGCGCCGCCGGCGTCGATGGCGGCCAGCCGCTCGATCGCTTGTTCGAAGGGGCCGATGGCGGTGAGCAGCGGCAGGTAGGCCTCGCCTCCGGCTGCGACGAGGCCGCCCGCATCCTTGGCGTCAAGCTCGCGGCGCACCGCCTCGATACTGTCGGCGGGCAGTGGCAGGGCTTTCGCGGCGAGGGTATCGACCAGGTCGGGCAGGGTGAAATCGACGGAAATGTTCTTTGCCCCAGCAGCGCTCAGCGCCTCGATGGCCATGGCGACCACTTCGCCCGCCGCGGCAACGCTGTCGCTGCCGATCAGCTCCGCTCCGATCTGCAACCGCTCGCGGGTCGGGTCGAGGCCGTCGCCCTTGATCTGAACGACCTGGCCCGCGTAGCACAGCCGCAAGGGGCGCGTGGCGCCGGCTAGCGAGGTCGCGGCGAGGCGGCCGACCTGGGGAGTGATGTCGCTGCGCAGGGCTAGCGTTCTCAGGCTCGCCGGATCGACGAAGCGGAACATGCGGCGCGGGCTGATGCCGGCCATGCGGCTGGCGAGCGACTTCTCGAACTCGATGCTAGGTGGCTGGACGCGGTCGTAGCCGTGCGAGTCCAGCACGTCCATCACTGCACGGGTGACGCGCGCCGCGGCGGCCGCGCTGGCGGGCAGGCGGTCCTCGAGCCCCTCGGGCAGCAGGTCGCGGTCGGTGTCGTTCATCGTCTCAAGCCCTGATGGCGGCTTTCTCCATTCTCCCCTCCCGCTAGCGGGAGAGGTTGGGGGGAGGGCCTGTTATGCGAGGGTGAGGGCATTTAACAAGCCCTCCCCTGACCCCTCCCGCTAGCGGGAGGGAGATTTGGAGTGCGCCGGCTTGTCGCGCGGCGCGGGTTTCAAAACGCCAGCGCCATCACCGTCTTCACGCCGGGCAGTTTGCGGGCCTGCTCCAGCACCGCCTGGGGTACGGCATCGTCCAGCGAGAGCAGCAGCACGGCTTCGCCGCCCGCATGTCGGCGGCCGAGGTGGAAGGTGCCGATGTTGATCTTCGCCTCACCCAGCAGCGTGCCGATCCGACCGATGAAGCCGGGGGCGTCCTCGTTGACGATGTAGAGCATGTGGCCGTCGAGGTCCGCCTCGATGCCGATGCCGAAGATCTCGACAAGACGTGGCTGGGTGTTGCCGAACAGGGTGCCGGCGACCGAGCGTTCGCCCTGGCTGGTGGTGACCGTGACGCGCACCAGCGTATGGTAGACGCCTTCGCGGTCGTGGCGCACTTCGCTCACGTCCATGCCGCGCTCCTTGGCCATGAAGGGCGCGTTGACCATGTTCACCGTGTCCGAATAGCGGCGCATCAGGCCTGCCAGCACCGCGGCGGTGATCGGCTTGATGTTGAGCTGGGCGGCCGCGCCCTCGACCTCGATCGAGATCTTGTCCAGGTTGCTGTGCGCCAGCTGGCCGACCAGCGAGCCGAGCTTTTCGGCCAGGGCCATATAGGGCTTCAGCTTCGGCGCTTCCTCTGCGGAGAGCGAAGGCATGTTGAGCGCATTGGTGACGCCGCCGTTGACCAGGTAGTCGGCCATCTGCTCGGCTACCTGCAGCGCGACGTTGACCTGCGCCTCGGTGGTCGATGCGCCCAGGTGCGGCGTGCAGATGAAGTTTGGAGTGCCGAACAGCGGGCTTTCCTTGGCCGGCTCGGTGACGAAGACGTCGAGCGCCGCGCCTGCCACCTGGCCGGAATCCATCGCTTCCTTCAGCGCCACTTCGTCGACAAGACCGCCGCGAGCGCAGTTGATGATGCGCACGCCCTTCTTGCACTTGGCGATGTTCTCGCGGCTCAGGATGTTGCGCGTCTGGTCGGTCAGCGGCGTGTGCAGGGTGATGAAGTCGGCCTTTGACAGCAGGGTGTCGAGATCGGCCTTCTCCACGCCCATTTCCACCGCGCGTTCCGGGGTGAGGAAGGGGTCGAAGGCGACGACTTTCATCTTCAGGCCCAGCGCGCGGCTGGCAACGATCGAACCGATGTTGCCCGCGCCGATCAGGCCGAGCGTCTTGCCGGTGACCTCGACGCCCATGAAGTCGTTCTTCGGCCACTTGCCGGCCTGGGTCTGGGCGTTCGCTTCCGGAAGCTGGCGCGCCAGCGCGAACATCAGGGCGATGGCGTGTTCGGCAGTGGTAATCGAGTTGCCGAACGGCGTGTTCATCACCACCACGCCCTGGGCCGAAGCAGCGGGGATATCGACGTTGTCGACGCCGATGCCGGCCCGGCCGATCACCTTCAGGTTCTTGGCCGCAGCTAGGATTTCCTTGGTTACCTTGGTGGAACTGCGGATGGCGAGGCCATCGTAGTCGCCGATTCGGGCGATCAGTTGCTCCGGAGTTTCGCCGGTGATCACGTCGACATCGCAGCCGCGCTCTTCGAAGATCTTCGCGGCGTTGGGGTCCATCTTGTCGGAACTGAGTACGCGGGGCCTGGTCATGATTTCCTCGTCATTCCCGCGAAGGCGGGAATCCATTGCCCCCTTCGCGTCCAGTATTGAGGTAGAATGGTCCCCGCCTGCGCGGGGACGACGATTAGCTGCGGAGGGACTCGTAAGCCCAGTCGAGCCACGGCCCGAGCGCCTCGATGTCGGCCGTATCGACGGTCGCGCCGCACCAGATGCGCAGGCCCGGAGGGGCGTCGCGGTAGCCGGCGATGTCATAGGCAGCGCCCTCCTTTTCGAGGAGCGCGGCGAACTGCTTGATGAAGTCCGCGTCCGCGCCCTCGACCGAGAGGCAGACCGAGGTCTTGGAGCGGATGCCCTTGTCCTCGGCGAGGTGGCTCAGCCAGGGCCGTTCATGCACGATCTTGTCAAGCGCCTCGGCATTGGCGGTGCAGCGCTTCTGCAGGCCTTCGAGCCCGCCCAGGCCCTTGGCCCATTCCAGCGCGAAGATCGCGTCCTCGACAGCCAGCATCGAAGGCGTGTTGATCGTCTCGCCCTTGAAGATGCCCTCGGAGAGCTTGCCCTTGGAGACCAGGCGGAAGACTTTCGGCAGCGGCCAGTTCGGCGTGTAGCTTTCCAGCCGCTCGACCGCGCGGGGGCCGAGGATGAGCACGCCGTGACCGCCTTCGCCGCCCAGCACCTTCTGCCAGGAGAAGGTGCAGACATCGATCTTGTCCCAGGGAATGTCGTAGGCGAAGACCGCGCTGGTGGCATCGGCGAAGGACAGGCCCTCGCGGTCGGCAGCGATCCATTCGCCGTCGGGGACGCGCACGCCGCTGGTGGTGCCGTTCCAGGTGAACAGCACGTCGTCAGCCCAGTCGACCTTGTCGAGATCCGGGAGCTGGCCATAGTCGGCGCGCATCACCGTGGGTTCGAGCTTCAACTGCTTGACTGCATCGGTGACCCAACCTTCACCGAAGCTTTCCCAGGCCAGAGCCGTCACGCCGCGCGCGCCGAGCATGGTCCACATGGCCATCTCGAAGGCGCCGGTGTCCGAACCGGGCACGATGCCGATGCGGTGCGTATCGGGCAGCTTCAGCACTTCGCGCATCAGGTCGATGCAGTACTGCAGGCGCGTCTTGCCGATCTTGGCGCGGTGCGAGCGGCCCAGCGATTCGGTGGCGAGCTTGTCGGGGGAAAATCCGGGCGGCTTGGCGCAGGGGCCGGAAGAGAAGAACGGACGCGCGGGTTTGCGCGCCGGTATTTGTGCAGTCATTGTAGTCTCTCCTTGCAGAGAGCACGCGCGGCGTTGGGACCGCGTGGCCCGGAGCCGCGCATAGTGTTGCGGCGCAGCATGTCAAGCAAAAGGCGCGGACCACACTTTGCGACATTGTAGAGATTGTCAGCCGATGAAGAGACCTTTACGCGCCGCGCCGATGCAGTCCGCCGGGCATCTCCCGACCAGCTACGACAACCGCCCGACGCCACGCGCCCGCCTGGGGGCGGCCCTGCTTTCGCTGGGAATTCTCCTGCTGGTCCTGGCGACCCTGATCGCCATGGGAGAACTGGACAACCTGCCAGGCGGAATCGGCCAGCGCCTGACCGCCGTGCGCCTGACCGGTAGCCACCAGGCCGAGCAACAGCACCAGCGCCAGAAGGTCAACACCCATGCCGTCGCGAAAAGCGCGCCGATGGCCGTGGTGAACCCCCAGCCCGTTCCCGCCCCGGTGCCGCCGCCCAAAGTCCCTGCGGTCAAGTTCATTCCCATGTCGAAGTCGGACTTCGCCTCATCGGACATTTCGAAGCTGGGCCGCCAAGGCGAATCGTCCGCGTCCGGAAACAGCGGCTCGGTCTACGGACCGGGCGAAGGACCGGGCGGGGCCAGGCTCTACAATGCCGAATGGTACCGCCGGCCTTCGCACGCGGAACTGGCGGGCTATATCAGGAACGGTGCGCCTCCCGGCGCCTGGGCGATGATCGCCTGCAAGACGATCGAGCACTACCACGTCGAAGACTGCATCCAGTTGGGCGAATCCCCGCCGGGCTCGGGCCTGTCGCGGGCGCTGCGCGAGGCGGCGTGGCAATTCCTCGTCCGCCCGCCGCGGATCGACGGCAAGCCCCAGATCGGCGTCTGGGTGCGCATCCGCTTCGACTTCCTCGACAAGGGCGAGGGCGGGGCGGACGACTAGGAGGAGAGGCTCCCACCCCGAAGGATGGGAGCAAGTCCAGATCAGAACGGCAGGTTGTAGAGCCTCACCGCATTGTCCTGCAGCACTTTCTTCTGCACCGCATGGTCATAGCCGCCGAGCACGTCGACAAGGTGCGCCTGCACGCCGGGATAGAGCGAGGTCGGGTGCGGGAAGTCGGTTTCGAACATGACGTTGTCGACGCCGATGGTTTCCAGCAGCAGCTTGGGCGCGACCTTCTCGAACCAGAAGGTGCAGGCGAAGTGGTCGCGGAAATACTGCCACGGCCGGCGGGTGAGCGTCTTCGAGAACTTCGGCAGCATCTCGTCGAACTGGTGCTCCAGCGCCTCGATGGCGAAGGGCACCCAGCCGGCGCCGCTCTCGATCAGGCCGATCTTGAGCTTGGGGTGACGGTCGAGCCGGCCCGAGACCATCCAGTTGCCCAGCGTCGCGGCATTGCCGATCGAGAACATCGTGGCCACCACCGAAAGCGTCTGTTCGAAGGCGAAGCCGTCCCAGGTCAGGCGATTGGGGTCGATCGCGGCGTTGAGGTGGAAGTTGAGCGGCGTGCCGGTGGCGTCGCACATTTCGAGGAATGGGGTCCAGTAGTCGGACAGGAAGCTTGGGACGCCGACGAATTCAGGCGTATCGGGGAGGACGAAGCCCTTGAGGCCCATGTCGATGCAGCGACGCGCCTCCGTCTCCAGCGCCTTCTGGTCCCAGAACGGCAGGTGCGCCATGTTGAACACGCGGTTGCCCGACACCTGCTGGTATTCGACCGAGGCATCGTTGTAGATCTGGACGATCGATAGCGCGAGTTCGGGATCGCCCAGGCTCATCAGCGAACCCGCTTGGGTGACGCCCGAGTTCTGGTAGCAGATCTGCGCGTAGACGCCCATGTCGTCCATCGCCTGGAGCCGGGCGGCCATGTCATGCCCGCCGGGGTGCGCTTCGTCATACTTGGGAAAGGCCAGCCGGCCGAGCAGCTTGTTGTTGTCCTTGCGGATGACGTTGCCGCCCATGGTGCCGAAATCGCGGTCGCCGACGAACCAGCGGTCCGTGCCGTCGACGCGCCGAACGTGTGGCATCTTGTCCTTGAGCGCAGAGGGAGCGCGGCTGGTGAACAGGTCGGGCGCTTCGGTGATGTGAGTGTCTGTGTCGACGATCTTGATGCCCTCGAACATCGGATCGAGCCCGCCCGACTGGCTGTCATAGTCTACCTCGCGGATGACCCCGCCGGGCGTATAGCCCTCGGCAGACCAGTACTTCTTGGCGGACTGGGCCATTTCCTTGGTGTCGGCTTCGGCCATGACAAATCTCCTGAATAAGCGCTTCTATTGCGACATATTCGCATTTGCGGCCGGAAATTTCAATGGCGGGCAGGCTAGCGAGCGTGGCCGCGATGGGTCGAAATAGCGAATTCCGTGTCGAACCGAGACAGTCTCGTTAATCCATCCGCACCCATGGCTGATGCACCGTGCCGCCGCCATCGACCATGATCGTCTGCCCGGTGACGTAGGTCGCCTTGTCGGAGAGCAGGAAGGCGACCATGCGGCCGATGTCCTCGGGTACGCCGAGGCGCGGGGTCAGGCGGGTGTTTGCGGCCCTTGCAAGGAAGGCGGGGGCCATGCCGGCCTGCCACGCCTCGGGCCAGACTGAGCCGGGGCATACGCAATTGGCGCGGATGTTCTGCTTGCCATAGGTCGTGGCAATGGAGCGCGCGAGGCTGGCGAGCGCCGCCTTGGTGGCGGAGTAGGCGAAGAGGCCGATGTCGCCCATCGATCCGGCCGTCGAGCCGAAGGTGACGATGGAGCCACCGCCGCGCGCAAGCATTTCGGGGATGGCATGCTTGCAGGCGAGCATTGGCCCGCGCAGGTTGATGGCCATGGCCTTGTCCCAATAGGCCGGGTCCATGGCGAGGAGGTCGCGGTCCCTGTCGATCTCGCCCATGTGCGCCGCGACATTGGCAAGGAGGTCGAGCCCGCCGTACTCGGCCTTGGCGCGGGCGATCAGCGCGGCGATCTCGGCTTCGGAGGAAAGGTCGGCCGGATGCGCTACCGCATCGCCGCCGGCATCGCGGATGCTGGCGACGACCTTGTCCAAACCCTCGCCGGGCAAGTCGCTGGCGACCACCTTTGCCCCCTCCGCTGCCAGCTCCCGCGCCGTGGCGCTGCCGAGGTTGCCGGCGGCGCCGGTGATGATGGCGATTTTTCCTGCGAGAAGCATCTGCGGACTCCTGTCAGGCCTTCTCGATCAGCATGTTGCCGAAGCGGTCTAGAGTTAACCTGTGATTGGGCGGCAGCACGGTGGTGGACTCCGGCTCTTCCAGCAGCGCCGGGCCTTGCAGCACGTCGCCCGGGACCACCTTCTCGCGGTCGTAGACCGGGGTGGCGATGAATTGCATGCCGGGGAACCAGGCCTGCCGCTCCCCCTTGGGGGCATTGCCGCCGGAGCCGAACGCGCGCTCGATCTGCGGTTTGGCCATGTCGGCGATGGCATCCACCCAGCAGTTGAGGATCGTGCAGCTGTCGACGGAATCGATGCCCGAGAGCGTGCGATAGTCTTCGCGGAACCTAGCTTCCGCCTCGGCGATCAGGGTCTTGTCGATCGGGCCATCCGGGATTGGCACCCGCAGCCGCACCGACTGGTGGGTGAAGCGCACTTCGAACGAACGCTTGAGGGTAAGACCCGATACTGTTGCCTGGGCGTGGGCGCGGGCTTCCAGTTCGGCGAAGGCGCGCTCCAGCTTGGCAAGGTCGGGCTCGCTCATCAGCGTGGTTGCCGCCTTGACGAAATCATAGGCGACGTCGCTTTCGAGCAAGCCCAGGGCCGAGCGGACGCCCGGCAAGGCCGGCACCAGCACGCGCGGGATGCCGAATTCCTCGGCGACGCGAACCGCATGCAGCGGCCCGGCGCCGCCGAAGGCATTGAGCACGTAGTTTCGGGGGTCGAGCCCGCGGTAGATCGTCACCATGCGCACCGCCGCGCCCATGGAGGCGTTGACCAGCTCGTGAATACGCCAGGCGGCATCGACTTCACTGATGCCGAGCGGCCCGGCGACCTTTTCGCGCAGCGCCTTCAGCGCCAGCTCGGGCTTGAGCGCCATGCGCCCTCCGTTGAAGAAGGCCGGGTCGAGATAGCCGAGCACGAGGTTGGCGTCGGTCACCGTCGGTTCGGCGCCGCCCTGGCCATAGCAGGCTGGCCCCGGCATGGCCCCGGCGCTGTCCGGGCCGACGCGCAGGAAGCCGCCGCTGTCGACCCGGGCGATCGAGCCGCCGCCCGCGCCGACTTCGGCCAAGTCGATCACCGGAAGCCGGATCGGCTCGCCCCCGCCCTTGCCTTGTGCGCTGACCCCGCCGCCGACCCAGAAGCTGTTGGTGATCAGCGGCGTGCCATGCTCGACGACGCCGGCCTTGGCGGTGGTGCCGCCCATGTCGAAGGAGATGATGTCTGGATAGCCGCAGTCCTTGCCGATCCGCCCTGCCGAGACGACGCCGGCCGCGGGGCCGGATTCCAGCGTATAGACCGCCCGCGCCGCCGCATCGGCCGCACCCATGATGCCGCCGTTCGATTGCATGATCTGCACCTGGCAGTTAAGCCCGTCCGCCTTGAGCGCCTCTTCCAGCCGTTCGAGATACTGCGCCAGTGTCGGCCCGATGTAGGCCGAGATCATCGTCGTCGCGCCGCGCTCGTATTCGTCGCGCTCGGGCCAGATGCGCGAGGACAGGGCGAGATATGTGTTCGGCAGCACCTCGCGCAGGATCTTGGCGAAGCGGACTTCGTGCGAATCGTTGAGGTAGGAATGCAGCAGGTTGACGGCGACAGCCTCGGGCTTGCGAGCCGCGATGGACTGCGCCACCGCTCTTGCGCCTTCCTCGTCCAGCGGGATCAGCGGCGTGCCGCTGGCCTGCATCCGTTCGGGCAGTTCGAACACCATGTCGCGCGGCACGAAGCCTTCGGGGCGGACGTGGAGCAGGTTGAACATCTCCGAGCCCGAGGCGAACCCCCGTCCCATGGCGAACATGTCGCCGAAGCCTTGCGTCGTCACATAGGCGACTCGCGCGCCCTTCTTTTCCAGCACCAGGTTGGTCGCCAGCGTGGTCGCGTGGACGAAGCGGACGACGTCGGCGGCCGTGGCGCCGACGGCTTGAAGGCCTTCGCGCACCGCCGTCATCACCCCGCGCACCGGATCGTCCGGCGTGGTGAGGACCTTTCCGCGATGGATGCTTCCCACGCCCTGATCGCTGATGACGAGGTCGGTGAAAGTGCCGCCGATATCCACGCCGACAAGCAGTTCGCGGCTCATGCCCGTGCCTCCCTGCGCGCCTGCTCGGTTGCGGCAAGGTCGGGCTCGCCGTTGTCGTTGAGGACGACGCCGTAGTCGGCCCTCGCGCCCTCGCGGGAGACGAGGCCCTTGCGCACGTCGGCGGCGACGGCGGCCGGATCGCGCAGCAGTGGATTGCCCCAGCCGCCGCCGCCCGCGACAGTCAGCCGCAGCAGGGTGCCGCCGGCGACCACATGGTTGGTGGACTTGTCGGGCAATCGCCGTGCCTCCGGCGTGCCGGGATTGAGATAGAACCCGCCACCCCGTCCCGAGAGGCCGCCCTCGACGCCTTCGGGTAATATCTGGGTGCGGTCGACCGCGCGCAGGGTCAAGGTACAGTCCTCCAGTAGCCGCACGTCGGCCACTACTCCCGCGCCGCCGCGCCACTGGCCCGGACCCGCCGTGTCGGGGGCGAAGCTGATGCGTTCGTAGCGCATGGGGAAAAGCGTCTCATAGGCTTCTGCCGCCTGTCGGTAGCCGCCGCCGCCGACCAGTGGCATGGCCGTGCCGTCGTTGGCATCGAAGCCGGGGCGGGCGCCACCAGGACCGAAGACGACGTCCAGCATGGCCCAGCGCCTGGGCGCGTGGATCGCTGACTGGGCGTTGATGCTGACCAGCGCGCTGGCGGGCGCGGTCGACCACTCAGGGAAGGCGGGGCGCAATGCCGAATGCATCGCATCGATCATCGCCTGCCCAGTCGAATAGCGAATGTTGGCCGCCGCCGGGGAATGCGGGTTGACCATGGTGCCGAGCGGCAGCTCGAACCGGAACGGGCGATAGAAGCCCTCGTTCATCGGGATTTCGGGATCGAGATAGCAGCGGATGCCATAGGTTATGAAGGACAGCGACTGCGAGTAGCTTGAATTGATCGCGCCTGGTGCCTGCCGCGCCGTGCCGGTGAAATCGACTTCGCAATTGTCGCCGTCGATGGCGATGCGGACCTTCACCTCATAGTTTGGGTCCGGGCCGACGCCGTCTTCCTGCGCGAAGTAAGTGCCCCGGTATTCGCCGTCCGGGATCCCGGACAGGCCGGCTCGGACCATGGCCTCGGAATGGTCGAACAGGCGGGCGATGATTTCATCGAGCACGCTTTTCCCATAGCGTTCGGTCATTTCGCGCATGCGTTGGTCGACAATGCCGGTGGCGCTTATCAGGGCCTGGATGTCGGTGCGCAGCTGGGTCGGCACTCGGCTGTTGGACATGAGGACCTGCATGACGCCTTCGCAGATCACGCCGTCCTGCTCGATCAGCACCGGCGGCAGCACGAGGCCCTCATGATAGACTTCGGTCGCGGTGGCGGGCAGCCCGCCCGAGGAGACGCCGCCCATGTCGGCGACGATCATCAGCATGCCGGTGTGATAGGCCACTTCCCCATTGATGAAGATCGGGCGGAAGCAGCCGAGGTCGGTTGGGTGAATGCCGCCGCGGAAGGGATCGTTGCACAGGAAGACGTCGCCTTCGCGCATGCGGTCCACCGGGAAGTCTTCCAGCACCGCCTTCATCATCTCGCGCACGGCGGAAACGTGCATCATGCCGCCGAGCGTCTGAGCCACGATCTGGCCGTCGCGGGTGAAGATGGCGCTGGCGCAGGAGCCTAGCCCCATGACAAAGGGACTGCCGGCGCTGCGCGAGGCGCGAAAGCCGCCTTCCTCGGCCAGCATCTGCAGGCGGTGCTGGGCGACTTCGCAGGAAATATCATCAAGCTCCGCGGGTTTGCCGCTGGCCATGTGATCCTCTCCATCTATCTTCTTTGCCGGGAGGATAGGGACAGGCGGGCAGCGAAGTCCAGTCTTGCCGTGCGGCGGATCGCGGTTATTCCTGTCAGCCATAACAGATGGGAGAGCAGGTATGGCCGACTTCAGGCGGACCATCGTTCCGGATAAAGACTTTCACAGCGAGGAGATCGCCCCGGGCGTAACCTTCCGCCGGTTCTATCCCGGCGGCATGGCCGGCCCCAACCGCGAGTGTTACCTTGATACGCCCGGCGGCCAGCAGTTCAGCGAATCGGTGATGCTGGGCAGTGAAGGCCAGGACAAGATCATGTGCCTGCCCGACATCCGCCTGCCGCCCAACCAGATCCTGCCGATGCACTGGCACGATTGCTGGACGATCCTGATCATCGTCGAGGGCAACGTGCTGCTGGGCGATTGGTACGCGGGTGACCGGGATGTGTTCATTGCGGCGCCGGGCGTGGAATACGGGCCAATCCTGTCCGGGCCCAAGGGCTGCCGCTTGTTCGAGCTTTTCGGCGACCTCGCCCTGGCGCCGGGTGGTTATGGCCCCGAATATGCCGACCACCCGACGCTACAGGGCGGCACTTTCGTGTTCAAGGAGCGCATCGCGCCGAACCTTGGCAACAAGGGGCGTTCGACCCTGCCGATGGATGGCGTGGAAGGCCTGTGGAAGGCGCGGCTGGAGCCGGGCGCACGCTGGGACCTTGGCCAGGCCGGCGATCCCGAGCGCGGGGTACTCGCTGACATGCGGCTTGGCGCGGGAGAGAGCAGGCCGGCGCGCAGAGCGGGCGACTGGTGGGCGGCCATGGTGCTCGCCGGCTCCGCCGAGGCGGGCGGAAAAACACTGGTGCGCGACGACGCGCTGATTGCCGCGCCGGGCGGGGAGCTGCCGGAGATCAAGGCCGGCCCCGATGGCGTCCAGCTGTTCGAAATGGCGCGCACCACGCGCGGCATGGCCTAGGAGAGCGCCATGGAAGTCGTGGGCCGGAATGCCGTCGTTACGGGTGCGGGTAGCGGGATCGGCCGGGGCATTGCCCTGGTGCTGGCGCGGGCAGGAGCCCATGTCGGGATCGCCGACATCATGCTCGAAAATGCCAAAGCGGTTGCGGCCGAGATCGAAGCGGAGGGCGGCAAGGCTGTCGCGCTCCACTGCGACGTGACCGACCGGGCTTCGGTGGCGGCGATGAAGGCGGAGGCGGAGCGGAAGTTAGGGCCAGTGTCGCTGCTCGTCGCCAATGCCGGGGTGACCATGTTCGAACTGCTCGAGGACATGAGCGACGAGGAGGTCGACTGGGTGATGGACGTCAGTCTCTACGGCGTTGTCCATTGCGTACAGGCATTCCAGAAGGACATGATTGCGGCAGGTGAGGGGCACATCGTCGCGACGGCCTCGACCGCCGGACTGATGGCGCCGTTCCATGATCGCCATGCGCCATATTGCGGGGCCAAGGCGGGGATCATCGGTTTCATGCTGTCCCTGCGGCGCGATCTGGGGAAGCACGGCGTGGGCGCTTCGGTACTTTGTCCGGGCTATGTTGCCAGTTCGATCACCCAGTCGCACAGCTACAGGCCCGCTGCTTATGGCGGACCGAGCGACCGGCAGGTGGTGCTCCCGTTGCAGGGCGACAACCACCCGTTGCCGCGTCCTGCAGAGGAAGCAGGCGAAATGGTGCTCAATGGCATTCGCCGCAACCGGGCGGTGATCATTACCGATGCCGGGCAGGCACAGGGTTTCGAGATGGGTATGGTTGCCCTCGTTCGCGAAGGGTTCGAGGACGCCGCGGAATTTGACAAGCTGAAAGGCCGATAAGCCCAGGCAGGAGGAGGCAGACGCATACGGGGCCAGCATCGTCCATCTTGCTGGCAATACTGGACGGCATAGCAGTTTAGGTGGTTGCGGCCGGTTTTCCGTTCTCGCCGTAATATTCCCTAGCCCGAGCGAATCCAAAAGCTTAGAGCCTGCAGGGCTATTTCCTGCCGCGTGATTAACCACGTACGCAAAGCATATTGGCAGCTTGCCCCGCGTCTGACGGTCCTGGCCTCGGATGCCGGTCGCCTGCGTCGTGATTGCCTGGCGTCGATCATGCCCATGGCGGCGATGGTCCTGCCGGTCTTGCTGGCCTTCGGCGCCTTTGCGATCGACCTCAACCATGTGCTCGATCAGCGCCTGCGGGCGCAGATGGTGGCGGACGCGGCTGCCCAAAGTGCGGCCATGGCCTATTTCCAGGCCGGCCAGTCCACGACGGTGCTGCTGCCGACGGCGAAGGACATAGCCGTGGCCAACGGGTTGGCCGCCTCTGCCATCACCACTGCCCAGTCTGTCGCGAGCCCGACCGGTAGTGGAAATACCGTGCAGGTGACGGTTTCGACGACCGTCCCCTTTACCCTGGCGAAATTGTTCAACCGCGGCAGCGGCTTCGCGATCGCTGCGACCGCCTATGCGACGCTGCCTGCATCGGGAACCACGACCTCGACCACCCAGGTCAGCCCTTGTTTTCTGGCCTTGTCGAACAACTCGACGGCCATCACCACTTCTGGCGGAGCGACAATCAACATGGCGGGATGCGATGCATTCTCGCAGGGCGGGATCAGCCTGGACAGCACGGGGGTCAAGGTAAAGAGCCTGGTGGCGGGTTCGGGGTCGATCACCAATACCTATGGCTGTGTCTGGGCCAACAACATCACCTTTGCGGGCAGCTGGACGAACGCCACCTGGAACACGGAGATCTACCGGTCAACAGGTTCCGGTATCCCGACCTATACCAAGACGGCCACGACCTATGCCGACGCCTATGCCGCCAGCAACAATGTCACGGTGGATGCGGCCGAAGACCTGATCGGCACAACGACCACGCCGGCCTCCATCAGCAGCCCGTCCGGTGGTTGTCCGGGGGCGGTCGCCGCGAATTTCACGACTAGCCAGACCCTGCCTGCCGGCACCTACAACTATTCCACCCTGAACATCAGCGGCACGGCGGTGGTGACTTATGGCAACGGCTCGACCATCAACGTGTGCAACGGCTTCACTTCCAACGGCAGCGCTTCGATCAACTTCGGCAACAGCAACGTCACGATCAGCGGCGGCTTCACCGGAAACAGTTCGGGCAGCATCGTCTTTGGCAATGGCAACGTCTATCTCGGCACGGGCAATATCAAGTTCAGCGCCGTGAGCAACGCGATCGGCAACGGCGACGTAAACATCAACGGCAATCTGGTGCTGGCCGGTTCGGCGGGCCTGACGATCGGCAGTGGCGCCCACAACTTTTCCAGCATCTGCATGAGTGCCACATGCGGCGGCGGCTACAAGCTCAACGTCGGCACGGGCGCCGTCAACATCAAGGACGGCATCACGGTCACCGGTAGCTCCACCGTGGCCTTCGGCGACGGCGACTATGTCATGGGCAAGAATTCCGGCTCGACCAACAACTGCGTTGACGTTGCGGGAAGCGGCATCATGATCTTCGGCAACGGCGCCTTCAGTTGCGGCGGCGGCATCACTACCGCGGGCGGGTCGAGGCTCGTCATCGGCGCCACCACCAACCACTATTTCAAGGGCACCGTGACGATCGGTGGCGCGGCCCTGTTCGGCGCCGGAGCCTATACCATCGACGGCAGCCTGGTTGATGGCACCGGCGGCACGACCTGGCCCTACTCTTCGCCGGTCACCGGCGTCACGTACGGTTCGACCATCGGCGGAGTGGCCTATGACATCATCGGGCAGAATGTCACCTTCGTCATGTCCGGCGCGCTCAACCTGGCGGGCGCGGCCAAGACCTACCTGACCGCTCCCAGCTCGACGACGACCGGCGGCGCGATCGCGGACCTGCTGGTCCACAGCACCACCTCGTCGGCCACCGGCTGGACCGGGGGATCGACCAATGTCTTCGCTGGACTGGTGCACGTGCCCAACTCCGCCGTCTCCATGAGCGGCGGCAATTCGACCGCGTCCGGCGGCTGCTTCATGCTGACCGCAAAGACGATCAGCATCACCAACGGTGCGGCCACCGGCTCTGCCTGTTCGGGCATCTACACGGCGACCACCACCACGACCACGACGACGACGGCAAACAGTTCGTCGATCTCGCTGGTGTTCTGATGGCCTTTCTCAAGGCCCTCTGGCGCGATGGGCGAGGTGCGGCAGCGATCGAATTTGCCGTGCTGACCAGCTCGTTCTTCATCGTCTTCCTGGGGGTGCTCGATTACGGCAACTGGTTCGTCCAGGATTCACGGCTGGCCCAGGCCGTGTCCGATCAGGCCAACTACACGTTCAAGAAGCGCGCTTCGGCAAGTTTCAGCCAGAGCACCATCCAGACTTACATTCGCCAGGCGACCGGCACCACCGCCACGGTGAACGTCACTTGCAACGGCGGGACGGACAATGCCAGTTGCAGCAGCGCAATGACGAGCTGCAAGTGCCTTTCGTCTGCGGGCGTCTATGCCAGCTCCGCCTCCTGCGGCGCATCCTGCACCGGCCCCGGCTATTCCGCGGGCGCCGTCTCGGGCTATTATGTGACGATCGCCGCTTCTTATTCCTTCCCTGGTGCAATCCTGCTGAAGAATGCCCCGCTAAGCCGCCGCGTCACGGTCAGGCTGAAATGATCCGGAAGGCTCTCTCGCATTGCCGACGGGGCAATACATTGGTGGAATTCGCCCTGGTCTTGCCCGTCTTTATCGCGCTGGTTGCCGGCTGCATGGAATATTGCCGTGTCCTTTGGATGGTCCAGTCCCTTAATGCCGTCGCCTACAGCACGGCCCGCTGCGCCACATACGGAACTGGCGTCACCACCGGCAACAATTGCGCGACCTCATCCGCCATGCAGAACTACGCGGTCGGCCTTGCTGCACGATACGGTCTCAGCGTGCGGACGGCTGATGTGACCAAGAGCACGAACCAGACGTGCAACGGCAACAGCGGGCTGATCAAGGTCACTGTCCAGAAGGCATTCAGCTCGCCATTTGCCGGCATGATCCACGTCTTTCCATCGACAGTCACCGGCGTGGCCTGCACCAAGCCATAGGCCCAACTCGCGGAAATCCGCGGTTGACAAGGTGAACGTGCAATCCTACAACCCCCTTTCGCTCGGCGCTTCGAGCAAGGCGGGTCCATGCGCGGGGACTTGCCAGGGAAGGAAGCGATCCGGGTTTCCATCCGATGCAACAGGCTGTTGGCCCCGGATTCCCGCAGGGATTCGTGCGCCGGCGGCCGTTTTCGCATTGGCTGGCGCCAAGCCCGCGCGTGGCAGAATTCTGATAAGAGGCACGTACCCCTCCATGGCAACTCCCAACGGCACCGTCCGCGCGGCTTCCAAGCGCCGCATCCGCAAGATCTTCGGCGATATCCACGAAGTGACGCAGATGCCGAACCTGATCCAGGTCCAGCGCGAAAGCTACGAGCAGTTCCTGCGTTCCGATCCTTCGACCGGCTATGTCTCCGGGCTGGAAAAGACGCTGCGCTCGGTCTTCCCGATCCGCGATTTCGCCGGCACCGCAGAGCTGGATTTCGTGCACTACGAGCTTGAGGATCCGAAGTACGACACCACCGAGTGCCGCCAGCGGGGCATCACCTATGCCGCGCCGATGAAGGTGACGCTGCGCCTGATCGTCTTCGAGGTCGATACGGAGACCGACACCCGTTCCGTCCTCGATATCAAGGAGCAGGACGTCTACATGGGCGACATGCCGCTCATGACCGAGAACGGCACCTTC
>CAZVWP010000060.1:0-20670 GCA_964630805.1 uncultured Novosphingobium sp. | reverse complement strand
GCGGTGAACATGCCCGAACACGAACCGCAGGTCGGACAGGCCGAGCGCTCGTAGCTCGCCACGTCCTCGTCGCTCACCTTCTCGTCACCCGCGACGATCATCGCGTCGATCAGGTCGACGGCATGGACCTTGCCGTCGCTGGTCGTGACCTTGCCGGCCTCCATCGCGCCGCCGGAGACGAAGACTGCCGGAATGTTGAGTCGCATCGCCGCCATCAGCATGCCGGGCGTGATCTTGTCGCAGTTGGAGATGCACACGATCGCATCGGCGCAGTGGGCGTTGACCATGTATTCGACGGCGTCGGCGATGATCTCGCGGCTGGGCAGCGAATAGAGCATGCCCTGGTGGCCCATGGCTATGCCGTCATCGACGGCGATGGTGTTGAATTCCTTGGCGACGCCACCCGCCTTCTCGATCTCGCGCGCGACCAGTTGGCCGAGGTCCTTCAGGTGCACGTGGCCGGGGACGAACTGGGTGAAACTATTGGCGATTGCGATGATCGGCTTGCCGAAATCGGAATCCGTCATTCCCGTCGCGCGCCACAGCGAGCGGGCGCCGGCCATGTTGCGGCCGTGGGTGCTGGTGCGGGAACGATAGGCAGGCATGATGGGGCTCCGAATTCGAATTCGAGAGCGGCCCTACACTTCTATCACATCAGCTTCAACGCCACCGCGTTGCAGATATCAGCCAGCCGCTCGGCCCATTTGGCCTGGCCATGTTCGTCACCGATCAGGTCCTGCCGGATCTCCACGCCGAGATATGGCCGCCCTTCCGGCTCGGCATGACGGTTCATCGTCGCATTGAGCAAGACGCCGGAATAGGGTTCCTGGTCGCCAACATTGAGCCCCTCCGCCTCCATCATGGCGATGGCGAGGCGCGCAGCGCGGGCGTCGGAGTTATAGAGAACGCCCACATGCCACGGGCGCTTTTCTTCAGGTTTACTTGCCAGTTGCGGGGTGAAACTGTGAAGCGACAGGATGAGCGCGGGCGGCAATTCGTCGAGCAGGGCAGCGAGCGCGGCGTGATAGGGGCGGAAGAAGCGATCGAGTCTCGCTTCGTGTTCCTCGTGGCTCAGGTTGTTGCCGGGGATGGCATGGCCGTCGCTGGCGAAGGGGATGCTCCCGGGAGCATGCTCCTCGCGGTTGAAGTCGCAGACTAGGCGGCTGACGTTGCCCAGGAAAGCGGCGATGCCAGGGCGCGCGGCCATGCGCTCGGCAATTGCACCCACGCCGATGTCATAACCGATGTGCTGCTCCAGCAGCACCGGATCGATGCCGAGGTCGATGTCCTCCGGCACGCGATTGGAGGCATGGTCGGAGACGACAAGGATGCCGCCGAAGCGGGGCGTGCCGATCAGGCGGTAGGGGGCATCCTTCAACGCAGTTTTCCGCCCAATTGCCACCAATAGGGCTGATGCCCGGCAATGGTGGCGGCCGCCGCCAGGAGAGCATCGCCGTTTTCATACAAGGCGAAACATGTCGCGCCGGAACCCGACATGCGGGCAAGGAACGGCCTGGTCTCGTCCAGTGCGGACAACACTTCGGAAATCACAGGGCACAGCGTTATCGCGGGCGCCTCCAGATCGTTTCGTCCGGAAAGGGCGATCTCCCGGGCGCTGCCTTGCGGCAAGGGCCCGCGATCGACGCCGTCCCATGCCTTGAAGACCGGGCCGGTCGACAGCGGAACACGCGGGTTGACCAGCAGCACCGGCGTGCCGGCGAGATCGTTTTCAAGCGCGGAGAGCTCGGTCCCGGTCCCGTGACCGAGGCAGGCCTCGCTCTTCACGCAGGCGGGCACATCGGCGCCGAGCTTTGCCGCACGTTCGAACCAGTCGTCGGGAAGACCGTATTCCCGCTCGATCAGGCGGAATACTGCGCCGGCATCCGCCGAACCACCGCCTAGCCCCGCAGCGACCGGGAGGTTCTTTTCCAGCGTCACCTTCCAGCCCGGGCCATGCGGGAGCTCGGAAAGGACCTTGGCAACGATATTATCAAATGCATCATCAAGTTGCATGGCGAATTCACCAGCCATTATTAACTTGTCCCGCGCGGCAGGTTCCACCGCCAGCACATCCCCCGCATCGACAAAGGCGAAGGCGGTTTCCAGCTCGTGATAGCCATCCTCGCGCCGCCTCCGCACATGGAGCGCGAGGTTGATCTTGGCATAGGCGATTTCGGTCGGCATCGGCCTGCACTTAACGGCAGTTTGGCCCGCTGTCCCTAGGCGAGGTGCTGGAAGTTCACAGGCTACAGTTCGGCAAAGACTCTCACCTCGATGCTCTCCCGCGGCGGGGAATCGTCGGGGGCCTGGGGATCGACGAAGGCGCCGTGGACGCAATAGGGGCTCATCGATGGGTCCGAATCGTAGTTCTTGAATACGATGACCTCGTCGCTCCCCATCGCCGGCAGGTAGCTCCAGCGCTGGCCGGGGTCGTATTCCAGCGTGACGAATTCGCTGGCGAAGTCTGGCCGCACCAGGTCGGTGACTACACAGCTTGCCGGATCGAGGCTGCGCCCGTCGCAGACCGCCAGTGGCAGGTTGGTCAGCGGGCCAATGATCGGGCGCCAGACGTTGATCTGCAGCACTCGCCCCTGCGGCGTGCCCGGCATCGCGTGTTCCAGCGCCTCCAGCGCGGCCTTTTCGGTGAGGTCGCAATGCATCATGTCGGAAGGCAGTTCTACCTCGATCGTGCCGCGTTTGCCGCCCTGGTTGCCCCGCACCGTGTGGTCGAAGACAATCACCTTGCGCGCGCCGGTGAGCGCCTTGGTCAGAGCTTCGATCTCCGGGTAATAGACCCTGCGGATTTCGGCATCGTCATAAAAATCGCGAACCGCGCTTTCATGGCGCGCAAAGGCGAAACCTTCCTTGTCGAGCGTCGGCTGGCAAACCGCCCTGCGGCCGTTGCTGATGGTCATCGGCACACGATGGAACTTGCCCTCGGTCCTGTCCCAATCGACTTCCGAAGGCCGGACAAAGTGCACGGTCGGCTTACCGCCCGACAGATCGGCGAACATGAGTTCGGCAATCACCTCGTCGGGATCCGAGGCGCTACCGGTGCCAATCCTCTCCATCTTCAGCACTCCTTCGTTCGGGAGCTACTTCACGGCTCCCCTACATATTCGGATAGTTCGGCCCCCCGCCGCCTTCGGGCGCGACCCAGTCGATGTTCTGGGTCGGATCCTTGATGTCGCAGGTCTTGCAGTGGACGCAGTTCTGGGCGTTGATCTGCAGGCGCGGGCCCGCACCGTCCGGGTCGACGAATTCATAGACCCCCGCCGGGCAATAGCGCGCCTCGGGACCGGCATAGACCGGCAGGTTGATCCGGGTCGGCACTGTCGGGTCCTTTAACACCAGGTGACATGGCTGGTCTTCCTCATGGTTGGTGAAGGAAAACGACACGCTGGTCAGCCTGTCGAAGCTGATCACGCCATCGGGCTTGGGATAGTCGATCGGCTGGAACAGGTCGGCGCGCTGCAGGGCCGAGGCATCGGTGTGGTGCTTCATCGCCGGCACAATCGGCAGCTTCAGGTAGCGCAGCCACATTTCCACGCCGGCCAGCGCCGTGGCGAACAGGTCGCCACCGAACTTGGCGAGGATGGGCTCCGAGTTCTGCACCAGTTGCAGTTCCTTGGCGATCCAGCTGGAGCGGACGGCGTCATCGTATTCGCCCAGCTCATCATGCTCGCGGCCCGCAGCAATCGCCGCAGCCACGGCTTCGGCGGCGAGCATGCCGCTCTTCATAGCGGTGTGGCTGCCCTTGATGCGGGGCACGTTGACGAAGCCCGCCGAGCAGCCCGCCAGCACGCCGCCGGGGAAGCACAGGCGCGGAACGGCCTGCCAGCCGCCCTCGTTGATCGCGCGGGCGCCATAGGAAACGCGCTTGCCACCTTCGAGCACCTTGCGGATTTTCGGATGCTGCTTCCAGCGCTGGAATTCCTCGAAGGGATAGACGTAGGGGTTGGCGTAATCGAGCGTCACGACGAAGCCCAGGGCAACCTGGTTGTTCGCCTGGTGGTAGAGGAAGCCGCCGCCGCCGCTGCCGCTTTCCGAAAGCGGCCAGCCCTGGGTGTGGAGCACGCGGCCCGGCACATGGTTGGCTGGATCGATGTCCCACAGTTCCTTGATGCCGATGCCGTACTTCTGCGGCTGGCAATCGCTATCGAGCTCGTAGCGCGCCTTGAGCCGCTTGGTCAGGTGGCCGCGCGCGCCCTCGCAGAACAGGGTGTACTTGGCGAGCAGGTTCATGCCCGGCTGGAAATCGCCCTTCTGCTGACCTTCGCGGTCAACACCCATGTCGCCGGTCTGCACGCCGATAACATTGCCGCTGTCGTCATAGAGGATCTCGGCGGCGGGGAAGCCCGGGAAGATCTCGACGCCCAGCTCTTCCGCCTTGCCCGCCAGCCAGCGGCACAGGTTTCCGAGCGAGCCGGTGTACTTGCCGTGGTTCGACATGAACGGCGGCATCAGGATGTGCGGGATCGGCATCTTGCCGTTCTTGGTGAGGAACCAGTGCCAGTTGTCGGTGACTGGTGTTTCTGCCATCGGGCAGCCGTCCTCGCGCCAGTCGGGCAGCAGCTCGTCGAGCGCCTTTGGATCGACCACCGCGCCGGACAGGATGTGGGCCCCTATTTCCGAGCCTTTTTCGAGAATGCAGACCTGCAGGTCGGCATTCACCTGCTTGAGGCGGATCGCCGCGCACAGCCCGGCTGGGCCGCCGCCGACAATCACTACGTCATAAGGCATCGATTCACGTTCGATCATCGGTCTTCCCACCTGTCCAATGGCGCGACACTTGCGCAATTTGCGCCTTGATTGCTGCGGTGCGGCAGGTCAAGACCTACCTATGGACATGGAGGGAAAACCCGGCCTTGCCGAAAGCGTCGCCGCCGCGCTCGATTGGTGGCGCGCTGCGGGCGTGGATGGCGACTGGCTGGACGAGCCGAAGTCATGGCTCGCCCCTCCGCCCGAAGAGGTTCCCGCTCAGGAACTGCCGGCGATCGCCGCAAAGGTTGCGCCTCCTCCGCCGCCTGCCGAGTTTGCGGAGCCGTTGGAAGTACCTGGCGACCTCGCCGCGTTCCACGGATGGTGGATGACCGAACCGCGTCTTGACGCGGGGCGCGTGGCAGACAGGGTTTCGCCCCATGGCCCGGCCAATGCAGAGGTCATGCTGCTGGTTGCCGAGCCCGAGCGCGAGGATACCGATTCGCTGCTTTCGGGCCCGGAAGGGAGGCTGCTGCTGGCCATGCTGGCCGCCATGGGAATCGCGCCGGAATGCGCCTATTTCGCCAGCGCCCTGCCGCGCCACACGCCACATGCGGACTGGAATGGAGTGGCAAAAGCGGGCCTTGGCAATGTCCTTTGCCGCCACGTCGCCCTTGCCGCGCCAAAACGGCTGATCGTGTTTGGAAGGCACATCCTGCCGCTACTCGGCAACGACCCGGCGCAAAGCACTGCCTTTTCACTGCAATTTAACCGAGAGGGATTGCAACTACCCATGTTCGCCGCCCGTGACCTGGCCGCGTTGCTTGCGCGACCGCGCTGGAAAGCGGATTTTTGGCGAGATTGGCTGGCCTGGACCGAGGGTCGGTAACGACCGAAGCGGAACGGAGACCGAATGCAATTGACCAGAACCGCGCGCCGATGGCTGTTGGCCTCTGCTTGCGCGCTCGTGGCCGGATCGCAGGCTGCGCCCAGCTTCGCCAACAGCGCTGCGGTGGACTATTTCCGCAACCGCGCCGACCGCACGGCGGTGCCGTCGCTGCTCAGCCAGGATGAGCGCGCCTATTACCGCGACCTCTTCTCCGCGATCGACAATCGCGACTGGACCAAGGTGCAGACCATGTTCGCGCAGAAGCCGGACGGTCCGCTGCACCTCGAAGCCAAGGCGGAATACTACACTGCCCCGGGCTCTCCCCGGATCGAGCTTTCGGAACTGACCCAGTGGCTGAGCCAGGGCCGCACCCTGCCCCAGGCGGAGCAGATCGCCCGCATGGCGATCGCCCGCGGTGGAGCGGGGATTCCCGATATCCCCAGCGCGCAGCCGCTGTCCTCACTGCCTTCGACGCCCAAGCGCATCCGCCCGCGCGACACCAACGACGGCACCATGCCCGCCAACATCGCCAGCGCCATCCAGCTGCGGATCAAGAACGACGATCCGGCCGGCGCCCGCGCCCTGCTCGACGGCATCGACTGGACGCTGAGCGACGCCGCCCGCGCCGAATGGCGGCAGAAGGTCGCCTGGAGCTTCTACATCGAGAACGACGATGCCTCGGCCTATGCCTTGGGGCAGCTTTCCGGCCAGGCCAATGGCCCCTGGGCCGCCGAGGGCTGGTGGACCGCAGGCCTTGCCGCCTGGCGGCTGGGTGATTGCACCGGCGCCGGCGATGCCTTCGACAAGGCGGCCAGCCGCGCCGACAATCCGGAACTGATGACCGCCGCCCGCTATTGGCAGGCGCGCGCGGCGATCCGCTGCCGCCAGCCGGAAAAGGCCGCCGGCCTGCTGCGCATCGCGGCGGGGCGCGACGAAACGCTTTACGGTATGATGGCACTCGAGCAACTCGGGATGAAGCCGCCCGCCACCCATGCCGAGGCGGACTTCACCCAGGAGGATTGGCAGAAGCTGCGCGACGTGCCGGCGGTCCGGGCCGCGGTCGGCCTTTCGCAGATCGGCCAGGACGGGCGCGCCGACGAAGTGTTGCGCTTCCAGGCGCGGGTCGGCAGCGCCTCGCAATACCAGTCGCTCTCTCGCCTCGCGCGCGATCTCGGCATGCCGACGACGCAACTGTGGATGGGCTACAACGCCCCCTATGGCGGCAAGAGCGAGCCGGCGACGCGCTTTCCCACGCCGAAATGGGTGCCCGTCGGCGGCTGGCAGGTCGATCCGGCGCTGGTCTATGCCCACGCGCTACAGGAATCGGTCTTCCGCATCAGTGTCGTCAGCCCAGCCGGCGCACGCGGCCTGATGCAGATCATGCCGGCAACCGCTCGGATCACCGGAGCGAGCCTTGGCTACACCGGCAGCCCGACTGATCTCAACAAACCCGAAGTCAACCTTGCCTTCGGCCAGCAAGTGATGCGCGCGCTGCAGGGCGATCCCAGCACCCAGGGCCTGCTGCCCAAAGTCATGGCCGCCTACAACGCCGGCACGGTACCGGTTGGCCGCTGGAACACCGAGATCCGCGACAAGGGCGATCCGCTACTCTGGATCGAAAGCGTGCCCTATTGGGAAACGCGCGGTTATGTAAACATCGTCATGAGAAATTATTGGATGTATGAAAGGCAGGCTGGCGGTCCCTCGGAAAGCCGGATGGCTCTCGCACAGGGAATGTGGCCGACTTTCCCGGGCCTTGCCGGCTCGAAGGCGGTGCGAATGAACAGCAGTGGAGTGATTCTGCGTGGCCATTGATCCGGAACGCACCTTCAAGCCGATCAACATCGCGCTGCTGACCGTTTCCGATACCCGCACGGCTGCCGACGACACCTCGGGCGATATCCTGGCTGGCCGAATCAAGGAAGCCGGGCACAATCTGGTGGCGCGGGCGATCGAGCGCGACGATGCCCATGCCATCGCCAACCGGCTCAACAACTGGATCGACGACCAGGGCATCGACTGCATCGTCACCACTGGCGGAACGGGCCTTACCGGCCGCGACGTCACGCCCGAGGCGCTCGACCGGGTAAAGGAAAAGGACATCGAGGGCTTCGGCGAGCTGTTCCGCTGGATCAGCTACCAGACCATCGGCACCTCGACCGTGCAATCACGCGCTCACGCGGTGGTCTCGCGCGGGACCTACATCTTCTCCCTGCCCGGCTCCAATGGGGCAGTTAAGGACGGTTGGGACGGAATCCTGGCCGAGCAGCTCGACAGCCGGAACCGGCCCTGCAATTTCGTCGAACTTATGCCGCGATTGCGGGAAGTTTGATCGAACAGATGCGTTGCCCCGGCAACGCCCGACCGAGGGAGAGCTACTAGCCAGGTCCCAGTTCCCCAATTGCATAGGCGTCGCTCGCTTATGCGGCTTCACTCCTGCTTCGCGGTGGCATTCCATCGCAAGGGGCTGCCATGCGCCGTGTCGAATTCCTGCGAAGAGAAATTGCCCGAGAGCGATCGGCAGCGCACAAGCTGGGGATTGTGGTCGCGGGAGTGGCGCTTGCCGCCATCTTGCGGCTGGTCGTCGACCAGGGCCGGCTGGGTTTTCCCTTCGTCACCTTCGCTCCTGTAGTGCTGCTCACCGCCATCCTCTTGCGGTGGGGAATGGCGGCCCTCACCGCTCTGCTGAGCCTGGCCGCAATCCTGGTGCTGTTTCACCGCATGCCTGCCACGAGCGGCGGAAACCTGACGACAATGGCCGGCGCGACGGCGATCACCTCCATCGTTCTCATCTACATCGGTGACCTGCTGCATATCGCCTTGTTCGAGATCGACCGGCAGCGGCAGAAGTTCCAGGCCTTCAACACCGAACTGCAGCACCGCGGCATGAATGCCCTGCAGATCATCCAGGTGCTGATTTCGCAGGCCGCCGCATCTGACGATATGAAGGAGTCCTTCAAGACCCTGTCCGGCCGCGTTTCGGCGATGGCGGCAGCGAACAAGCTTCTAGGCCCGGGCCAGGTACAGACTTGCGACCTGCGCGAACTGATCAACGCGGCCATCAAGCCCTTCCCGCACCAGCGATTCCGGCTGTTCGGGCCTCAGTGCCGGATAACCGGCAAGTCCGGCGTCCGCCTTATCATGGCGCTGCACGAACTGAGCACCAATGCCATCAAGTACGGCGCGCTGTCGGGGGACGATGGTAGCGTGTCGCTGGGCTGGCGACTGCGCGGCGAGGATATCGAGCTGGACTGGAGAGAAGACGGCGGCCCGCCGGTGCTGCAACCGACACACCGGGGCATGGGCTCGACCATCCTCTCGCCCAACGAGGGGCTTGCCGAGGTCGAACTGCTGTTCAATCCGGAAGGGGTGGAATGCCGGCTGGTGGCCAAGGCCGACCTGGAAATATACGCCGGCCCAGCTCCGTTCAAGCCGTCGGGCAAGCGAGAAAAACCGGCGAAAGCCGGCTGACCACAACCGCCGCTCCTGCCCCGAGGCAAATGGAACTTGCGCATCTGTTCTATTTATGTTCTACTCAATCAAATGAATGCACCCCCGCCCTTTCGTGGCCGCGGCGCACAATCGGGCAATGTGTCGCAGCGCTTCGCCCTTCCCTTGCGGGAGGCGGACGGTAACTGGCGCGACGAGCAGGAGGCGATCGACGGACCCGCCGCCAAGCTGCGCACCATTGTCACCGAGGAACGGCCCAAAAGCATCCTCAGCTTCAACAAGAGCCCCGACGTTCCCTTCGACCGCTCGATCAATGCCTATCGCGGCTGCGAGCATGGCTGCATCTATTGCTTTGCCCGGCCAACACACGCGTACCACGACCTGTCTCCCGGCCTCGATTTCGAGACGAAGCTGTTCGCCAAGCCAGATGCAGCAAGGCTCTTGCGCGAGGCGCTGGCCAAGCCTTCCTACCTCCCTGCCCCCATCGCCATGGGAACCAACACCGATCCCTACCAGCCGATCGAGGCGCGCTACCGCATTACCCGGCAGGTGCTGGAACTGTGCCTGGAGGTGAACCACCACGTCTCCATCACCACCAAGTCCGCCCGGGTGCTGCGCGATCTCGACCTGCTGGCGGAAATGGCCACGCGGCGGCTGGTGGCAGTTGGCATTTCGGTGACCAGCCTGGACCCGAGGCTGTCCGGCATGCTGGAGCCGCGCGCCTCGGCCCCGGCCAAGCGGCTGGCCGCGCTGGGCAAGCTGGTGAAAGCCGGCATTCCGGCGCATGTCTCGGTGGCGCCGGTGATCCCCTCGATCACCGACCAGTTCATGGAACGCCTCCTCGAGGAAGCGGCGGTGGCGGGGGTGCGCTCGGCCAGCTGGATCATGCTGCGCCTGCCGCACGAAGTGGCGCCATTGTTTCGCGAGTGGCTCTCCGTCCATTTTCCCGACCGAGCGGCAAAGGTGATGGGCATCGTGCAAAGCATCCGCGGCGGGCGCGACAACGATCCCGACTTCTTCACCCGCATGAAGCCGCAGGGTGTCTGGGCCGACCTGTTTCGCACCCGCTTTCGCCTCGCCACCAAACGGCTCGGGATGAACCGGTCGGCCTACGATCTGGATTGCAGTCAGTTCCGGCGGCCGGACATGCACGGGCAGCTGAGCCTCCTCTAAAATCCTCCACCGAAGGGGGAGGATTGCTTTGACAACCGTTCGCAGCATGGCACACTCCCGCCACGGAGTGCGAAAAGATGGCGACACAGCTGAAAACCCCCGCCGAAGCGGTCCCCTGCGAAACCAAGCGCGGAACATGCCCGATCTGCGGCGTGGGCTGCTATGTAGAGGCGAAGATCTCGAACAACCGGCCAATGTCGATCCGGCCGGACCGCAGCGCCGGCTTCCCGGCGGACTGCCCCCGCGCCGGCCAGGCGATCGAGTATCACGATCACCCCGATCGGGTGAACTACCCGATGAAGCGCGTCGGCAAGCGCGGCGAAGGCAAGTGGCAACGGATCAGTTGGGACCAGGCGCTCGACGAAATCGCCGCCAAGCTGGCCGAGCTTCGCGACAAATACGGCCCCGAGAGTGTCCAGACCATGGGCGGCTCCTACAAGGGCGCGGGCGACAGCTCCTGCTGGCGCTGGTCAAACCTGTGGGGCACGCCCAACATCCTCTACCAGGGCAAGAACTGCGGCGAAGCGGAGCTTCTGAGCGAGTGGTCGGTCTATGGCGAGCAGGCCTCGATCGGCAATGCGCCGATTCCGGGTGTCACCAAGTGCTGGGTGCTGTGGGGCGTCGGCGGATCGCTGGCGTTGGCCAGCCAGCGCAAGAACCTCAAGGCCTATCAGGAGGCCGGCGGCAAGCTGATCGCCATCGACCCCTGCCGCACCGAACTGACCGACCTGGCCGACATCTGGTTGCAGATCCGCCCTGGCACCGACGGCGCGCTGGCATACGGCATGCTCAACACGATCATTTCGGAAGGGCTCTACGACAAGGAGTTCGTCGCGAAGTGGTGCACCGGGTTCGACGAACTGGCCGAGGCGGTGGAGCCCTATACGCCCGAGAAGGTCGCCGAGATCACCTGGCTCAAGGCCGAGGACATCCAGGCCGCCGCGCGGATGTATGCCACCAACACGCCGGGCCACATCCCCTTCGGGCTCGGCACTGCGGAACTCGGCAAGGCGACGACAGCCGCCGTCTTCGGCAAGACCTACCTCCGCGCCATCTGCGGCAACCTCGATGTCGAGGGCGGCGCCCGCTTTGCCGATCCGCCAGAGCAGACCCGCTTCCGCGAGGAGATGCACTGGGACACCCTGATCAACCACCCGCTGCGCACCCGCGACAACATCAGCGCGGATAACTATCCGATCGCCTCGGTGCGCGGCCTCAAGGCCTATCGCGCGGCCATGGCCAAGATCCATCCGCTCGGCGTCGGCCCGACGATCTACAACATGGTGATCGCGCCCGCCGCGCTGCCCAAGGCGATACTCGAGGAGCGGCCCTACCCGATCAAGGCCTTCATCCTGCAGGCGGGCAATCCGCTGGTCGCCCTGTCCGACGCGCGCACCCTGCACAAGGCCATGCTGAGCGAGAACCTGGAGCTCAGCGTCAACATGGACCACTGGATGACGCCCTGCGGCGAGCTGGCCGACTATGTCCTGCCCGCGACGGATGGGCTGGAGCGCCCGCTGCTCTCCAACATGTGGGGCTTCGGCAACGCCCACTCCGCCTCGCGCCGAACGGTCGATCCGCTTTACGAGCGGCGCGACGATTACCAGCTCTGGCGCGAACTGGGCAACCGGCTTGGCCAGCGGGGCATGTGGCCGGACACCATGGAAGAATGGTTCAGCGATATCCTTGCGCCCACCGGCGTGACCCACGGTGAACTGGCCGACCGCCACATGCCCTGGGTCTTCGGCACGCCCTCGTTCCGGCGCTTCGAGCAACGCGGCGGCTTCGCTACCGCATCGGGCAAGGTGGAACTGGGCGGCGACCTCTTGAAGAGCCTCGGCTATCCCGGCGTTCCCGAATACCAGGAACCCGCCTGGAGCCCGGTGCGCACGCCGGAGCTGTTCGAGCAGTACCCGCTGATCATGTCGACCGGCAATTCGCTCAAGTGGTATTACCGCTCGCAGCACAAGCACCTCGCCAAGATGCGCAAACAACATCCCTATGCGCTGCTGACCATCCATCCGGAGACGGCAGCGGGGCTGGGCATTGCCGAGGGCGAAATGGTATGGGTCGAGACGCCGCTGGGCCGCGTGCAGCAGCAGGCCAAGTTCGATCCCAACATGCACCCACGCGTGGTCCACGCCGACAGCCACATGTGGTATCCCGAGCGCGAGGCCCAGGGCGATGCGCACTACGGCCTGTGGGAATCGAACATCAACGCCATCCTACCCGACGGCGAGGAGTTTACGGACTACGCCGGTGACAACTACATGCGTGGGCTGATCTGCAAGGTGACGCCGGTGGCGGCGTAAATACCGCCACCTGCACCTTTATTCGTCAGATCATGTTCGGATCGCGCGGCTGGGGCTTCGGCTCGGGTTGACGCGCCGGGGCAGTCGCAGGAATCGGCTTGTCATTCGGTTTCACCGCATCGCAATCGCCCGAGCTGGCGCGCGTGATCTTCGGCTCCGGACTCTTGCCGTCGGAGGAATATTCCACCGTCTGGGTACAGCTCTTGCCGTTGCCGCTGGTCGAAGTTACCACGGTGTAGCGATAGTTGCCGCCAGCGGGCACGTTGGTCGAGACCATGATCTGCCCGGGCACCTGCCCCGGCTGCACGCCCGAAGTCGCCGCCTGCCGCTGCATCTCGGCTACCTGCTGAAGCATCTGCCGCCGCTGCGCTTCCATCCGGGCGAACATGGCGTCCATCTCGGCGAAGGGATCGACAACCGTCACGCGCTGCGCCTCCACGGGCACCACCGTCACCTTCGGCGCGACATCGCCGACGTATTGAATATGCGCCACCGACCCGTTGCCGAGGTCAACCGTCGTCGTGTTCAGCTTGCCAGCGGCATAGGCCGCAGTTCCGGCTGCCAGACAGAGAATGCCACCGGCGAGGAGAGTGCTACGCAGTTTCATCGAAGTGCTCCATTGGGTTTGCGACGGCCGAAATCTATTCCGGGATGCTGAACGCCAGATGACTGTGCACGCAGGCCGAGGTCAGGCCGGGTCGAATGCGATCGGCAACGAACTCGGCCCCCAGACGCCGACGAAGGGCCGCCATTCACGCTGGCCCGAAAGGCGAGTATTCCTGAGGCGCTGGGCGATCAGGTGCAGACCCTCCTGCATCTGCGCCACGGCGAGATATTGCCCGATGCACAGGTGCACACCGCGGCCGAAGGCGACGTGGCGTGAGCCGTTCTCGCGCTCTGGATCGAAGATCTCCGGGTGGGCGAAGACTGAGGGATCGCGATTGGCAAGGCCGGGTGCCATCAGCAGCGTCTCGTCCTTTCGGAACGTGTGGCCCTTGTAGGTAAAATCTCGCGCCACCTGCCGGAAGGGCGAGGCGATGCTGGAATGGCGCAGGCTCTCGCGCACTACCTTGCCGCAGAACTCCATGTCCTCGGCGCAGCGCGCATACATTTCGGGGCGGTCCAGCAGCAGGCTCATGGCCATGGAGAGCTGGTTCTTGGAGGTATCGAAGCCGCCGTTGAACAGGGTCAGGATGATGAAGCGCAGGTCGGTCTCGTCGATACCGCCGTCGTTCTTCGCCGCGATCAGGGTGTCGAGCAGGGCATCCTCGTCCCGGACCCCGCTCGCCTCGCGGTCCTTCACGAGATTGTCGACGAAGTCCCAAAGCACATCCCAGGCGGCAAGGAACAGCGGCTTCACCGCGGGATTCATGGTGAGCGAACTGAAATGATCCTCGATCGCCTGGTGCAGCGGCACGACCGCCTTGCTCGAAACGCCCAGCACGCCGCACATTACCGCGATCGGAAACATGGCCGAAAACTGGGCGAAATCGAACTCGCCCTTGGGCGCCCATTCGTCCAGAAGCTCGTTGATCACCTTCTGCATCAGCGGCCGGGCAAGCCGCGCATGGCGCGGGGTGAAGGCATGGGCGACGTTTGAGCGGATGCGCCGGTGCTCCTCGCCGTTCAGCGAGAGCATGTTGCCCATCATGAACTTGCCCCACATGGTGCCCTCGACACCGTAGAAATCAATCAGCGGGCCAAAGCCGGTAAGCAGGTTCTCATCGTCGACCAGCAATTCGCAGAGCTCTTCGTAGCCGTGGATGACATAGCCTTGCGAGAACCGGGCGATCCAGGAGTTCTCTTGCCTCGCGGCATTGAGGAAGCGATCGGGGTCTGCCGAGAACTCGGGGGTCTCTACCGGCAAGACCGGAACCTGCGCTTCTGCCGCGACGTCCATCACCTTGTCCTCCTTCAACGGCGGCAGGATGGAACGGCAAGGTCGCGCATGCAAGCCCGTGCGTCAGCCTTGCCAGATACAGTGGCAGACCCTAGGCACATTCTCACGATATCAAGGAGGACTTGTCGTGGACCGCCGCCAATTCACCGGAACCGCCATCGCTTCCTTCGCCGCTGCCACGCTCGCGGGTCCGGCCAGAGCGGCGGAACGGGCGAGCGGCAGGCACTTTGCGGTGACCACGCGGGTTGCCCTACCCGCCTCGGAAGGCGCGGCCGAGGCCTTCCTGCCGCTTTTCGCCTGGCGCACTTCCTACCAGATGGCCGCCAACCCGAGCTGGTTCACCAATGGCGCGACCCGTGTCGTCACCGACCGCCACAGCGGCGCCCGCGCCCTGCACGTAACATGGCAGAGCGGAGCGGAACGGACGGTGGACCTGGTTGAACACCTCACTACCTGGGAACGCGGCAACGAGACGCGCAGCCATCTCTCCGCCTATGACCGCCAACGCTACACCTCCGGCAGCGCGGCGCTCCCCATCAACGGCCTCGTTCGCGAACGCGCCAATGCCATCGCCGGACACCTCGGCGATCCCCGCGCACGCGCCCGCGCCCTCTACGACTGGGTGGTCGACAACACCTGGCGCGATCCGGCGACGCCCGGCTGCGGCACCGGCGATATCCTCGCCATGCTGCGCGACGGCAGGATGGGCGGCAAGTGCGTCGACATCAACGCGCTGATGATCGCGCTTGCCCGCGCGGTCGACATCCCGGCCCGGGACATCTACGGCATCCGCCTTGCCGATTCCGGCCTGTTCCGCTCGCTCGGCCGCAGCGGCAACATCACCGGCGCGCAGC
Organism: uncultured Novosphingobium sp.; assembly: GCA_964630805.1. Lineage (GTDB taxonomy): Bacteria > Pseudomonadota > Alphaproteobacteria > Sphingomonadales > Sphingomonadaceae > Novosphingobium. Next base: position 5,391 of record CAZVWP010000060.1, on the reverse strand, counting down.
ATTGCCGCGCGGAAGTCTGGCTCGACGATGCCGGCTGGCTGGCCGTCGACCCCGCCGACGTGCGCAAGGCCGTGCTGGAAGAAGAGCTACCCCTGGAAAGCGAGCCGATCCGCGCCCTGCGCGAGCGCCTGTTCGGCCGATGGGAAGCCAACTGGGCGGGCTACAACGACGCCACGCAAGCAGTCCTGCCCGGGGGACCGGCCAAGCCGGAGTTCCACTTCCTGATGTATCCCGTGGTCGCGGTGAACGGCAAAGCAATGAGCTGCCTCGATGCCAAAGCCAGCGGCTATTCCATCGCCTGCGTCGAAATGACCTGACCCGCAGTCTGGTTCAGGCCGGATCGAAGGTTATCGGCATCTCCTCAGGCCCCCAGGCGCCGAGGAAATGCCGCCACATGACCTCGCCGGTCAGCCTCGGGTTCTTCATCCGCCGGGCGATCTGGTGCAGGCCTTCCTCGAGTTGGGTCCGGGCGATGTACTGGCCCAGGCACATGTGCGGCCCCCGGCCGAACGAGACGTGCCTGCTAAGGTTCTCGCGGTCGGGATCGAACTTCAGCGGATCGGGAAAGACCGAGGGATCGCGCCCGGCAAAGGGCGTCGCCATGATCATCATCTCGCCCTTGCGGAAGCCCACACCCTCGTATTCGAAGTCCTCCATCACTGCACGATAGGGCGGCGCGATGCCCGAATGGCGCAGCGATTCCTGGATGACGCGGCCGCAATAGGCCTTGTCTTCGGCGCAGCGCACATAGATCTCGGGCCGGTCCATCAGCAAGTGCATGGTCATGGCCAGCTGGTTCTTCGAGGTATCGTATCCTGCGAACAGCAGCACCAGCACCATGAAGCGCAGCTCCATGTCGTCGAGCTTGCCGGCCCGCTTCACCGCGATCATCGCATCGAGCAGGTGTTCCTCGCCGGTAACGCCGCTGGCCTCGCGCTCGCTGATCAGCCGGTCGGCGAAGTTCCACATGATTTCCCAACCCTCGAGCAGGGGCGCCTTGTAGACCGGATCCATTGCCAGCGCATCGACCTGGCTCGCCAGCGCGCTGTTCATCTGCGGGATGGGCTCGTCCGACACCCCCAGAAGGCCGCACATGACCGAGATCGGGAACAGCGAGGCAAGGTCGGGAAAGTTGAACGCGCCCTTGGGAATCCATTCGTCCAGCAGGCGAGTGATCGTCCGCTCCATCAGGGGGCGGACCTGGTTGGCATGACGCGGGGTGAAGGCGTGCGCGACGCTGGAGCGGAGCCGGGTGTGCTCGTCGCCTTCCTGGACCAGCAGCATCTCGTGCATGAAGCGCGCCCAAGTGGTGCCCTGCATGTCGTAGTATTCTACGATCGGACCAAGCCCGATCTGCATGTGCACGTTGTCGGCGAACAGCTCCCCGACCGCCTGGTAGCCGTGGACGATATAACCATGCGAACTGCGGGCCAGCCAGGGATGCTGCGCCCGCGCCTCTTCCAGCCAGGGCTGAGGATCGGCGATGAACGCTTGGGATTCGACCGGCATGGTCGCCAGCGGCAGTTCACTCGCAAGTTGCATCGCAATCTCCCGGCATGGAGGCCTCAGCCCGCGAGCTTGTAGCCGGCGAACTGGTCGCGCAAGTCCTTCTTGCTGATCTTGCCGGTGCCGGTGTGCGGAATCTCGTCGACGAATTCGACGGCATCGGGCAGCCACCACTTGGCGACCTTATCGGAGAGGAAGGCCTTGATGTCGTCGCCGCTCGCCTCGACCCCCGGCTTCCTGACCACCACCAGGATCGGCCGCTCGTCCCACTTGGGGTGAAAGACGCCGATCGCCGCCGCTTCGGCGACGGCCGGGTGCCCGATAGCGGCGGCTTCCAGCTCGGCCGAACTGATCCATTCGCCGCCGGACTTGATCACGTCCTTGGTCCGGTCTGTCAGGGTCAGGCGGCCATCGGGATCGATGATGGCAACATCGCCGGTGTCGAACCACTGGCCCTCGTTCACCGCGTCCTGCTCGGCCTTGAAATAGCGCTTGATCACCCAGGGCCCGCGCACCTGCAGCGCACCGGAACTCTTCCCGTCGCGCGGCAGCTCCCTGTTCGGATCGTCGAGATCAACGCAGCGGATCTCGCAGCCGAAGGGCACGATGCCCGGCTTGCACATCACATCGAGTTGCTCTTCGAAGCTCAGCTCGTCCCAGTTCCACGGCTCGCAGGACATGGTGGCGATGGGCGAGGTTTCGGTCATGCCCCAAGCCTGGCGGATGCGCACGCCGTGCTTCATCAGCCGCTCCAGGATCGCGCGCGGCGGCTTGGAGCCGCCCACCACCATTTGCTTGATCGGCGGCAGGTCCATGCCCTTGGCATCGCAATGCTGGAACAACATCTGCCAGACCGTCGGCACCCCGGCGACGATGTCCACCTTCTCCCGGTGCATCAGCTCGCACAGCCAATCCGGCTCGTTCGACTGGCAATAGACGAACTTCGAACCCACTGCCGCGCCGACCCATGGCAGCCCCCAGCTCGCCGCATGGAACATCGGCACGACGGGCAGAACGACGCTTTGCGCGGTGAGCGCCAGTGCCCCTTCCTGGAGACCCATCATGGCGTGGAGCACGGTCGAGCGGTGCTCATAGAGCACACCCTTGGGATGGCCGGTTGTACCGCTGGTGTAGCACAGCATGCAGGGATCGCGCTCGCTGCCCTGCGCCCACTGGGCATTGCCGTCCTCGGCGCCGATCCAGTCTTCGAATTGCGAGCCCTCGAGCCCGGCAGAAGGGTCGCTGCTGTCGAAGCAGATGTAGTGCTCGATGCTGGTCCACTGGTCCTTCAGCCGGTCGACGATGGGCTGGAACTGGGCGTCGTAGAGCATCACCCGGTCTTCGGCGTGATTGGCGATGTAGAGCAGCTGGTCGTCGAACAGCCGGGGGTTGATGGTGTGGAGAATGCCGCCGACGCCGACCGCGCCATACCAGGTGACAAGATGCCGGGCGTGATTGAGTGCCAGGGTGGCGATGCGGTCACCCTCGCCGATGCCCAGCCGGCGCAGGGCCTGCGTCATCTTCAGGGCATCGCGGCGGATGCCTGCCCAGTTTGTCGATTTCTCGCTGCCATCTGCATAGCGCGTGACGATCTCGCGCTGGCCGTGTTGCAGTGCTGCATGATCGAGCAGCATGGTAACGCGCAATTCCCAGTCCTGCATGGCGCCAAGCATGCCGGTTTTCCCTTTCGCTTCAGGCAACCAGTCGCAGTTGCCCTGGCCCTCGCTTAGCGGTGAGCGCGACATTGGCAATACCTTCGATCTCGGCCAGCCGCTCGGCGAGATCGCCGTCGAGCAGGAAGCGCGAGCCAAGCGACAGGGTTGGCTCCTTGTCGCCGCCGGTGCGCAGCAGCGCGCGCACCTCGCCGGTGCCCTCGGGCGCCTCCACCAGCATCAGCTTCAGTTCCTGCACCGCATCCACGTGCTCGATTTCGAGCTTGAGCATCATGCGGGCGGCGCTGGTGACCTCGGACAGGGGCCTTGCCCCGCGCACGGTGACGCGGGGCGGCTCGTCTGGGCTCGGCGAATCCAGTTCGACCGTCAACAGAACGCAGGTTCCCTCGGCCGCCCAGCGCACCATCGGCTCGACCAGGCTTTCCTCGAAGCAGGCGGCGGAGAACTGGCCCGAATTGTCCGAGAAATCTGCGCGGACGAAATCGTTGCCTTTGCGCGTCTTGCCACGGTTCACGGACTCGACCATCGCGGCCATCACCGCCTGCATCCGTCCACCGGGGACGCCCTGCGTCATCAGGCTGGCATAAGACCGCGCGCCGTTGGCCGAGGCGATGGCGTGAAACTGTTCCACGGGGTGCGCGGCGAAATAGAAGCCGAAGTTCTCGCGCTCCTTGGCCATCTGCTCGGGCTTGGTCCACGGCGGCACCTCGGCGAGGCGCAGCGAGGGTTCCGAATTGCTTTCGCCGCCGAACAGGCCGCCCTGCCCGCTGTTGCGGCTGCGCTCCGCCTCGTCGGCGACGGCCAGCAGCATGTCGGCATTGGCCAGTATCTTGGCGCGGTTTGGCTCGAGCCCGTCGAAAGCCCCGGCTGCGGCAAGGCCTTCCAACTGGCGGCGGTTCATCGAGCCGGCGGGAACGCGCTTGAACAGGTCTTCGAGGCTGGCAAAACGCCCATTCGCCTCCCGCTCTCCGACGATGGCGTCCATCGCCTTTTCGCCGACATTGCGGATACCGGCGAGCGCATAACGCACGGCGAACCCCTCGTCGGTGCGCTCGACGGTGAATTCGGCCTCTGACCGGTTGATGTCCGGTCCGGCGATCTCCAGCCCTGCCCGGCGCATGTCATCGACGAAGACCGCCAGCTTGTCCGACTGGTGCATGTCGAAGCACATCGAGGCGGCATAGAACTCGTGCGGGTAGTGCGTCTTGAGCCAGCCGGTATGGTAGGAGAGCAGCGCATAGGCCGCCGCGTGGCTCTTGTTGAAACCATAACCGGCGAACTTGTCGATCAAATCGAACAGCTCGTTGGCCTTCTTCGCATCGATCTCCGACACTTCGCGGCAGCCATCGACAAAACGCTGGCGCTGCGCGTCCATTTCCGCCTGCACCTTCTTGCCCATGGCGCGGCGCAGCAGGTCGGCGTCGCCGAGCGTGTAGCCGGCGAGAATCTGCGCGGCCTGCATCACCTGTTCCTGGTAGACAAAGATGCCGAAGGTTTCGGAGAGGATGCCTTCGAGCTTGGGATGCGGGTATTCGATGCGCTCAAGCCCGTTCTTGCGGCGGCCGAACAGCGGGATGTTGTCCATCGGGCCCGGGCGGTAGAGCGAGACGAGCGCGATGATGTCGCCGAAATTGGTCGGCTTCACCGCCGCAAGCGTGCGGCGCATGCCTTCCGATTCCAGCTGGAACACGCCGACGGTGTCGCCGGATTGCAGCAGGCGATAGACCTGCTCGTCATCCCAGGGCAGCTTGTCGAGCTCGATCTCGATCCCGCGCTTGGCCAGCAGGTCGACGGCCTTGCGCAGCACGGACAGAGTTTTCAGACCGAGGAAGTCGAACTTCACCAGCCCCGAATCCTCGACATATTTCATGTCGAACTGGGTCACCGGCATGTCCGAGCGCGGATCGCGGTAGAGCGGGACGAGCTGCGCCAACGGTCTATCGCCAATCACCACACCCGCCGCGTGGGTGGAGCTGTTGCGCGGCAGGCCTTCAAGCTGCATCGCAAGGTCGATCAGCCGGCGCACTTCCTCGTCGGTGTCGTAGGCGCGCTTGAAGTCCGAGACGCCGTTAAGCGCGCGGGGCAGCGTCCAGGGGTCGGTCGGATGGTTGGGCACCAACTTGCACAGCCGGTCGACCTGCCCATAGCTCATCTGCAGGATGCGACCCGTATCGCGCAGCACCGCGCGGGCCTTCATCTTGCCGAAAGTAAT
>CAZVWP010000059.1:0-20831 GCA_964630805.1 uncultured Novosphingobium sp. | reverse complement strand
ATCAGCGGCCATTCGAACTTGAGCATCAGCGCGCAGCTCGTGGTCAGCGGCACGATGTCCCATCCATCGACGATCAGCGGCGCAAAATGCGCGGAAATCCGCTCGGCGGCGCTGGCGACGGCCGGCAGGTCGCCATTCTCGAACTTGGGCATGCCGCAGCAGTCGGGATATTCGATCCGCACCTGCAGGCCCTGGTGGGCGAGCACCTTGGCAGCGGCGATGCCGGGGGTGCCGTCGTTGAACTGGTCGTGGCAGCCCGCATAGAGCGCGACCTTGCGTCCGAAGGCGGGGCCGTCGGGGTTGGGTGGGGGGACAATCGCGGGGGCCTGGTTGACCAGCGGCGTATCCATGAACGGCGGCACATGCGCGCGCCGGTCGATGCCGACGACGGCTTCCATGATCGGGCGGGTCAGGCCATTGCCTTCCTTCGTCGCCCAGTTGGCCGCGCCGGCGACCATCGACCCGAGCCTGCCGTTGCGGGTCATCTTGGCGAGCTCGCGGTCGGCGAATGAGGTGTCGCCCTTGCGGTTCTCTACCGCGCGGTGGCGCAACATCAGGTGAGGGAAGTCCAGGTCCCACTCGTGCGGCGGCACATAGGGGCACTTGGTCATGAAGCACATGTCGCACAGGGTGCAGGCGTCGACGACGGCCTTGAGCTGGTCCTTGCTCAGGTCGTCGACCGATTCGTTCGGGCTCTCGTCTACCGCGTCGAACAGGATCGGGAAGCTGTCGCACAGGTTGAAGCAGCGGCGGCAGCCGTGACAGATGTCATAGACGCGGCGCAGCTCGGCTTCGAGCGCCGCTTCGTCGTACCAGGCTTCGTCGCGCCACGGGATCGTATGGCGCGTGGGTGCCTCGAGGCTGCCTTCCATGAGAAGTCCCCTGTGTTTCAGGTCTGTTGGGTCAGGTTCACCCCCAGCCCGCTCATCCCCTGGGGGGAGAGCGGGTGGGAATGACGACGCATCAGGCGTCGAGGTTGTCCAGGGTCTTCTGGAACTTGCCGGCGTGGCTCTTCTCGGCCTTGGCGAGGGTTTCGAACCAGTCGGCAATCTCGTCGAAGCCTTCCTCGCGCGCGGTCTTGGCCATGCCCGGGTACATGTCGGTGTACTCGTGGGTTTCACCGGCGACGGACGCTTTCAGGTTGGCCGAGGTGTTGCCGATCGGCAGGCCGGTGGCGGGATCACCCGTTTCCTCGAGGTATTCGAGGTGGCCGTGCGCATGGCCGGTTTCGCCTTCCGCGGTCGAGCGGAACACGGCGGCGACATCGTTGTAGCCTTCGACGTCGGCCTTCTGTGCGAAATAGAGATAGCGACGGTTGGCCTGGCTCTCGCCCGCGAATGCGGCCTTGAGGTTGGCTTCGGTCTGGGATCCTTTCAGTGCCATTGTCCTGCTCCTTGCTGGCAATTGAAGACAAGGGTGAGATGCAACCGGCCAGAGCGAAAGGCCATCGCGAAATTCCGCGATGAATAATCGATAAATTCGATCAAATCACTGCGACTAATTCGCAAAACGGGCGGGGCGTCGGAAGTTCTCCGGCGACCCGCCTGAGTTTCAGCGCTGCTGCGAGCTGCCCTTGTCACCCGGCTTGCCCTGCTGCCCAGCCGGCTTTCCCGATGCCGCCTGTTGCATCGGCGCGTCGTGCGTGTCGTTGGCCTGCCGATGCCGGCCCTCGATGGATTGCCTGCCCGGCTGGGCGCCGTCCTTGACCTCGATGCGCTTGCTGCGCTGTTGCTGGCCTTCCTTGGGGACATGGATTGTCAGCACGCCGTTCTGGCAATCGGCCGTGAGCTTCTCCGGATCGGGCTCGAAGGGCAGGCGCAGCGAGCGCTGGAACGAGCCGGAGGAGCGTTCCATCACGTGATAGCCGTGCTCGTCGCGTTCCTGCTGGTTGCTGCGCTCGCCTTGAATGGTCAGCATGTCGCCTTCGATCCGCAGGTCGATGTCCGAACCGGACAGGCCGGGCAGGTCTGCCGTGACGACCAACTCATCGCCGCTTTCATGCACGTCGAGCTGCGGTATGGTCTGCTGTACGCCGCCTTGCTGTCCACCTTGGCTGCCGCCGAAATTCGGGCCGCCGAAATTCTGGAAAGCATCGTCGAACAGCCGGTTCATTTCCCGGTGGAGCGAGAGGAAGGGGTCGCCGCGCGACGCCAGTCCGCGGCCTCCCCGAGGGGTGAGAAAACGCGATGCCATTTTGCTGTCTCCTTTGGTGAGCCGCCCGACCTCCTGGTGCTCCGCAAAACGGGCTTGCCCGGTCATGGTTCCGGGCAAATCGCGCGCCTCTCGCTGTTTCACCCGCTGCCGTGGGAAATGCTCGACCATGACACCGGCCAGGGCGGCTATGTGGTCGATCGTCAGGACTGGGCCGATTGCTGGCGATCCTCGTCCGGCCCGGCAATCAGCCGCGCTTCGATATCCGCGGCCGGCGCGGCTGCGCCAAAGCGCCAGCCTTGCAGGCGCTCGCATCCCGCGAGTGACAGGAACAGGGCCTGGGGCTCGTGCTCGACGCCTTCCGCTGTAATGGGCAAGGCCAGCGCCTGGCTGAGCCCGATGACCGCCCTGGCGACATTGGCCGATTCGCGGCTCTGGTGGACAGCATCGACAAGGCTTCGGTCCAGCTTGAGACGGTCGAGTTCGAAGCGCCGCAAATAACCGATGGAGGCAAAGCCGGTGCCGAAATCGTCGAGTGCGACCTTGATCCCGTGAGAACGGATCTGCTGGATGACCTTTGCCGCCTTCTCCGGCCGGGTCAGCAGGTAGCCCTCGGTAATTTCCAGCTCTAGTCGCTCGGGCGGGAACCGGTATTCCGCCAGGATCGCCAGCACGTCTTCCACCAGCGAACGGTGCCAGAACTGGGCCGGCGAGACATTGACCGTCAAGGTGACGTCCCAATCGCGGGCTGCCGCGCAGGCCTTGCGCAGGACCAGTTCGCCCAATTTGGCGATCAGGCCGCTTTCCTCGGCGATGGGAATGAAGATTGCCGGGCCGACCGGTCCCTGGGTGGGGCTGTTCCACCGAGCCAGCGCTTCCACGGCGGCCACCTGCCCCTCGCGCGCATCTACGATCGGCTGGAACATCACCCCGATGTCGCCCACCTCCACCGCGTCGCGCAGCTCGCTTTCGAGCAGCTTTCGCATTTCACGGCCTTCGTCCATCCGGGAATGGTAGATGCGCCACCGGTTCTTGCCGTCGGCCTTGGCTGCGTACATCGCGATGTCGGCATAACGGGACAGGTCATCGATGTCCTGGCCGGGCTCGCCCAGCGCAATGCCGATGCTGGCGCTGACGACCATGCGGATCTGGTTGCTCTCGAACGGCTGGGCCATGCTGTCGACGATCGTCCCGGCCATTTCGCTGGCAAGCTCGCGGACCGGCCCGGATGTGATCAGGATGGCGAATTCGTCGCCACCGACGCGAGCGAGGATCGCCTTTTCGCCCACGATGGCGCGGAGCCGCTCGGCGGCCTCCATAAGCAGGACGTCGCCCGCCTGATGGCCGAACAGGTCGTTGACTTCCTTGAACCCGTCGAGGTCGAGGTAAAGCATGGCCATGGGCTCGTCCGCCGGCTGCCGCATGCCGCATTCGCGCAGTGCGCGGCGGTTGGGCAGCGCCGTCAGTGTATCGTGGTTGGCCAGATGCCAGGCGGTCACTTCGCTGGCCTCCAGGTCGCTCGTAAGGCGCGATGCGCGGCGGGTGATGTAGATGCTGAGGATCAGCGCCTGCGCGGCGATAAGGAGCAACCAGGGCAGGTAGGACGAAAACATCCGGTCACCGGGCCGGGCCGACTTCCAGTGCAGGTATCCCACCGGAGCGCCGTCGAAGCCGCGCAATGCAATGCGGGTGTCGCTTTCGCGTGGCGGCGTCTTGCGGAGGTCGAGGTCGGCCAGCCTGTAGCCGCGCGACAGTTCGGCAAGAAAATCGCGCCCCATCGGCTGGACAATTACGAGATAGCGGCGCGGAAGGGCCTTGCTGTAGCTTGATCCGATGTCTGGCAGGACGGTGCTTGCCGCCACGATGGCGGGCTGGCCCCCGATCTCGACCAGCATGGTCAGGCGCTCTTCACGGCCATCGGGCGCCCGCAGCAACTGCCCAATTGCGCTATGGAACGAGGGCCCCATGACCTGGTCCGCTGTTACGCGCGATTGTGCGGTCCGGTGGCTGGCGTAGATCGTCCTGCCGGCGTCATCGAGCACGAACGTATATTCGTAGCCCTTGGTTCTGAACAGGTAGGGCCCGATGACTTCGTTCGCCCAGTCGAAGTCGAGCTTGATCGCCAGGTGTTCGACCGATTCCGTCCACATCGCGTAGTCGCGCAGGTTGTTGCTCAGGAATCCCATTTTCGCGTGGATCGCGGATTCGAGTTGGGCCTGCTCGCGGAGCTGCGACAAGTCGTTCTGTTGCGTGACCATCAGGCCGAACAGCGTGAAGAGAGCGACCAGGGTCACGCCGATCACGATCAGGAGTGGGAAGAAGAACCCCCAGGCAAATTTTCGTCTTCCCGCCATTGTTCGAGCAAGACAGGAAAATCGTTAAGAAACTGCGGTTGCTGTTTACCAAACGACTCGATCTGCCGAACCTCGGGTAAACCCGTAGTATCGGCCTATAATATTAAAAAGCGCGTTCGGTGGTGCCCCTGGCCCGACTCGAACGGGCACGCCTTGCGACAAACGATTTTGAGTCGTTCGCGTCTACCATTCCGCCACAGGGGCACTGTCCGGACCAGCCGCACTTAGCGGCGGGCCGGGCGGCAATCAACGCTTGATGGCGTTCGCCAGAATCTTGTGCAGGCGGGAGTGCAACCCGTCGTTGCCGGCGAGCACCTGCTTGTCGCAGATCGGCGGCGAGCGGCCCTGCCAGTCGGTAACGAATCCGCCCGCCTCGCGCACCAGCAGGCAGCCTGCCGCCGTGTCCCACGGCTGGAGGTTGCGTTCCCAGAAGCCTTCGTAGCGCCCGGCCGCAACCCAGGCGAGATCGAGCGAGGCCGCGCCGAAGCGGCGGATGCCGGCAACCTGCGGGGCGAGCGCATTGTAGATCGCGCTCCATTCGGCGGGGTCGCCCGCGCCGGCGAAGGGAATGCCAGTGGCGATAAGGCTCTCGTCGAGGTGGCGGCGGCCTGAAACGCGAAGCCGCCGGTCCTGCAGCCAGGCGCCACGGCTCTTTTCCGCCCAGAAGCTCTCGTCGGTGATCGGGTTGTAGACCAGCGCGGCGGTGACTTCGCCCCAGCCCTGGCCGTCGAGCGTCGGTTCCTGCGCGGCGATGGAAATCGCGAAGTGCGGGATGCCGTGGAGGAAGTTCGACGTGCCGTCGAGCGGATCGATCACCCAGCGCGGCTTGCCGGGTTCCATGTCGATCTCGCCCGCTTCCTCGAGCAGGAAGCCCCAGTCGGGCCGGGCGGCCCTGAGCTCGTCGTAGAGCGTGCGCTCTGCGCGCTGGTCGGCCTTTGAGACGAAGTCCGCAGGCCCCTTGCGGCTGACCTGCAGGTGCTCGACCTCGCCGAAGTCGCGGCGCAGGCGCTGGCCCGCCTTGCGCGCGGCGCGCTCCATGACGCGGATGATGCCGGTGATAGCCATGATTCGGGTGGGACCTTAGTCCGCCTTCCTCACATATGCGCGCTCATAAACGTCGACGACGATGCGCGTGCCGCTTTCGATGTGCGGCGGCACCATGACGCGCACGCCGTTGTCGAGGATCGCCGGCTTGTAGCTGGACGAGGCGGTCTGCCCCTTCACCACGGCGTCGGCCTCGACGATGGTCGCCTCTACCTGCTCGGGCAACTGCACCGAGATCGGCCGTTCATCGTACATTTCGAGAGTCACCTCCATGCCGTCCTGGAGGAAGGCGGCGGCATCGCCGAGGAGGTCGGCGGGCAAGGTGATCTGCTCGTAGGTTTCCTGGTCCATGAACACGAGGTTGTCGCCATCGACGTAGAGGAACTGGAAGTCCTTTGTGTCCAGGCGGACCCGCTCCACCGTGTCGGCGCTGCGGAAGCGCACATTGGTCTTGCGCCCGTCGATCAGGTTCTTCATTTCGACCTGCATGAAGGCGCCGCCCTTGCCCGGCTGGGTGTGCTGGGTCTTGGCGACCTTCCAGATGCCTTTTTCGTATTCGAGAATATTGCCGGGACGAATGTCCACGCCGCTGATCTTCATGGGATGAACCTTTGGTGAGAAAGAGCCGGAACCGGATTGGGCGCGCCCTTAGCCCGCAGCGTAGCCGCTGGCAATCGATGGTGTGCGCCGGCCTCCTGATTGCGTTCGAATCGCCCCTCTCGGCGGCGATGGGCGGCGACATCGATACGATGGCGATCGGGCAGTATTTGTGCGAATTGCCTGGCGATGCCACCGGCCCGGTCGGCAAGCATATGCCAGGAGAGGACTTCGCCATCGTCAACGCTTCCAGTTACCGGGCGAAAGGCCGGATGGGCAGCTACCTGCTGACCGGCGAGATTCTTGCGATGACCAGCGGGCCGCAGGAGGGGAAGCGATATCACCGGCTCACCAACGGCTTCCTGCGCAGGGTCGGCGACGACGGCAAGGACACCGAATTGCGCTGCATTCGCCGCCGGAGGAACAACAGCGCGGCGGGGGCAGCGGTCGATTGAGACCTGCGCTACTCTGGCGAAATCCTTTCGACACATCTGTTGAAATTCCGGCTGCTCGCGTATAGCTTGCGCGATGACAGGAAAAAACGCGCCCAGGCGCGGGGAGATTGCAGTGAACGTCTACAGCGGCAGCATCCGTGCGACCGATGAACCCCAGGTGCTGGGCACCGACCCCATCCCGGCCCGCTTCTATTGCGACCCGGAGTGGTACGAGCTGGAGCGCAAGGCGGTGTGGATGCGCTCGTGGCTCAATGTCGGCCATGTCTGCGAATTGCCGGAACCCGGCAGCTTTATCCGCCGTGAGCTGGAATTCGCCAAGGCCTCGTTGCTGATCGTGCGCGGCAAGGACGGGGAGGTGCGCGCCTTCCACAATGCCTGCACCCACCGCGGCACGCAGCTCACCGATGCGACGAACGGCAGGCAGAACACCTTTTCTTGCCCCTATCACATGTGGACCTTCGGCACGGACGGCGCGCTGATCTCCGCGCCTGACTTCGAGCGGTTCTACATTTCCAAGAAGGACTGCGCGCTCAAGCAGGTCGCCGCCGGCGTCCGTGCTGGGCTGATCTTCGTCTGTCTCGACCCGCAGGAAAGCCTTGAGGAATACCTCGGCGAAATGGCACCCCGGCTTGAGACCCTGCCGGTCGCGCGCGCGACGACGTTCCACGAATATGTCTACGACATCGATGCCAACTGGAAGCTGACTTACGATAACTTCCAGGAAAACTACCATCTGCGCTTCATCCACCCGCGCTCGGCTGGCCCCGGCATCGGCGGCGACAATCCCTTTGGCTATCCCGCAAGCTTCAGCCTCGTCGGAAAGCACCGCACCCAGACGATCTGGACCGACCCCAATGCCAGGCCCAACCCGGTCCTTTTGCTGGGCGCCATGCGGCACGCGCCGCGCATGGCCGCTGACGGCATCCTCAACCACCCGGAGGGGCGCAACTACTTCGCCCTGTTCCCCAACTTCTTCCTGTTCGGCTCGCCCGGCCAGCATTTCCTCCATACCGTCCTGCCGCTGGGTCCGGAAAAGTCGCGCGGGGTGATTCGCATCTACTGGATCGGCGATGATGGCGATGCCTCTACCCGCTACGCCCGGGAGGCGGCCATGGCCTCGGTGCGCGACATCCATTCCGAGGACATCAACGTCATCATCGGCGGCCAGCGGGGCATTTCCAGCGGCGCGCTGGAGCATGTGCATTTCCAGGAAAAGGAAGTGCTCTGCCGCCACCTGATCAAGGTCGTGGAGGACACAGTGGAGGCCTACAAGGCCGAAACGGCGGCAGAATGGGAGGAACAGGCATGAACGTATACGCCGGAAAGATGGAAGTTCGCGACGAGCCCTTGGTGCTCGGGACCGATCCGATTCCAGCCAAGCTCTATTGCGATCCCGAGTGGTACGAGCTGGAGCGCAAGGCAGTCTGGATGCGCTCGTGGCTGAATGTCGGCCATGTCTGCGAGTTGCCGGAACCGGGCAGCTTCATCCGGCGCGAGCTGGAATTCGCCAAGGCCTCGATCCTCATCATCCGCGGCAAGGATGGTGAAGTCCGCGCCTTCCACAATGCCTGCACGCACCGTGGCACGCAGCTCACCAGCGAGGCATGTGGCAAGAAGAACACTTTCTCCTGCCCCTACCACATGTGGACCTTCGGTACCGATGGCGGGCTGATTTCCGCACCCGATTTCGAACGATTCTACACCAGCAAGGAAGCTGTCGGGCTCAAGCAGGTGGCTGTCGGCGTCTCGGCCGGGCTGATCTTCGTCTGCATGGACCCGCAGGAGAGCCTGGAGGAATACCTCGGCGACATGGCCGGCATGCTGGAGCAGGTGCCGCTCGCCCGGGCCACCGCCTTCCAGGAATACGAGTACGAGATCGATGCCAACTGGAAGCTCACCTACGACAACTTCCAGGAAAACTACCACCTGCGCTTCGTCCACCCGCGTACGGCGGGGCAGGGCGGGCTGTGGGACGAGAACCCCTTCGGCTATCCCTCGCACTTCACGCTCAACGGCATCCACCGCACGCAGACGATCTGGTCCAACCCCAATCCGAAAATGGATGGGGTGCTGACCATGATGTTCATGCGCGGCATGCCCCGGCTGATGGCCGACGGCCTGATGCAGGGGCCGCTCAATTCGGAATACCTGGCGCTGTTCCCGAATCTGTTCCTGCTGTGCAACCCGGGCCAGCATTTCCTGCACACAGCGTTCCCGCTGGGTCCGGAAAAGACCTGCGGCATCATCCGGCTCTACTGGGTCGGTGATGACGAGACGGCCAGCACACGCTTCTTCCGCGAAATGTCGATGGCGACGGCGCGCGATGTCCATTCCGAGGACGTCGACATCATTCGCGCGGGTCAGAAGGGCATTTCCAGCGGCGCGCTTGAGCATATCCACTTCCAGGAAAAGGAAGTGCTATGCCGTCACCTGATCGAGGTGGTGCGCGAGAAGGTTGCGGCCTATCAGGCGGAGATTGGGGAGAGTTGAGAGGGCTTCGGACCTCATCCAGCCTCTCCCTCAGGTCATCCTGAACTTGTTTCAGGATTCCGGTGCCGGTTGCCCATTGCTTGCCGGAGTAAGGCAACCCTCCCTGTTTGCTTTTTTCCGCACCAAAAGAGCGAACCGAGGGGGGATCCTGAAACAAGTTCAGGATGACGATGCCGGATAGGTAAGTTACAGAATCGGCAGCCGCGCATTTACCGGTGCGGCTGAATTGGGAGAGAAAATTTGGACCTCGGACTGAAGGGCAAGGTCGCGATCGTCACGGCCGCGACGGCGAACATCGGGCGCGGGATCGCGCTGGAGCTGGCGAGCGAAGGCGTGAAGCTGGTCGGCGTCGGCCGCGATGCGGAGGCGGGGGCAAGGCTTGTCGCCAAGGCGAAGGAGTGCGGCGCCACCGATGCGATTTTCGTGCAGGCAGACTTGCTGGATCGCGCTTCGCCCGCCCGGATCGTCGCCGAGGCCGAAAAGCTGGGCGATATCGACATCCTCGTCAACAACCTTGGCGGCAATGTCGATACCGGCTGCTTCTTCGTCGATTCCGATCCGGAGCTGTGGGAAGCGGACATCGACCTGAACTTCGGCACTGTACTGCGCATGACCCAGCCGGTGCTGAAAGGCATGGTGGCCCGCAAGCGCGGCTCCATCGTCAACGTCGGTTCGACCGCAGGGCTCGTCGGCGACTACATGCTGCCGGTCTATTCGGCGATGAAGGGCGCGGTGCATTCGTTCACCAAGGTGCTGGCCAAGGAAGTCGGCCAGCATGGCGTAAGGGTCAATGCGATTGCCCCTTGGGCGACCTTTTCGACTTCGCCCGATGCCTACAGTGCTGGCAGCCGCTTCCACCCGGAGACTGGGATATTCACCAAGCCCGTCGCCAATACCACGGCCGAGGATAACGCCATCCGCCAGCGCCGCAGCTTCGTCGGCAAGCCATTCGCCACGCCAGAGGAGCTGGCATGCGTCGTCGCGCTGCTGGCCTCGGATCGGGGCAGCTTCCTGACCGGGGAAGTCTGGCCCGTGGACGGCGGAGTGCTGCTCTGAACGAAGGATAAAGGCCATGGCTGCCGCCAATCTCGCTTCCCGTCCGGCGCACGTCCCAGAAGCGCTGGTCTATGATTACGACATGTATTTCGACCGGGCGCTGGTGGCGGACATGTCGGCCCGTCAGCTCGATCTCCTGCGAAGCGCCCCGCCGATCTTCTGGACCCCGCGCAACGGCGGGCACTGGGTGATCTGCAGCCACGACGCGGTCAGCCGCGCCGCGCGCGAATGGGAGGTGTTTTCCAGCGATCACATCGGCCATAATGCGGAACTGCTGGCCAGGGCGTCTACTTTTGACCGGTCCGCAGCGGTGAACCCGGTGCCGATCATGCTCGATCCGCCTGAACACACCAAGTACCGTGCGCCCCTCCAGACGGTCTTCTCGCCCAGGGCGATGATGGCGCTGAAGGACAAGATCGCCGGCCTTACAGCCAGCCTGATCGAGGAGGTCAAACCGCGCGGGCATTGCGAGTTCATGGCCGAGATCGCCGAGCCGATCCCGGTGCAGGTGTTCCTCGAACTGTTCGGCCTGCCGCTGGAAAGACAGGCGGAGTTCCGCCGAATCGCCAAGGAGCACCTGTCGCAGGAATTCGGCGGACACGAGGATTCGCAGCGCAAGCTGCGCGAGATCGTCGATGTCATGCACGACACATTGATCGCGCGGCGCGACAATCCCAGGGACGACCTCATCAGCCACCTGTGGGCCTCCGAGGTCGACGGCAAGCCGCTCACCCTGCGAGACATGGAGAACTACTGCGTGCTCCTGTTCATCGCCGGGCTGGATACGGTGGTGAACGGCATGGGCCACGGGGTGCGCCACCTCGCCTCCGATCTTGCGCTGCAGGCCCGGTTGCGCGCCGAGCCGAAGCTGATCGTCGAGGCAGCGGAAGAGCTGCTGCGCCGCTACACCTTCCTCGCCGTGGTGCGCACCGTGGGCAAGGACACGGTTTGGGACGGAATCGAATTCAGGCGCGGCGACAGGGTGGAAGTGAACTATCCCAGCGCCGACGTCGATGCCGCGGAATTCCCCGAGCCCGATACCTTCGACCTCAATCGCGAGAACAAGGCGCACTTCGCCTTCGGCGCCGGCCCGCACCGCTGCCTAGGTTCGCACCTCGCGCGGATCGAGTTGCAGACGCTCTATGAGGAAATGCTGAAGCGCCTGCCCGAGTTCAGGCTCGATCCGGCGCATCCTGTCACCTATCGCTGCGGCCCGGTAATCGGCCCGCGTGAAGTTCATCTTGTCTGGGACGCCTGATGCTCAACGCTGACGACATCATTGCCGAAGGCGAGAAGATCGCCGGCATTTCCGATCCCGAAACCGAGCTGCATGGCAACCTGCGTGTCCTGATTGATTCGATGAACGCCACTGCGCGGCTGCACGAGCAGGGCGAGGAGACGACGCGGCAGGGACTCGTCCGCGTCGTCAGGGACCGGCTGGAAAGCTTGAAATGGCTCCGCGACTATCCGGAGATCGCCGAGGAGGAAATCGAGGACCCTGTCTTCCTTTGCGGCCTGCCGCGCTCCGGCACGACCTATTTCCAGTACCTGTTCGACAACGACCGCCGCTTCCGCCTGATCCGCACCTGGGAAGCGATCATGCCCTTCCCGCCGCCGGGCCACGATCCGGTCTCGGTCGAGCGCCGCAAGGCGGAGGAGCGGGCCGCGAACGAGAAGCTGCGCATCGAGGTTCCCGGTTTCGACGCGCTCCACCTGATCGACGAGGACGGCCCGCAGGAATGCCACTTGTTCCTTGAATACGGCTTCGGCGCCGCCGGCTTTCACAACATGCACGACGTGCCGGATTACTTCGACTTCCTGATGGACCACCTCGATCTCGAGCCGGTTTACCGCGTGCACAAGCGCATGCTGCAGATCCTGCAGTGGAAGTGCCCCCGGCCGCGCTGGGCGCTGAAGTATCCCAACCACGTCATCGCCATGCCGACGATCCGCAAGGTCCATCCGCGCGGCCGCTTCGTCATGACGCACCGCGACCCGGTGCAGGTCGTGGCTTCCATTGCCAAGATGACCTATTCGCTGCGCAACGTGCGCCAGGTCGGCGGCTGCGATCCGCACCGCGCGGGCGCGCAGATGGTCCATTTCATCCGCCGCCATGTCGACCGGATCATGGAGTTCTGCACCGGGCCTGACGCAGGCTCGGTCCTGCACGTCGACTACTACCGCCTCGCCGCCGATCCCGCCGCCATGCTCGACGAGATCCATGCCGGCATCGGTGCCGATACGCCCGACGACGTGCGCGCCACCATCGCCGCCTGGCGCGAGGCCAACCCGCAGGGCGCACGCGGCGTCAACGCCTACAGCCTTGAGCAGTTCGGGCTCGACGAGCACGCGGTGCGCGAGCAGTTTGCCGACTACATCCAGCATTTCGACATCCCCACCGAAGCCGAGGGTGTTGCCCGTTACGCCTGAAAGGAGAATGCCCATGGCCACCATCGCCACCGAGTCCCGCGCCGTCCAGGAACTGATCGACAAGGAAGCGATCCGCGACCTCGTCCTGTGCTATTCGCGCGCCATCGACCGGCAGGACATCGAACTGCTGCGCGATCTCTATACCGAGGACGCGACCGACACCCACGGCCACCATTTCGACGGTTCCGCCGAAGACTTCTGCAAGTTCATCGAAATGGGCTCGCCGCACATGATCTACAGCGGCCACCACGCCTGCAATCACCAGATCCAGGTGCAGGGCGATGCCGGGAATGGCGAGGTCTATGCCCTCGCTCTCCACGTCATCCCGACGCCGACCGGTGAGAAACTGGAAGACCTGATGGCGGTGCGCTACATCGACAACTACCGGCGCTGCGCCGACGGAAAGTGGCGCTTTTCCAAGCGTGTCGTCACTTACGACCTGCACATCCAGCGCCCGTTCGACGGCGGCGGCACCATGGCCCAGGGCGCCAATGACCCCTGCTATCGCGAACTGCTGATGCCGCTGTTCCAGCGCGGCGCGCGGCGGTAAAGTTAGTCCAAATTCGCGAAAAACGAATTTCGGTTGCGGCACCGGCCCGCTCCCCCGCCCGGCCACCCAGAGCGTACCATCCCGTTGGGTGGCCGGGCGGGGGAGCGGGCCGGTGCCGAACGATCCGAAACGCGGTTTCGGATCAGAAAATGACTCCACCTATCCACAGGCCGCGCCTTCCGACTCGGTCGTTCCATCGCTAGGGCCCCCGGCAACCGATTCACTGCTTTCCCGGGGAGCCCAGCATGGCCAATGCCACCGATGACCGTCTTCGCCTTCTGATCGAGCGCGTCGAGCGCCTCGAGGAGGAAAAGAAGGGCATCGCCGATGACATCCGCGACGTCTACGCGGAAGCCAAGGCCGTGGGCTACGACGCCAAGATCATGCGCCAGATCGTCCGCCTGCGGAAGATGAAGCCCGACGACCGGGCGGAGATGGAAGCGATCCTCGATACCTACAAGGCGGCGCTCGGGCTGGGTTAAACCCCCGCCATCGCCAGGCCCAGCGCCAGCGCGTTCGACGTGGCGTGGGCCAGAATCGAGGCCGGCAGGCCGATCCGCATCCGGATGTAGCCGAGCGTGAACGCCGCCCAGAGCTGCGGCAGCACCATGGGGAGCACCAGCAGCCCGGGGTGCGGGTAGTTCATCACGTGCATCACGGCGAACAGCAGGGCTCCGGTGTAGAACGGCAGGGCGAACCAGCGCCCGCGCCAGACCTGCGGCGTGGCGCGCTTGCGCAGCACCAGCCAGCCGACCGGCGCCGCCAGCAGCCCGCCGAAGAAGAAACTGACCGTCGGCCAGGGATCGGGCTGCACCGCCATGATTCCGGCGGCGGCAATCGCCAGCACCGCCACCAGCCACAGCGCGCGCGGACGGCCTGTCAACCAGCCTCGGAATACAGTCTCCTCCAGCACGGGCGCGCCCAGCACCACCAGCAGCGGCAGCCATTCCTTCGGGACATTGCCGAAGGCGTCCGGCCCGCTGAGTCCCCACAGATGCTGCCACAGCGACAGCACCGGCATCAGCATGGCCATGACCACGACATGCAGTCCCAGCATGGCGGCCAGAACGCGCCATGAACCCGCTGAGCGGAGGCCGGCTGGCTCGATGAAGCGCGGGCGGGCGGCGAACCTGGCGAAGTTGCGCCAGACTTGCGGCAGTGTGAAGGGTGTGGCGCCGCTTTGGGCAAGGCCTGCTGTCATGTGGCAGACCATAGCGCGGACGGGTTAATGGATTGCCGAACCGCCGCGCAGAGCCGATTGCCCAAGCTCCTGCGGTCCGCTAGGGGCGGCGCAACTTCCAACACGAGCTGACGGCGACCCCATGGCAGGCCATTCCAAATTCAAGAACATCATGCACCGCAAGGGCGCGCAGGATAAGAAGCGCTCGGCCCAGTTTTCCAAGCTCTCGCGCGAAATCACCGTCGCGGCGAAGATGGGCATGCCCGACCCGGACATGAACCCGCGCCTGCGCGCGGCGGTCAATGCCGCCAAGGCGCAGTCGATGCCCAAGGACAACATCCAGCGCGCCATCGACAAGGCCAGCAAGGGCGAAGGCGAAAATTACGAGGAAGTGCGCTACGAGGGCTATGGCCCCGGCGGCGTCGCCATCATCGTCGAGGCGCTGACCGACAACCGCAACCGCACCGCCACCAACGTGCGCACCGCCTTCGCCAAGAACGGCGGCAACCTGGGCGCATCGGGCGCGGTCAGCCACGGCTTCGAACGGCTCGGCCTGATCGAATATCCCGCCAGCGCGGGCGACGAGGACAAGGTGCTCGAAGCCGCGATCGAGGCGGGCGCCGACGATGTCGAGAGCGACGAGGACGGCCACCAGATCTGGACCAGCATCGATGTGCTCCACGAAGTCGCCCGCGCGCTGGAAGTGCCGCTGGGCGAGGCCGAGGCGGTGAAGCTCGCCTGGCGGCCGGGCCTGAAGGTCGATGTGGGTGAGGGCGATGCGGCGACGCTGTTCAAGCTGATCGACGTGCTCGACGACGACGATGACGTCCAGACCGTCTGGGGGAACTACGAGGTTTCCGAGGCGGTGATGGAGAAACTGGGCTGATCGTCATCGGCCTCGATCCCGGCCTGGGCACCACCGGCTGGGGCGTCGTCGCCAAGCAGGGCAATCGCCTGACTCACGTGGCTAACGGCCAGGTCCGCACCGATCCCGCAGCATCGCTGCCCGAGCGGCTGGTCACGCTCGACCGCGAATTGACCGATGTCGTGGCGCGCTTTTCGCCGGACCAGGGGGCGGTCGAGGAAGTCTTCGTCAACGCCAATCCGCAGTCGACCCTCAAGCTCGGCCAGGCCCGCGGCGTCTGCCTGCTGGCCCTGGCGCGGACCGGGCTGCCGGTGAGCGAATACGCCACGCGCATGGTCAAGAAGGCGCTGGTGGGAACCGGCGGCGCGGAGAAGGCGCAGGTACAGGCGATGCTCAAGGTGCTGCTGCCGGGGGTGAAGCTCGCCGGGGCGGACGCCGCGGACGCGCTTGCCGTCGCCATCACCCACGCGCACATGGTGCGGGGATAGGAAGGTAACCCATGGCCCGCATCGCCGATACCATGCTGCCGCCCGGCACCACCGGGCTGATGGACAACGTCATGCACCGCGTCATCGCCAACAACCGGGCGATGGCGGACAATTTCTACCTGCTCGCCAATTCCATCCACCGCGACAGCCGGCTGCCACACCGGGTCAAGGAATTCGCCATCCTGCGGGTGACGGCCTTGGCCGGATCGGATTTCGAATTCGGTCACCACTTCGCCGGCTGCCAGACCGTCGGCGCCACTGCCGAAGAGGCGCGTGCGGTGCGCGACGGCAGGTTCGATCACTTCGACGCGTCCGAGCGGGCGGCCATCGAACTGGCCGAGGCCGTGGATGCCAACCGCGTCACCAATGCCCTGTGGCAGGCCGCCGCTGCCCATTTCAGCGAGGCGCAACTGCTCGACCTCGTGATGACCGCCAGCTTCTATGGCTATGCCTCGCGCCTGTGCAACGGGCTCGGCATTCCCGGTGAGCCGGGCTTTCCCACAATCGCGGAGGCCTGAACCGCGCGGCGGGGCTGGCGCGCCGGGCCAAGTGCTGCCATAGGAACAAACCATGATCGCCAGGCTCACCGGCACGCTCGACGATTTCGGCCCCGACTGGGCGGTGATCGACGTGTCCGGCGTGGGCTATCTGGTTCACTGCTCGGCGAAAACCCTGACCGCGCTTGGCGTGCGGGGGGACCGGGTAACGGTGCATACCGAGCTGCAGGTCAGCGAGAACGACATGCGGCTGATCGGCTTTTCCAGCGGCGGCGAGCGCGAGTGGTTCCGGCTGCTGACCGGCATCCAGGGCGTTGGCAGCAAGATGGCGCTGGCGGTGCTTTCGGCGCTGTCGGTGGAAGATTTGCAGCGGGCCTGCGCCTCCGGCGACGCCGCCTCGGTGGCCCGGGCGCAGGGCGTGGGGCCGAAGCTGGCCGGGCGGATCGTCAACGAGCTGAAGGACAAGGCGGGGGCCTTGCCCTCAGTGGCCGGTGCGGCCGTCGCCGCGGCTCCCGCGGGTTCGACCGGTGCGGATGCGGTGTCGGCGCTGCAGAACCTCGGGTTCAAGCCGAACGTCGCCACCGAGGCCGTCGCCCGCGCCATGGAGGAACTGGGCGACGGAGCGGTGCTCAATGACCTGATCCGGGTCGGGCTGAAGAGGGCGGCCGGATGACCGACAACCCCCTCCTTTCCTCCTCCCGCCAGCCGGAAGACGCCGACGCCGCCCTGCGGCCCAAGTCGCTCGCCGAATTCGTCGGGCAGGCGGCGGCCAAGGACAACCTGTCGGTCTTCATCCAGTCCGCCCGCGGCCGGCGCGAGGCGATGGACCATGTGCTGTTCTTCGGCCCGCCCGGCCTCGGCAAGACGACGCTGGCGCAGATCGTCGCGCGCGAACTGGGGGTGGGGTTCCGGGCGACCAGTGGCCCGGTCATCGCCAAGGCGGGAGACCTCGCCGCGCTGCTGACCAACCTCGACGAGGGCGATGTCCTGTTCATCGACGAGATCCACCGGCTCAATCCCGTGGTCGAGGAGATCCTCTACCCGGCGATGGAAGACCGCACGCTCGACCTGATCATTGGCGAGGGGCCTTCGGCGCGTTCGGTGCAGGTGCCCTTGCCGCCCTTCACCTTGATCGGCGCGACCACTCGGCAGGGCCTGCTGACCACGCCGCTGCGCGACCGCTTCGGCATTCCGGTGCGGCTCAACTTCTATACGGTGGAAGAGCTTGAGAGCGTCGTGACGCGCGGCGCCGGACTGCTCGGCATCGGCATCGACCGCGAGGGTGCCCGCGAGATCGCGCGGCGCGCGCGCGGGACGCCCCGGGTCGCGGGAAGGCTGATGCGCCGGGTGCGCGACTTTGCCCATGTCGCAGGCGCCGCCACGGTGACGCGCGCCTTCGCCGACGATGCGCTGACCCGGCTGGAAGTCGATTCGCTCGGGCTCGATGCCATGGACCGGCGCTATCTCACCATGATCGCCGACATCTACAAGGGCGGTCCGGTAGGGGTTGAAACCCTGGCGGCGGGCCTTTCCGAACCGCGCGATACCATCGAGGACGTAATCGAGCCCTACCTCATCCAGCTGGGCCTCGTCGCGCGCACGGCGCGCGGGCGTTGCCTCAACGACATGGGCTGGAAGCACCTTGGCATGACTCCGCCGGTCGGCAGTCAGAGCACATTGTTCGATTCTCCGCCGGAGGGCGAAGATTAGGCCTGGTTAACAAAACGGCCTTCGCAAATGGCCGAAGAACGGTTCCAATTCGGGACAGTTCGGCCCGACGACCCGAAAAATCTCGCAAATTCCGACATCGGGACAGTCCGAACACGGTTAATTCCATTGTCGCGTTAACAACTCTCTGCGTTTCTCGCAGCACAGGGGACGTCCAGCCAGGGCCGATTGGCGGGGCCGGGCGCTCACAGGGAAACAAAGAGAGCTAAGCCTATGTCGGTTCGTATGGCCCTTGCGAAACTGTCCGCCTTCGCGGCGGGTGGCGCGCTTATCGGAGGCGGCGCGGTTCACGTCGCCGAGCAGCCGGCCAGGCAGACCCAGTACGTCAAGCACGTGAAGGGATGCGCCAATGGCGGTTCGGGCCCCGATTGCCGCGTGCAGCAGCGCCGGCGCGTCGTGCGCCGCGTGGCGACGCAGCCGCAAGAGGTCCGCCGGATGCGCCGCATCGTTTCGCGCAGCACGACGTGCCAGCCGGTGCCGCAGCCCGAAGTGGCCGTGGCGCCTTACGTTCCGCCGCTTCCGCCGATGCCGGTCAGCTCATCGGGCGGCGGTGGCGGGGTCGTCATCGGCGGCGGTGGTGGCTTCGGTGGCGGCTGGGGCGGCGGCTTCTTCGGCGGCTTCTTCGGCGGCAGCAGCAGCGGCGGCAACATCGTGATTTCCTCGAGCAGCACCGGCTCGACTTCGACTTCGGGCGGGTCGACCTCCACCAGCTCGGGCGGTTCGGGCGGCAGTTCGACTTCGACCTCGGGCGGTTCGACTTCCACTTCGGGCGGCTCGACCTCGACCTCATCCGGCAATTTCAGCAGTACGACCTCCACTTCGTCCGGCAACGTGTCGAGCACCAGCTCGTCGTCGTCCTCTTCCTCGTCCTCCTCGTCTTCGTCTTCCAGCTCATCCTCTTCGTCGAGCTCCTCGGGCGGCTCGACCGGCGGCAAGGACGATCACCACAGCAGCGGTGGCTGCGATAAATGCGGCACCTCCTCAGGCGGTCATTCGTCCAGCGGTGGGCACTCTTCCAGTGGTGGTCACTCGTCCGGCGGGTCATCTTCCGGCGGGTCATCTTCCGGCGGTTCGTCTTCGGGTGGCTCATCTTCGTCTTCGTCGGGTGGCTCGAGCAGCTCCTCGTCGAGCAGCAGCTCGTCTTCCTCGTCGAGTTCTTCGTCTTCTTCGGGTGGCTCCACCTCTACGTCGAGCGGCGCCACCTCGGGCGGGTCCACCTCGTCCAGCACGGGTGGCTCTACCGGCTCGTCCTCCTCGACCGGAAGCTCCAGCTCCTCGTCGTCGAGCAGCAGCTCGTCTTCATCGAGCTCCTCGTCCTCCGGCGGTTCCAGCTCCGGCTCGTCGGGCGGCCACCAGGTTCCGGCTCCGCCGATGCTCCTCCTGTTCGGCGCTGCCGCGGCGACTCTCGTCGGGCGTCGCCGGCTTGGAAAGAAGGCGGCGGACTGAACGGCCAGTCTCCTTCATCGTCACGAGAAGGGCGGCCCCTGCTGGCCGCCCTTTTTGTTTGCGTTCGTGATTGGATTGCCACCGCCCATCTCGGTCCGGCCAACCGTTCAAGGTGCCCCCTTTGGCCGGCCGGCGCAGGGGAGGAGGGATGGGCGGTGGCGGCGAAGTCCGCGGGAGGCGGACTTCGCAAGGCTTAGCGGCGCGGGTCTGCCCTGACCCAGTCCACGCCGAGATCGGATGTCTTCACCACGTCGGCCAGCTCCCAGACGTTGCGGTAGCCATAGCCGTGCAGGTTGACGAAAGTCGGGATGTTGAGCGCCAATTCAACCCGCTTGGTCACGACGGGGTACGCGTTGTCCGAAAAATTGTTGTTGCAGTAGATGTAGATCGGCCGGTTCGTGTTGTCGCCGATGGCCTGGCGCAGCGCCTCGTCGGTAAAGTCGCTGAAGGGCAGGTTTATCGCCCCCCGGATGTGGCCGCTGGCGAAGGTGGCGGGCGAGCGGGCATCCAGCAGCAGCGCGCCGCGGGCATCCGACCGCCGCCGGAACTCGGTCCATTGCAGACGGTGCGTTTCTCGCACAGGAGCCAGTTCGGCCACCAGCCGGTTGAACCCGGCGTAATCGACCTGCGGATTGACCGGCAGCTGCGGTGCGGCCCCGGAAGGCCCGGCGAGTGCGGCCAGCATCAGCGGCGCGGCCAAAAGTCTCAACGATCGCATGTGAACCCCCGGTCCATTGAGTTTCGGGAAGCTGCGCGGATTCGACTTTATCGCCGCTGAATGGGGCGATGCCTACGGTTCAGGTGGCGGGGTGGCGGGCGATCCGCCACAGCGTGTAGAGGCCGACCGCGCACCACACGGTGTTGAGCGCGGCGGAGGGAATGGCTCCGTGCCAGCCTGTGTTGATGACGAACAGGGCCGAGCCGACCACATTCATCCACTGGAACAGCGGTGACTGGCCGGACAGGCGGTTGGTCGAGACCAGAACGTAGGATGCCAGGATCAGCACGGCGGCGATCCAGCCGGCCACTTCGATCAGTATCGCCATAACCTCTTTCCAAATGCGAAGGGCGGCCGGTCGCCCGGCCGCCCTGACAATTTCGTCAGCAGGACTGCCGCTTATGCGGCCAGCTTCCGGAGCACGTATTGCAGGATGCCGCCGTTCATGAAGTATTCGACCTCGTTGGCGGTGTCGATCCGGCACAGCGCGGTGAAGGTGAACTTGCTGCCGTCCTTGCGGGTGACTTCCACCGTCACGTCCTGGCGCGGCTTGAGGCTGGCGACGCCGTGGATGGTGAAGCTGCAGTCGCCGTCGAGGCCCAGGGTCTCGCGGGTCTCGCCGTCCTTGAACTGCATCGGCAGCACGCCCATGCCGACCAGGTTCGAACGGTGGATGCGCTCGAAGCTCTCGGCGAGCACGGCCTTGACGCCGAGCAGCAAGGTGCCCTTGGCCGCCCAGTCGCGAGAGGAACCGGTGCCGTATTCCTTGCCGGCGATCACCA
>CAZVWP010000058.1:0-21720 GCA_964630805.1 uncultured Novosphingobium sp. | reverse complement strand
GCTGTCGAACTGGATGTGGACGTTCTGTTCGGCCAGCTGCAGTTCGAGCTGGAGGATGAACTTGTCGACCACCCGGCTGATGACTTCGGTCGGCAGGTAGGAGAAGGGCACGATCGCATCGAGCCGGTTGCGGAATTCGGGGCTGAACATCCGCTTCACCGCCTCGTCGCTGGCGTCCTCCTTGGACACGTCGCCGAAGCCGATGCCCTGGCGCGCCATGTCGCTGGCGCCGGCATTGGTCGTCATGATCAGCACGACATTGCGGAAGTCGACCGTCTTGCCGTGGTGGTCGGTCAGCTTGCCGTTGTCCATTACCTGCAGGAGGATGTTGAACAGGTCCGGGTGCGCCTTCTCGATCTCGTCGAGCAGGAGCACGCAGTGCGGCTGCTGGTCTACCGCGTCCGTCAGGAGCCCGCCCTGGTCGAAGCCGACATAGCCCGGAGGCGCGCCGATCAGGCGACTGACCGAGTGGCGCTCCATGTATTCCGACATGTCGAAGCGCTGCAGCGGGATGCCCATGATCTGGGCGAGCTGGCGAGCCACTTCGGTCTTGCCGACGCCGGTCGGGCCGGAGAACAGGAACGAGCCGATCGGTTTGTCGGGATCGCGAAGGCCCGCGCGGCTGAGCTTCATCGCCGAGGACAGCACTTCGATCGCCTTGTCCTGACCGAAGACCACGCGCTTCAAATCGCGGTCGAGGTGTTCCAGCACCTGGCGGTCGTCGGAACTGACCGATTTGGGCGGGATGCGCGCCATGGTGGCGATCACCGCCTCGATCTCGCGCGGGGTGATAACCTTCTTGCGCCGTGAGGGCGGCACCAGCATCTGCATGGCGCCGACCTCGTCGATCACATCGATCGCCTTGTCGGGCAGCTTGCGGTCATTGATGTAGCGGGCCGAAAGCTCGACCGCGGTCTTGATCGCATCGGGGGTGTAGCGGACCTTGTGGTGCTCCTCGAAGGCAGACCGCAGCCCCTTGAGGATCTTGATCGTGTCCTCGACGGTCGGCTCGTTGATGTCGATCTTCTGGAACCGGCGCAGCAGGGCGCGGTCCTTTTCGAAGTGGTTGCGGAATTCCTTGTAGGTGGTCGAGCCGATGCAGCGGATCGTGCCACCGGAAAGAGCCGGCTTCAGGAGGTTCGAGGCGTCCATCGCCCCGCCGCTGGTCGCGCCGGCGCCGATCACCGTGTGGATCTCGTCGATGAACAGGATGGCCTCGGGCATCTTCTCCAATTCGGAGACAACCTGCTTGAGGCGTTCCTCGAAGTCGCCGCGATAGCGGGTACCCGCCAGCAGCGCGCCCATGTCGAGGCTGTAGATCACCGCATTGGCCAGCACTTCGGGCACGTTGCCCTCGACGATCTTGCGCGCGAGGCCTTCCGCGATGGCGGTCTTGCCGACGCCGGGATCGCCGACATAGAGCGGGTTGTTCTTCGAGCGGCGGCACAGGATCTGGATCGTGCGGTCCACTTCCGGCCCGCGGCCGATCAGCGGATCGACCTTGCCGGACAGCGCCTTCTCGTTGAGGTTGATGCAGAACTGGTCGAGCGCCGAATCCTTCTTGTTTGCCTTGGGATCGGCCTTTTCCTCCTGCGGCGGGGTTTCGCTCTCCGAGCCCTTGGCACTGCGGTCCTCGATGCGGCGGCTGCCACCCTTGCCAATGCCGTGGCTGATGTAGCTGACTGCGTCGAGCCGGCTCATGTCCTGCTGCTGGAGGAAATAGACGGCGTAGGAGTCGCGCTCAGAGAACAGGGCGACCAACACGTTGGCGCCGGTCACTGTGTCCTTGCCCGAGCTTTGGACATGCAGGATCGCCCGCTGGATCACACGCTGGAAGCCGGCTGTCGGAGCCGGATCGCCCTTGTCCTTGGTCTTGAGCGATTGGTATTCCTGGTCGAGGTACTGGCGCACGACATCGCCCAGGTCGCCCAGGTCGACGCCGCAGGCCTGCATCACTGTCGATGCATCGGGATCGTCGATCAGCGCCAGCAGCAGGTGCTCGAGCGTCGCATATTCATGGCTCCGCTCCGACGCATGGGCCAGCGCGGCGTGTAGCGTCTTTTCAAGGCTCGAGGCGAAACTGGGCATCAGGCTTCTTTCCGTTGGGAATCGGGGGAGGAGGGTATTAGGGGCTGCGGATACGGAGGATTAACGTGCCCCATATGGGTATTACATTGTACGTTGCGAAGGGGCTCGCGGATCATGATGACTTCTTGAACAGCGCGTCGGCGGCCAGCATGTGCGCCTGCTTGCTGTCGCGGTGGGCCTTGACACGGGCGATCTCCGCTTCGAGCAGGGCGACGCGCTCATCAAGTTCGTCGCGCGAATAGCTGTCGAGGCTTTCGCGGCTCAGAGCGCTGGCGGCCCCATGGCTTGTTTCTGGGCCGCGCTGCTTCGGGCGGTCATCTTCGTCCATTGCGGTGCAACATCCGAGCAAGATCGCTTGCTGTCAACCGGTCCGCGAATTAGTGCACATCGCAGAGGATGTTTTGCCGATGGGGTTGCAAATGCCGGAAATCGTTCCCGAATCCATGACCGGGATCGTCATCGATGGGGCCGGGGGGCCGGAGGTATTGCGGCCAACGAAAATGCCCGTTCCGCAGCCGGGGCCCGGCGAGGTGCTGATCCGGGTCGCCTATGCCGGGGTGAATCGGCCCGATATCGCCCAGCGGCAGGGGCTTTATCCGGCCCCCGCGGGAGCTTCGCCGCTGCCGGGACTCGAGGTTTCCGGGCATGTGGCGGCGCTGGGCGACGGAGTTGCTTCTTCGCTGTTCGGCCAGCCGGTCTGCGCCTTGGTAGCGGGCGGCGGCTATGCGCAATACTGCACTGCCGACGAGCGCCATTGCCTACCGGTGCCCGACGGCCTGCCCATGGCCGAGGCGGCGGCGCTGCCGGAAACGCTGTTCACCGTCTGGCACAATGTTTTCGAGCGCGGCTGGGCGACTGAGGGGGAGACGATCCTGGTCCACGGCGGCACCAGCGGCATCGGCACCATGGCTATCCTGCTGGGCAGGCTGTTCGGTCTGACGGTAATCGTCACCTGCGGCAACGCCGAGAAGTGCGCAAAGGCGCTGCAAATCGGCGCGGCCCATGCGATTGACTACAAGACACAGGATTTTGTCGCCGAAGTGGCGCGGATCACCGGCGGCAAGGGCGTGGAGCTCGTGCTCGACATGATCTCGGGCGACTATGTGCCGCGCAACCTCAAGTGCCTTGCCGAAGACGGGCGGCACGTCACGATCGCCGTGCTGGGTGGCGCCAAGGCCGAACTCAACATGGCGGTGGTCATGTCCCGGCGATATACTCTTACCGGCTCCACGCTGCGCCCGCGCAGTGCCGAGTTCAAGGCGCTGCTCGCACAGGAGATCGCCCAGCAGGTCTGGCCCTTGGTCGAGCAGGGCGAACTGCGGCCGGTGATGGACTGCGTTCTGCCACTCGCCGATGCCGCCGCTGCGCATGGGCGGATGGAGGCGGGCGATCATGTCGGGAAGATCGTGCTGCAGGCCTAGCGCTTCAACTTCGCAGGCGATTCCGTAAGCCGGATTCGTCCGTCCCGCCGGAGCGAACGTGTGAAAGTGGTCGCAGATTCGGCATACCGAGCGCAGAAAAGCCGAGCGTACGCGCCGTAGCGCTTGCCGTTGAGCCCTATTGCGACTAGATGGCTCCCATGATCGGCCGCTCCGCAAAGGGGCGGCCCTTGTTGTTTTTAACGGAGAAGAACCGTGAGCCAGCCCACTCCCCTCATGCCGCATGCGACGGCATCTTGGCTCGTCGACAACACCGCGCTGACCTTCGAGCAGATCGCCGAATTCTGCGGGCTGCACATCCTTGAAGTGCAGGCCATGGCCGACGATCTTGCCGCCAGCAAGTACACCGGGCGCGATCCGGTCCGCGCCGGCGAGTTGACCATGGCCGAGATCGAGCGCGGCCAGGCCGACTCGAACTATTCGCTCAAGATGCAGAAGGCGCCGGTCACGGTCAGCCGCACCAAGGGGCCGCGATATACGCCGGTCTCCAAGCGGCAGGACAAGCCCGACGGCATCGCCTGGATCCTGCGCAACCACCCGGAGATCTCGGATGCGGCGATCGGCAAGCTGATTGGCACCACCCGCAACACCATCACCGCGATCCGCGAGCGCAGCCACTGGAACATCGCCAACATCCAGCCCAAGGACCCGGTGACGCTCGGCCTGTGCTCGCAGCGCGAGCTCGATGCGATCGTTGCCAAGGCGGCCAAGAAGGCCGGCCTGTCCGACGAGGCGGGTGACGATGCGCGGCTGGGCGGCGATCGCGATGCGCTGATCGAGGAACTGCGCGCCGAGCGCGAGGCAGCGAGCAAGGCGGCCAGCGAAGCGGCTCAGGAAGCCGAAGCGGCGGCTTGGCTCGAAGCCAAGCGCGCGGCCGAAGCGGCTGGCGAGGGCTGATTTTCCTTCTCGCCGCTTGCGCTGCGACGCGTGAGCGCCCAACTTGTTCCCCATGGGCGTGAGCAATTACCCGCAGCCTTGGGGCGAGCACTATGGGCACCCTTGCGCGTGGGACGAGACATTCCCGCCGCTGGCAATGACCGAACTATTCGCCGCGAGCGTCCGGGAACACCCCGATGCGCCGCTGGCGGACTTCTTCGGGCGCACCTCCTCCTACCGTGATGTAATGGCCGAAGCCCGCGCATTCGCCGCCGGGCTGCAGGACCTCGGCATAGCCAAGGGGGACCGCGTCGGCCTGTTCCTGCCCAATGTGCCGGCCTACCTGTCCGCCTATTTCGGCGGTCTCATGGCCGGCGCGACCTTGGTCAATTTCTCACCGCTCTACACCGCGGCGGAACTGGCGGCCCAGGTCGAGGATTCGGGTGCGCGCCTGATCGTCACGCTCGACGTGCCGGCCCTGCTGCCGACGGCCGTGGAGGTGCTGCGCAGCACGGCGCTGGAGCGGCTGGTCGTCGCCAGCCTCGCCGCGCAATTGCCCTGGTGGCAGGGGCTCGGCCTGCGGCTGCTGCGGCGAAAGGACCTCGCCCCCATCCCGCGCGCGCCCGACATCGTCGCCTGGCGGAGCCTGCTTTCGAACGACAAGCCGCAGCCGGTCACCATCGATCCGGTCAAGGACCTGGCTCTGATCCAGTATACCGGCGGAACAACCGGCACCCCCAAGGGCGCCATGCTCAGCCACCAGAACCTCTCGGCCAATGCCCGCCAGATCCAGGCGGTCGATCCGCACCGGCGCGAGCGCGACGTCATGGTGGGCGTGCTGCCTTTCTTCCATGTCTTCGCCAATGCCTGCGTGCTTAACCGGACGGTGCTCAATGGCGGCTGCATTGCCATGTTGCCACGTTTCGATGCCGGCCAGTGCCTGAAGACCCTTCAGCGCACCCGCGCGACTGCGATGCCCGGGGTGCCGACCATGTACCAGGCACTGCTCGATCATCCGCGGCTGGCGAATACCGATTTTTCCAGCCTCAGGGTCTGCATCTCCGGCGGCGCGCCGCTGCCGGCCCCGCTGAAGCGCGCTTTCGAGGCGGCGACAGCTTCGAAGCTGGTGGAGGGCTATGGCCTGACCGAGACATCGGGTGTCGTGTCGGTGAACCCTTATGAGGGGGTGGTGCGCGACGGCAGTATCGGCCAGCCGCTCCCGGCGACCCGCCTGCGGCTGCTCGACAAGGAAGACGCCGCGAAGGACGCGCCTCGCGGAGAGGCCGGGGAGCTGGCTATCCAGGGGCCGCAGGTGATGCAGGGCTACTGGAATCGCCCTGATGCGGCCGTGGTCGCCTTTGCCGAGCGCGAGGACGGGTACTGGCTGCGCACCGGCGATATCGCCGAAATCGACGCGGACGGCTACGTCCGGATTGTCGACCGCAGCAAGGACATGATCGCCGTCGGCGGCTTCAAGGTCTTTCCCAGCCAGGTCGAGGCCGTGCTGCTGGAAAATCCGCTGGTACGCGAGGCCTTGGTGATCGGCGTTGGCGATGCCTATCTAGGCGAAGTGCCGCGCGCCTTCGTTACCCTGAAACCGGGCGAAGGCGGCAGCGGCGATGCAATCAGGGAATGGCTCAATCACCGGCTCGGCAAGCACGAGCGGGTAGATCAGGTGGTCGTGCGCGAAAGCCTGCCCAAGACCATGGTCGGCAAGCTCGACCGCAAGGCCCTGCGCGCCGAACTTGCGAAAGCCGAAACCGCCTAGAGCGCAGAAGCGGCGCTGTCGGCGAGGAGCGCCGGGGCGCTGTGGTCCTCGTCGGCGACGGGATCGAAGCCGTGCCTGTCGTTGGCGGCGGCGCCGGGCTGTCCGCCACGGCTCGCCGAAAATCGGCCATCCACTTGCGCGCCAGGCTCGATGCTGAGCGTATTGTAGATCACGTCGCCCCGAATGCGGGCGGTCCTCAGGATCACCAGCTCGTCGGCCTCGATGGTTCCCTCCACCAGGCCGGCCAGTTTTGCGTTCTGGGCTACGATCGAGCCGGCGATCTCGCTGGTCTCTCCCTGCACCAACCCGGCGCAGCGGATGTCGCCATCGACCCGACCGTCGATGTGCAGGTCCGAGGCGGACGAAATGTCGCCCTTGATCGCGGTGTCGGCACCCAGGATCGAGAAGGTCGGGTTGCCCATCGGACGGCTAGCGGCGGGCCTGGCCATGACTTGGGCCGGTGTCGCGGTCTTCTTTGAGAACATGTGTCGCTGCCTCCAGGAATGGCCGCGGGTTTACGGGCTGGTCGTGAATCCGGACTTCGAAATGCAGGTGCGGCCCCGTCGAACGGCCTGTATTGCCGATTGCGCCGATGATGTCGCCCGGATTGACGGCCTGCCCTTGCCGGGCGCGGAAGGCCGACATGTGGGCGTAGCGGGTTACCAATCCGTTGCCGTGATCGATCTCGAGGCAATTGCCATAGCCCGAGCGCTGGCCGACGAAGCTGACCGTGCCCTTGGCCGCGGCATAGATCGGCGCGCCGATCGGGCCCTTGAAGTCGAGCCCGGCGTGGAAGGCGCCTTCGCCGGAGAACGGGTCGGCGCGGAAGCCGAAGCCGGAGGAAATGAATTCGAGACTGGCCGGCAGGTGCTGCGGAACGCCCGCGAGGCCGCGCTGCAGAAGGTTCATCCGCTCAAGGCTGAGGCCGAGGCGCTGGAAACGCGGGTCGAGCGTGCCGTTGGCGGAGGTGGACATGGCGATCAGCGGACCACCTTGGGCGCTGCGGTCGTCGAGCGAGGCCAACATCATCTGCGGATCGAGCCCGAGCCGGCGAATCGCTGCCATGGCTTCCTGCGAACGGCGGTCGGCCAGGCGAGTGAGCGATTCGACGAAGGCCAGCTGGCGCGCTTCGATCCGGGCCAGGCTCGAAGCCTCCGGCACTGCCATGCTGACCTTGTTGACGGTGCGTGCGGCTTCCTCGTTGCTGTTGCTGACGGTCTCGCCGGGCTTGGCGTCACCGGGCAACTGGCCGAGGCTCGAGCGGGTGACCTGCTCGATGAAATTCTGCCGCTGTTCCAGATCTTGCGCGACCTTTTCGAGATCGCTGCGATAGGCAGTCACGCGGCTTTCGGCCGAGGCGACCTTGGCTTCGCGGTCAAGCAGGGCCAGCCGGTCGCGGGTCGAGATGAAGTGGCTGATGGCGACACTGGCCATGGTCACCAGCCAGGCCAGCAGCAGCAGCGCGGCAAGGCCGGCGGCGCCGGCCTGCAGCTTCGTGCCGATTCGGATAAAACGAACCTGCCCCTGCGAGCGCATGAAGAATTCGCGCTCGGGAAACCAGATCCGCAAGCGATCCCACAGATCGCCAACGGCAAGCCTGTTCAAGAACGATCCCGCCTTATCTGTTTTTTGGACCGGGCGCCGCTAGCAGTCGAAGGCGGGCATGGCGAATCTCCAAAAGGCTCGTTGCACCGATTCACGATGAGCCGGACGAGTCCCGCGATGAGTCGATGGAACAAAAACATGAGTCGTTAAGCTGGGTTAGTCGAGAGGACCCTGACCGATTCGAACTGCGGTGACATTGCCCGAGGCCGGTGCTAGGCGACCCGCATGACCGCAAAGCAGCACTTGCCAGTGGAATCCCCCGACCGGGTCATCCGCGACCTCGCCCTTTCGGGCCGCGCCGCCCAGCGCACCCTTGCGCGGATGAGCGACGAGGGCAAGGCGGCTGCGCTTCGGTCCGCCGCCAGTGCCCTGCGCCTGGCCGAAAGCGAAGTGCTTTCCGCCAATGCCCGAGACCTTGCCGCAGGCGAGGCAAACGGCCTGACCAAGGCCATGCTGGACCGGCTGAAGCTCGATCCCGCAAGGCTCGCCGCGATTGCCGACGCCGTCGACCAGGTCGCCGCCCTGCCGGACGAGGTCGGCAAGGTGATCGACAGCACGGAGCGTCCGAACGGGCTGAAACTCAGCCGGGTGCGCGTACCGATCGGCCTCATCGGGATCATCTACGAAAGCCGGCCCAACGTCACCGCCGATGCCGCCGCCCTCTGCCTGCGCTCGGGCAATGCCGTGCTGCTGCGCGGCGGCAGCGAGGCGGTGCACAGCAACCGCGCGATCCATGCCGCGCTGGCGCGCGGGCTGGAGGCCGCGGGCGTTCCCGCCGCCGCCGTCCAATTGGTGCCGAGCCAGGACCGGGCCATGGTCGGGGCCATGCTGGCGGCGGCCGGCCTGATCGACATGATCGTGCCGCGCGGCGGCAAGAGCCTTGTCGCCCGGGTGCAGGCCGACGCCCGCGTCCCGGTGCTCGCCCACCTCGACGGCATCTGCCACACCTACATCCACTCCGCCGCCGATCCCGACATGGCCAGGACCATCGCGCTCAACGCCAAGATGCGCCGTACCGGCATCTGCGGGGCGATGGAGACTCTGCTGCTCGACGCGCAGTTCCCCGCAAGCTCGCAGGTGTTGGGAGCCCTGCTTGATGCCGGCTGCGAACTGCGCGGCGATGCGCGCGCCCGCTCGCTAGATCCGCGTATCATTCCGGCCAGCGCAAACGACTGGGACACCGAATACCTCGATGCGATCCTTTCGGTCGCGGTGGTCGACGGACTCGACGGGGCGCTGGCCCACATCGCACAACACAGCTCAGCCCATACCGAGGCCATCGTCACAGGCGACCAGGCGGTGGCCGATCGTTTCCTCGCCGAAGTCGACAGCGCCATTGTCATGGTCAATGCCTCCACCCAGTTCGCCGACGGCGGCGAATTCGGCCTTG
Organism: uncultured Novosphingobium sp.; assembly: GCA_964630805.1. Taxonomy (GTDB): domain Bacteria; phylum Pseudomonadota; class Alphaproteobacteria; order Sphingomonadales; family Sphingomonadaceae; genus Novosphingobium. The sequence continues at coordinate 12,554 of CAZVWP010000058.1, read as the reverse complement.
GCGCGGAGATCGGTATTGCCACCGGCAGGCTGCATGCGCGCGGGCCCGTGGCATTGGAAGGGCTGACCACCTACAAGTGGCTGGTGCGCGGCACGGGCCAGACGCGTCCTTGAATCCGACCCGCATCGGCCTTCTCGGCGGCAGCTTCAATCCCGCGCATGGCGGGCACCGGCGGATTTCGTTGTTCGCGATGGAGGCGCTGGGGCTCGACGAGGTCTGGTGGCTGGTCTCGCCGGGCAATCCCCTGAAGTCTCGGAACGGCATGGCCCCGCTCTCCGCGCGGGTCGCTTCCGCCCGCGGCCATGCGAAACGTGCGAGGATCCGGGTCACAGCCATAGAGCGCGAACTGGAGACGCGTTTCACGGTCGATACGCTGGCAAGATTGCGCCGCCGCTGGCCCAAACGCCGCTTCGTCTGGCTGATGGGGGCGGATAATCTTGCGCAGTTCTCGCGCTGGAAAAACTGGCGCGGCATTGCCCGATCGATGCCGATTGCGGTGATCGGCCGGCCGGGTTATGATGCATTTGCCCTCGCGAGCCCCGCGATGGCCTGGCTCAGGCGCTACCGGAAGCCTGCCGCCAGCCTCCGCAACCGGGCAGGATGGAGCGCACCCGCGCTGGTGTTGTTGCGTTTCGACCCCGATAGCCGCTCGGCCACGGCCCTGCGCCAGGCCGAACCGCACTGGGCAAATGGCCTCGCCCAATCCGCCCTTCGTGACGGCCTGACTCGCCGTCTCATACCTGCGTCGCTTGCATGACACAGGGAACCATCCGGACTTTCGCGCGACGATATGTTCGAACCGGCCATGGCCGGTCGCGGACCAATCGCCCCCCGTCCCGCATTTTCGCGGGAGCTTTGACAGGAGCCCCATGACTCAGATGCAAGCCCAGTCCGCACCGGCAAGCGCACAGCAAGGCACCAGCCCTGCTGCGGCCGCCGAGCCCGGATCGCTTCTCGCGCTGGTTCTGCACTCGCTCGACGAAGACCAGGCGCAGGAGGTGGTCTCGATCCCGCTTGAGGGGAAGACTGCCATCGCCGATCACATGGTGATCGCCTCCGGCCGGTCGACCCGCCAGGTCGCCTCCATAGCCGAGAAGCTGGCCGAGCGGATCAAGCATGCCGGCTTCGGCAATGCCCGGATCGAGGGCCTGCCCGCCGCCGACTGGGTGCTGGTCGATGCCGGCGATGTCATCGTCCATGTCTTCCGCCCCGAAGTGCGCAGCTTCTACAATCTGGAGCGGATGTGGGCCTTCGGGGAAACCGGGTCTGCCTGAGTGTCCGTAGCCGGATCTCCACCGCCCACCCCGTTCCCCCGGCCCAACCACCCGGACATGGTACCCTATGGGTGGTTGGGCCGGGGGAACGGGGTGGTCGGTGGCTTCGAAACCCGCCCTTTCGCGAGTTTCGCAACGGATGCTGACACGGACCGGCTGCCGGGCTGAACCTGGATGATGCGCCTGCACGTCGTTGCTCGCGGCAAGATCGGCCGCTCGCCCGAGGCAGAGCTCTTTGCCCGCTATGCGAAGCGCATTTCCTGGCCTTTCCACCTGACCGAACTGCCCGATGCCGGCGGCCAGCCTCCCGCCCCGCAGGCCCCGGCGCGCGAAGTGCTGCTCGACGAGCATGGCTGCCAGATGACTTCCGAGGAATTCGCCGCCCTGCTCGGCCAGTGGCGCGACCAGGGGGTGCGCGAGGCGCGGTTTCACATTGGCGCGGCCGACGGCCATGGAGAGTCGGCGCGCGCTTCGGCCGACTTGCTGCTGGCCTTCGGCGCCATGACCTGGCCGCACCTGCTGGCCCGCGCCATGCTGGCCGAGCAATTATGGCGTGCCACCAGCATTCTGGCTGGCCATCCCTACCATCGTTCGGGATAGGGACGACATGCCATTGCGCACCGCCTCCCTTCCCGTTGCCGCCTTGCTGCTGGCTTCGCTGGTCGTGGGGTCGGTCGGCGCGCAGCAGGCGACGGTCTACGACAATCCCGAGGAATTGAGCCGCGCGCTCGCGGAGGCCCGCAACCAGGCGCAGGAAGCCCGCCTGCGCGCCGAGCGGTTCGAGGCCGATGCCGGGCAGGCCAGCGAGGCCGCCGACAAAACCGCTCGGCAGGCCGCCGGCATCGCTGCGCGAATCCAGCAGTCGCAGGCCGACATGGCAGCACAGCAGGCGAACATCGGCCTGATCGAGCACCAGCGCACTTTGCTCAGGGCGAGGCTGGCCGAAAAGCAGCGACCACTGGTGGGCCTCACCGCTTCTCTGCAACGGCTGTCGCGGCGCCCGCCGATCCTTTCGCTATTGCGGCAGGGCTCCTTGCGCGATGCGGTCTACATGCGCGCCATGCTTGCCGCGATGCTCCCTGAAGTCGAACGGCGCACCGCAGCGCTGCGCGACGAGCTGGCGCGAGGCAAGGCGCTGGAGGCGCAGAGCCGCCAGGCCGTCACTTCGTTGCATGCGGGTGAAGCGGCCTTGCGGGCGCAACGCGACGCGCTGGTCGCGCTGGAGACTCGCCAGCGCATCGATTCGCGTTCCGCCGGCGGCATTGCCGACCGCGAGGCAGAAAGGGCCCTGGCCTACGCCGAGCAGGCCAAGGACCTCGACGCGCTGTCCGTCAGCGTGAACCGGGCCGGCGAGATGCGCGAGGCGCTGGCCAGCCTGCCAGGCCCGGTCCTGCGCCCGGCGCGGCCTCAGGATGCGCAGGTGCCCGCCGATGTCGTTCCCGCTCCCCCCGCCGGGCTTTCCGCCTATGTGATGCCGGTTGCCGGCAAGCTCGTCGCCGGGTTCGGCGAAGTGCGGCAAGGCGCTCCCTCCTCGCGCGGGATTGTCGTCACCGCACGCCAGGGAGCACAGATCGTCTCCCCTGGCGCCGGCCGCGTGGCCTTTGCCGGCCCCTTCCGCGGTTTCGGCACGATCGTCATCGTCGAACATCCCGGCGGCTGGACTTCGCTGGTCACGGGCCTTGCGCAGCTCGACATCACAGTCGGCGATAACCTGGTCGCCGGATCGCCGCTGGGGATAGCCGGCGCGGGCCAGCCGCAGGTTGCGCTGGAGCTGCGTCGAAACGGCCAACCGGTTAACCCCCTCGAATACATCAAGAGATTATGAGCCCCCGCCATCTGGCGTTCAGCTTGGTTGGGCGATAGAATCGCCCGGTAACCGGAAAGGCATTTCGAGCCGTGAAATTCGCAAACTACGCCCGCGCGGCGCTGCTGCTGGGCACCGTGGCCCTGCTTCCCGCCGCCACCGCCGGACTCGCTGCAGTCGATGGCCGGGCGACACCGCAGTTCGGCAAGCTGCTCGCCGTCTACCAGCTGGTAAAGGCCAATTATGTCGACCAGGTCGACGATGAAAAGCTGCTGAAGGGCGCGATCAACGGCATGCTCACCAGCCTCGATCCGCACAGCGCCTATCTCGATGGCGCCGGCCTGCAGCGGCTGCAGACCATGATCGACGGGAACTATTCGGGCCTTGGCCTGTCGGTTGTAATGGACGATGGCGCGGTCAAGGTCGTCTCCCCGATGCGTGGCAGCCCGGCGGAGCGGGCGGGGGTCAAGGCGGGCGACTTCATCACCCATCTCGACGGCAAGCTCTACTATGGCGGCGACCTGGACGAGGCGGTGGCCAAGATGCGCGGCGAGGCCGGGACCTCGATCAGGCTCACAATTTTCCGTCCGGGCCGCGACGATCCCTTCGACGTGACCGTGGTGCGGGGCGTCATCAGCCTGGAGCCGGTAACCTCCAAGCTCGAGAACAACATCGGCATCGTCTCGGTCAACGAGTTCTCCCGCAATGTCGGCAACCAGGTCAACGCCGCGATCCAGAAGATGAAGCAGGATTCGGGCGGCAAGCTCTCCGGCTTGGTGCTCGACCTGCGCTCAAACCCAGGCGGCTCGCTGGACGAGGCCGTCGCCCTGTCCGATCTGTTCCTGACCAGCGGCGATATCGTCTCGCAGCGCGGGCGGATCGCCAGCGAGAACGAGTATTACCGCGCGGAATCGATGTTCCGCGGCGATGCGGCGCGCGGCATTCCGGTGATCGTGCTGATCGACGCCGGCAGCGCCTCTGCCTCCGAAATCGTCGCGGGCGCACTGCAGGACCAGCACCGCGCGGTGATCATGGGCGAGCGCAGTTTCGGCAAGGGCTCGGTCCAGCAGATGATTCCACTCGACCGCAGCAGCGCCATCAAGATCACCACTGCGCGCTACTACACGCCCTCGGGCCGTTCGGTGCAGGAAGGCGGGATCGAGCCCGACATCCGCGTGCCGCAGCTCAGCGACCCCGACGCCCGCAAGCGCACCGAGCGGGCGCTGCGCGAAAGCGATCTCAAGCATCACCTGATCAACGAGGTCAATATCGACGACAAGCAGCTGGAAACCGACAAGCAGGACGATCCCCGCTTCCGCATGACCAGCGACCAGCTCAAGGCCAGGGGCATCACCGACTTCCAGCTCCACTATGCCATCGAGACGCTGCGGCGGACTGGCTCGGTGCCGGCGCTGGCGACGCGGCGGCCATAGGCGCATGCTGAAGGACAAGGCGGCGCTGCTGGCGCTGGCGGCTCCGGCTGCCCTGCTGGGCGGCGCCTATATTTCCGAGTACGGCTTCGGCCTCTACCCGTGCGAGATGTGCTGGTGGCAGCGTTATGCCCACTTCGCCGCCCTCGCCCTCGCTGTGCTGGCCTTGCTCTTGCGCAACAACCGCGCGCTGGTGGCGCTGGCGGCTGTGGCGATCGGCATCTCCGGCCTGATCGGGCTGTTCCATGCCGGAGTCGAATACGGCTGGTGGCAAGGCTTGACGGCCTGCACCGCCAATCCGCTTGCGAGCGGCGGCAATCCGCTTGATGCGATCATGAACGCGCCGATGGTGCGCTGCGACGTTGCACAGTGGTCGCTGTTCGGCATTTCGCTCGCCGGCTTCAATTTCCTGTTCTCGGTGGGCGCGGCCCTGCTCGTTTTCCTGCTGATGCGCGAGCCAAGGGGAGGCCCGGCATGAACGAGCGCAAGACCGACCGGATGGTGCGGGTCGACCAGGCCGGAGAATATGGCGCGACCCGGATCTATGCCGGGCAGCTCGCCGTCATGGGCAACCGCGCGCCGCTGTCCGGGGAGGTGGCCGCCATGGCCGACCAGGAGGCGGCGCACCTCAGGAAGTTCGACGCGCTCATGGCACAGCGTGGCGTGCGGCCCACGGCCCTGCAGCCGATCTGGAACGTGGCGGGTTTTGCGCTCGGGGCGGCGACGGCGCTGATCGGGCCGAAGGCCGCCATGGCTTGCACCGCGGCGATCGAGGAAGAGATCGACCGGCATTATACCCGCCAGCTGGAAGAGCTGGGCGACGGGGACGCCGAGCTTTCCGCACTGGTATCCGATTTCCGCGACGACGAGCGCGGGCATCGCGAAGCGGCGATCGCCGCAGGGGCAGAGCAGGCTCCCGCCTATCCATTGCTGGCAGGTGCGATCCGGCTGGGGTGCCGCTTCGCCATCCGCCTGTCCGAGCGGATTTGACCGCCTTGCCGCAGGTCAATGCCGCCAAGGAAGCTACACTACCATTCACCGCTGGTGGCCCCTATATCGGGGCCCGCAAGGGCAAGGAGAAAACACAGTGCATCGCCTCATGATCTTCGCGGCCGGCCTCATGCCCGCTGCGCTGCTTCTTGCCGCACCGGCCCATGCCCAGGATGGCGAAGGCAAGGTCAATGCGCTGATCGTCTATGGCGACGATCCCTGTCCGCAGAGCACTGGCAATGAAATAACCGTCTGCGCACGCAAGGCGGAATCCGAACGCTACCGCATTCCGGAAGCGCTGCGCGAGTCCACTAATACCCCGGCCAACCGCGCCTGGACCGACAAGGTGCTGGCCTACGAAACCGTTGGCGCATCCGGCACGCTGAGCTGCTCGGCGGTGGGCCAAGGCGGCATGACCGGCTGCCTCAACAAGCTGATCGGCACCGCCTATGCGGAAAAGCGCAACGATCCGAACATCCGCTTCAGCGACCTGATCCAGGCCGAGCGTGAAAAGCGCATGGCGACCATCGATGCCGATGCAGCCGCGACTCAGGCGCGCGTCGAGCAGATCGAGCGTGAGTTCGAGGCCAGGCAGCGCGCGCAGCAGGACCCGGAGGCTGCTCCGCCCAAGCCTTAAACCAGCGAGATGTCCGGTGCGTCCTCGCGCTTCATGCCGATGACGTTGTAGCCGGCATCGACGTGATGGACTTCGCCGGTGACCCCGGCGGCAAGGTCCGACAGCAGGTAAAGCCCGGCGCCTCCGACGTCCTCGATGGTGACATTGCGGCCAAGCGGCGCGTTCAGCTCGTTCCACTTGAGGATCAGGTTGAAATCGCCGATGCCCGAGGCCGCCAGGGTGCGGATCGGGCCTGCGGAAATCGCGTTGACCCGGACATTGTCCCGCCCGAGATCGGCGGCGAGATAACGCACGGAAGTTTCCAGCGCGGCCTTGGCGACGCCCATGACATTGTAGTGTGGCACCACCTTTTCCGCGCCATAATAGGTCAGCGTCAGGATCGAGCCCCCGTTCGGCATCAGCGGCAGCGCGCGCTTGGCCACGGCGGTCAGCGAATAGACGCTGATGTTCATGGTGCTGAGGAAATTGTCGAGGCTGGTGTCGCTATAGCGACCGCGCAGCTCGTTCTTGTCGGATGCGCCGATCGCGTGGACCAGGAAGTCGATCGTCGGCCAGCGCTTGGCCAGCGTCTCGAAGGCCTCGTCGAGCATCGCCATGTCGCCTACGTCGCAGGGAAACACGAAGTCCGAACCCAGCTGCTCGGCCAGCGGGCGGCAGCGCTTCTCGATGGCGGCATTGGGATAGGTGAAGGCGAGGTCCGCGCCGTGCTCGCGCAACTGCTTGGCAATGCCCCAAGCCAGCGACTTGTCGTTGGCGAGCCCCATGATGAGGCCGCGCTTTCCCTCCATCAAGCCGCTCATTCGTTACCTTCCCTCGTCCAGTTCCTGTCAGTCCGCCGGCGTCCCATGAGGCGCAGCTTGCGCTCCTCGGGGCTCATGGCGAGCGCCGCGTTGAGTTCGGCGCCCACCACCATTCCTAGCCCGACCAGCCAGAAAAAGAAAAGTGCGATCATGACGCCCGCAAGGCTGCCGTAGGTCAGGTCATAGGTGAACAGGTGGCGCAGCGCTTCGGGCAGCAGCAGGATCGTCGCGATCCACCACAGCGTCACCAACAGGGCTCCAGGCCACTTGGGATAGGTTCGCGTGCGGTAGTGCATGGGGGTGAGCATCACGAAGAGCATGTAGATCGAGAAATAGAGTACCCCGCCCGTCAGCAAGCGCGAAAAACCGAGGCTCTGGAAGACATTGTCCATGCGCGGGAACCAGGCCGCGACCACTTCCTCGGCGGCGGTGATCGTGACCTGCGCGAACAGCGAGAGCAGCAACAGGATCACGGCGGCGAAGATCATGGCGGTCGATACCAGCCGGTTGAGCCAGAAGGCCTGGGTTGCCGGAGTGCCATAAGCGCGGTGGAGGATGTCGCGGATGGTTTCGATCAGGCTACCGGTTGTCCACAGTCCAACCGCGCCGCCGATCCACAAGAGCCAGCCGCTGCGCGCGTTGATCGTATTGTGCGCCACCGGGGCCAGTACCTTCGCCACCATCGGTGGCACGGCGCTCAGCAAGGCATCGATGACCTTGGCGGCGGATTCGCCGAAGGCGGAAAAGGTGGCGGCAACGACGATGAAGAAGGGGAACAGCGCCAGTATCGACATGTAGGCGAGGTTCCCGGCATGGATGAAGCCATCGTAATAAGCGCCGATCCAGACGCGCTTGAGCACGGCGAGGACTTGCGAGCGGGCCTGGTGGTGCCGGTCGAGCGCCTGTTGCAGCCCGCGCATGGCCATCTTTCGCCGCGCCTCGGGCGAAAGATCTACATGCGTCGCAGGATCGTCGAGCGGCCGTTCCTCCAACCTGCAATGCCCTTCCCGCTTTTAGACGCCCAGCTTGCTGCGCACCTGCCTCGAATCGGTCCAGCCTGCAAGCCGCTGCACGAGATCGGCGTCGGCTTCGGGCAGCGACACTTCCAGCGTCACCAGTTGGTCGCCGCGGGTGCCGTCCTTGCGGGTGAAGCCCCGACCCTTGAGCCGCAGTGTCTTGCCCGAGCTTGAGCCCGGCGCGACCGAAAGCATCACCGGGCCCTCGACCGTCGGCACCTTGACCTTCGCGCCGTTGACCGCCTCGTCGAGACTGACGGGCAGGTCGAGCCGGATATTGTCGCCATCTCGCTTGAAGAAGGGGTGCGGCTCGATGTGGATTGTCACCAGCGCGTCGCCGGCACCGCCGATCCCCTGCTCGCCCTTGCCGGCAAGACGCATCTGCGTGCCCTCTTCGAGGCCCGCCGGCAGCTTGAGGTCGAGGGTCTTGCCGTCCTGCAGGGTGATCCGCTGGTCCGCGCGTGTCGCGGCATCGACGAAGGATACCTTGAGGCGGTACTGCACGTTGGCCCCCTTCGCGGCCGGCCGTCGGCCACCGAAGCCGCCGCCCGGGCCTGCGCCGCCGCCGCCAAAGCCGCCGCGCCCGCCGAACAGGCCGTCGAAGATGTCGCCAAGGTCGACGCCTTCCCCGCCGAAGCCCTCGAAACCGTCGGCGCGAAAGCCGCGCTGGCCACCACCACCTCCGCCGAAGCCGAAGGGCATGGCCGGATTGCCGTCGATGTCGATCTCGCCCCGGTCGAACTGGGCCCGCTTGTCCTTGTCGGACAGGAGGTCATAGGCACGAGTCACTTCGCTGAAGCGCTCCGCCGCCTTGGGATTGTCCTTGTTGCGGTCTGGGTGGAGTTCCTTGGCGAGCTTGCGATAGGCGGACTTGATGTCCTTCTCGCTCGCGCCACGGGTCACCCCCAGTGTGGAATAGGGATCTGCTGCCATGGCGCTAAGCTAGGTGTCGGATTGATTGAGGACAAGGCGCGCTTTTCTTGAATCCTCGCAAGGGCTATGAGCCAGGTGCGGCATCTGCCGAAACCATTGGCACGAACCGGACTTGTTGCGAACCATGAACTCGCCTGTTGAAGAACTTCTCGATGCCATCCCGGACGGGGATCCGATCGCTCTGTTCGGCGATTGGTTCGTCGAGGCACGGGCGAGCGAGCCGAACGATGCCAATGCCATGGCGCTGGCCACTGCGGACGCCATCGGCGCGCCATCGGTGCGCATGGTCCTGCTCAAGGGACACGGGCCAGACGGTTTCGTCTTCTACACCAACAGCCACAGCCGCAAGGGACGCGAGATCGCGGCCAATCCGCGCGCGGCCTTGCTGTTCCACTGGAAGTCGCTGCGTCGCCAGATCCGCATCGAGGGCCCGCTGGAGGAGGTCGATACGGCCACCGCCGATGCCTATTTCGCCAGCCGAACCCGTGATTCGCAGCTAGGCGCGGTGGCATCCGACCAGTCCGCCCCGCTCGATTCGCGCGCGACGTTCCTCGCCCGCTATGCCGATGCGGAGCAGCGGTTCGGCGAGGGTGAGGTCGTGCGGCCACCCCACTGGAAGGGCTTCCGGCTGAAGCCCGAGGCGATCGAATTCTGGCTGGATCGGCCGCACCGGCTGCATGAGCGGCGGCGTTATGTCAGGCAAGCGGGGGGCGGCTGGTCCAGCACGCTGCTCTATCCATGAAGAGCCACGCAGAAAACGCAGGCCTCAACCGCAGTGCCGCGCTCGCCAGCATCGCGGTAGCGGCGCTGCTGGTGGGCCTCAAGGGCTGGGCCGCCTGGTCGACCGGGTCGACCGCCATGCTCGGCAGCCTTGCCGATACCGCGCTGGATCTCATCGCCAGTCTCGCGACCTTGACCGGGGTCGTGGTCGCGGCCCAGCCGGACGACCGGCAGCACCGCTTTGGCCATGGCAAGGCCGAAGCCCTGGCGGCGATGTTCCAGGTCACCCTGATCACCATCTCCGCGCTGACCCTGGCTTTCCGCTCGGTCGAACAGTTTCTCGCAGGCGCGCGGACCGAGGCGGCGGGCGAAGGCATCGTGGTCTCCGCGATCGCCATGGCGGCGACGCTCGCCCTGATTTCCTGGCAGCGCTATGTCATCCGCCGCACCAACAGCATCGCCATCAGCACCGACAGCGTCCACTATTCCTCTGATCTGCTGCTAAACCTCGCGGTGATCGCCGCCCTCGCGCTCGACCAGTATGCGCATATCTCCGGCGCCGACCCCTTCTTCGGGTTCCTCATCGCGCTCTGGCTCGGCTGGGGCGCCTGGGGCGCGTCGCAGGGGGCGATCTTCGAACTGATGGACCGCGAATGGCCCGAGGAAAAGCGCCAGCACTTCGTCGAAGTCATGGCCCGTCATCCCGAGTTGCGCGGCGTGCATGACCTGCGGACCCGCAGCTCCGGCAACCGCGACTTCGTCCAGTTTCACGTCTGGGTCGATCCGGACATGTCGATTCGCGACGCACACCGGGTGATGGACGAGATCGAGATGAAACTGCGCGCCGAGTTTCCCGGCGTCGAAATGCTGATCCATCCGGACCCGGAAGGACATGTCGATACCGGTCTCGGTGCCAAGGACCTGATGCCTTCCGGCAGTTGAGATTCAGCGTTCCGGAAATAGTTCGACCAGCCGCGCCAGTCCGGCCAGAACCCGCAGTCGCTGCTCTTCGTCCGACTTGCCGAGCCGGACCACCACCAGCCGCTGTTCGGGCGAGACCACGACATATTGGCCGAGATGGCCGACGCAGGCGAATACATCCCGCCGCGCCCGGCCGGGGAACAGCACCTGCCTGCCATCGATCTGCGGCCGGTTGAGCCAAAGATGCGCGCCATAGCCGGGGTTGCGCGGGCTGGGCGTCTTCATGAACTGAATCCAGTCACGCGGGACGATCTGCGCGCCCTTCACCGAGCCGCCGTTGCGCAGGAAGTCGCCGAACGTAGCCCAGTCGCGCGCCGTCGCATGGATCATGCTCGAGCCGATCAGGGTGCCGGCGGCATCGTATTCGGCGGTCATCGAATGCAGGCCCAGCGGCTCGAACATTCGGGTTCGCAGATAGTCCGCCATGGCGTTGTGGCGCGCGGCCGGATCCCGATTTCCGGTAAGCGTGCGCGTCGCAACGTCGGAAAGGATCACGCTGGTGGCGGAGGAGTATTCGAACCGGCGTCCCGGCTCGGCCTCCAGCGGCTGGGCCTCGGCAAAGGCGGCCATTTCGTCGCGTCCGTCGAGGAACAGCATGCGCACTTCGTCCGCCTTGTAGACAGGATCGCCGCCTTCCGTGTGCCTGAGGCCCGATCGCATCTGCAGCAGCTGGCGCAGGGTTATCTCGCCGCGCGCGTCGCCCGAGCGTTGCCATTCGGAAATGGGCACGCTTTCATCGAGCCGCAGGCGCCCGTCGGCCACCAGCAGGCCGATCATCACACCGGTGACGCTCTTGGCCATCGACCAGCCGATGAAGCGGGTGTCCTTGTTGTAGCCAGGTGCATAGCGTTCGGCGACGATCCGGCCGCCGCGCATGACCAGCACAGCGCGAGTTTCGCCGGCTTCCTCGTCGGCGAACATGTCGTCGATGACCCGGGCCAGTTCCTCGCGCGGCGCGCCGGGTTCGCGCGTCACGGCCGAACGCGCCGCCTCGGTCAGCGGCGCGGGCCCCTGCGGGCCGGAGCCGCCGCAAGCCGCTAGGGCTGGCGCCAGCAGCAGCGGCAGGATAAGGCGAAGTCGGCGCGCACCCATGGCGCGCTTCCATGCGCAAGCCGGGGCCCCATGGCAACTGCCAAACCGATGATGAGGACGGCGCCGCGTCGCCGCTGGCGAAAGGCTGTGCTGGTGCTGGCTATCGCGGCCGTGCTGCTGCTCGCCTGGTTCTGGCGGCCGCTGCGCGCAGATGCCGTCACTGCCGCCGCTTACGGTGCGCGTGTGGCCTGCTCGTGCCGCCATATCGGCGGGCGCAGCCTTGAGGATTGCCGCAAGGATTTCGAGCCGGGCATGGGCCCGGTGAGCCTGAGCGAGGATGCCGAGGCGAAAAGCGTCACGGCCCGCTACCTGCTGCTATCCAAGCAGACTGCGACTTTCCGTCCTGGCCAAGGATGCATGCTGGAGCCTTGGCAGGACTAGGCTGTGTTTCAGGAAAACTGAAACAGGTTTCGGCACCGGCCCACTCCCCTGCCCGGCCAACCATAGCGTACTATGCCGTTGGGTGGCCGGGCAGGGGAGTGGGCCGGTGCCGCTTCCACGCAAGTGGAGCAGACTCTAGTCGGCGAAGGTTTCTTCGATCCAGCCGCCGCCGACGACCCTGTCTCCGGCATAGAGCACTGCCGCCTGACCAGGCGCGACTCCGTATTCGGGCTCCCTGAAACGAATCACCGTTTCCGCGCCATCGCCCAGCGGACCTTCCAGCGTGACCGCAGCCGGTTTGGCCAGCGAGCGGACCTTGGCGGTCAGCGGCGCATCCGGCAGCGGACCAATACGATTGGTTTCCACGATGCGCGCGGCCGACACGGCCAGCAGCCGCCGCGGCCCCGCCAGCACCCGGTGCGCGGCGGCATCGATGCCGGTGACATAGAGCGGCTCGGCCTGCCCGCCGATCTCCAGCCCGCGGCGCTGGCCGATG
>CAZVWP010000057.1:0-21911 GCA_964630805.1 uncultured Novosphingobium sp. | reverse complement strand
TCGCCGAAGGCCGAGGCGGAATTGCCGTTGGCAACGGAGTTCGCGCCAACCGCCGTGGCGAAAGTGCCGGTTGCATTCGCCCTATCGCCCATGGCCGTCGCGCTGGTGCCATTGGCCAGCGAATTGGAGCCTACGGCCGTGGCGTTGGCGCCGGTGGCGTTGGACTGGAAGCCGGTCGCCGTGGCGTTGGTGCCGATGGCCCTCGAGATTGCGCCGGTTGCGGTCGCAAAGTCGCCTGTCGCATTGGCGCTGCCGCCCGTTGCCGTGGCGACACTGCCATTGGCAAACGAGAATTGGCCAGTTGCCGTGGCGTAGGCGCCGTTGGCGGTCGAGCGGTAGCCGGTTGCCGTGGCCTGGCTGCCGTTGGCGAAGCTGTTCTGGCCCAGCGCCGTTGCATCTGTGCCGTTGGCTACCGCACCATCGCCGAAGGCCGAGGCCGAATCGCCGTTGGCTACCGAATTCGCGCCCACTGCCGTGGCATTGGCGCCGGTGGCGTTGGACTTGAAGCCCGTTGCGGTGGCGTTGGTGCCTATGGCGTTGGAATAAGCGCCTGTCGCCGTCGCGTTGGTGCCAATGGCGTTCGAATGCGCGCCGGTTGCCGTAGCATAGTCGCCATTCGCGAGTGAGCGGTAGCCCGTAGCGGTTGCTTCCGTACCCAACGCCTTGGAGACAGCACCGGTCGCAGTCGCAACAGCTCCTTGCGCATTGGCGTAGGCGCCGGACGCCGTAGCGCCGCCGCCGTTGGCGGTGGCATAGCTGCCAGTCGCAGTGGCTACGCGGCCATTGGCAACGGACTTGAAGCCGGTCGCCGAGGCGTTGGTGCCATTGGCGAACGACTGGGAGCCGGTGGCCGTCGCGTAGGATCCGGTGGCGTTGGACTTGTAGCCCGTCGCGGTGGCCTGGCTGCCGTTGGCGAAGCTGTTCTGGCCGAGCGCCGTGGCGTCGGTGCCGTTGGCCACCGCGCCGTCGCCGAAGGCCGAGGCGGAATCGCCGTTGGCGACCGAATTGAAGCCGACCGCCGTGGCGGCCACGCCGTTTGCGTTGGATCGAGCGCCCGTCGCCGTCGCATAGGAACCGGTGGCGTTGGACTTGTAGCCGGTTGCGGTGGCCTGGCTGCCATTGGCGATCGACTGCGCGCCGGTTGCCGTGGCCTGCGTGCCCGTGGCGTTGGCGGCATAGCCAGTCGCGGTCGCCTGGTCGCCATTGGCGAGCGAACGATCGCCCGTTGCCGTGGCATGGGTCCCGGTGGCGTTGGCCTTGTAACCCGAAGATGTGGCGAAGATGCCGTTCGCAACGGCCAGGCTGCCCGAGGCAATGGCATTGTCGCCAGTGGCATTGGCCCAGAAGCCGGTTGCAACCGCATGGGCGCCATCGGCAATCGAGTTCAGGCCAGTGGCCGTGGCGGCATAGCCATTGGCGGTCGCGCCCTGGCCCGTGGCGGTTGCGTAGGTGCCATTGGCGTTGGCCTGCCGGCCGGTCGCGGTGGCGCCGGTGCCGTTTGCGATGGACCGGAAGCCGGTTGCAGTGGCGTAGGAGCCATTGGCGGTCGACCGCGCGCCGGTGGCCGTGGCGCCGGTACCGGTGGCGTTGGAATTGTAGCCCGTTGCCGTGGCCTGATCGCCATTGGCGAGCGAACGATCGCCCGTAGCAGTGGCATGGGTGCCGGTAGCGTTGGACTTGTAACCTGTTGATGTTGCGAAGATTCCGTTCGCAAGGGAGAGGCTGCCCGAGGCCGTGGCATTGTCGCCGGTGGCATTGGCGCGGAAGCCCGATGCGTCGGCATGGGCGCCGTTGGCGATCGAGCCCAGGCCCGAGGCCGTGGCGGCATAGCCATTCGCGGTTGAGAAGGGGCCGGTGGCGGTTGCATAGGTGCCGTTGGCATTGGCCCGCCGACCGGTTGCCGTCGCGCTGGTGCCGTTTGCGGTGGAGGCGTAGCCGGTGGCGGTAGCAAAGTCGCCGGTGGCATTCGCGGTGCCCCCCGTCGCCGTAGCGCCGGTGCCGTTCGCGATCGACCGGGTGCCGGTCGCCGTGGCGGAGGAGCCGGTGGCGTTGGACTTGTAGCCCGTCGCGGTGGCCTGGCTGCCGTTGGCGAAGCTGTTCTGGCCGAGCGCGGTGGCGTCGGTGCCGTTGGCTACCGCGCCGTCACCGAAGGCCGAGGCGGAATTGCCGTTGGCAACCGAGTTCGCGCCGACTGCCGTGGCGAAAGTGCCGGCGGCATTGGCCTTGTCGCCCATTGCGGTGGCGCTGGTGCCATTGGCGAGCGAGTTGGTGCCGGTTGCCGTCGCATTGGCGCCGGTGGCGTTGGAATTGAAGCCGGTCGCGGTCGCGCGCGTGCCATTGGCGTAGGATTGGCTGCCGGTTGCCGTGGCGTTGTTGCCGTTCGCGGTGGAGTTCTGGCCTGTCGCCGTGGCATTGGTGCCGGTGGCGTTGGAATTGAAGCCGGTCGCGGTCGCGCGCGTGCCATTGGCGTAGGATTGGCTGCCGGTTGCCGTGGCGTTGTTGCCGTTCGCCGTGGAGTTCTGGCCCGTCGCCGTCGCGTTGGTGCCGTATGCGTAGGAATTGAAGCCGGTGGCCGTCGCCCGCGTGCCGTTGGCGTAGGACTTGCTGCCCGTTGCCGTGGCGTTGGTTCCGTTTGCGGTGGAATAGAAGCCGGTCGCCGTGGCGTTCTTGCCATTGGCGAAGGAATTGAAGCCCGTCGCGGAGGCGCGGTCGCCGTTGGCGTAGGATGCCGCGCCAGTGGCCGTGGCGGCGGTGCCGTTCGCGTAGGAGAAATTGCCCGTGGCCGTGGCATAGCTGCCTATGGCGTATGACTTGGCGCCGGTTGCGGTGGCAAAGGAGCCAATGGCATTGGAGCGGTAGCCGAGCGCCGTGGCCTCGGTGCCGACAGCCCTGGATTCCCCGCCGATCGCGGTCGCCCCGAAGCCATTGGCAAAGGCAGTGGCGCCGAGCGACGTGGCGTTCGCGCCGATGGCGTTCGCGAAAGATCCGATCGCCGTCGCGCGCGTGCCGTTGGCACGGGAGAAAGAGCCGTCCGCCGTTGCGGCTTCGCCATTGGCCCTCGCGTCGTTGCCCGTCGCGGTTGCGGAATCGCCAGTGGCATTGGCGCCGATACCGGTTGCAGTGGCTGCGTAGCCATTGGCGAAGGAGGCATAGCCCGTGGCTGTTGCATGATCGCCGTTAGCGTAGGAATTTCCGCCAAAGGCCGAAGCCCGCAAGCCATTGGCGTTGGCATCGGTGCCTACGGCGGTTGCATTGCCGTCTACCGATACGATGGTCGGAGTGCCAAGGTTTTGCTGGACGGTGACGCCGCTGCCATCGTTTGCCGTCGCCTGCGCCATGGCCTGGCTGGTGATGCCTACAAATCCGAGTCCGGCGAGCAGGGCGGCGGTGGAGGTGGAGCCGAGCCTGCCGATCCGGGCCTTCTGTCCAATTCCGAGGATTCGAGTCGCCTTGCGCAGGATCGCCATGATTCGTTTGCGATCCCTACGGGAGGATACGAGGTCTCCGGTTATGGCAAGAAAACCGCTCGAATCTGCCTTTTTCTCGATTTCTGACTGCTCAAAAAAAACGTTTTGCCGCGTTCCACGGATACGTTCATCAGTCATTTTAGCCCCCAAAGAATCGAGTTCAGGTTCGAGCAACCTATGTAAACGGGCTATGACTGGCAACCTTTTGGTTACCGAAATCGTTGGTTTAATTTCGGAACTTTCCTTAGGCGCGGCAAAACGCGCCTGTCGCGGCGCGCCGGCGTGGTTGATTTACGGTTAATTTGGGGATGCGTCGGGGTGTGCCGCGGGAGCGATCAGCGCCCGTCCTGGTCGCGCCGGGAGCTTTCGCGGCGATTGTCCCTGCCAGGCGGCGGAGTCGGTGCAGGCGGTGCCGGCGGGCCGGGCTGGATATTGGCCATGGTCGCCGGAACGATCTGCACGCCATAGAGCCGCCAGCGGCCCTGCAGCCACTGGTAATAGAGGTCGAAACCGATCGCGGTGGGCCTGAGGCCGAAGTAGCCCTGGACGTGCAGCACGTCGGGCGAAAGGATCACCGGCGCGGTGCGATAGGTCGGCGCGAGCAGCATGGTGTTCGACAGGTCGACATTGCTGGCACGCAGGGCCTCGAAGATCTTGGCGAGGCGCGCGGCATCATTGTTGATCTGGAAGGCCGGGGCGGAAAGATCGCGCAGCACGGAATAGTTGCCCGACTGGTTGGCATGGTCCACCGCCGACATGGTCGACCAGATGAGCTTGGCCAGCTCCAGTTCGTTGGGCACCGGCATGGGCGAGGGCGGCGGCGCGATGCCGGGCGCGGGCTGCGCCAGGGCCCCGCCGGGCAGGGCCACCAGCGGCGCGGCGAGCGAGAGGGCCAGCAGCAGGAACCTGAGCTTCGGATTTTTATATGCCGAATTCCTGGACATTGCCGATCTGTTTCCCGCCCTGAACTGCATTTCGTTTCTGCCCCCATGCCAGCACCAAGCGGTTGAACCGTGGCTGAATTGCGAGACACGGTATAGCGTTACGCTGCCCGCGCGCTTCCGTCCAGCCGGCAAGCCAGCGCTTGCGGCAAACATTCTCCTGGCGGAGGGGGCGTTGTTACCGCGCGTGCGGCGACAGTTCGACGTTGACCTCGATCCGGCCGATGCGGGGAATCTCGATTGCCATGACATCGCCCGGCACGACCGGGCCGACATCGGCGGCGCCCATCATCAGGATGTCGCCGGGATAGAGCGTCATGGTCGAGGCGGCCAGCGCGATCAGGACGGGAACGCTGCCGGTGAGGTCGGCGAAGCTGCGCTCGCCGCGCTTCTCGCCGTTGACCCAGAACTCGTAGCCCAGGCTTGCCGGGTCCGCCACTTCGTCGGCGGTGAGGATGCAGGGGCCATAGGTGGCGAAAGTATCGACCGACTTGCAGAAGGAGAAGGTCTCCTTGTCTTCCTTCATCGTGGTGTCGAAGGCGCAGGTATAGCCGGCAACATAGCTGAGCGCATCGGCCTCGGAAATGCCGGTGCATTCCTTGCCGATGACGACGCCGAGTTCCGGCTCGTGGTGGGTGTTGCGATCCGGCCAGCGAATCTGCACCGGGTCGGACGGATCGGCGAGGGCATTGAGCGTCTTGAAGCCGAAGCCCATGATGCCGGCGGGCGCGCCCATGAATTTCCAGTTGCCCATGGCGCAGATCAGCTTGCTGGGATTGGCGACGGGCGAGAGCAGGCGGACCTGGTCATGCGGGATAAAGGCGGCGCCGGCGGCCAGCCTTTCCATCTCTGGCCGCAACCTGTCGAGGTTGGCGATCAGCTGGTCGCCCAGCGGCAGAGGCCAGCGCATGGCCGGCAGGCTATCGGTTGCCGAGGTGACATCGCGGATGCCCGCTTCGTCATAGAGCCCGACTCGCGGGGTGGCGGCGTCCGATTTCAGGGCAAAACGGCAAAAGCGCATTTCTCTCGATCCTCTCCAACGGGTTCTTTTGCCGGGGGTCTATCTGCAAAGGCGAGGGGCGTAAATGCGCGTGGGCTGACAGATCGTCCGAAGCTTCCGATCAGGCAGAGATGTACTGGTGCGAGCAAAGCTCGAACCTGTCTGACGAAGCAAGGGCGCCACAATCAAAGGTTGTGGTGCCCGGGGACGGAGTCGAACCGCCGACACCATGATTTTCAGTCATGTGCTCTACCAACTGAGCTACCCGGGCATCGCTGCGGCGGCGAGTGCCTGGAAGCACCCTGCGAGCGAGGAAGCGCGCCTATGGCGAAGCGGCGCGGGCTTGGCAAGAGCCGAAATCAGTCGTCCTGCAGCTTATCGGGATCGGCGGGCGGGCCGGGCAGGGCATAGCTGTCGTCCAGCCAGCGCAGGAGATCGCGGTCGCGGCAGCGGGTGGAGCAGAATGGCGCGTGGTCCGCCTTGCGTGGCTTGCCGCAGACCGGGCACTTTTTGGCGGGCGCGTTCATGGCGTCACGGCTTGGGCGAAGCCGCCATCGAGCGCAAGTGCGCTGTTTTCGGCCCAACGGATGTCGCGGCCGGTGCGGCGGGCGAGCTCGGCCTGCCATTCCCAGCGGACGGTAGCGCGAATGGCGGGATTGGCGGTGAGGAGCAGCGGCCCAGGATCGGTCAGGCGTTCGGCGCTGCGTAGCAGCAGCCGCGCCGCAGCACCGCCGCGGTCGCGCTGGACCAGGGAGAGTATCGAGGGCCGCTCAAGCCGGGTGACCAGATGGACGAAGCCGAAGCCGTTCATTGCGGTGCGCTCGTGCGGCCAGCGAACCAGGGCTGCCTCCAGTGCTTCGTCCACCGCCTTGCGCTGGGCCTTTTCGGCCAGCGTCGGGAAATCGATGCCGATCGAGCCGGACAGGTCGAGGTGGCCGATGGCGCTGGCGAGTGCCGGTATGGCCGCCAGGGCCAGCTGTGCGGGAGGAAGCGTGCCGTCGATATCGATCAGGTTCATGGCCGGGGTTGGTGAAAGCACAAGACTCCCGCCAGAAAAATCGACTTGGCCAGACCATGCCTCTGCGAAAATATCTTCCCACAGGCCGGGCTCGAATTGCCGGACAACCTTGCCGCCCAGCGCATCAGCCAGCGACGGGGCGGGCCGGGGCGATTCGGTCGTGGGGCGGGCTTGGGCGAGCTTGTAGCGGCCGCTTTCGGCCATGGCGGCGCGCGATACCTTCAGGCGGATCGGCGCGCCTTCGCTGGCCTCGCGCGGAAGCGAATCGACGAGGGCTTCCTCGCCGCTGGCGAAGCGCGCCGTGCCGCGTTTGGAGCCCGCGCTGCGCGAGACCAGAACGGCATCTGCTACCAGCCCGGCCTCAAGCCTCCCAGGCCAGCGCAGCCTTGCTGCCAGCACATCGCCATGCTCGACGAGGAGCGCCCGCTCCTCACCGATGCCCTGTTCTACCAGCCAGTCAGCCAAGGACGAATCCTGCCGCCTTGAGCAGCGCGCGCGTTTCGAACAGGGGCAGGCCCATGACGCCGGAATGGCTTCCGGAGATCCAGGCGATCAAACCCTCGGCGCTCCCCTGGATGGCATAGGCGCCCGCCTTGCCGTGCCATTCGCCGCCGGCGATGTAAGCGTCGATATCGGCGCGCGAGAGCGGCTTGAAGCGGACGATGGTCTCGCTCAGCCGCTCTCGCAGGGCGCCGTCGGGTGACTTGAGCGCGATGGCGGACAGTACCCGGTGGCGGCGGCCGGACAACAGCTCCAGGCACTGGCGCGCGGTGGCCTCGTCCTCGCCCTTGGGCAGAATGCGGCGGCCGAGAGCGACGACGGTATCGCCTGCCAGCACATGTGCCGTGCCGCCATCGACGGCAGCGGCTTTTTCGCGGGCCATGCGGCGCGCGTAATCTCGGGGCAGCTCACCCTTGCGCGGAGTTTCGTCGATATCGGCTGCGGCAATCTTCGCCGGTTCGATTCCCAGCCGCCCGATCAGTTCGCGGCGGCGTGGACTTGCAGAAGCTAAAATCAGTTCGGGCATAGCGCCCGTCACGACATGCCGGGACCGCCGCGGCCGGGCATGAAGCGATAGGTGATGCGGCCCTTGGTCAGGTCGTATGGAGTCAGTTCGACCAACACTTCGTCGCCGACAAGCACGCGGATGCGGTTCTTGCGCATCTTGCCGGCGGTGTGCCCCAGGATTTCGTGATCGTTCTCGAGCCGCACGCGGAACATCGCGTTGGGCAGCAGTTCGACGACCGTGCCACGCATTTCGAGAAGTTCTTCTTTCGCCATCCGCTGATGTTTTCCGCTGTTTCTGGGCTTGTTGGGCGCGCCCCATAGCGGCGCGTTTCGAAAAAGGGAAGTCTGACGCACGGTCAACCTTCCGTTCATCCGCGGGCCAGCGACAAATTGTTACCCCTCGCGACTTGCCAGCAGTGGCGTGGATCAACAACAGTATCGAGCAATGTCAATAAATTGCAAAAAAATGAAGCTTCGGCAATTTTCCATGCTTCGCACCGCCATCCTCCCCATGAGCATCCTCGCCACGCCTGCCCTGGCGCAGGAGAACGACGCGCCGGGCGACACCGAAGCGACGCGTCCGGCGGCCGGTACGAACGAGATCGTCGTGGTGGCGGAGAGGCTGAGGGACCAGGTCGACGCGCCGCAGCCACCGGTGGTGGTCTATGGCGAGGAGGATATCGCCGCCTTTGGCGCATCCTCCATTGGCGATCTGGTCACAGCGGCGGCTCCGCAAACGGGTAGCGGGCGCGGGCGCGGCGGCGGCCATCCGGTGATCCTTTTCAACGGCCAGCGCATCTCCAACTTCCGCGAGATGCGCAACATCCCGCCCGAGGCGATCCGGCGGATGGAAGTGCTGCCTGAGGAAGTGGCGCTGCGTTTTGGCTATTCGCCGGACCAGCGGGTGATCAACTTCATCCTGAGGGACAACTTCGCGGCAAAGTCGGTGACCGCCGAATACCATTTCCCGACGCTCGGCGGGTTCAGCGAGAACCAGTTCGAAGGCACGATCCTCAAGATCAACAAGAGCAGCCGGCTCAATCTCTACGCCCGGGCTAACGATGCCTCGCCGCTGACGGAAGCCGATCGCGGCGTTGTGCAGCAGGAGGGCACGCTCCCGACCGTCTCCACCGATCCCGATCCAGCCCAGTTTCGCACGCTGATTGCCGACACCAAGGATTATATCGTCAACGGCAGCTGGACCAAGGGACTCGGAGACAAGGGGCTGGACGGGTCGATCGGGCTAAACGCGGGCTTTACCCGCAACGACAACCGTTCGTTCTCAGGCCTCAACACCGTGCTGCTCACCGCGCCAGACGGTTCGACCGCGATCCGCACGCTGGGCGATCCGCTGATGCGCAGATCGCGGGTCGATACGATCCAGGGCGGCGCGACGCTGAACAAGCCGCTGGGCGATTGGCAACTGACCGCCACGGTGGACGCCACCCATGCGGTGACTACCAGCCATATCGACCGGCGCGCCGATCTGTCCGGGCTGGTTACATCCGCCGCTGCCGGAAGCCTTTCGATCGCCGGGCCATTGCCGGCGCCAGGGCCAACGCAGGTGGACCGGGCGAAGGCGAAGAACGATTCGGTGACGTCGCTGGTAACCTTCGCCGGCAAGCCGTTCCACCTGCCGGCGGGCGATGTCGCGGCCACGTTCAAGGCCGGCTTCGCTTATACCGGCATCGACAGCGAAGACACACGCACCTCCGCCGGGCCGAGCAACCTGCGCCGCGGCGATCTCAGTACCGGGATCAACCTCTCGCTGCCGCTGACCAGCCGCAGGAACCAGGTTCTGGCAGGCGCCGGAGACATTTCGCTGAACCTCAGCGCCGGCCTGAACCGCCTGTCGGACTTCGGCACGCTGAAGGACTGGAGCGCGGGCCTGACCTGGGCGCCGACGGAAAAGCTGTCGCTGCAGGCGAGCTACATCGTCAACGAGGCAGCGCCCTCGCTGACCGACCTGGGCAATCCGCAGATCGTGACGTTCAATGTGCCGGTCTACGATTTCACGCGCGGCGAGACGGCCCTGGTGACGGTGACCGGCGGCGGCAACCCGGCGCTGGTCCGTGAAAAGCAACGGGACCTGAAGCTGTCCGCCAACTGGCAGTTGCCGTTCCTCAGCAACTCCAACCTGATCGTCGAATACTTCCGCAACCATTCGAGCGACGTCACGGCGTCCTTCCCCTTGCTGACGCCGGTGATCGAGGCCGCCTTCCCCGGTCGGGTGACACGCGATGCTTCGGGGCGCCTCGTGGCGATCGACCGGCGCCCGGTTACCTTCGCCGAGACCACCGGCGCGCGCCTGCGCTGGGGTTTCAACCTGTCCGGCAGCCTTGGCAAGGCGCCGCCCCGCGGCGAGAGTGGCGGTGGAGTTAGCGGTGGAGGTACTGGGCAGGGCATGGGCCCGCCCGGAGGCATGGGCGCAGGTCCGGGCGGCGGCCGCGGCTTCGGCCGCTTCATGGGCGGTAGAGGCGGTGGGCAGGGGCGCTGGAACCTGTCACTTTACCACACGGTGCGCTTCACCGATCGCGTGCTGATCGCACCCGGCGTGCCGGAGCTCGACCTGCTGGGCGGCGATGCAACCTCCGGCAGCGGCAGCGCGCGCCATGGGCTCGAACTGGAGGGCGGCACCTTCTACAAGGGCATGGGCCTTCGCCTGAAAGGCAGCTGGGCGGCCCCGACGCACGTACGCGGCAGCGGCCTTCCCGGCAGCACCGACTTGCGCTTCGGCAGCGTGTTCAACCTGGACCTGCGGGCCTTCGTCAATTTCGACCAGAAGCCGCAGATCGTGAAGGCCCTGCCGTTCCTCAAGGGCTCGCGCCTTGCCATCGAGGTGGAGAACCTGTTCGAATCGCGCCAGCGGGTGACCGATGCCAGCGGTCTGGTGCCGCTAAGCTACCAGCCCGACCTGATCGACCCGCGCGGGCGGATCATCCAGATCAGCTTCCGCAAGATGTTTTGATTGCGGTTAAGGCAATTCCAGGTCATTCTCGCCCGGGCTCGGGCACGTGACTGCGCGGAGCAAGAACATGGCGGGGAACTTCGTCGTATTCTGTGCGGACGGGACCTGGAACGGGCCGGGAAACCCCAAAGAGAGCTCCGGATCGCCGTCGAACGTCTACAAGCTGTTCTGCAACCTGTCGGGGGCGAAGACCTATGCCGATGCGCGGTTGCAGAACGAGCAGGAACAGTTCGACCAGGCAGCGGACGGCATGCTCCTTCAGGCGGCCAAATACATCCACGGCGTGGACGACAGTTCGAATTACCTGGTCAAGTGGTTGGGCGGCGTCGCAGGGATGGGGATCATCGCGCGGATCGTGCGCGGCTAGTGCTCGGCAAAGCCCTGCTTGTCGCGGTTCTTGTGTCGCTGGAACAGGAATATGGTCTTTTCCATGGCGCTCTCCCTTTTGCCGGAAGGCTCGCCCATCGGTTTGGGAAAACAACCGCCCCGTATGGTTTCCGCGGCCGCATTCCCCTATCTCGCTCTCATGTCCAAAGCCGGCCGCCCGGACCAGCCCAACGCCGCCGAACGCTTCAACGAGCAGCGGGCGACCTTTACCATGCGCGGCAGCCAGCCGGATATCGAGGCCGGCGTCGCGGCGATCCGCGATACGGTAAAGACCCTGCCGGCCAAGCCCGGCGTTTATCGCATGCAGGACGCCAAGGGCGACGTCCTCTATGTCGGCAAGGCGCGGGTGCTGCGGAACCGCGTCGCCAACTACACCCAGGTCGAGAGGCTGCCCTACCGGCTCAAGCGCATGGTCAGCCAGACCCGCTCGATGACCATCGTCACGACCAATTCCGAGGCGGAGGCGCTGCTGCTGGAAGCGCAGCTGATCAAGCGCTTCCGCCCGCCCTACAACGTGCTGCTGCGCGACGACAAAAGCTTCCCCTTCATCCTCTTGCGGGCCGAGCACGCCTACCCGCGCATCATGAAGCATCGCGGCGCACGCAAGGCCAAGGGGGACTATTACGGCCCCTTCGCCAGCGCCGGGTCGGTGAACACCACTATCAACGCGCTGCAGAAGCTGTTTCTCCTGCGCAGCTGCACCGACAGCTTCTTCTCCCGGCGCGACCGGCCCTGCCTGCTCTACCAGATCAAGCGCTGCTCGGCCCCCTGCGTCGGGCGAATCGACGAGGCGGGCTATGCCGAACTGGTCGGCGAGGCCAAGGACTTCCTCGGCGGCAAAAGCCAGGCGGTGCAGGCCAAGATCATGGCGCAGATGGAGGAGGCGGCCGAGGCGCTGGACTTCGAACGCGCTGCCATGCTGCGCGACCGCCTGCGCGCCGCGACCTTCATCCAGGGCAGCCAGGCGATCAATGCCGAGGGGCTGGGCAATGCCGACATCTTCGCCATGGCGGCGAAGGGCGGGCACGTCGCGGTGCAGGCCTTCTTCATCCGAGGCGGCCAGAACTGGGGCCACCGCGCTTTCTTCCCCAGCCACACCGAGGGGCTTTCCGAGGAAGAAGTGCTCACCAGCTTCCTCGCCCAGTTCTATGAGGAAGTGCCGCCCGCGCGGCTCATCCTCATCGACCGCACGCTGCCCGAAGCCGATCTCCTGGCAGAGGCATTCAGGGCCGGGGCAGGGGGGAAGGTGGAGATCTCGCTCCCCCAGCGCGGCGACCGGCGGCGGCTGATCGAGCAGGCGCGGCGCAATGCCGAGGAAGCGCTCGACCGGCGGTTGATGGAAAGCGGCACCAAGGCGAAGCTCAATCGCGAGCTCGCCGAGTTCCTGGAACTGGCGGAGCCGCCCCAGCGCATCGAGGTCTACGACAACAGCCACATCCAGGGCACCAATGCGCTGGGCGCAATGATCGTCGCCGGGCCCGATGGGTTCATCAAGGGCCAGTACCGCAAATGGAACATCCGCAAGGCCCAGACCGACGACGACTTCGCCATGATGCGCGAGGTCTTCACCCGCCGCTTTGGCCGCCTGGCCGAGGAAAACCCCGACCGCGACGCCGGCATCTGGCCGGACCTGGTGCTGATCGATGGAGGCAAGGGCCAGATGAGCGCCGCGAGGGACGCGCTGGAGGGCCTGGGCATCGAGGACGTCTGCCTGATCGCCGTCGCCAAGGGGCCGCATCACGGTCGCGAGGGGCGCGAGGTGTTTCATTTCCCCGACGGTCGCGAGAAGATTCTGCCGGTCAATTCGCCCTTGCTGTTCCACCTTCAGCGCCTGCGCGACGAAGTCCACCGCTTCGCCATCGGCGCCCACCGCGAAAAGCGCAGCCGCGCGATCACCGCGAGCCCGCTCGACGAGATCCCGGGCATCGGCCCGGCGCGCAAGCGGGCGCTGCTGCTGCATTTCGGCACGGCGGGCAAGGTGCGCGCGGCCAGCCTGGAGGACCTTCAGAAGGCTCCCGGCGTCAGCGCGGGGGTGGCGCAGGCGGTCTACGACTTCTATCACCCTAGCGGGTAGGGTCGGCAGGAGGTTTGCTTGGATAGGAACGAACAGATCCGCCTGGCCAAGCGCTTGCTCGCCCATATCCAGGCGGGAACGGCTGAATCCGCGCCTTGCCAATACCGGGTCCCGGTGTCGAAGTATGCCGATCCGGCCCTGTGGGCGAAGGAGGTCGAAGCATTCTACAAGAAGCTTCCGATTGTCGCCGGGATGTCCTGCGAGTTGGCCGAGCCGGGCGCTTTCAAGGCGCAGGACATGGTAGGCGTCCCGGTACTGCTGGTTCGCGACGGCCAGGGAAAGGCCAACGCTTTCCTCAACGTCTGCCGGCATCGCGGCATGCCGGTTGCGGCCGGATGCGGCAAGGCGTCGCGTTTCACCTGTCCCTATCATGCCTGGACCTATGACCAGTCGGGACGGTTGATCGCCGTCACCAGCGAGGAGACATTCGGTCCCATCGACAAGGACGCCTACGGTCTGACGCCGCTACCTTGTGCCGAACGCGCCGGCCTCATCTTCGTCGGACTGACGCCGGGCATGCCGTTCGACATCGACGGCTATCTGGCAAAGGTCGATCACCACATTGCCGCTTCGGAGCCCGACGTGCTCCACTTCGGCGGGGAGCGCACGATCGATGCGCCGAACTGGAAGATCGTCATGGAGGGTCACCTCGAGTCCTACCATTTCGCCAGTCTGCACCGGAACAGCATTGGCCCTACGACCTTCAACAATTGCGGCCTGATCGACCGCTGGGGTCCTCATCTCCTCATCACCGTCGCCCATAGCCACATCGTCGAACTTCTGGACCGGCCCGAGGAGGACTGGCATCCGCTGCGCGACGGCATGATGACCGCGCAATACGTGCTGTTTCCCGGTGCGAGCATCACCTTGCTGGCCAACGGCATGATGGCGCAGATGGTTCGTCCGGGTGCGAACGTCGGCAGTTCGACCAACACCATGATCATGGGCTTCCACCAGTCCGCCAGCGATCCGGCGGCGCAGGCCGGGCAATCGCAGTTTCTGGATTTCATCGGCTCCGTGCTGGGAGACGAGGACTATGCCGCCGGATTCGAGATCCAGAAAGGACTGAGCAGCGGTGCGCAGAGCGAAGTCACGCTTGGCATGAACGAGCCGGGCGTTATCTATTTCCATGAAACGATGCAGCAAATTCTGGGAGGAACTGGTCCATGAAATATCTCGTGGCAGGCTACAGGGATGGACGTAGCTGCATTGTCGAGGAGGTGGACTGCACGCCGCCGGCGGAAGGCATGGCGACCCAGTCGGTGGCGGAGCTCGACTTGCGCAACCTGCCGGCCAGGCCGCCGGGCAAGGGCGAATTCGTCGACATTCCCGCGCCGGAAGGTACGATGCGCTGGTATCGCGTGCGCTTCCTGCCAAACGAGACGCGGCGGGTGCATCATACCGACACGATCGATTGCCACACCGTGGTGGCGGGCAAGATCGAACTGTTGCTAGATGACGGCGCCCACTTGCTGGAAGCGGGCGACAGCCTCATGCTGATGGGCGTCGACCATGGCTGGCGCACCGGGCCCGAAAGCTGTGTGGTATCCATGATCATCCTGGGCACGCCGAAGCTTAGAGCCAGATGACGCTGGATTGCATCACCGCGACGGAGCCGATTTTGGCCCAGCGCGAGGAGTGAGGAGGGAGCTATGCTTGCATATGGTGACCGACGAAGGACGTTGCGATGGGCCAAAATCGGCGCCCCCCGCAGGGGTTGTCCTGAGCAGCCCCGTGGCAGCGTTGCGTCGCTTGCAGTGGCTCCCGGCCCCGGCTGCGCGCCGCGCCTCCCCATGGAACTGCTCAGGTCAATCGCGGTGATGCAATCCAGCGTCATCTGGCTCTAGCGACAACGGGGGGAATTCCATGGCCGGTTCCGGCAAAGGCAACTGGAGCTTCGAGCAGGTGGGCTTCGCCACGGTCGTTGTCGTCGTGACGATAGCCTTCGCCTGGCTGATGACGCCCTACTTCGGGGCGATCCTGTGGGGGCTGGTGGCGGCGATCGTCTTCGCACCGGCCTACAAGTGGATCTTGCGAGGACTGGGCGGACGCGAAGGGCTGGCGGCGACGGTGACCCTGCTGCTCATCCTCGCGCTCGTCATCGTTCCGGCCATCCTGCTGACGGTGAGCCTCGTAAACGAGGCTTCCGGCCTCTACAACCAGTTGCAAACCGGCCGGATCGACATCGGCGGCGTGGTTGCCAAACTGCGCGCATCGCTGCCGCGCTCCGTGGAAGGGATGATCGAGGAATACGGCATCCTCGATCCCGACCGTCTTCGTGCGACGATAGGCTCCGGCCTGTCGGCGGGCTTGCGCAACATCGCCACGCAGGCGCTGTCCGTCGGGCAGGGGGCACTGAGCGTCCTCGCGGCGCTGGGTGTCATGCTCTACCTCACCTATTTCCTGCTCCGCGACGGCCATACGCTCGGCCGCCGGTTCGAGGAATCGCTCCCGCTCGAGCCGAATCTGCGAGACCGGCTGATCGAGAAGTTCGTGCTGGTGGTTCGCGCGACGATCAAGGGTACGGTGCTGGTCGCAGTAATGCAGGGCATCGTCGGCGGGCTGATCTTCTGGTTCCTCGGCATCGAAGGGGCGCTGCTGTGGGGCCTGCTGATGGGCTTCTTTTCGCTGATTCCGGCAGTCGGCACGGGCATCGTCTGGGTGCCGGTGGCGCTATACCTGCTGATCACCGGTTCGATCATGGAAGGCGCGATCCTGGTGTTCTGCGGGCTGTTCGTCATCGGCCTGATCGACAACCTGTTGCGCCCGATCCTGGTAGGCAAGGATATCAAGCTGCCCGATTTTGTCGTGCTGATCGCGACGGTGGCGGGGCTGGAGCTGTTCGGCCTCAGCGGTTTCATCGTCGGGCCGATCATCGCCGCCCTGTTCATCGCGGTGTGGGACATCGTCACCGAGCTGCGCAGCCAAGGCCTGGCCGCCGACTGACCATGCGTTTACGAAGACTGGCCTTTCTCGCCTTGGCTGTGCTCGCATGCGTGGGCAACACCGAGGTTCGTCACGAACACTTTTCGCCGGCCGGCAAGGGGCCGCCGCTCGTCATGGTATCTGGCGCCTTCGGGGAAGGGGCATACCGCGCGCAGGCGCGGCGCATGGCGGCGCTGGGCTATGACGTGCTGCTGGTCGACAGTCGCGACCTGGTGGATATCGAGGAGCCCGGCCTCAAGGCGGTGATCGAGCACGCACGTGCCTCGCCCCATGCGCTGCCCGGCAAAGTCGACATGATCGGATTTTCGCTGGGCGGCGGGCAATTGCTGGCCCATGCCGCGGCCTGGCCGGAGGAGGTCTCGGCGATTGTCGTCATGTACCCGGCAACCGTCTCGCTGGGCGATCCGGGCGAGCTGGCGAAGTCGATAAAGGTTCCGGTGCTTTTGCTCGCTGGCGAGGAAGACCGCGTAGTGGGCTGCTGCATCATCGAGCGGGCCCGGGCCATTGCCGCCGCCGCGAGCGCGCAGCGTGCGCCGCTGGAACTTCGAAGTTATCGCGGGACCGGCCACGATTTCGTCGTCGAGGGCACCGATGGCTTCAACCGGACGGTGGCCGCGAATGCCTGGTACAGGACCGTCGGCTGGTTTTATCGCCACTCAGCCGCCGCCGCCCCCCGTCAGCCGCCAAGGCGCCGTAGGACCCGCCACCCATAGGCCTTCGCTCGGTTGCGGCGAGGCCACCGGCCCGGGGCGTTCGGCCTGATTCCCACCCGTCGCAGCATCGAATTGAACGCGCGGGCATCGGCCTCGGCGAAACTCCATTCTGAGCGCCAGGTGATCGACAGCGACACCGAGGCTTCCGGCCCGTTGCGGACGAAGTGCGGCGCCATGACCGGAACGAACAGCGCCTCACCCGGGCCGATGCGGAACTCGCGCCCGCCGGAGACGAGCTCGTCCTGCCAGTCCAGTTCGCGCTTGCCGCCGGTGTGGTAGCTTTCGTGGGTCTCGTCCGGGGCATAGAGAGCGTCGCCGGCGGGGAACTGGGTCATCGTCTTCGAGCCGCGTACCTGCAGCAGAATGTTGTGCTCCGGATCGAAGTGATAGGGCGTGACGCCGCCGGGCGAGGTGACGAAGACGAAGCCCTGGGTCTTCAGCATCCTACCCGTCTTCGCCTCGATCTCGCCGCGCAATTCGCCCAGCAGGCTGTCGAGCAGGGCTGCATAGTCGGGATGCTGTTCGACGTTCTTGATTGCCGCCCAGCTGCCGCTGGCGCCGATCTCGCGGATGGTCTGGCCAATTGGAATGCCGGTGGGTTCGGGCTTGCCGGCGATACCGATCGGCTGGTCGGAGGCGTTGTATTCGATCGAGGCTTCAGGGAGCCACTCGGCCAAGTTCGCCAGTGCATCCAGCTCGAAAAGCGGATGGTTGCCCAGCCTGTGGACAAGCATGTGGGGAACTTCGGGATAGTTTGCGGAAAACAGCGCGCGGGCCTCGGCGGGAAATATGGTCATGCCTACACTCCCGTGGGATTGCGGGAGAGCTCGGCCTTGAGTAGCCGCGAAAACACCGCGCGGCGCAGCTTGCCGCCGATGGCGATGTTGTAGCGGCCGACAGCACGGCGCTCGCGCCAGATGTGGTCGATCATCGGATGGTCCTCGGCGGCGCAACTGTCGGACCAGGCGATGTCCTGCCGGTCGAGCACCAGCAGGTTTTCGCACTGCAGCAGGACGCCGGGTGAGAAGCGTGCATAGGCTTCGTCGAAGGCGGTCTTGAAGCTGAACATGCCCGGCTGCGCGACGAAGTTCGCCAGCATCGCGATCGGCTTGCCGTCGAGCCGCAGGGCCAGCCGTTCGAGCCGGCCATGGGCGGCTGCGCCGATCAGGCTGCTCTTGAATATCTGCGCGGTGTCCTGCCGGCTTGCCAGGGCCGAGCCAGCCTTGCCCTTCCAGCCCGCCGCTTCCAGCTCGAGGAACTGTTCGATCCAGGACTTTAGCCCCGCTGCGTCGTGGCTGCGCTCGAAGCGCACTTCGCCCAGTTCGCACAGGCGGGCGAGTTGCCGGCGCAGTTCCTTGCGCTTCTTGGCCGAGAGCGAAGCCGAGTAATAGGCTTCCGGCGTCTCTTGCGATGCCAGCAGAGCCCGTTCCTCGCGGTGCACCAGACCGAATGTGCGCCGCTGTGCGGCGAGGACCAGGTGCAGGGCCTGGTCCAGCGTTCCGTCGAGGGCAAAGCCGGAAAGGTGAAGGAACAGGCCATGGCGGCCCCGCCCGTCGGCCCAATCGAACAGGGCTCGCCAGAATTGCTCTTCCATTCCCCTGGCGACCAGCGGCGATGCCAGGAAGCAGTTAGGGTGGGTCCAGTTGGCCAGCAGGCGGATAGGCTTGCCGTAATAGTCCTTCTCACGCTTCACCGGCATCAGGCCGCACAGCCGGCCATCCGCGGTGAACTTGAGGATCTGGACGGTCTCGCCAGCATCGAGCGCGCGAAGCGAAGCGAGCAGGTACCAGCTTTCGAGGAAGGGGTTGGGCTCGGTTGCGCTGGCGGCCAGGGCATTCCATGCCTCCAGCATGCTGGGAGCGGCCCAGCATGGCCAGTCGAGCGCCTCGACCTTGATCGGAGCCTGCGACATCGTCTGCGCGACCGGCGCCGTGCTTGCTGCGTGCCGGGGAAGTGCGATGCTGGCCACGGTGTTAACCCTTCAATCTCGCGGGACTGCCCGATTGCTGGCTGCGGGTTAGCACCTCAAATTCAAGGAAGAGTTAAGTTCGAAACGGATTGGCGCGCGGCGCTTCCGGTCAGGCCCCGGGCTCGCTGATGCCTTCGGGCAGCACCAGCACTTCGACGGCGTCCTTGGCCGCGAGAAAGCGTCTGGCCAGGGCCTGGATATCCGCCGGCGTCAGGGCGCGCAGATGCTCGTCATAGGCCTGGAAGCGGGCGATCTGGTCGGACTCGGTCTGGGCGCGGTCGACCAGTGTCATCCAGCCCCGGTTGGACTTGAGAGCATTGTCGTGGGTATCGAGCAGCGGCGCCCGGGCTCTCTGGAACTCGTCCTCGCTCACTGGCTTGTCGCGAAGCCAGGAGAGGGCTTCGAGAATGGCTGCGCGGGCTGCCGGCACGTCGCCGACGTCGACCGAGGTGGCTATCGCGAAGGTGCCGTAGCCGCGCCAGAAGTGCGAGGGCGAACTGCTGGCCCCGGGGGAATAGCTCTTGCCAAGCTTCTCGCGCAGGGTCTCGGTCAGTTCGATCCGCACGATCCTCTCAAGCATCTGCAGACCGATGGCCTGTGCCTGGTCGCTGTCGTCCGTGGTCGGCCAGGTGAGGCGTATCATGGCCTGGTCCTGCGGACCGGTGTGGCGGATTACCCGTTTCAGGCGGTTGGCGGTGAAGGTGCGTTCGCGCTGTTCCAGATAGGGCCTGAAATCGGCCTCACGGGCCGGAAGCGCGCCGAAGGTGCTGGCGACTAGGTCTATGGCCTGTTGCTCGTCGATGTCGCCGGCGATGCCGATCTCGATGGCGCCCCTGGCCAGCCTGTCGCCTATGGCCGCCTTGAGGCCATCGTAGGTCAACCTGCGGTAGGCGTCAGGTTCCTGCAGGGTGAAGCGGGGATCGTTGTCCGACAGGATCCCGCCGAGGCTGTTGTTGAGCAGCGCGCCGGGCGAAGCGCGCAACTGGGCGAAGAAGTTGTTGATGTTGACCCGATACTCGACCTCGCCTTCCTTGCGATAGCCGGGATCGGTGACGTAGGCCGCCCAAAGCTGCAATTGCAGGGCGAGATCCTGAGGCGTGGTCTGGGCGGAGGAGACGAAGGTTTCGGGCGTGGAGTCTATACCCCAGCCAAGCGTGTGGCCGGCGAGGATCGACTGCAGCTCGTCCTGGCTATGCTTGCCGAGGCCGCCGCCCGGCAGGAAAGAGGTCATTTCCGTGGCCAGCGGGGCGTCCCGGGTGTTGAGCATGTCGCCGCCGTCGATGCTGAGCTGGACGCTGACCTTGTCATTCTCGAGGTCGGTGCGCTTGACATTGAGCCGTACGCCATTGGCGAAGCGCACCTCGCGGATGCCCAGCGCGGGCTCCCGCGTGTCGCTGACCACCGTTCCGGGCTTGCCGAAGTCGGTATAGGCGAAGGTGGCATTGCCCGCCTCGCTCTCGTGGCGTAGCGGCTGGCCCATGGCCTCGTTCCAGGCGGCGCGTATCGCCTTGGCCCCGCCTTGCGGCTGCTCGCGGCCCTGGAAGCGCAGCGGCGGGTCTTTGAGCGGCACAACCTCGCGCCTGAGAGCCTCTATCACCTTCTTCGGCGTAATCTCGGGAATGAAGGCCTCCAGCCGTTCCAGCGAACCTTGCGGCGTGCTGGGCACGATACCGTCGCGGATCAGGGCGAAGGCCGAGCCGAGCAGCGTGCCGTTGCTGCGGGTATCGGCGGAAGCTGCCTCGTTCTTCGCGGCATTACGCAGGTTGGCGATCTGTTCGGTGAGTTCCGGCTGGGTAAAGCCATGGCGCATGGCCTGGGCATAGGCGCGCCCGGCGGCGATCAGCCCGCGCCGCCACTTGCCGTCGATGGTATCCACCACGAGGTTGCTCATCCGGCCTGACTTGGCGAGGTCGGGAGTGGCAAAGCCCGCGCCCCGGAAGGGCGGGTCCGGCTGGCGGGAGATGCGCTGGAGCCGGCGGTTGACGATCGAATAGCCGATCTGCCGCAGCAGCTTCTCGCGCCGCTGCGCCTTGGTGTCCTTTTCGTCCAGCCAGGGCCCCAGGCGAAAGGCGGTGACCCGTTCGGCCAGGGCCGGATCGAGATAGACTTCCGTGCGGTTCTTCAAAGCGAAATCGAAGGGGCCGGCCGAAGGCTGGGGTGGGGAGGGGGTGGCCTGCCAACTGGCGAATTTTTCCCGGATCGCCGTTTCGACCTGGTCGGCGGGAAGATCGCCGATGACAATCACGGTCGTTTTCGACGGAACATAATTGCGCTGCCAGAAGGCCTTGAGGCTGGCGCCAGTGGCGGCATCCAGGGTTTCCTTCACCCCGATCGGAAGCCGGGTGGAATAGCGCGCGCCGGGAAACAGGAAGTTCAGCTGGTCCACATAGGCGCGCATCTGCCAGCCGTTGCGGTCGCGCATCTCGGAAAGGACCACGCCGCGTTCGCGCTCGACCGCGCTCTGGGCAAAGGTCAGCTCGCTGGCGGTTTCGCGCATCAGCATCAGCGCGGTGTCGAGCAGTTCCGGATCGTTCCTGGGCAGGTCGAGCTGGTAAGTCGTCCGCTCGAAGTCGGTCGAGGCATTGGTGTCCGCCCCGAAGGCCAGCCCCTTGCGCTCCAGCAGCCGCACCATCTCGCCTTCCGGCACATTGGTCGAGCCGTTGAAGGCCATGTGCTCGACGAAATGGGCAAATCCGCGCTCGCTCTCGTCCTCGTCCAGCGATCCGGCGGCCACTTCCAGGCGCACCGCGACGGTGCCCTTGGGCCTCCCGTTCTCGCGCACGACATAGCGCATGCCATTGTCGAGCTTGCCGAAGCGGTAGCCGGGATCGACCGGAATGTCGCTTGCCTGGAAGGCCCAGTCCGGCTTCTGCTGCTGTTGCGCGGATACAGATGCTATTCGCTGCGCCTGCGGAGCGCAGGCCGACAGAAGCGCCAGCGCCAGCACTGCCAGGAACGAAAGCGGACGCCGCATCAACTCACCCATGCAAGCGCCGATGCGGCCCCCCGGATTAACGCCCGATTATCGGCCCTTACTTGCCGCGCAGCTTGCGGTGCTTCGATAGGTCGAAAACCTCGCTACCGCCTTCGGCATCGTCGAGCAGGCCGAGCCGGCGCGCCACTTCCTGGTAAGCGCCCTCGACATTGCCGAGGTCGCGGCGGAAGCGGTCCTTGTCGAGCTTTTCGCCAGTGACCATGTCCCACAGGCGGCAGCCGTCCGGGCTGATCTCGTCCGCCAGGATCACGCGGCTGTAGTCGCCGTCCCAGATGCGGCCGAACTCGAGCTTGAAATCGACGAGGCGGATGCCGATCGCGGCGAACATGCCGCAGAGGAAATCGTTGATCCGGATGGCCATGGCGGAGATGTCCTGCATCTCCTCGTTCGAGGCCCAGCCGAAGCAGGCGATGTGCTCCTCGGCG
>CAZVWP010000056.1:16039-22633 GCA_964630805.1 uncultured Novosphingobium sp. | reverse complement strand
ACAGGCGTATAACTCGCCAAAGGCGGCGTGGACGATGTCGTGCACGACACCTACTACGTCGTCGCGCACTTCCACTACGTGCTGTCGATGGGCGCAGTGTTCTCGCTGTTTGCCGGGTTCTACTACTGGTTCCCGAAGATGAGCGGCCGGATGCATTCCGAACTGCTCGCCCACGTCCAGTTCTGGTTCTACTTCGTTGGCGTCAACGTGGTCTTCTTCCCGCAGCACTTCCTCGGGCTGCAGGGCATGCCGCGCCGCTATCCGGACTACACCCCGGCCTACGAGCACTGGAACGCCATCTCGACGGAATGGGGCTATACCCTGGTCGGCATTGGCACCGGCGTGTTCTTCCTGAATCTGCTCTACGCCTTCACGATGGGCAAGCGGGCTCCGGACAATCCCTGGGGCGAAGGCGCGAACACGCTGGAATGGACCCTTTCCAGCCCGCCGCCGTTCCACCAGTTCGAAACGCTCCCGATCATCGAAGAC
Source organism: uncultured Novosphingobium sp. (assembly GCA_964630805.1). Taxonomy (GTDB): domain Bacteria; phylum Pseudomonadota; class Alphaproteobacteria; order Sphingomonadales; family Sphingomonadaceae; genus Novosphingobium. Next base: position 22,144 of record CAZVWP010000056.1, on the reverse strand, counting down.
GAGAAGGGGCATCATTGATCCGCCACCCTCTCCTTCGGGAGAGGGACTGGCAAAATCCGCGCCCTCCCGGTAACGGGAGGGCTCGCTTTTTATGACTCAGGCCACAGCCCTTCCTTTGCCCGCCGACTGGCGTGATTTCTTCGCCCTGACCAAGCCCAGGGTGATGAGCCTTGTCATCTTCACCGGTCTTTGCGGGCTGGTGGCGGCGCCTGGCCATATCCACCCGCTGCTCGGTTTCATCGCCATCCTGTGCATCGCCATGGGCGCGGGCGGGGCTGCGGCGCTGAACATGTGGTGGGAAGCCGATCTAGACGCGGGGATGAAGCGGACCAAGGCTCGCCCGATTCCCGCCGGCCGGCTCGAGCGTGGCCATGCCCGCGATTTCGGCGTGATGCTGGCTGTGGCATCGGTGATCCTGATGGGGATCGCGGTGGGATGGTTGGCGGCCTCGATCCTTGCTGTTTCGATACTTTATTACGCCGTCGTCTATACCATCTGGCTCAAGCCGCGCACGCCGCAGAACATCGTAATCGGCGGTGGGGCAGGGGCCTTTCCGCCGCTGATCGGCTGGGTCGCGGTGACCGGGCAGATCACCCTGATGCCGGTGCTGCTGTTCCTCATCATCTTCATGTGGACGCCGCCGCACTTCTGGGCGCTGGCGCTGTTTGTCCAGTCAGACTACGCCAAGGTCGGCATCCCGATGATGCCGGTGGTAGCAGGCGAAGCTTCGACCCGCCGGCAAATCCTGCTCTACACCGCGCTGCTGCTGCCGTTGGCTGCGCTGCCCTGGTGGATCGGTGGAACGGGCGCGGTCTATGGCGTTGCCGCCCTGGCGCTGACCGGCCTGTTCCTCCTGCTGTCGATTCGAGTCGGCCTGCGCCGCTCGGTCGAGGGCGACACGATGAAGCCGGAAAAGCAGCTGTTCGGCTATTCGGTCATCTATCTTTTCGCGATTTTCGCAGCACTGGTTGCGGATCGCTGGCTGGCGGTGCATGGGATCGTTTCATGACCAACCCGATCGATCCCGACGAGGAATTGGCCCGCATCCGCCGTGGCCGCAATGTGGCGCTGGCGCTGGTGCTCGGCTTCTTCGTGCTGCTGGTCTATTTCCTGACCTTCGTGAAAATGGGCTGACAATCATGGCTGCCACCGCTCCGCTTTCCGCCGTCGATCGCCGCAACCGCAAGGTGGGCCTGATGGCTCTGTGCGGGGCCTTGGCGATGTTGGGCCTGGGCTATGCGTCGGTGCCGCTATACCGGCTGTTCTGCGAGGTGACCGGCTATGGCGGCACGACTCGCCGCGCCGACGAGGCTCAGGCAGCGAGCGTCAAGCTGGCGGACGGCCAGGTGACCGTCCGCTTCGACGCCAATGTCGAGCGCGGCATGCCCTGGGCCTTCAGTCCCGAACAGGCGCGCGATACCGTCAGGCTGGGTGGCAGGCACCTCGCCTTTTTCCATGCGGTGAACAATTCCGACCGGCCCATCACCGGCCGGGCGACCTTCAATGTGGAGCCCGAGCAGGCAGGTCGCTACTTCAACAAGGTCCAGTGCTTCTGCTTCAACGAGCAGACACTGAAGCCCGGCGAAGAAATCCGCATGCCTGTGGTCTATTACGTCGATCCCAAGATCCAGGACGATCCGGACGCGAAGGACATCGACACCATCACGCTAAGCTATACTTTCCACCAGAATCACAACAGCACGCCCAAGCCTCTGGACCGCGCCCAATCGGGCGGTTAAGGGGCCTCGATCAAAACACCCGCGGCCCGCGCCGCAAGGAATGGAAAACAGGGACCAAGCAGCCATGGCCGGTACCAAGAACCACGATTTTCACATCCTTCCGCCCGATATCGTGCCGATCGCGCTGGCTGTCAGCGCCCTCACGTTGACCAGTGGCATGGTGCTGTTCATGCACAAGCTGCCCGGCGGGCACGTGGTTCCCTGGCTGGGCCTCGCCTTGCTGCTGGCCGTGATGTTCCAGTGGTTCACCAAGATCGTCCAGGAAGCCCATGCCGGCGATCACACGCCGGTGGTGCAACTGCACCAGCGCTATGGCATGATCCTGTTCATTGCTTCGGAAGTGATGTTCTTCGTCGGCTGGTTCTGGGCTTTCTTCGATTTCGCGCTGTTTCCCTCGGAAATTTCCAAGGTGGTCGGCGGGCAATGGCCGCCCAAGGAAATGGAAGCGGTCATGGACGCCTTCGACCTGCCGCTGCTCAACACAATGATCCTGCTGTGCTCGGGCACGACGGTCACCTGGGCGCACCACTGCCTGCTGCACAACGATCGCAAGGGCCTGAAGACCGGCCTTTGGCTGACCATCCTGCTGGGCCTGCTGTTCACCTCGATCCAAGCTTACGAATATATTCACGCGCCGTTCCCCTTCGGCAAGAACACCTATGGTTCGGCCTTCTACATGGCGACCGGGTTCCACGGTTTCCACGTCATCGTCGGCACGATCTTCCTGATTGTCTGCCTCTACCGAGCCTATCAGGGCCACTTCACGCCCCGCCAGCATTTCGGCTTCGAAGCAGCTGCGTGGTACTGGCACTTCGTCGATGTCGTCTGGCTGTTCCTGTTCGTCGCCGTCTACGTCTGGGGCAACTGGGGCTTCCCCATCCATTGACCCAGGGCGACAATCCTGAAACGAAAGGGCAGCCGGGCATCGCTTTGGCTGCCCTTTTCGCTCTCTGCCCCGAGTGCGGCAGTCGCTCCCTGTTCAAGGGCCTGGCGAAGTTCGCGCCACGATGCCGCGCATGCGGGCTGGATTTCGAGCAGTTCAACGTCGGCGACGGGCCGGCGGCCTTCCTCACGCTGATTATCGGCGCACTGGTCGTGGGCCTGGCCCTGACAGTCGAGCTGACCTGGAGTCCGCCGTTCTGGGTGCACATCGTACTTTGGGTGCCCTTCACCGCCGCAGCTGTGATCTGGGGCCTGCGCGCCGGCAAGGCGGCGCTGCTCGCCGCCGAGTACCGGCGCCGGGCCGGGGAAGGGCGGCTCAAGAAGTGAGCGTGAAGCGCATTCCGGTGATTGCCACAGTGATCGTGCTGGCTGCGGTGGCGGTGATGCTGCGGCTGGGTTTCTGGCAGCTCGACCGCATGCACCAGAAGGAGGCGATGTTGGGGCGCTATGCGGCGGCTCAGGGTTCGGACGTGGCGGTACCCCTGCCCAAGCACGCCGGACAGGCTGAGGCGGTCCTGTTCCGCCATGCGCGGGCGAACTGCATCTCCGTCAGCGACCCGCGCGCGGTCAGCGGCCGCAATCGCAAGGGCGAGCCGGGCTTTGCCCACGTGGTGCGTTGCCAACTACCCAATGCGACTGCGAGCTATCCTCCGGCTGAGCAGCCGATTGTCTCCTTCGATGTCGTTACCGGCTGGTCGCGCGTGCCCAACGTACCCCAATGGCAGGGTGGTGAGGTAGAAGGCTTGCTGGCACCGGCGAAGGATGCGGAACACTTCAAGCTGGTTTCCGCGACTCCACTTGTACCGGGTCTGGAAGCGATGGCGCTGCCCGATCCGAACGACATTCCCAACAACCACCTGTCCTATGCCGTCCAGTGGTTCCTGTTCGCCCTGACAGCGCTGGTCATTTATGGGCTGGCGCTGAGGAAGCGGCTGAAGGCCTAGCTCCTCCCCCTGCCGGGGAGGATTGCCACCCGCGCCCGTCACGGCTAACCGCCGCCCCCATGGAATACATCTCCACTCGCGGCAGCGCGCCGGTGCTCGATTTCGCCGGGGCGACGCTTGCCGGCCTCGCTTCCGATGGCGGGCTCTACCTGCCCAGCGTTTGGCCGCAGTTCTCGAAGGCGGAGATCGCCGCCATGGCCGGCCTGCCCTATGCCGAGCTCGCCCAGCGGATCATGCAGCCCTTCGTCGGCGACTGCCTGACGCCGGAGCGTCTGCTGCAGCTCACGACGCAGGCCTATGGCCGTTTCGCCCACAAGGCCGTCACCCCGCTCGAGCAGCTCGACGAGCAGCACTGGCTGCTGGAACTGTTCCACGGCCCCACGCTCGCCTTCAAGGACGTGGCGCTGCAACTGCTGGGCCTGCTGTTCGAGGAATTCCTGAGCCGTACCGGCGACCACCTGACCATCGTCGGGGCGACCAGCGGCGACACCGGCTCTGCGGCAATCGATGCCGTGGCCGGCAGGGCCGGGATCGACATCTTCATGCTCCACCCGCGCGGTCGGGTCAGCGATGTCCAGCGCCGGCAGATGACCACGGTGCTCGCCCCCAACGTCCATAACCTCGCCATCGAGGGCACCTTCGACGATGCCCAGGCCATGGTTAAGCGCATGTTCGGCGATACCGCGATGAGCGGCCGCTTCACCCTGGGCGCGGTCAATTCGATCAACTGGGCGCGGCTGATGGCGCAGGTGGTCTATTACTTCGCCGCTGCCCTGCAACTGGGCGCGCCGCACCGGCGGGTGGCGTTCAGCGTGCCGACCGGCAACTTTGGCGATGTCTTCGCCGGCTATGTCGCAGCAAAGATGGGCCTGCCGGTGGAGCGGCTGATCGTCGCCACCAACGTAAACGACATCCTCCACCGCGCGCTGACCCATGGCGACTATTCGGCCGGCACCGTCACGCCCACCGCTGCGCCCTCGATGGACATCCAGGTCTCTTCGAACTTCGAGCGGCTCCTGTTCGATCTCGGCGGCCGAGACGGCAAGGCGCTCGCGGCGCAGATGGCGGACTTTGAATCCAGCAAGGCCATGCAACTGACCAATGCCCAGCGCGAGGGTGCGGCGGCGCTGTTCTCTTCCTGCCGCGCCGATGCCGACCAGATGAGCCGGGCGATCCGCTGGGCCTGGGACGCTTCCGGCGAACTGATCGACCCGCATACTGCCTGCGGCCTCCATGCCGCGCGCGAGGCGGGGCTGGACCGCGACATCGCCATGGTGACGCTGGCCACCGCGCACCCGGCCAAGTTCCGCGAAGCCGTCGAGCGCGCCACCGGCAAGCGCCCTGTGTTGCCTGCGCGCATGGGCGACCTGTTTCAGCGCGAGGAACGGCTGATCGAGCTGCCGGGCGACTATGCTGCGGTGGCTGACTATGTCGCCGCGCATGCGGTGCCCAAGGGGTAATGGCCTCTCTCACCCCCGATTCCCTGATCCTGGCGGGCGAGGGCTGGGCGGACTACGGCCTCGTCGACAGCGGCCATGGCCGCAAGCTGGAGCGTTACGGAGCCTATCGCTTCATCCGCCCGGAACCGCAGGCGATGTGGGCGCCGCGGCTGGTGCAGTGGGAAGCGCACGCGGAATTCGTCCCCGGTTCGGACGAGGACGGCGGCGGCAAGTGGCAGTTCGACAAGCCGGTGCCGCGCGAGGGCTGGGAGCTGGGCTGGCGGGATATCCGCTTCAATGCGCAGTGCACGCCCTTCCGGCATCTCGGTTTCTTTCCCGACATGGCACCGGTCTGGGACTGGATGGGCGAGCAGCTGGGCGGTCGCAGCGACGCCTCCACCCTCAACCTTTTCGGCTACACCGGCGTCGGCACCCTGGCCCTGAGCCACTACGGTCCCGTCACTCACGTCGATGCCTCGAAGAAGTCGGTCGCCCAGGCGCGCGACAATGCCGCTCTGTCTGGCATGGCCGACCGTCCGATCCGCTGGCTGGTCGACGATGCCGCAAAGTTCGCCGCGCGCGAGGTGCGGCGGGAGAAGCGCTATGATGGCATCATCCTCGACCCGCCCAAATTCGGCCGCGGGCCTGAGGGCGAGGTCTGGCGGCTGGAAGAGCACCTGCCCGGCCTGATCGCCAATTGCCGCCGACTGCTCGACGAGGAAAGCCGCTTCCTGTTCCTCACCGTCTATGCCGTGCGCATGTCCTCGCTGGCGATAGGCGGCCTGCTGGCGGAGCACTTTGCCGACTTGCCCGGCGCCATCGAGCATGGTGACCTCGCCGTGCGCGAGGAGGGGACGGCCGGCCGCCTTCTGCCTACCGCGATCTTTGCCCGCTGGACCAGGGAGTAATTAACCCCTGCCACTTTCGGGGCGATTCGCTTGTCTTAGAGTCTGATTCGAAATTCGCGAAAGCGCGAATTTCGAAGCGGCACCGGCCCGCTCCCCCGCCCGGCCACCCAACGAAATGGTATGTTCTGGGTGG
>CAZVWP010000056.1:0-16029 GCA_964630805.1 uncultured Novosphingobium sp. | reverse complement strand
GTGGCCGGGCGGGGGAGCGGGCCGGTGCCGAACGAGCCGAAACGGAGTTTCGGATCAGGCACTTAGGCATAATGCAGATAAATCGGACGGGTCGTGCAATTGCTGGGGGAAGACGACTCCATGGTAAACCACTTGGTTTCCGGGGAGGTTAACGTGTCTGTATTAGTTTTACTGGTTTTCATGATTGCGGCAGGGGCTGCAATCTTTTCACTGATTATAAGTTTAAAGGATTATGGACCGAAGATACTGTTCTTGCTGAATAGCGATTATTTCAACACGAATTTACTGGGCAGTGCCGGCGCTGTCTGGCCGACGCGGCTGCGTATCCGGGAAGAAGATATCACGGGCGTGCCGCAGGTGCTGTTCCGTCGCAGGAAGCCCTTCGTTCGCAAGGCGAGCTTTCGCACTGCCTTGACCGGCCAGTGCGTCACCAGGCAGCTGTGCTATGCCACTGCGCCCGAGCGGGGGATCGTACTCGCCTGATTGCATCGTCGCTTGCCGGAAAGTGGCATCGCAGTAGACAAGCGGCGCCTGGGGTGCCATCCGCCCCCCATCGCCATGGCAGACAGCCTGATCCTGGAAGTTGCGGACTTCGAAACCGACGTGCTCACCGGAATCTATTCCGAGGAGACCGGTCGGCCGCAGCCGCTGCGCATCACCATCCAGGCGAAACTGAAAGTGGCCGAGCATTACCTGCCCGATACGCCGCTAAAGGCCAGCAAGAACTACATGGACCTTAAGTTCGCGGCCAGCGAGGCTTTGCCCGCGGGCGTGCACTTCAAGCTGATCGAGGCGGTGGCGGATCACATCTGCGAAACCCTCTTCCTGCAAGACGACCGGGTGGACGAAGTGACGGTCAAGATCGTCAAGCTGGCAATCAGCGAGAACGGCGAGAAGATCGGCATTACCCTGAAGCGGGAGCGCCGCTGATGGCGCTGCTGCGCGTTGGCCAGTTGCCGGAGGCGGCGCTGGCTGCGGCGGCGGAGTTTCATGCGCGGGTGCTGCCGCAGATATATCCTCATCCGAAAGAGGAGGGGGATCTGGTGCTCCTCTTCCTCCCCGCCGACCATACCCATCTCGGCTGGCGCACCGCAGTGGTGCAGGATCTTGCCCGCGAACACGCCCCGATTCGCGTCAACGGGATCGCTTCGGACGATGAGGCGGCCATCGCGGCGGCGTTGCATTATATCGCCGATGCTCCCGGCGTGACGGGCCAACATTGGCCACTGGACGGGGAGGGGGCAGGCAGCGCATACTAGTGTGATGAGCAGCGCCGCACCTCTTGTTGACCAGTTCCAGCGCAGGATCACCTACCTGCGCCTGTCGGTCACCGATCGCTGCGACCTGCGTTGCGCCTATTGCATGCCCGAACGCCAGGTTTTCCTGCCGCGTGCCGAGGTGCTGAGCCTTGAGGAACTGCACGAATTGGCGCTGGGCTTCATTGCCCGGGGCATCACCAAGATCCGCCTGACCGGCGGCGAGCCGCTGGTGCGCCGCGACATGATCGAGCTGGTCCAGGCGCTGGGCCGCAAGGTGGGAGACGGGCTGGATGAGCTGACGCTCACCACCAATGCGACCCGCCTGGCCGAATTCGCGGATGCCATTCGCGCGGCGGGCGTCCGGCGCGTGAACGTGTCGCTCGATACGCTGGACCGCGACCGATTTGCCAAGCTCGCCCGGCGCGACAGCCTGCCGCAGGTGCTGGAAGGCATCGCCGCGGCCAGGGAGGCAGGGCTCAAGGTCAAACTCAACACCGTCGCGCTCAAGGGGATCAACGAGGCGGAAATCCCGGAGCTGGTCGAATGGGCGCACGCGCGGAAGTTCGACATGACGCTGATCGAAGTCATGCCGCTGGGCGAAGTGGAGGAAGACCGCTTCGACCATTACCTGCCACTTTCCGCCGTGCGCGAAAAGCTTGAGCAGCGCTGGACCCTCACCGACAACGCCCACCGCACCGGCGGCCCGGCGCGTTATGTCGATGTAGCGGAGACCGGCGGCAGGCTCGGCTTCATCACGCCCCTGACCAACAATTTTTGCGACGGCTGCAACCGCATCCGCGTCACCGCCACCGGCCAGCTCTATGCCTGTCTCGGCGGCAACGAGCGGGTCGACCTGCGCGCCGCGCTGCGCTCCGCCGAGCCCGGGCCGGCGCTCGACGAGGCGTTGGACGTTGCCATGAAGATCAAGCCGCAACGCCACCACTTCGTGATCGACAAGCCCGGCGGCGCGCCGGCGCTCGCCCGCCACATGTCGATGACGGGCGGTTGAGGTGGCGGTGAAGCTGGTGTTCCTCGGCCGTCTCGAAGACGTGGCCGGGGCGGGGGAGCGCGAGGTTCCGGCAGCCTGTTCGCTTGAGGTCTTGCTCAACTCGCTTGAGCCCGAACTGGCCGAGGCCTTGCGCGGCCCCAAGATCAAGCTGGCGATCAACGGGGCACTGGTTTCCGATCTGTCAGGCGTCAGTCTCGGGGATGGCGACGAGATTGCCTTCCTGCCCCCAGTGAGCGGCGGCTGAGATGGACAGCGATGTCCGCCTGCTCACCGAAAGCTTCGATCCGGCAACCGAGATCGCGGCGTTCGGCAATGCCCTTGCCGCAGCGGGCGGAATCGCCAGCTTCATCGGCCAGGTGCGCGCGGGCGAGGGCGTAGAGGCGCTCGAACTGCAGCACTACGAGCCGTTGACGCTCCCCGGCATGCAGGGCCTGGCCGAGGAAACCAGGCAACGCTGGAAGCTTGAAGGGCTGCTGATCGTCCACCGCTCGGGCCTGATGCATCCCGGCGATCCCATCGTGCTTGTCGCCGCCGCTTCGCGCCATCGCCGCGATGCGTTTGCCGCGGCGGAATTCGCCATGGATCACCTCAAGAGTGATTCGTGGTTCTGGAAGCGCGAGCTGGCAGATGGCGAATGGCGCTGGGTTCAGCCGCGAGAGCAGGATTTCGAGGACATCCGCCGCTGGGCGTGAATTTCCTTGCGGTTTGATTTCCGTCAAGGCCGCCGGGTCGACGAAGCTTCATGGCGCTCCCAAACGAAGGAGATAAAGCCATGTCCGAACATATCGCCAGCACCGAACTCACTGGTATCGCGACAGTAAGCGAAGCGCCGGTCCGGACAAAGGTCGACCGTACCTTTACGCTGCCGACCGGACTCTATGTCGGCACCGTCGGGCTTTACCTCGCGTTCCTCGGCCTGATGACCGCGATGTTCGGCAATGCCGAACTGATCCTGCCGATGGGCGTGATCATCGGCTCCGTCATCTTCGGCTTCGGCCTTGCCAGCAAGTGGGCGACGATGAATCCGGGCAAGGACACCAAGGCGCTCTCGTGGGGCCAGTTCGCCAACCGCGGTGTCCAGACGCTCAGCGGGCCGCTGACCTCGTTTGAAGCCAGCGTTCAGGTGCTGATCCTGCCGGTGCTGATCCTGTTCTGGGGTCTGTGCATCGCGGTGATTGCGATCGCCGTGCGCTAAGCCCGATCCACACAGGCAATAACCGGCCCCGCCCCCTTCAGGGCGGGGTTTGTTCTTGTCAGCCGCCCAGCCTGCCGCGAAGGGCGGCCAGCACCTGGTCCTCCTCCCCGATCCAGGCCATGACCCTGTCGCGCGCGGCGGCGATGCTGGCGCCATCGTTGCCTTCGATTCGCCGGGCGGCGTAAAGCTGGTCGAGGTCGGCGAGAGCGACCATGGCTTCGCTGCGGCTCGATTCGAGTTCGGCCAGGGCGACGCTGGCGACAGACCAGCTTTCGCTGGCGGGCGCGGCTGCGCCGGCAGCGGCGGCAAGCTGCTCGGCACGGGGCCTCACACTTGCGAATTTCTCGTGCGCCGTGCGCGCCTGTTCCACCAGCCGGGCAAGGCGGGGGGAGAGATCGGGGCTCTCGGGCACGGATGCGGGGGGCGGCGGCACCGGCGGCGCTTCGGCCTGTTTTTCGACGTCCCGGCGGCTCAGCGAGGGGTAGCCAGACGAATCGCCGCAGGCCGAAAGCGCCAGCATGGCAAGCATGGCCGGAACGGGTTTGACGCAAGACTTCATGGTGCTGCAATAGCATGGCCCGCCGTCTGCGCCAGCTTGCGTTGTTGGCCTCAAGCGCGGTTGACAGGGCGGGGCCCTTGGACTAGGGGCCACCTCTCTTTCCGGCCCCCGCCGCGTCCGCAGCGAGGGGCCGTTCGGATTTTACAGGTAAGGGCATCATGTTCGCAGTAGTGCGCACGGGCGGCAAGCAATACCGGGTTGCCGCCGGAGACAAGATCGCGGTTGAAAAGCTGGCTGGCGAAGCCGGTGAAACCATTGTGCTGGGCGATGTCCTGCTTGCGGGCAGCGACGGCGAGATCGCGGACGCCAATGGCGTCGTCGTCTCGGCCGAGATCATCGCACAGGCCAAGAGCGAAAAGGTCATCGTTTTCAAGAAGCGTCGCCGGCACAACTATCGCCGCCGCAATGGCCACCGCCAGCAGATGACCCTGCTGCGCATCCTGGCCGTCGGTGCCGAAGGCGCCGCCAAGCCGGCCAAGAAGGCCGCCGCGAAGAAGGCCGCCCCCGCGGCCGACGCTGAATAATTTCGGAGTAGCGTAGCATGGCACATAAGAAAGCAGGCGGCTCCTCGCGTAACGGTCGTGATTCGGCCGGTCGTCGCCTTGGCGTGAAGAAGTTCGGCGGCCAGCACGTGATTGGCGGCAACATCATCATTCGCCAGCGCGGTACCCGCGTCTATCCGGGCGCCAATGTCGGCATGGGCAAGGACCATACCCTGTTCGCCCTGGCCGAAGGCCAGGTCCGATTCCACGACGGCAAGCTCGGCCGCAAATACGTCTCTGTAGACGCAATGGCAGTCGCAGCAGAATAAGCTGGATGGTCAATAAAGGGCCATCCTGACGGGATGGCCCCCGCCGGATCTAGGTCCGGCTGAACGAGGGAGAGGGGCCCACCCGTCTCCCTCTTTTCGTCTCTCCCTCAGCACTCCTTTGCCCGGGCGGCGCGTTTGGCGCGCACCCCGGCGCAATGCGTAATGGCATTGTCACGCAATGGGCCTAGCGTCTTTGCGGGGCGAGTGAGCGGAGAAGGAAGAATGTTCATTCGTAGCGAGAGGTTATTCCTCCGGCCCGGTTGGCCGGAAGATTGGGAAGAGCTGCTGACGGTGATCAACGACGAGGGCGTGGTGCGCAATCTCGCCCGCGCGCCCTGGCCCTATACCATGGTCGATGCCATGGAATTCGCCGCTCGTCCGCAGGAAAAGCTGCTGCCGCACTTCTTCGTCACCCTGCCGTCCGCCAGTGGCGCCAGGCTGATCGGCAGCATCGGGCTTGGCCGTCTCGGCGATGATATCGAGCTGGGTTACTGGATCGGTCGTAACTGGTGGGGCCAGGGCTTCGCCAGCGAGGCAGTTCGCGCCGTGCTGTCGCTGGCGCGGGCGCTGGGCCACAAGCGCGTGGTCGCCGGCCATTTCGCCGACAATCCCGCTTCCGGGCGCGTGCTGGCCAAGGCCGGATTCCAGCCGACGGGGCAGCGGACTCTGCGCCACAGTGAAGGGCGCGGAGAGGCGGCTGTTTCGGTGGATTACGAAATCGAGCTGGGCGATGCAGCCGATTGCGTTTCGGACATGAAACTGGCGGTGGCGTAATCAAGGAGCCGCGGTCGCTCCTCCCCTCCCGCTTGCGGGAGGGGCATGCACCTTCAGCGTGATGGACCAGAGCCGCCTTGGGAGGGGATCTAGCCTGCAGTCTCCGCCAAAGCCTTCTCCGCCTCGGCAATCAGCGAGCGATCATCCACGTTCCACGGATGGAACCCGGGCAGGAAAAAGCTCAGCCAGACGGGGAAAATGCGGCGCAGCACGCCGGGTTTCCAGATCAGGTAGGCATAAAGCTTGCAGCGCACGCGCCTGCCAGTGAGGCCATCCTGGGCCAGCAGGGCCAGTGCATCGCGGATGCGGTGGGATATGAAATTCTTCGTCACCAGCAGCATGACCAGGCTTTTGACCCGCCAGCGCTTCCACCGGCTCCAATCGCGGGTGGCATGCAGCCAGGTATCGTAGGCAACGGCCTTGTGCTCGATTTCCTCGATGGCGTGCCACCGCCACATGGCCGCGACCTGGGGATCGGCACCGGCGAATTGCTCTGGATGGCTAAGCAACTCGTGCGACATCATCGCCGTGTAGTGCTCGAGCGCCATGGTCGAGGCGAGGTCAAGGATCTTCGGGCGGCCTTCAAGCTGCTTAAGCAGTTCCTCGACATGCCGGTCGATTATGGCCATGTCGTATCCCGCCTCGACAGCGTGGCGGTTGAAGGCGACATGTTCGCGCGTGTGGTTGACTTCCTGGATGATGAAGGCGCGGATTTCAGCCTCCAGTTTGGGCGGGACGCCTTCGCGGTGCGCTTTCACCGCTTCGATGAAGGTGGCTTCGCCGCGCGGGAAGGTACCGGACAGGGCATTGAACCAGGCCGTTGCCACCGGATCGCCGTTCAGCCACCAGCGCGCAGGCTTGTCGCCTCGGCCAAAGCGCAGGTCACGCACCGTTATGCCCGCGGCCTTGCGCGGTTCTTCCGCTTGATCTAGGCCGCCGGCTATGGGGGAATGCGCGTTCATATGATTTCACATACCCATAACTTACATCAATGTCAATAAGACGGCGCCTTTCCCAGGAAGAAAGCCGGACCGTGGCATTAGAAGCCGCGCGGAATCTGCTGATCGAACTGGGCCCGCAGGCCGTGACGCTCAAGGCAGTGGCTTCCCGCATCGGTCGCACCCACGCCAACCTGCTACATCACTTCGGATCGGCCTCTGGCCTGCAAAAGGCGCTGGCCCAGTACCTTGCCGGGACGATCTGCAAGACCATCGCCGAAGCCGTGCATGCCAGCCGCGCCGGGCAAGGCACGCCGCGCGACGTGGTCGATCTTACCTTCGACGCATTCGACCGCGAAGGTGGCGGCGCGCTGGCTTCATGGATGCTGCTTTCGGGCAATGAGGACGCGCTCGACCCGATCATCGATGCCATCCACGATCTTGTCGAGGACGTGCGCGATCCCGATTCGGCAGATCAACGCGAACTGACGCTCACCCTGGTACTGATGGCGCTCGGCGATGCCCTGATGGGCGGGCCGCTCACCCAATCGCTGGAACTGCCTCGCACCGCCGCGCGGGACCGGGCAGAGCGGATGCTGGTCGAGGCCAAACTAGCTGCGGCCGCGAAACTTCAGGCCGACTGAAGCCAAGCGGGGCGAAGTGCCTCGCCAATATCCTCCACCCGCAGGTGGTCCACAGCAAGTCCCAGCTCCGGATAGCCAACCCGCTGGCGTGAGGGGTCCGATTGCCCGATCGGAACGACGACCAGCCGCCTGTTCACTTTCTGCCGCCAGTTCATCCGCGCGGTGTTTTCCTGACCGACGTAGCAGCCCTTGGTGAAGCTGACCCCGTTCAGTTCGGCGGCATTGCATTCAAGCCATAGCAGTTCCCCGTCGCCCAGCTCAGCGCGCCCTTCCGTTACGCCCAGTGCAAGACGGTGCGCCAGCCAGGTGTCGTCGGCAGCGCCGTCCGCATCGTCGGCGGGCGCCAGCCAGCGCGTGCCCAGCCCGGCCAGTCGGGGATCGTTGCCCGGCTCATGCCGCCAGTGGACGGCGAGCCCGTCGTCGCGCGTGATCGCGATCTTGCGGCGCAGGCGATAGAGCGAAAGCCGCTTGGCCAAGCCATCGGCTGCCGAGGCCTCGCAGTCGATAAGCAGGTCCGAGCCATCTTTCCACACCAGGAAATCGAACAGAACCTTGCCCTGCGGCGTCAGCAGGGCTGCCCAGACAGGCAGTTCGCCCGTCAAATCGTTGGTAACCAGGCCCTGCAGGAAGTCCGCGACATCCTCGCCGTCAGCCTGGGGTGAGAGGCGCAGGAGAGTGCGGGAAAACAGGCGGGTTGCAGTCATGCACCGGAAATCAACCGTCCGCGCCGTTGAATCAAGCCCTGTTGCCGCGAATCGATGCTCACCGGTGCAAAATCGGCAATTCGCGGCACCTGGAAGCACGGCTGGCCGCAAAATGGGCGAACCTGACAAAGCCGTTGCGCATGGTTCAGCATTGGAAGGCAAGATGGGCCGCGGTGAGACGTTGAACACGGGTCGCGATCTCGCAAAGGGAGTCTAGAAATGACCAAGAAGTTGAAATCCGCAGCCCTGGCCCTCGTTTCGGCCTCGATACTGTCGACGGCGGTTCCCGCGAGCGCTGCCACGGCCTTTGCCGGTAGCGATGCTTCCGCGCAGATGACGGGTATGTCCGAAGGCTGGAATCACGGCCGCCGCCACTGGCACCGGGGCGAGTATAACGGTTATGGCGACCGCGGTTATTACCGCAGGTCGGACTACTATGACGGGCCCGTCTGGCGCGGACGCGACGGCCGGTATCACTGCCGCCGCAACGATGGCACCACCGGCCTGCTGATCGGTGGCGTCGTGGGCGGTGTTGTCGGCCACGAGATCGTCGGCCGCCATGGCGACCACACCGCCGGAACTATTCTCGGCGTTGCCGGTGGTGCGCTGATCGGGCGGGCGATCGACCGCAACGGTTCGCGCTGCCGTTGACGGCACGGCCACTGATGAAGGGATTGCTCGGCACGCCGGGCTAAACAGGCAGCGCATAGTCTCGCAACAGCGCTGCAGGGGGCGCCTTCGGTCCTGCCGGAAGCGTCCCCTTTGAGAGGCGGACACCGGATATTTACCTTGAGCGGGCATAGAGCCGGGGCAATTTGGTCGAATTGGCGACGATGCCCGGATACTGCCGTTCCTTGCTTTTCATGCTTTCCTGCTGCGTGGGCCTTGCGGCTTGCGGCAAGGGCGATGCCGTAAGCAAACCCGAAACCGATCCGGCGCTCACCAGCGTGCTGGCCGATCCCCTGATGGTCGATCCCGACCTCTCCAGCCAGAACCGCGCAGTCTCCGCGCTCGTGGTGGGTGGCCCCCCGGTTGCCGAAGTGCCGCTGGTCGAGCGCTCACCCAAGGCGATCGAGGATGCCCGCGAGGATGCGCGGCAGCTTGCCGGTGGCTCCCTGAAATCCGCGCCCATGCCGGTGGATGGAGATGCGGCTCTCGTCGCCGGCGTAACCGCCGCGCAGATTGCCGCCGCCTCGGGCAGGGCCGGCCAGGCCTGCGCCGGCAAGTCCGAATACGGCATGGGCTGGTCGCTGAGCCTGCCTGCCGCACTCTCCATCTACCCGCGGGGCCATCTCCAGGAAGCCGCCGGCACCGACCGCGACGGTTGCCGCTTGCGCGCCGCGGTTTTCGTCACGCCGGTGGAAGCGGGCGATGTGGTGGATTTCTATTTTACCCGGCTGTCCGCTGCAGGCCTTGTATCGAAGCACTTTCTGGCGAACGGCGTCCATGTGCTCCAAGGGGGCAAGGGCGGCATGTCCTATGCCGTCCACGTGCGCAGGATGGACAATGGCCTTTCACGCGTCGACCTGGTGTCGAACGGGGGCTGATCGCTGCTTCCACCGATGGGAAAGCAGCCTTGTTCAGGCGTATATCGCTTCGCGGAAACCGGCGCCGATGACCGCGCGCGGCTGTTCCACCTCTGCCGAGGAGACCGGATAGGCGCAATAGTCGGCGGCGTAATAGGCGCCGGGCCGGTGGTTGCCGGAAAGGCCGATGCCACCCTGGGGGGCCCCGGGGGCCATGCCGACCGTCGGGCGATTCCAGTTGACCACGCCCGCCCGGATATTCGCCCAGAAGCGGTTGTATTCCTGCGGGCTGCCGCCGATCAGCGAAGCCGTGAGACCGAAACGGGTGTTGTTGGCCTCGGCAATCGCCTCGTCGAATTCGCTGACCCGGATCACCTGCAGGATCGGGCCGAACAGTTCCACGTCGGGCCGGTCGGCCATGGCCGTGGTGTCGATGATCGCCGGCGTGACGAAGGGCAGCTGGTCATGCATCCGCTTGAGGTGCTTGATCGCCCTGCCGCCATGGCTGAGCATGTAGAGGAAGCTTTCGGTGAGCCCGTCGGCCGCCATATTATCGATCACTGGGCCCATGAAGGGCGGGGGCTCGTCGAACGGGGAGCCGACGATGATTCGGTCGGTCAGGCCTTTCAGTTCGGCGATCAGCTGGTCGTAGATGGTATCCTTGACGATCAGCCGCCGCGCCGCGGCGCAGTGCTGGCCGCCGTTGGAAAAGGCAGACTGGATGATGAGGATTGCCGCGTCGGCGATCTTCGGCGTGTCCCAGGCGACGATCGGGTTGTTGCCCCCGAGGTGCAGCGAAACCATCTTGTCCGGCCGGGTGGCAAGCTTGCGGTTGATGCCGATGCCGACGTGGGCCGATCCGCAGAAGATCACGGCCCCCACCCCATCGTGAGCGACCAGATACTGGCCTTCGTCGGGACCTCCCTGGAGCACCTGGACCACGGCCGCGGAAATTCCCGCGCGGTTGAAACAGGTGGCGATCAGTTCGGCAGTGGCGGGAGTTCTTTCGCTGGGTTTGAGGACGACCACGTTGCCGGCGATCAGAGCGGGCAGGATATGGGATACCGGCAGCAGTGCGGGCTGGTTGAACGGCGTGATGATCGCCACCACGCCGTGGGGCTTGTGCCGCACGGCGGTGGTGCCCTGCAGGGCGTTGTCGAGCTTGCGCTGTGCGTTACGTTCGGAATTGGCGCGAATCGAGACTTCGACCCGGGCGATCACCTGTTCGACTTCGGCGCGGGCATCCCACATCGGCTTGCCGGTTTCGAGTGCGATCAGCTCGGCCAGCTTGTCGTGGTCCTTGCGCACTTCATTGGCGAAGCGGCGCACCAGTTCCATCCGGGTCGCCAGCGATTGCGCGGCCCAGGCAGGCCATGCGCGGCGCGCGCGCTCGACGACGCCGTCAACGTCGCCGATCTTGCCTTGCCAGACCTCAGCGCCCGTGCACGGATCGATGGATATGAGTTTCTTGCTGCTCACGAACCCTGCTGACCGAAACTGAAAAGCCCAGCCGGAGAAGCAGGGCGAACTACAACCGGAACCTGCCTAGCACGGAAGGGCTTACCCAATCCTTTCTGCGCCGTTAAATATGTCCAGCAGGGTTTGGTGCGGGTCCGAGCGCCTTGCCGAGTTCGCGAATCTCGGTAATCTTTTGCCGCAGCGGCGCCCAGTCGTCCCGCTCGTCGATGGCGCTCCAGATGCGTTCGACCTCGTCGATCACCAGCGTCGGCACTGCCTGCTCCCGCCAAAGCGGATGATCCTCGCCTGCCGGAGAGAACTGCCGGAGCAGTTCGCCGAACTCGCTATCGGCGGGCGGATTGCGGCCGGCGCGGTGGGCGTGGAAGAACGCGTCCGGTGCGATGCCTGCCTCGCCCATGTGCTTTTCCGCCGCCGCGACCAGCGCCAGGTCGGCATCGAACCGTCTCGACTCGACACCGAGCCGCCACAGGAACCGCCGCACCATCGCCTGCTGGTAGAGTGGCACGAATCGGTCGAGCGCGGCGATCAGCGGGTCGGTCTCGGCGAGCATGCGTAGTGCCACAGCAAGCTGGGCACAGTTCCAGTGGATCGCCTCGGGCTGGCGGCCGAAGCAATAGAGCCCGGAATGGTCGAAATAGGCGGCGGTGAAGCCGGGGTCCCAGCTTGGCAGCCAGCGCCATGGACCATAGTCGAAGCTCTCGCCTGTAATGTTCATGTTGTCGGAATTGAGCACGCCGTGGACGAAGCCGGCGACCATGTAGCTTGCCGCCATGTCGGCCATGCGCTCGACTACCTGGTGAAGCAGGATCACCGCAGGCTCGTCGCGGCTAGGCGCGTCTTCCGGCGGGGGAGGGCCGGGGAAGGTCTCAAGGCAATAGGCGACGAGTGCCTCCATGTGCTCGCGATCCTCGCGGGCGCGCAGGCGCTGGAAGGTGCCGATGCGGATGTGGCCATGGCTGAGGCGGACCAGCACGGCAGAACGGGTGGGGGAGGGCTCGTCGTTGCGCCACAGTTGCTCGCCGGTCTCGACCACCGAGAAGGTCTTGCTGGTGTTGGCGCCCAGGGCCTCGAGCATTTCGGTGGCGAGAATCTCGCGCATCGCGCCCTTCAGCGTCAGCCGCCCGTCGCCGTCGCGGCTCCAGGGAGTCTGGCCCGAGCCCTTGGTGCCGAGATCGAGCAGGCGGCCCCCCTGCATGTTATGGGTGCCATCGCGCATCTGGGCGAAAAGGAATCCGCGACCGTCGCCGATCTGCGGGTTGTAGACCCGGAACTGGTGGCCGTGATAACGCAGCGCCAGGGGACCGGGCATGTTGTCGGGTAGCGGTTGAAAGCGACCGAAATGATCCAGCCATTGCGCCTCGTCCAGCCCATCGAGGCCGACGGCGGGTGCCCAGCGTTCGTTGCGGAAGCGCAGGGTATGGCCGGGAAATTGCGCCGCCTTGACCGGATCGCCAAGCCATTGGGCCAATTGCGATAGGCGGTAGTCCGGGCGGTAGGGCGAAGCTTGCGGTTCTGCGCGCATGGGTCCAATAGTGGGGCAGCGCTGCCCGGCTTGCAAGCCGGGCATTGGGAAGGGGTTGGGCCAAGGGCCGGATATGACTGAATTCGCAGACTGTTACTGGCAGAGCCGGGACGGGCTTCGGCTGCACTATCGCGATTATGCGGGGCGGGATGACAGGCCGCCGGTGATCTGCCTGCCGGGCCTGACGCGCAACGCGCGTGACTTCGCGAACTTGGCCAACGGCCTCGCCGGAGAATGGCGCGTCCTCTGCCCGGAACTGCGCGGGCGCGGCGACAGCGCATATGCGAAGGATTCTGCCAGCTACAACCCGATGCAATATGTCGAGGACCTGGGGTTGCTGCTTCAGGAAACCGGCATCGAGCGGTTCGTCGCCATCGGTACCTCGCTCGGCGGACTCCTGACCATGTTGCTGGCCTATTCCGGCCCCCAGCGCATCGTGGCTGCACTTCTCAACGACATCGGGCCGGACATCGAGGAAGCAGGCCTGGCGCGTATCCGCGGCTATGTCGGGCAGGGGCGCAGTTTCAACACCTGGATGCACGCCGCCCGCGCCATCGAGGAAAGCCAGCGGATCGCCTTTCCGGACTACAGGATCGACGATTGGCTTGCCATGGCCAAGCGGCTGATGGTGCTGAGCGACAATGGCCGCATTGTCTTCGACTATGACATGAAGATTGCCCAACCCTTCTTCGAAGGCGGCGCGGCGCCCGATGTCGACCTGTGGCCGGCGCTCGATGCGCTGGGGGGCAGGCCGCTGCTGTTCGTCCGGGGCGAGCTGTCCGACGTACTGAGCGCCGCCACCCTCGATGCCATGCTGAAGAGGGTACCGGGCGCGGAAGCGGTAACCGTGGCCCGTACCGGCCACGCCCCGACTCTCGACGAGCCGGAAGTGCAGGCCGCGATCGGCCGCCTGCTCGCCAAGGTCACCTGACGAAGGGCACGGGTCGTTGCGCATTCTCCACCTGCATTCCAGCTTCGATCGGGGCGGCAAGGAACTGCGCGCGGCCAAGCTGATCAATGCCTTCGGCTTTACCGTGGCGCATACCATCGTTTCCGCGCAGCCCGGTGCGCTGGGTGCCCGTGCGGCGATCGATCCTTCCATCGCGGTGTTCTATCCGGACAACTTTCCCTCGCTGACCGGCCGGCCCTTTCCGAAGCGGCTGCGGCGGATTGCCGAGGCGATGCGCGGCTATGACCTGGTGCTGACCTACAACTGGGGGGCGATGGACGCGGTCCTGGCGCATACCCTGTTCGGCCAGATCATGGGCCTGCCCCCGCTTGTCCACCACGAAGACGGCTTCAATGAGGACGAGGCAGGCGGCCTCAAGCGCAGGCGCAACTGGTTTCGCAGGGTCGCGCTCGGCCGCACCTCCGGGCTGGTGGTACCCTCGACCATTCTCGAGAGGATTGCCCTCGAACAGTGGCACCAGCCGCAATGGCGGGTGCATCGCATTGCCAATGGCGTCGATGTGCGCGCCTATGGCGTCAAGCCGAAGCCCGATGCCCTGCCGCGCATCATCAAACGCCCGGGCGAGCTGTGGCTGGGCACCCTGGCCGGCCTGCGCGCGGTCAAGAACCTCCCCCGGCTTGTCCGCGCATTTTCCGCCATGCCGGATGAATGGCAGCTGGTGATCCTGGGCGAAGGGCCCGAGCGCGATGCGATCCGGGCCGAGGCGCTGCGGCTGGACCTTGCGCACCGGGTGCACCTGGCCGGGCATGTTGCCGATCCGGCAAAGGCGGCCGGGCTGTTCGACTTGTTCGCCCTGTCGTCCGACAGCGAGCAGTTTCCGATTTCCGTGGTCGAGGCCATGTCGGCCGGGCTGGCAGTGGTCTCGCCCGATGTGGGCGATGTCGCGGCGATGGTGGCAGGGGAGAACCGGCCGTTCATCGTACCGGCGGGCAATGATGGCGCCCTGGCGGATGCGCTTTGCACCATGGCCGAAGACGCCGTGCTGCGGCGAAATGTCGGTGCAGCCAACCGCAAACGCGCGGGGGCCGAGTACGACGAGAAGACCATGATTGAAGCCTACCGCGCGCTCTATGCAGGGGCGATGGGGATGAAGCGGTTTCCTTGAGGCACCATTCCGCGCAGGATGGTGGAGGGGGCTGACCAACAAGGCGCAAGCCGGCCGCTCCCGCGGCTCCTTTTTTACGCCCTCTTCCACCCCCCTGCAGGAAGACCTCCCCCAGAGGGGGAGGCTCCTTTACGGGCTTGTCTTCTAATTAATTCCCGAAGGTGCGCTGCCACCAGCCGCGGCGCGGGGGACCTTGCTCCTCGTCGGTGGAATCGGAGCTCGCTTCGGCGACATCGCCGGCCGAAACATCGGAGCTCGCTTCGGCGACATCGCCGGCCGAAACATCGGAGACCGCTTCCGCTGCGGCGGGTGCTTCCTCGGCAATCGGCTCGGCAACCGCTTCCGCTTCGGCAGCAGGCGCTTCTGCCTTCTTGCGGCGGGTGCGCTTGGGCTTTTCTGCGGGTTCTTCCGTAGCAGGCGCCACCTCTTTGGCCACCGGCGCGGCGGACGCTTCCGTCTCGGCTTCAACCTCAGGCTCGGCCTTCTTGCGCCGGGTCCGCTTGGGCTTGGGCGCTTCCTCGGCGACAGCCTCGGACGCTTCGGCGGCGGGTTCTCCGGCAGCTCCCTCGGCGGGAGCGGCCTCGGCATCGGCCTTCTTGCGGCGGCTGCGCTTGGGCTTGGGCGCTTCCTCGGCAGGGGCAGCTTCGGCTGCCACCGCTTCCGGTTCCGCCGCTACTTCGACCTCAGCCTCGACGACGGCTTCGGCCTCGGCCTCGTCGCCCTGCTGGGCTTCGCCGGCATCGCCTTCGCCGCGACCGCGACCGCCACGGCGGCGGCGGCGGCGCTTGCGGCGGCGCTGGCCATCGCCCTCATCGCCCTCGTCGCCCTCGCTGGCCTCTTCGCCTTCGCCGTCGCGTTCCACATCGCCGGTTTCATCGGCATACGAAGCCTCGCCAGCATCCCGGCCTCCGCGATCCCGTTCGCGGCCACGCCCACCACGGCGGCGGCGCTTGCGCGAGCGGCGGCCGGAGCCTTCCTCGTCCTCTTCCGAGGCCTCTTCGCCCCAGGTCTCCTCGGCCTCTTCCTCGATCTCCTCGTCGTCGTCTTCTTCGATGACGATCGGTTCGAAGCGCGGCGCCTGCGAGGGCGGCGGTCCGGATGAGGTGACGCGCATCTTGGCGCCTTCGTCCTCGCCCTCAGGGATCACTTCGACTCTGACGCCATAGAGCTGCTCGATCTCGCCGAGATCGGCGCGCTTGGCGTTGAGTAGGTAGATGGTCGCTTCGGTACTGGCGAACAGGGTGATCACGCTGCCGCGGCCGCGCGCCGCCTCGTCCTCGATCAGGCGCAGGGCGGAGAGCGCGGCCGAGCTGGCGGTGCGGACCAGGCCCGAGCCGTCGCAGTGCGGGCAGGTGCGGGTGGTCGCCTCGAGCACACCGGTGCGCAGGCGCTGGCGGCTCATTTCCATCAGGCCGAAGCTGGAAATGCGACCGACCTGGATGCGCGCGCGGTCGTTTTTCAGCGCGTCCTTCATCGCCTTCTCGACCTTGCGGATGTTCGATCCGTATTCCATGTCG
Source organism: uncultured Novosphingobium sp. (assembly GCA_964630805.1). Taxonomy (GTDB): domain Bacteria; phylum Pseudomonadota; class Alphaproteobacteria; order Sphingomonadales; family Sphingomonadaceae; genus Novosphingobium. Next base: position 17 of record CAZVWP010000056.1, on the reverse strand, counting down.
ATGAAGTCGATGACGAT
>CAZVWP010000055.1:0-23334 GCA_964630805.1 uncultured Novosphingobium sp. | reverse complement strand
CCAGCCTATGCCTCGCCGCGCTCAGCTTCTGGTGCTGAATGTCGATTCAGCCTAGCCTGTCTCGCAGCCTGCCGCGCAAGGCCGGGCCTCGGCTGCCCGCGCCCTGTCTATGCTCCACCAGAGGATGGCGAGGGCCAGGAGGATGCCGATGGACAGGGCAAGCCGCAGCAGCTTGCGCAGCCATTGCCGACGCCGGTTGGGGCCGGGCGGCTTCCAGCCGCCGCCCTGGCCCTGAAACTGGCCGCGATTGCGCGGTGGCTTCCGAAATTTGACTACGTCGCCCATTCTCCGAACCTTACCATCCAGGCCAGCCAAATCATCCCGGAATCGACGATCGGCCTTTGCCATCGGCTGGCTCGGCGCGGGGCAGCGCATGGCCCGCGACGCCCCGCGCAAAACCGGCGCTAATTGCGGGGCCGCTTCGGAATATGCCGCGACGCCCGCTGCCAACCCGCATCATATCCGGTGGCGCGCAGTTCGCTGTCGGGCCTGCCCGGCCAGTAGGCCAGCGGACGGTTGCCATAGTGCATCCCGGCCTCGCGAGGGTTGACGCAACTGTCCTGGATCGTCGCGCTGCACAGCGGATATTGCTTGTTGAAGGCTTCCGCCGGCGGGCTGGTCAGCGCACCCGGGTTTGGCCCGCCGCGATAGCTGGTATCCGCCGGCATGGCGGCGGGTACCTGGCTTCCGGCCGTGGCGGGATTTGGCGGAACATCCGAAACCGGCCTGTCACCTGGCGGATTGGCCTGGCTCTGGACTACGTCCGGATCGGCAGGCTGGGCCCAGGCTGCGGGAAAGCCGAATGGAATTGCCAATGCAATGGCGGCGAGAAACTGCTTGCGCATCTTCGTCTCCTTTCAAGCCTTAGCTCCCTGCACCTCGAATTTTCTGCCTTTGCGCATGAGTACAAACCAGACTCCGGCGCATTTGGCCTGCCCGGTGAATCAGGCCGTCTCACGCAGGCCACGTCCCGGCGAACCCGATGGCGCGCGCAGTCATCGCGCCACGATTGGATCGTGATATCGCTTGTGAGCCCGACCCGTCATGCATCGGTGAACAGGTCATCGCTGCACCCGGACGAGCCGTGGGCAAGACCGCCATTGTTCGCTGAAAGGCACGCGATCCGCTACCGCGCGGCGCGGCTCAGCGCGGCGCGCCACCATGGCATGTTGTCGACATACCAGGCAATCGTCTCGGCCAGCCCGGTCTCGAAACGATGCCTCGGCGAAAAGCCGAGTTCGGATGCGATCTTCGTTCCGTCGATGGCGTAGCGGCGGTCATGTCCCGGCCGGTCGGCGACGTGGGTCTTGAGGGCAGAAAAGCCCTTTCCCACCGGCGCATCGGGATATCTCTCCCGCAACTGCGGCCGCTTGTCGAAGGCGCACTCCAACTCCTTGCAGATGGCCTCCACCACCTCGAGGTTCGTCAACTCCTGACCGGCGCCGACATTGTAGGTCTTCCCCGGAGTCCCCCGGGCCAGCACAGCCTCGATCGCGCGGCAGTGATCGTCCACGTGCAGCCAGTCGCGCACGTTCAGGCCGTCGCCGTAGATCGGCAGCGGGCGGCCCGACAGGCAGTGGATGATGCAGAGCGGGATCAGCTTCTCCGGATGCTGGAAGCGGCCGTAGTTGTTCGAGCAATTGGAGATGCTGATCTCCAGCCCGTAGGTCCGGTTGTAGGCCCGCACGAGGTGGTCGCTGGCAGCCTTGGATGCGGCATAGGGCGAATTGGGTGCGGCGGGGCTCTTCTCGGTGAAGGCAGTGTCCCCCGGGCCGAGGCTGCCATAGACCTCGTCGGTGGAGACATGGTGGAAGCGGTGCGGCCTGCCCGTGCCGCAATCCAGCCAGGCGTGCTTTGCCGCCTTGAGCAGGCTGTGCGTGCCCAAGATGTTGGTGTCGATAAAGGCGTCGGGCCCGTCGATGGACCGATCGACGTGGCTTTCCGCCGCGAAGTGCACGACAGTGTCGATCGCGTGATCTTCCAGCAACGAGCGGACCAGCGCGATGTCCCGGATGTCGCCATGGACGAAGGCATATCCGTCGAGACCAGACAGGCTGTCGCGGTTTCCGGCATAGGTCAGCGCGTCGAGCACGACCAAGGCGTCGCCCGGATGGTGCGCGCGCCAATGGTACACGAAATTGGCGCCGATGAACCCTGCCCCGCCGGTTACGAGAAGACTAGCCACGCGCTGCCTTTTCCCGGAGCACGGCCCGCAGCGCAACCCTCAAGTATGGCGAGCGGCGGTGGGAAACTGCGCGGCGGAAACCGGGGCAGCGTCGGGAAGCTGCCCGATAGGCCCGAGGTCCAAGGCCGCGGCAAGCACTGCTCCGCCCGACTTTCAGGCCGGGGAACTGTCTGCACCCGCAATACCGCAGGCGGCGCCAGCCCGGGGCCCGCACTGCCGGGTGATCGCCGCCAGAAGCCCCGAATATTTGTCACCTTGTCCGATTTCATTTGACGCGCCTGCCCGAGCGAACGAAAGCCGGGCCAAGGCCATGCCATACGATAGTCCAGTTTCCGTCTCGGCGCCCTGCCGCAACACTGCGGGGCCGCACGCATGAACGACGCAGCCGATGCGGCCGCCCTGCAGGTGGAGGCAGAGGCCGCTGAAACGCGCGCCCGCAACATGGCGAAGCGCAAGCTGTGGCTCAGGCGCGTCGCGCTCGGCGTCGGCATCGGCGCACTGCTCTGGCTCGGCTGGTACATCCTCGTCGGCCGCAATTACGTCGGCACCGACAATGCCTATGTCAATGCCGAGATCGCGCAGGTCACGCCGCTGATCGCCGGCACCGTCACCGAAGTGCGGGTCAAGGACACGCAGATGGTGAAGCGCGGCGACATTCTCGTCGTGCTCGATCCGGCCAATGCCCAGATCGCCGTCGCCCAGGCAGAGGCCGAGCTGGCCGAAGCCTCTCGTGGCTTTCGCAGGACGGTCGCCACCAACAGCGCGCTGGACGCCGAAGTATCCTCGCGCACCGCCGGCATTGCCCAGGCGCGCGCGCAGCTCGCCGCCGCCCAGGCCGAAGTCGAAAAGACCAGCGCCGATCTGCGCCGCCGGCAGGAACTGTCGCGCGAAGGCATCGTTTCGGCCGAAGACCTGACCGCAGCGCGCAAGGCCCATCTCTCGGCAGAGGCCGCGGTCGTGACGGCGCGCGCGGGCATTGCCCAGGCCGAGGCCAACCGCACCGCCGCGCAGGGTCAGTTCGCCGCCAACAATGCGCTGGTGGGCGATTCCAGCCTCGCCGGCGATCCGGGCGTGCGCGCCGCACAGGCGAAGCTGGCGGCAGCGCGGCTCGATCTGGATCGCACCGTCATCCGCGCGCCGATCGATGGCGTGGTCACGCGCCGGCAGGTCCAGCTCGGCCAGCGGGTGCCGCAGGGCCAGCCGATCATGAGCATCGTCCCGATCAACCAGGCCTACATCGACGCCAATTTCAAGGAGCGCCAGCTGCACCGCGTCCGCGTCGGCATGCCGGCCACGGTGACCGCCGACATCTACGGCTCCAGCGTCGTCTATCACGGCAAGGTCGCCGGCATCTCCGGCGGCACCGGCGCCTCCATGTCGATGATCCCGGCGCAGAACGCGACCGGCAACTGGATCAAGGTGGTGCAGCGCCTGCCGGTGCGGATCGAGCTCGACCCGAAGGAGCTGGCCGCGCACCCGCTGCGCATCGGGCTTTCGACCGAAGTCGAGATCGACGTTTCGGGCAATTAGCGCGCCATGCCGGGTGAAGCCATCCTTCCCCCCGGAACGCGGCCGCTTGCGGCAGGCTTTCTGGCGCTGAGCAATTTCATCGTCGTGCTCGACATGACGGTGGCCAACGTCTCGATCCCGCACATCGCCGGCGATATCGGCGTCTCGATGGACCAGGGCACCTGGATCATAACCTCCTATTCCGTGGCCGAGGCGCTGACCGTGCCGCTGACCGGCTGGCTTGCCGCCCGCTTCGGGGCCGTGCGGATGTACGCGATCACCATGTCGGCCTTCGGGCTGTTCTCGTTCCTCTGCGCCATGTCGGCCACCCTGCCGATGATCGTCGCCTGCCGGCTCGGCCAGGGGCTCAGCGGCGGCCTGATCATGGCCCTGTCGCAGACGCTGATGCTGCGCATCTTCAGCTTTGAGGATCGCGGCAAGGCCATGTTGCTGTCTTCCATGACCGTGCTGATGGGCCCGGCGCTGGGCCCCAATATCGGCGGCTATCTCAGCGACAATTTCAGCTGGCACTGGATCTTCCTGATAAACCTGCCGATCGTCGCCGCCTGCGTCACTTCGGCGCTGCTGTTCCTGCGCCCGGCGGAGACGCCGATGGTCAAGACGCCCATCGACGGGGTGGGCCTTGCGCTGATGTTCACCTGGATCGGCGCGCTGCAGCTGATGCTGGACATCGGCCGCGATCGCGACTGGTTCGGCGATCCCCTGATCGTCGCGCTTGCCGTCATCGCCGGCGTCGGCTTCCTCTTTTTCCTCGTCTGGGAATTGACCGAGGAGCATCCGGTGGTGGAACTGCGGGTATTCCGCCACCCCGGCTTCGTCTTCGGCGTCGCCGCCTTTTCGCTGTGTTTCGGCGCCTATTTCGCCTCCATCGTCCTCATTCCGCAGTGGCTGCAGCAGAACATGGGCTATCCGGCGCAAAAGGCGGGGCTGATCGTGGCGGGAACCGCGATCGGCGCGCTGCTCACCGGGCAGTTTGCCGGCAAGGCCGTCGCCAAGGGGATAGACCCGCGCCTGATGGTCTCGCTGGCCGTGACCTGGATCGGACTCATGTCGCTGGTGCGGTCGAACTTCAACAACGATGTCGATTTCTGGCACGTGGCCCAGCCGCAATACATCCAGGGGCTGGGCATGGCATTCTTCATGATGCCGCTTTCGATGATCACCATCAATTCCGTGCGGCCCGAGGAAATGGCGACGGCGACCGGCCTGCAGAACTTCGTGCGCACGCTCTCGATCGGAATCTTCACCGCCATCGCTCTGACCATCTGGGGTGACAGCAAGCAGATGGCACGGACCGAAATGGTCGACAAGCTGCAGCCGGACGAGGTCATGCGCACGCTCGGGCAGGCCGGCATGTCCAGCCAGCAGTCAGCTGGCTACATCAGCCACATGATCGACCGGGAGGCCGCGACCATGGCGATGGATCACGTCTTTCTGATCAGCGCGGCGATCTTCTTCGCTTCCGCAATCGTGATCTGGTTGGCGCCGAAGCCAAAGATGATGGGCAAGCGCTGAGGTTTTGATCCGAAACGCAAGTTTCGGATCAGAGTCTGAACACTTGTCAGGCCGCCCCGCAGCGGCTTCACTGACGACAGGGAAAGACCCGAATCGCGGGCAGGAGAGGACCCAATGGATATTCTCGACAGCCAGGTGCACCTTGGCCCGGGCGGTGCGGCCGAGATGGTCAGGGCGATGGACGCGTTGGGCATCGCCTCGGTGCTGGTCGACGAATGGTGGATGGGCACGCCCGGCCACCCCTATTACCCCGTGGGCCATAACGGCGAGGCGATCCGCACCACTTCGCCCACCACCGAACTCGCCTGCTGGCAATACCCCGGCCGTTTCGCCTTCCTCGTGCGGGCCGACCGCCGCGACCCGGACCTCAAGCACGTGATCAAGTTCTGGCGCGACAATCCCAACGTCAAGGCGCTGCGCCTTTCCCCCGGCATGACCCGTGCCGACATCAAGGCCTTCGCCGAAGGGCTGGACGACCCGATCTTCCAGTGCGCCGCGGACTTTGGCCTGCCGGTTTTCCTGCAGATCTCGGGCAACTGCGATCTTGTTGCGCGGGTGGCGCGGAAGTTCCCCTCGGTCAGGATCATAATCTGCCATACCGGCATGCCCCCGGGCCCGGTGCTGGCGAAGATCTTCGGCCAGATGGAGGGCCTGCCCGACAGCGCCGAACACTGGGCGAAGGTCGGCGCCGAGCCCCGGGACCAGGCCTGGGCCAAGGTACTCAGGGCAGCGGACAGCCCCAACGTCGCGCTGAAGTGGGCGCATACGGGCGCGATGTTCGATGCCGGCGGCTACCCGAACCTCGCCGCGCGGCCCTATCTCAAACAGGCGATAGGTGCCTTTGGCGCCGAGCGGATCATGTGGGCGAGCGACGTGTCGGCCAACCAGACCGGAGAGACATGGGCCGAACTGATCTTCGCCATTCGCGAGAATCCGGAACTTAGCGACAGCGAAAAGCAATCCATCCTCGCGGGCACCGCGCGCGAGTGGCTGAACTGGAAGTAACAGGAGCATTGGAAACATGGCAGTAAACTTCGACGGCCAGGTGGTCGTCATCACCGGCGCCGGGCACAGCCTCGGCCGCGCCTATGCGCTGGACATGGGCAGGCGCGGGGCGAAAGTCGTGGTGAACGACCTGTTCGGCGTGGGCGGCGAAGGGCCGACGGCGGCGGAAAAGGTCGCCGCCGAGATCGAGGCCCTGGGCGGCCAGGCCGTCGCCTCGCATGATACCGTCTCGTCGCCCGAGGGCGGCCAGGCGATCATCGACAAGGCATTGGAAGCCTTCGGCACCGTCGACGCCGTGGTCCACAACGCGGGCGTCTGGCGGCACGAGCTCTTCGTCGATACCACCTCCGACCAGCTCGATCCCGTCCTAGACGTCCACCTGCGCGGCGCCTTCTTCGTCGCCCGGCCGGCCTGGAAGGTCATGCAGGCCAAGGGCTATGGCCGCATCGTCCTGACCAGCTCGTCGACCGGCTGCTTCGGCCGGGTGCGCGGCGCGAACTATGCCGCCGCCAAGGCCGCCATGCTCGGCGTTGCCAAGACCATGGCGCTCGAAGGGGAGCAGTACGGCATCAGGGCCAACTGCATCCTGCCCATCGCCCCCTTCGGCCGCCGCGAGGCGCCGCCTGCCATCTTCACCGACCACCTCGCCCGCACCGGCCTGAAGCCTGAGGAAACCGGCCCGGCCCATGTCGCCCCGATCGTCACCTGGCTGGCCAGCCGCAACTGCTCGGTCAACGGCGAGGCCTTTTCGGCAGGTGGCGGCAAGTTCGGCAAGGCCTTCATCGCGATTGCCGATGGCTGGGTCGGCCCGACCGACGGCAGCGTGACGGCAGAGGACGTCGAAGCGCATATGGACCAGATCAGGGACCTGTCCGAATGGCAGATCCCGCCCAGCTCCATCGACGAGCTCGCCGTGATCGGCGAACTGCGCAAGAAGCGCGGTCTCGCCTGAGTCCAACCAACAGGAGGCCATGATGGCCAAGCCCTCTCTGCACCCCCTGACCAAGGCGCTCTACCAGGCGGAAAGCCCGGACCGGGTGCGCGTGACCCAGGGGGAGCAGTGGGGCCTGTTCGACCGCACCGGCGGCTGGATCGAGGGCACCTTGCGCCAGTGCGACCCGCAGATGTGCATCTGGCTGGCGGGCCTCGCCCTGGTCGAGGCGCGCAACCGGGAGAAGGCAGGATGAGCGACCGTACCGACAGAGCCCACAAGGTCCGCCGCAGCCCCGGCATTTCATACCAGCGCCTGCTCGATGCCGACAGCCGCCCGGTCCCTGCGCACCTGCGCATCGATACCGCCCAGTTCCTCGGCGACCACGACATCCCGATCGAACGCTATATCGACCCGAAGTACCACGAGCTCGAAAAGGAGCGGCTCTGGCCCAAGGTCTGGCAGATGGCCATTCGCGAGGAGCGCATTCCCGAAGTCGGCGATGCCGATGTCTACGAGATCGCCGACACCTCGATCCTGCTGGTGCGCACCGCACCCGACGAGATCCGCGGCTTTTACAACGCCTGCCTGCACATGGGCCGCCAACTGGTCGACCGGCCCTGCCGCTTGGCCGAGATCCGCTGCCCCTACCACGGCTTCACCTGGCGCACCGACGGCAAGCTCAAGCACATTCCCGGCATGTGGGACATGCCCCATGTCGACCCGCGCACGATGAACCTGCCGGAAGTGAAGGTGGCACGCTGGAACGGCTTCGTCTTCATCAACATGGACCCGGATGCCGAGAGCCTGGAAAGCTATCTCGGCCCGGTGTGGAATCACTGGGACGCCTATCCGCTCAGCGAGCGCTACACCTCGGTCCACGTCAAGAAGGTGATCCGCTGCAACTGGAAAACCGGGCAGGAAGCCTTCATGGACGCCTTCCACCTCGTCGCCTCGCACCCGCAGATCCTGGCCGCGGCGGGCGATGACAACACGCAGTACGACGTGCTCGGCATCTGCTCGCGCGCGATCACGCCGGCCGGCACACCCAGCCCGCACCTCAACTGGACGCCGAGCGAGCAGGACATCGCCGACAACGTCTACAAGCCGAGGGATTCAACTGGCGGGATCAAGGTGCCCGAAGGCATGACCTACCGGCAATACGGCGCACAGGTCGGCCGCGAGGAACTGCGCAAGACCATCGGCGACAAGGCCGCCGCGCTATGCGACGCCGAGGTGATGGATTCCTTCTATTACACGCTGTTTCCCAACTTCCATCCCTACCTATCCTATAATCAGGTGAACCAGCGCTTCCTGCCATATGGCGACCGGCACGACATGTGCACCATGGAAGTCTTCTACCTAACCCCCTTCAAGGGCGAGCGCCCGCCGCCGGCGAAGATCACTTTCCTCGACGCCGATCAGTCGTTCCTCGATGCGCCCGAACTGGGAGCGGCGGGCGCGCTGATCGCTCAGGATGAGTGGAACCTGGAAAAGGTGCAGAAGGGCATGCACACCCTGCGCAGGAACAAGCCCGGGCTGACCATGGGCGTCTACCAGCACAGCCAGGTGCGGCACTTCCACAATGTCTACGAACGCTACCTGGGACTTTGAGCCTGCACGTTCCCCTCCCCTGAAAGGGAGAAGCCAACCTACCTGATCCGCGCCACCCCCGAATTGATTGCCGCCAGCCCGCCGTTCACCCCGTCGCCGGGGCGCAGTTCGAAGCGCTCGGCAATCTCCGCGACCGGCGTCAGAACAACCACCGGGATCAGGCGAGAGGTCGCCACCTTGTATTGCGCATAGGGCGGATAGTCCGCCTCCATCGCCTGCCACAGCCGCGTCCGCTCCTCGCCCTCGGCGACGCGCCAGTTGCAGCGGTAGCGTTTCGGTCCGACCTGCGCCGCCACCTCGCCGCCCGCCTTCATGTTGGAGAACCACAGCGGGTCGGCATCGTCGCCCATCTTGCTGGCAATGATCACGTAGTCGCTGCCCATCTGCTTGCAGATCAGCGGAGCGTGGCGCAGGCGGCCGCTCTTGCGGCCCACCGTTCGCAGCACGAGGTGCATGGTCCTGTCATGGCCGCCGAGCGCGCGATGGTCCTGGTAGACAGCCGAGTCCACGCCGTTGCTCTCGATGTAATGGCGCAGGTGCTCGTCGATATAGGGCGCGGCGCTCTTCAGCCCTTCGGTCATGTCGGCCATCGCAATCCTCCCGCTGGCTCCCGCATTCTAACCCTGTTCAAGCCGTTTTCCTACACCGCCCTCACTCGTCATAATCCGCCCATGCGCCGATTCGCCCGCGCCCGAAGAAGCGTTCCATGACTCGCCCGAGCCTCGCAAAGCCGCCCACCCCGGGCGGCTTTCGCGTTCATGGCCATTTGTTTCAGGCCGACCCCCAAGGCGCACAGCGCATGTGTTTCATCAACCAACTCCAGCCAAGTTGCTGAAAACACACAAGGTGCCCACATTATCAATGCGCGGTTGATTCCATCAAAAACCCCCTGCAAAACACCCAATGACGCGCCGATTCAGCCAAATGGCGTCTTTGGGATGAGGAAACGCATAGCATGTTGATCAATAACCAGCCCGCCAAGTGGGACATCGAAGTCGATCTCGTATCGATCGGCTCGGGCATCGGCGGGCTTTCGGCGGCGATCACAGCGCACGATAACGGGCTGAAGGCCATCGTGCTGGAGAAGTCGGAGCAGGTCGGCGGCGTTACCGCCCTGTCGCAGGGACAGGTCTGGGTGCCCGGCAACCACCACGCGGCGGAAGCGGGCATCGAGGATTCGGCCGAGAGCGGCTTCCGTTACCTGCAGCGCCTGTCGATGGGCTATGGCGAAGACACGGCGATCCTCAACTTCACCACCCATGCCCGGGTGGCGCTCAAGTATTTCGAGGAGAACGCCGGTCTTCGCATGTTCGCGATCCGCGGCTGCCCGGACTATTACTATGGCCTCACCAACGATAGCGTTTCTGAAGGCCGCCTGATCGAGGTTGAGCCCTTCCCTGGCCAGACGCTGGGCGAATGGCAGCCTAAGACGCGCCTCTCGCCGCAGGTGCCCTATGGCCTTACCACCCAGGACATCGCCAATGCTGGCGGCCTCTCGGCCATGATGCACTGGGACTACGAGCTGATGGGCCAGCGCATCGCCAATGACGAGCGCTGCGCAGGCTCCGGGCTTGCGGCTTATTTCGTCAAGGCGGTGCTGGACCGATCCATCCCGATGGAAACCGGCATGGACGTGAAGGAGCTGATCGGCGACGGCGAGCGCGTGGTTGGCGTGCGGGCGGTGAAGGACGGCAGGGACGTCTACATCAAGGGCAGCAAGGGCGTGGTCGTCGCCGTCTCCAGCTATGAACGCAACCAGAAGCTGGAAAAGACGCTGGGCACCGTGCTTGAGAGTGAATCGATGCTGTTCACCGCGATCAACGGCTCCAACATCAAGCTCGCCGGGCCGTTCGGCGCGCAGGTCGCGCGGGTGCCCGAGATCACCATGGCGGGCTTCGCGGTGCCCGGAGAAGAGACTGACGAGGGCCAGCAGGTGTGGCGCAGCTGCATGCCGATCATCGGCCTGCCGCATCACATCGTCGTCAATTCCACAGGCAAGCGCTTCGGCAACGAGAGCTTCTACCGCAGCTTCTACTACAAGACCGACCAGATCGAGGGGATGAACCAGACCCATCCCAATTTCCCCTGCTGGATCGTCATCGACAGCCAGGCGCGCGAAAAATACGCCTTCATGTCGATCATGCCGCAGCAGGACTGGCCGGAAGGCTTCGGCCATGTCGCCGACACGCTCGAGGAACTTGCCGACAAGGCCGGGATCGACAAGCAGGGGCTGGTCGAGACCGTCAAGCGGTTTAACGAGAACTCGGAGAAGGGCGTCGATCCCGATTTCAATCGCGGGCAGCAGCCCTGGGGCAACTGGATGACCGGCGACCCGCGCCAGAAGCCCAACGCCAACCTTGGCCCCATCGTCAAGGCGCCGTTCTATGCGGTGAAGCTGTCTCGCATGGGCGCGACCGCCATCCCCGCCGCCGGCCTCAAGATCGACCGCAACGCCAATGTCGTCGGTTGGGACGACGAGCCGATCCCAGGGCTCTATGCCGCCGGCAACTCGGCCGCGCGCATGGAAAGCGGCGCGGTGATGCAAAGCGGCGTCTCCAACGCGCGTGGCATGACCTATGGCTGGCTCGCGGCACTGCACGCCGCCGGCAAGCCGAGCCAGCTGCTGGACAAGGCGATTGCGGAGATGCGGAACTGAGGCCCGGCGTCAGCCCCGCGGCGTCTCGTATTCGATCACGGTGAAGGCGGGATTGTCGGCGCTGGCGAAGAGAGCGTTGCCGCTTTCCCGGATGGCGGGGACGAGGGGGCTGGCCATGAAGTCCTTCATGTCGGCCGCCATGTCCTCGGCGTTGTCCCACCACAGCTCCATGATCACGTCGAAGTCGAGCTCCTTGACTTCGCCGGTCAGCGGGTTCTTCAGCGGCTGGACGTAGCGGCGCATGTAGCGCTTGGCCCGCAAGAAGACGTTCTCGCCGATCTTGACGTGGCCGTTCTCGTAACGGTCGATGAATTCCTCCATCGTCATGCCCGGCTTGCGCTTCATCAGGCCGATCTGCTTGTACATGGGTCTAGTTCCCTTCTTCAGCGCATAGTGAATGTGAGCGGCAGGTCTTCGAGGCTGAGCATCGCCACAGTCGGGTGATAGCGGGCCGCCTCTGGCGGAATGGCCAGCTGCAGGTTGCTCATGCGGCGGTGCAGCTCCTGCGCCGCGACCTTGATCTGCATGCGCGCCAGGTGCATGCCGATGCAGATGTGCATGCCGCCGCCGAAGGTGAGATGGCGGCTGAGCTTCTCGCGGTCCATGTCGAACCGGCGCGGGTGGTCGAACACGCTTTCGTCGTCATTGGCCGAGGCGAACAGCAGGCAGATGAGCGCACCCTCCGGAATGCGCCCGCCCGACGGCAACACGACATCGCGGGTGGCGACGCGAAACAGGCCGCGCGCCGGCGGTTCCAACCGCAGCATTTCCTCGATGAAGCGGTTGAGCCGGCTCTCGTCCGGCACGCTCTCCTCGAACTTCGCGGCGATCCGAGGGTCGCTGGCGATGAGGTAGAGCATGGTCGAGATGGCCGTGCCGATCGAATCGAGCCCGCCGACCATCAGCGCGCGGGCGAGCGAAACGATCTCGTCGAAGCTCAGCGTTTCCTTGCCGTCCGCGCCGCGCGCGTAGATCAGGTCGGAGATCATGTCGTCGGTGCGCCGCTCCTGCCGCGCACGGATGCAGGCGATGACGTAGTTCTGCAACTCGCAATAGTGCCGCGCTTCCTCGCGCATGTGCTCGACGCTCTGCGCGGCGCGGATCGCGGCAAGAGCGCGGGTCCAGCGCAGCACCCTGGGGCCGTCTTCCAGCGGAATCCCGAGCTGCTGGCACATTATGGCGAGCGTCAGCGGCATGGCGAAGTCGTTGACGCCGTCCATCCGCCCGCGCGGCGCCAGGCTCTCGACCAGATCCGCGGCAACCTTGCGGATCAGCGGCTCCAGCTTCCTGATGCGGCTGGGGGTGAAGGCTTCCTGCAATAGCCCCCGCACGCGCGTGTGCGTCGGCGGGTCGGTCATGATCGCATCGGGGAAATAGCCACCGCCGTCGCGGATCAGGATCGCCTTGTACTCGTCGAAGTACTCCCGCGCGAAAGTCTGGTTCCAGGCGCGGCCGACCGAGAAGGTTTCGGAATCGCGGGTAATTTCCAGCAGGTCTTCATGCCGGGAGACGAACCACATGCCGGCTCGCTCGTCATAATGCACCGGCTTGTTCTCGCGCAGCGCCCTGTAGTACGGCGCGGGGCGGACCAGCACTTCGGGCTCCATGATCGAATGGGCCAGCAGCGCATCGACTTGCAGCCCCTGGGGCAATGCCTGATCGAGCCGGACGACCTGCAGACCATCTTCGTTCACTGGCCGCTCCTATTTCGCCGCCGCCGCCCGCGATCGGATGTACTGCCGGACATCCGCCAATTCGCTGTCGGTCAGCTCCGGAAAGTCGGGCATTCCATTGGGCTTGAGCCCGCCGCCCTGGACCACTTCCTTGAACGCATCGGCGGACAGGACGATCCCCGACCGCCGCAGGTCCGGCCCCGCCCCGCCCGGCACGACCATGAAGCCGTGGCAAACGGAACAATGCAGCCCGAAAGTCAGCGCGCCGCGATCTTCCCGCGCCTGGTCCGGCTTGAAATCCGCGCCGGAGGAGATCGGGGCGGGCACGGCCTTGTTCAACGGAAGCCGGGCCTTGCCGCCAATCGCAAATGTCAGCACCCGCCGGGAAATAGTGCGGTAGTCGATCGGAAATCCCGCATGCTCCGGCCCCGAGAAATTGGTGTGGCCGCTGATCCCGGTCAGCACCGTGACATATTGCCTGCCGGCGACAGTATAGGAGATCGGCGGGGCGAAGATGGCCGATCCGGCCGAGAACGACCAGAGCTTTCGGCCGCTGTCGGCGGCGTAGGCGTTGAACTTGCCATCGACCTGCCCCTGGAACACCAGGTTTCCGCCCGTCGCCAGCACACTGCCGCCTTCCGTGCCCGGCGTGGTTTGCGACCAGACGGCCTTTTGCGCAACCGGGTCCCAAGCGACGAGGCGGCCGGTCTTGTTGAGCGGCTCGCCCGGCACTTCGGGAAGGGAAATCATCGTCGCCGCCTGCACCGTCCCGATCGGGGCAGTCTTGCGCCATTCGTCGTTGGCCAGGCCATAGTCCTGCCAGTTCATCGCCCGCTCGAGTACCGGCACATAGACCAGCCGCGCCTTCGGACTAAAAGCCATGGGATACCAGTTGTGCGCCCCGTTGCCGCTGGGCCACATGGTGAACATCTTGCCGTCGGGATAGCGCGCTTCCGGGTTCTCGACCGGGCGCCCAGTGGCGAGGTCGATCTTTTCCGCCCAGTTGGCCTTGGCGATCTTCTCCGCCGAAATCAGCTCACCGGTGGTCCGGTCGATGACGTAGAAGAAGCCGTTCTTCGGCGCGGTCATCACGACCTTGCGGAGCTTGCCGCCAATGACAAGATCGGCAAATTCCATATCCATCGAGGCGCCCCAGTCCCAGGTTTCGCCGGGGTTGACCTGGTAGTGCCACTTGTAGGCGCCGCTATCCGCATCGAGCGCGACGATGGAGGCGAGATAAAGGTTATCGCCCTTGCCCTGGCTGCGGACCTTGTGGTTCCATGGGCTGCCGTTGCCAACGCCGACAAAAATGGTTCGCGTCTCAGGATCGTAGGAGAAGCTGTTCCAGGCCGTGCCGCCGCCGCCCAGCTTCCACCATTCGCCGTACCAGCTCTTCGCCGCGCGTTCCTGCGAGGGGTCCTCGAAGCCCCTGGAGGGATCGCCCGGCACGGTGTACCAGCGCCAGAGCAGTTTGCCGGTGTCCGCGTCATAAGTGCTGACATAGCCGCGCACCGGGCCGAAGTCGGCACCGCCGAAACCGATTATGACCTTGCCGTCGAACACGCGGGGGGCGCCGGTGATATAGGTCGGGTCGCCCGCCTTGAGGGTCTGCTTGCTCCATAGTTGCCGGCCGGTCTTCGCGTCGATGGCGATCAGGCGCCCGTCGACCGTGCCGACGTAGATCTTGTCCTGCCACCAGGCGATGCCCCGCGTACCCCAGGCGAGGCGCATGCGGCTGCTTTCGGGTTGGGCCCAGGTTTGCGGGTCGAACTCCCACAGCTGATTGCCAGTGCGAGCGTCGAGCGCGCGCACCAGGCTGTATCCGCTCACCACGTAGAGGACGCCGTTCACTGCCAGGGGCTGGCTGACCGAAGCACCGGGGGGTAGCTCGAACGACCAGGCAAGGCCGAGTTGCCGCACGTTCGCGGCGTTGATCTGCTCAAGTGGGCTGTAATGCTGTTCGCCATAAGTGCGGCCGGGCGCGGCCCAGTCGGCCCCGACAGCGCCATCGAGCAACAGCGCTTCCGGAGTGGCGGCGCCATCGGCATAGACCGATCCAGCCGCCAGCGCGGCCGCCCCCATTGCCGCGACCGCCCATCTCCCCTTCATAGCAGCATCCTCGACCTTGCTCTTGCGCGCCTGCATCTCATGCCTTTGGCGCAGGTGCAAGGTGAGGTGCTTGACGCCCCGGCCGTTCTGCTCTGTAGCCGACCCATGCCACACCAACCCTTAGCCGGACGCCGCGTGATCGAACTGGGCACCATGGTCGCTGCCCCCTTCGCCACGCATATCCTCGCCAACCTCGGCGCAGAGGTTATCAAGATCGAACCGCCTTCAGGCGACACGACCCGCGCGCTGGTGCGCGGCGGGCCATCAGGCACGCTGATCGCCTATAGCCATTCGAAACGCGCGATCTGCATCGACCTCACCACAGATGCCGGCAAGCAGGTGTTCCGCCGGCTGGTCGAAACCGCAGACGTGGTGATCCACAACCTCGCCCCCTCAGCCGCGCGCAAGCTGGGCGTCACGGCGAAGGACTGCCACGCGATAAATCCCAGGCTGATCCATTGCCACATCAAGGGCTATGCCCACGGCCCGCAGGCTGACGATCTTGCCACCAACCCCGTGGCCGAGGCAGCAACCGGCGTGATGGACGACCATCGCATCGACGGGCGCCCGAGCCGGCTCGGTCCGAGCTATCATGACCAATTCGCCGGGACCTATGCGGTGATCCGGGTAATGGCCGCGATGCTCGATCCAGATGCCTCCGAGGAAGCGCGCACCATCGAGATCGGACTGTACGAAACCGGCCTCCATCTCGCTGCGCGCGATCTGGCCGGGGTGCAACTCAAGACGCAGCTGCTGGGCCGGCCCGAGAAGGAAGCCGGCGGCGAATTCGCCATGCCGGGCTATGGCTCCTACCAAACCAGAGACGGCCGCTGGGTCTACCTGCTGGTGCTGACTGACGCGCACTGGGCCAAGCTTACCCGCGCGCTGGCCATGCCCGAGGCGGAGGACGAGGCCCTCGCCAAGCTGCGCGAGCGCAAGAAGCAGCGCGACCGGGTCGAAGCGGCGGTGCGCAGGGCAGTTGGCGCGCTGACTTTCGCGGAAGCCGAGGCGAAGCTGCAAGCCGCGGGGCTCGGCTTCACCGAAGTCATGCCGCTGGAACGCGTGCTCGAAAAGCCACAGGCCCGCGCCGAAGGCAAGCTGCGCGAACTGGACTATCGTGGGCTGCATTTCGAAGTGCCCGAATTCCCCGGGCAACACGATGTTGCGCCAAACCGCCCGCCGCCCGAGCTGGGCGAGCATTCGGCGGAAATCCTTCGCGAGCTGGGCTTCGCCGAAGCGGAAGCTGCCGCAATGCTGGAAAGCGGCGCGATCGAGGCGCTCGATCCGGCGAAGTTCGCCTGGGCGCCGGTTCGCGACAAGAGCTGATCTCTCTTTCTGAAACTTGCAGAAACGCAAGTTTCAGAAGCCACCGCCCACCCCGCTTCCCCGGCCCAACCACCCAAATGGTACCTTAGGGCGGTTGGGCCGGGGAAGCGGGGTGGGCGGTGGCGCTTACTGCAAAAATGGGCCGGAGCGGCTGCTCCGGCCCTTTGAGTTTGTGTTCGCAGGAGGAACACCGGGTGGCGAGACCGGGAGGGGAGGAAAGGGAGGAGAGTTCCCGATCCCGCCAAGCTTGAAGGTTTAGTAGTTGTAGGCCCTTTCGCCGTGTTCGGTGATGTCCAGGCCTTCGCGCTCGGCATCTTCCGCAGGACGCAGGCCGAAGATCTTGTCGATGGCGAAGAACAGGATCGCCGAGACGATGCCCGACCAGGCCAGCGTGATCAGCACGGCTTCGATCTGGGTGATCAGCTGGGCACCCATGTCGTAGGTGCCGGCGACCATCGGGAACTTCGTGTAATCGAAGAAGCCCTGCCCGCCGAGCGCCGGGTCGGCAACCACGCCGGTGCCGATGGCCCCGAAGATGCCGCCGATGCAGTGCACGCCGAAGACGTCGAGGGTGTCGTCGTACTTGAACTTGTTCTTCACGAAGCTGACGAAAAAGTAGCACAGCGGCGAGACCAGCAGGCCAAGGATGATCGAGGTCACCGGAGCGGCGAAACCCGAGGCCGGGGTGATCGCGACTAGGCCGGCGACCGCACCCGTTGCCGCACCCAGCAGCGAGGGCTTGCCGTGGTGCAGCTGCTCGACGATCGACCAGCTCACCGCCGCCGCCGCCGTTGCGACGAAGGTGTTGATGAAGGCAACCGCAGTCACGCCATTGGCTTCGAGGTTGGAGCCGGCGTTGAAGCCGAACCAGCCCACCCACAGCAGCGAGGCGCCGATCATGGTCATGGTCAGCGAGTGCGGCGGGGTCGCCTCGCGGCCGAAACCGACACGCTTGCCGATCATGAGGCAGCCGACCAGGCCCGCGATGCCCGCATTGATGTGGACGACTGTGCCGCCGGCGAAGTCCAGCGCGCCCTTGCCCCACAGGAACCCGGTATCGGTGGGAGCATCGGCGAGGAAGTCCGGACCGGCCCAGTACCACACCATGTGCGCGATCGGAAAATAGACCACGGTCAACCACAGCACCATGAACAGCATCAGCGGCCAGAACTTCACGCGTTCGGCGAAGGCGCCGACGATCAGCGCCGGCGTGATGCAGGCGAAGGTCATCTGGAAGACGACGAAGACGAATTCGGGCAGGTAGACGTTGTTCGAAAAGGTCGCGGCGTAGGTGCTTGCCGAAACTCCCGAAAGGAACGCCTTGGAGAAGCCGCCGACGAAAGGCGCCATCGCCCCGCTGCCGCTGGTGAAAGCCATGGAATAGCCCCAGCCTACCCAGACCAGTGCGGCGATGCTGACGATCATGAAGACCTGCATCAGCACGCTGAGCATGTTCTTGGTGCGCACCAGGCCGCCGTAGAACAGCGCCAGGGCCGGTATGCTCATCATCAGCACCAGGACTGCTGACGTGAGCATCCAGGCCACGTCGCCCTTGTTAACCATGGTGGCCATCTGTTCGGCGGTCGGCGCCTTGAACGGGCCATCGGCAGCCCAGGCGGCCGTGGCGGCGAACAGCGACGCGCCGAGGCCGCCCGCGCCGTAAAGTAGCTTGCGGATCATGTTGTTGTCCCTCTGTTTGCGCGCGCCCGTCACAGCGCGGTATCCCCGGTTTCGCCCGTGCGGATGCGCGTGGCGGACGCCAGATCGAGCACGAAGATCTTGCCGTCACCGATCGCTTCGGTGCTTGCGGATTGCTGGATGGCCTCGACCACGCGCGGAGCGAGGTCGTCGCTGGCGGCAACCTCGATCTTCACCTTGGGGAGCATGTTGGTGGAGTATTCCGCGCCCCGGTAGATCTCTGTCTGGCCTTTTTGCCGCCCGAAGCCCTTCACCTCGGAAACTGTCATGCCCGAAACGCCGATGGCGCCCAGCGCCTCTCGCACTTCGTCGAGCTTGAAGGGCTTGATGATGGCGATGATGAACTTCATGCCTATCCCCTGATGGTTCCACCGGCACGGCGCCGGCCGGAAACTTCATCGCAAGGGGTGTGCCAGTTTACCTTTCGGCAGGGATTTCAGCGGGAATGCACGATGCTGCAAATGCGAAATGCAGGCGCAGCGCCCGATTCACGGGCACCTGCCTAAATTTTAGGCAGCTCCAGCCGGGCAACGACCGGGAGATGATCCGATCCGCGTCTCGACAGGGCGCTGTGGTGGACCCGGGTTTCGACCACGCGCCATTCGGGCGAGGCCACCACCCGGTCGAGCTGAACCACCGGCCGGCGCGACGGAAAGGTATAACCCGAGTGCAGCACGTGCCAACGGTGCGCGAACTCGTGCAGCGCCCCACCGTGCCGCGCCCATTCGTTGAGGTCGCCCATCAGCACCGTCGGAACCGGATTGGCACAGTCATCGACATGCTGGAGGATCGAGCGCACCTGCTGTCGGCGGCGCAGGCCGGAAAGGTCGAGGTGCATCCCCACCACCCGCAGATGCCGTCCGCCAGCAACCAGGTCCGCCCGCACCGCACCGCGCGGCTCGATTGTCGGCAAATGGACGATGGCCGCGTCCGCGATATCGATGTCCCGCCGGACCAGCAGGGCATTGCCATGCCAGCCGATGGAAGCCGGATTTCCGGAGAACGCGACCGGGCGGTAATGCGTGCGACTTTCGATGGAAACCAGCGGCAGCGCGCTGGCGCGGCTGCCGAAGCGGCGGTCCGCTTCCTGCAGCGCGATCACGTCGGCGTCGATTTCGCGCAGGATGGCAAGAATGCGGTCGGGGTCGCGCCGGCGATCAAGGCCAATGGCCTTGCGGATGTTGTAGCTGGCGAAAGTCAGTTCCACGTGGCAGTGCCGAGTCACTCGCCGGAGATGTAGCGGTCGGTCGCACGGGCGGGCAGGCCGTCGATACTTGTGGTCCGCGCTCCATACTTGGCGGCCCAGGCATCGGGGTCCTGGTCCTTGTGGTACTTCACCAGCGTTTCGCGGTGCCGCTCGTGGTGCATGATCGGCACACCCCAGCCGCAGCTCGTCTGTACGCTTTCCACCGCCACGTCAAAGATCTGCCGCGTGCCGGGCAGCAGCCGGAAATGGGCGGCCAGCTCGGCCCACCCGGCATCGGCGGGAAGCACCGGCTTGCCCCGGCCATAGATCCGCAGGATCAGCGCCGGCTGCTCGAAATTGCACATCATCAAGGTGATACGCCCGTCGGCAATGAGGTGCGCATTGGTCTCGTTGCCCGAACCGCCGAGGTCGAGCCAGGCGACGCGGCTGGGCGAGAGCACCTTGAAGGTATCGGCAAGACCCTTGGGGCTGAGATTGATCCGTCCCTCGCTGGCGGCGGTGGCAACGAAGTAGACCGACTGGCGTGCGATCATCGCCATGTGATCGGTGTTGAGGGTTTCGGTGAATTCGGCCATGCCTCCGGTTAAGCCGCTAGGCGCAATGCGGCAAGTCCGCCGAAAACAGGGAGAGGCAAAAGAATGGCACTGGAAGTGATCGGAGCCGGGCTGGGGCGCACAGGTACGCTGACGCTCAAGACCGCGCTGGAGAAGCTGGGCTTTGCCCCATGCCACCACATGGTCGAAGTCCTGGCCAACCCCGAGCAGGTGCCCTTCTGGAACCGCGCCGCCGAAGGCCAGCCGGTCGACTGGGAAGAGGTCTTCGGCAAGTACCGCGCCATGGTCGACTGGCCCGGCTGCCACTTCTACGCCGAACTGGCCGAGCGTTATCCGCAGGCCAAGGTGATCCTCTCGCTGCGCGATCCCGAGCGCTGGTACGAGAGCATGTGCGAGACGATCCTCGCCAGCATGAAGGCCATGGGCCTCGAAAGCCCGGCGGCGATCACCGACGAACACCCGATGAAGTTCGGCGGCATCATCATCTCGCAGAACACCTTCGGCTTCGACTTCAGCAAGGAAAACGTCATCGCCGCTTTCGAGCGCCACAATGCCGAAGTGCGGCGCCGCATCCCGGCCGATCGCCTGCTGGTCTTCGAGGCCAAGGACGGATGGGACCCGCTCTGCGCGCACCTGGGCGTGCCCGTACCGAACGAACCATTCCCGCACGTCAACGACCGTGAGGAGTTCAAGCAGCACGCGGTAAGGGCGCAGGAGCTGGGGAAGTCCTAGAATTTCCCCGATACCTGAGACGATTACCTTGCAGGCAAAGTACGCAAATGTATTCTCGGCATGGATGCAAGGGGGCCCCGATGCCGATAAACAGCGCTTTATTTCTCGATTTCGACAACGTCTTCATCACGCTGCAGAAGTTCAGCTACGATCTGGCCGCCCGCTTCGCCTCGAAGCCGCAGATCTGGATGAAGGCGATCGAAAGTTCGCTCGGGCTCGACAATGGTGATGGCGGCCCCGCCCGGCGCTTGCTGGTCCGGCGCTGCTATGCCTCGCCAGACAACATCTATCGTTCGCGCTACTTCTTCACCCAGGCGGGCCTGGAGGTGATCGATTGCCCGCCGCTCACCCGGCGGATGAAAAACGGCGCCGACATCAGCATCGTCGTGGACGTGATGGATACCGTCTCGCGCTATCCCCATATCGAAGAATTCGTGATCCTTTCGGCGGATGCCGACTTCGTTCCCGTGCTTCACCGCCTGCGCAAGGAATTGAAGCGCAGTGTCATCTTCACCTCGTTCGACACCGCCTCGGCCTACAAGAACTGCGCTGACCTTACGCTGGACGCTGAATTCTTCCGCCGGTGCCTCGAAGCAGAGCTTGTGCCGGCGCGGCGCCCGGTCGCCACGGCTGGAGGTGCTACCGGCAAGTCCCCGGCGGAATTGCCCGCCGGTTTCTGGAACCGGGTCGAAGTGAGCCTGCGCAAGGCTGCGACGCGTCGCCTAGGACAATTGCCCTTCGCCGCAGCCGCGCAGGAGCTCAAGACCGACTTGGCGGACGTGCTGGGCGACGATTGGGCCGGCTTCGGCAGGTTCTCCGACATGATGGCCAAGGCCCCGGCCATTGAAGGCTTCGCCACCGACCAGGAAGCCATGGAATATCGCATCGATAATTTCCGCGTTGACCTGTCCGCCTGGGGCGAGCCTGGTAAGGGCGACATGGTCGAATTCGTCACGGACATCCTGCAAAATGCCGAAAAGCGGATTCCTTTCCTGTCGCCAGTAACCTACACGGCTATTTTCGAAGCCCTTTCGCGGGCCTTCGGTGAGGGCGCCGAGACGCTAACCGATGGCGTCAACCGTGCCTTCGAGATTTGCCGGGAAGCCGGGCAGTCGGCGTCCGTTCAGGAAATCCGGTTCATTTGCGTCGGCGCCTCCACCCAGGGCTGTACGCTCGATCCGACATCGAACGCCCGCGATTTCGCAAATGCTTGGCGTGTCAATGTCTGGGAGCTATGCGACGAGTTGGAATGGCTCCGCGAGCGCGAAGAGGCCCTGATGCTGGCGACTTGGTTTCACGCGGCCAGCGAAACACCCGATCAGGGGGCGGATGAGTTCATCGAGCTGACCAGCGCCGAGCAGGCCGCGGACCTGCCGACGCAGGATGCACCCTGATCAACGCTCCTTGGTGGCGCTGAAGGCCAGCTCCGGGTTCTTTTCCTGCTGGTAGCCGACGTCCCAGGCGCTCCTCGCCAGGAACACCGGATCGCCGTCGCGGTCCTTGGCGAGGTTGGACTTGTTGAAGTCGGCGAACTGCCTGAGCGCAGTATCGCTGCCCTTCAACCAGCGCGCGGTGTCGAAGGGAGCCGGCTCCAGCACCGCCTCGACCTTGTATTCCGCCTCCAGCCGCGAGATGAGCACGTCGAGCTGCAACTGGCCAACCACGCCAACGATCCACTGCGAGCCAATCTCCGGGTAGAACACCTGGATAACGCCTTCCTCGGAAAGGTCGTCGAGCGCCTTGCGGAGCTGCTTCGTCTTGGTCGGATCCTTCAGCGCGACGCGGCGCAGGATTTCCGGGGCGAAGTTCGGCAGGCCGGTGAAGCGGATCTTGTTGTTTTCGGACAGGGTGTCGCCCACCCGCAGCGTGCCGTGGTTGGGAATGCCGATGATGTCGCCGGCCTCGGCCGTGTCAGCGATTTCGCGGTCCTGGGCGAAGAAGAGGATCGGCGAATGGACGGCAATGGGCTTGCCCAGCGCCGAGGGCGTCAGCTTCATGCCGCGTCGGAAGGTGCCGGAGACGAGCCGCATGAAGGCGATGCGGTCGCGGTGCTGCGGGTCCATGTTTGCCTGGACCTTGAAGATGAAACCGGTGACTTCGCTGCCGTCGGGCGAGACTTCGCCCTGCTCCGAAGGCTGCGGGCGGGGCGGCGGTGCGTAGTGCGCGATGGCATCGATCAGTTCAGCCACGCCGAAGTTCTTCAAAGCGGAGCCAAAATAGACCGGCGTCAGGTCGCCGTGCCGATAGGCCTCGAGATCGAAGGCCGGATAGCCTCCTTGCGCCAGTTCGACCTCCTCGGCGACTTCGGCCGGCAGCTCGGCCGCTTCGCGCTTGCCGAGGAACTCGCGGCTGTCGCCCTCCGGGCGGCTGATCTTGCCATCGGCGAAATCGAGCACCCCCTCGAACACGCCGCCCATGCCGACCGGCCAGGACATCGGGCAGACATCCAGCGCCAGCGCATCGGCAACCTCGTCGAGCAGTTCGAAGGGGGAGCGGCCCTCGCGGTCCACCTTGTTGACGAAAGTGATGATCGGCACAGACCGGAGCCGGCAGACCTCGAACAGCTTGCGGGTCTGCGGCTCGATGCCCTTGGCCGCGT
>CAZVWP010000054.1:0-24917 GCA_964630805.1 uncultured Novosphingobium sp. | reverse complement strand
TGTTCCTGGCGAGCGAAGCCTCCGGCTACATCACCAGCCGCACGTTCCATGTCGACGGCGGCAATTGCCACTACGACAGGTAGTTCAGGGAAATGGGCGAAAGTCCTGCTGACGCGATCATCGCCCGGCTCGGGCTGCAGCCCCACCCGGAGGGCGGCTGGTACCGGGAAACCTGGCGCGCTGAGGCGACGCCGGGCGAGCGGGCGGGGGCGACCGCCATCCTGTTCCTGCTCGATGCCGGCGAGCGCTCGCACTGGCATCGGGTGGACGCCGCCGAACTGTGGCTATGGCATGCGGGATCGCCATTGATACTGGAAATGGCGGCTGACGGGACGGCGTCTGTCACCCGGACCTGCCTTGGTCCCGACGTGCTCGCGGGCGAGGTGCCGCAGGCACTGGTGCCGCCCGGACACTGGCAGGCGGCGGAACCGCAGGGCGGCTGGTGCCTGGTGAGCTGCGTGGTCTCGCCTGGGTTCGAATTTTCCGGCTTCGAACTGGCCGCCCCGGGCTGGTCTCCCGGCTAGATCGCCATGGCTGTCTATGTCGACACTGCGATCCATCTGCTGCGCGACCGACGAATGTGCCACATGTTCTCGCCAGACCTGGAGCAGCTCCATGCCATGGCGGAGCTGATCGGCATCCAGCGGCGCTGGTTCCAGGACCCGCTGAGAACCGGCTCTTCCTGGCCGCACTACGACATCGACCAGCCGAGGCGCTCGCTGGCCGTGGGTTTTGGCGCCATCGAGTGCGACAAGTACCAGACGGTCGCCATGGCGGCGATAATCCAGGGCAGGCCGGAGAACCTCCGGCGCATCTGGTCGCTTGCCAATCCGAGCAGAAAATTCGCACCAGCTGCCCATGTTCCGGCCTGGCTTGCCGAGCAGGGATTTCCGCAGGACTGGAACTGGCCCTAGGCTGCGGCCACTCCCTGCACTGGAATGCGCCGCGTCAGAATTGCGCGCATGCCTTCAATACGGCCGCGCCCATGTCATCGAGGGATACCTGCTGGCCGGCGCCTCCACCTGCAATCGCCGCCTCCGGAGCTTCGCGCACCATGGCCGAATCGGGGGTCTGGACGAAGGTATCGGCGCCATTGTCCAGCAGCATCTTCAATCCCTTCGCGCCATCGTTGCCGAGGCCCGTCAGGACGCGGGCGGCAGAGGGAATGCCGGCACGCGATATGGTTCCGAACAGAAGGTCGGCGGAGGGGCGGAAGCTGTCGACCGGTTCCCTTTCGATCAGCCGCAGCCGCGGCGGAGAGCCCGCCTCCACCACGACGTGGCGGCCCGGGTCGGCTGTGACGTAAACCGAACCCTGGACCAGTTCCGCGCCGTCCTTCACCTGCTTGACCGAACATTTCAGTTCCGAATCCAGCTTGCGAATGAATGTCTCGATCAGCGGAGCCTCGCCCTGGATGCAAACGACGGTGGGGGGCAATTGGAGGGCCAGTCGGCCAGCGTGACCGAAACCGGATCGATCCCGCCCATCGAGGTGGAGATCACCGCGATATGGCCGTTCCACTGGAATTGGGCGGCGGCACCCGGCTTGGCCGCCTTGGCGGAAGTCGCACTGCGCAGGTTCGAATTGGCGGCGGCAAGCACGATCTTCCCGAGCTTGCCTACCGTCTTGGAGAACTGCTCAGGCGTTGCCTTGAGGGGCTTGGGAAAACACTCGACAGCGCCCAACTCGTAAGCCTTCAGCGAGGTTTCGGTGCCGCTCTGGGTGAGGCCCGAGAGCATGACTACGGGAAGGGGCTTCGAGTTCACGATTTCCTCTAGAAATTCGATCCCGCTCATCCCCGGCATCTCGACATCGAGCGTAACGACGTTGGGCTGAAGCTCCGCGATCTGCTTGCGCGCCTCGTCGGTGGAGGCCGCCGTACCGACGACGCGAACATTGCGGGTCTGTTCGAGAAGGTCCGAGAACAGTGCGCGCATGGCAACTGAATCATCGACGACGAGTACGCGGGCTTCGTGCATTCCTGGGTACCTTACTGGGAAATTGACAAGGGCGCAGGTAGACCTGCAATCATGCAATTTGGAAAAAGCGGGGCCCCCGCAGATCCCCCTAGGCACAGTGGAATGGACGCTTTCCCTATCCAACCAATGCGCGGTGCCGAAGTCAGACTCGGCCAGGACGCAGCTTGATTGCCTGTGCTCATGCCAAAAACGCGGACGAATTCCATGAATAGTGTTGCTCCCCGTGAGCTTGGGCCAATCCTGGCCGCGCTTGGCCTGTCGCTGTCTCATCCTGTGGCCGCGCAAACGCCGGAGGACGCGCAGCCGGCTGTGGCCTGGGAGGCCGAATATACCGTCGATGCCCTGCATGTTGCCGAGGGCGAACAGACAGGCACTCGCGTTTTGGGTCTCGCCAGCCTGTCGGCGGACCTCTCGCTCGTGCGCCTTGTCGGCTGGGACGGCGGCAGAATTGGGCTCCATGCGATCGTCAGCCACGGCGGGCACCCAAATGACCTTGCGGGCACCTTGCAGGGCATCGACAACATCGAAGTTACCGAACACCACGCCCGGCTGTTCGAGGCCTATTTCGAGCAGGAAATGCTTTCCGGCCGCGCATCCCTGCGACTCGGCTTTTCCGACCTCAACTCCGAATTCTACGCGACCGATTCATCCGCCCTGCTGCTCGGGCCTGCATACGGCATCGGGTCGGAGCTATCCGCGACAGGCCCGAATGGGCCTTCGATCTTTCCTTCGAGCGCTCCGACCGCGCGCTTCCGGATACAGTCGCGCTCGGGCACCTACTTGCAGGCTGCCGCTGTGAGTTCGGAGGCCGGCGTCCTGGGCGATGTCGGCGGAGTGCGTCCGCTGTTCGACCAGGGCGCGCTGCTGATCGGAGAGGCAGGCCACGAAACCGCGACAAATTCCAAATTCGCGATCGGAGCCTGGACCTATACCCGGCGACAAGAGGATCTTGTCGAAACCGACCCGGCAGGGCTCCCGTTGTTGCGGCGAGCCTGGGGGGTCTATGCACTGGCGGACCTGCGCATTGCCGGATCGACAAGCCGGCCATTCAGTCTCTTCGCTCGCGTGGGCGTGTCGGAAGGCCACACGACGCCCTACACCGGTGGCTGGCAGGCCGGAATTTTCGCCCAGGGGGTCTTCAAGGGCAGGCCCGACAGCCAGTTCTCCCTGGGCGTGAACCAGGCCTTCCTTTCCCGGAAGTTCCAGTTGGACGCGGCCAACAACGGCCTGATCGTTCACGGGCACGAAACCGGCATCGAGGTGACCTATTCGGATCGGATTGCGCCGTGGCTGTCCGTACAGCCGGACCTGCAGCTGGTCTGGAACGGGCAGCATGCGCCCCAAGGGCGCAAGGCGTTGATTCTCGGGATTCGCTTGCAGTTCAGCAAGGCAGACCGGAGATAGACCTGTTCTACCGGAGGCGGCGATCTGCGACACTTGCGACGCCCTGGTCAGCGATACCGCCGAAGGGGTGGGCATGAACCCCTCGTCGGCACGGCAGCAGCCACAGATGTGATTTCGCGTTCCTTCGCGAGAAGATTTTCAAGCCCGCGACCGAGGCAGATTGAGCGCACAGTTCAGCGCTCAATTGCGTGTTGCTGTCCGCGCGGGCGGGCGCTAAGGGCCTGTTCCGACGCCATCGGAGCTCCGGAGACGGGGCCAAGAGGGAATCCGGACGGATCTTCCTGATTCAATCCGGAGCTGCCCCCGCAACTGTGTCCGGAGAGTGCTTGTCCAATGCCACTGGCGTAAGCTGGGAAGGCGGGCAGGGGCGATGACCCGGGCGAGCCAGGAAACCTGCCGGTGTGCGGTCGTTCCGCGGCCGGGCGGGGTGTACCGGGCGCAAGCGTCGCGAGCCGTTGCGGGCATGTTTCGCAATGCTCCCGCCATGGACGGCATGAACGTCCATGGAACGGGAGTAAGTGCACTTGAAATACCTTCTAACTCTGCCTGCCGCCCTCTTGCTCGCGCATCCCGCGCTGGCCCAAGCTGATGCGGATGGCACGATTACCGTTGTCGCAACCGGCAGCAAGCTTCGCGTCGACCAGGCCGGGCAGCCGGTCACGGTGCTGGACGCCGCGGATCTGGAAAGGATCCAGGGCGCCGATATCACTCGCGCCTTGCAGCGCATTCCCGGCCTCGGCTTCAGCCGCAACGGCGGGCAGGGCGCCTTCACCGGTGTTCGCCTGCGCGGTTCGGAATCCGAGCAGGTCCTGGTTCTGGTCGACGGCGTTCGCGTCGAGGATGTTTCGGCGCCGTCGGGCGGCTTCGACTTCGGAACCTTGACCACCGGCGGCGTCGGCCGGATCGACGTGCTGCGCGGTTCCAACTCGGTGGTCTGGGGCAGCGCGGCGATCGGCGGGGTCGTAGCGATCGAGAGCCGGGAGATGAATGGTATCGATGCGGTTGCCGAGGCCGGCAGCGGCAATTCCTGGCTGGCCGACGCTACCGCCGGCATTGCCGGCAACGGCTACGCGCTGACGATCAATGGCGGCCATGCCGCATCGAACGGCCTCGCCTCGGCAGCGGTCACCGGGACCGAACCCGACGGGTTTCGCCAGTGGCGCATCGGCGGCAAGGGTCGGATCGACCTGGCAGGGGATATGTCTCTGACTGGCGCGGCGCGCTATGCCGATACCCGGACCGATATCGATGGCTTCCCGCCGCCGAACTACAGTTTCGCCGACACGCCGGAATTCCAGAAGACCCGGCAGTTCTCCGGCCGGGCCGGGCTCCGCTACGAAACCGCCGCGGTCACGCTCGACGCTGGCTATGCCCATGCCCAGACGCTGCGCGAATACTATGACCCCACGTACGGGAACGCTCCCTCCTACGGTTACCGCGCGCATTCGGAGCGGGCCGACCTCGGCGGACGCGTGCAGCTTCCGGCGAAACTGGCCCTGAACTTCGGCGTCGACAGCGAATGGACCCGCTACTCGGGGACTTTCGATGCCGAACAGCGGGCCCGGCTGACGAGCCTGCATGCCTTGCTCGGCTGGTACGCCGATTCCGTCACCCTCGCCGCGGGCCTTCGCTACGACGATCATTCGCGCTTCGGCCATGCCTGGACCCTGGGTGCGAACGGCAGCATCAGGCTAACGCCGGAGCTGCGCCTGCGCGCGTCTTACGGCGAAGGCTTCAAAGCGCCGACGCTTTTCCAGCTGCTTTCGAACTACGGCAACACCGCGCTCGTGCCGGAACGCGCGCGCAGCTACGACGCAGGCATCGAATGGAGCAGCCAAAGGGTTCGCGCCGCGCTCACCCTGTACCGCCGCGACAGCCGCAACCTCATCGGTTTCGTCTCCTGCTTCGGGCAGAGCACCGGGATTTGCAGCAACCGACCGTACGGTACTTACGACAACATCGGCAAGGCGCGCGCCGAGGGCGTCGAAGCGGAGCTGGATGTCAAGCCGGCGGAATCCCTGCAACTGGGAGTCGCCTATACCTACACCCGCGCGCGCAACCTTACCGTGGGCGATGCCTATCTCGGCAAGGACCTAGCGCGCCGTCCCCGCCACTCGCTGACCGCCAGCCTGGACTGGACAAGTCCGTTCCATGGCCTGACCCTCGGGGCCGACATGCATGTCCAGTCCGAAAGTTTTGACGATGCCGGCAACACGGTGCGCATCCGTGGCGGCACCGTCACGAGCTTGCGGGCGAGCTTGCCGCTGAGCCCGCGCATCGAGTTGTTCGGTCGCCTGGAGAACCTGTTCGCTTCCCACGTCGAGACCATCGCCGGCTATGGCACGCCGGGCAGGGCCGCTTATGCCGGTGTCCGTGTCCGCTATTGAACGAACCGGGCGACGCCTGGCGCTGCGGCGTGCCTGCGGGCGCGCCGTTGCGCTGGTGCTGCCAACGCTGCTTGGCGGCTGTATTGCCGCCGGCCAGGCCGAAGTTCCGCGCGCGCGGCCGACGATTGTAAGCCTGAATCCTTGCGCGGACGCCATCCTGGCCGAGGTCGCCGATCCATCGCAGATTCTCGCAATCTCGCACTACAGCGCCAATCAACGCTCGTCGTCGATGCCGGCCGAGGTGGCGGCGCGCTTTGCCACGACGCGTGGCACCGTGGAGGAAGTGGTCATGCTTCACCCGGACATCGTCGTCGACGGTAGCTTCATGGCGCCGGCCACTTCGGGCGCCTATGCGCGGCTCGGTCTTCGCACGGAGAAGGTGGGCACCGTCAATTCGATCGCCGACGCCCGGGCACAGGTTCGCGATCTCGCCGCCATCAGCGGGCATCCCGAACGCGGCGAGGCACTGGTCGCACGGATCGATGCCGCGCTCGCGGCCACCGCGCCGGGCGGCAATGTTCCACCGATACGCGCAGTCATGTGGGAGTCTGGCGGAATGGTGCCGGGTGACAATACCCTGATCGCCGATCTGCTGCGCCACACCGGCTTCGTCAACGCCACCGCGGCCAAGGGCTATTCACAGGCCGACCTCCTGCCGCTGGAGCGCCTGCTCGCCGATCCGCCGCAGGTCATCCTGACCGCCGCCGCTGGCGAAGGACAGGGGGCCGATGTCGATCGCATGCTCTCGCACCCGGCGCTGGCCGCGCTGCACGGAGTCAACCGCACGACCTTCGCCCCCAACCTGCTCTACTGCGGCGGCCCGACCATCATTCGCGCCGTGCAAGCTCTCGCCGCTGTCCGCGAGGAAACGCTTGCTCGATCCCACCATGCCGGGCCGGGCTTCCGCGTTCCGTCGGGGCGCGGCCGATGACGCGCCCGGTCGCCGTGCTGCTGGCGGCGCTGGCGCTGGCGGTGCCACTGTCGCTGCTCGCCGGGCAGGTCTGGATCGATCCTTTCGGCGCACCGACCCGTAACGCGGTGCCGATCCTGATGGAATTGCGCCTGCCACGGGCCCTGCTTGCCATTGTCCTGGGCGCCGGGCTTGGCGCCACAGGAGCTGCCATGCAAGGCTACCTGCGCAACCCGCTCGCTGACCCCGGGTTGTTCGGCATCGCACCCATGGCGGCGCTGGGGGCGGTGCTTTCGTTCTACACCGGCTATGCCGTGCAGCCGTTCGCGCTGCCTCTCTTCGCACTCATCGGCGCCGGCGCTGCCATGCTTCTGCTCGGGCTGATCGCCGGACGGTCAGCTTCGGTGGCTCTGTTCACGCTTGCCGGCATGATGATCGCCAGCCTGGCCGGCGCGCTCACCAGCCTGGCCATTTCGCTGTCGCCCAACCCCTTCGCGCTCAGCGAAATCGTTACCTGGCTGATGGGCGCGCTCGAAAACCGCAGTTGGCACGAAGTGTGGATCGCCCTGCCGCCGACCTTGCTCGGCATGGCGCTTTTGTACCGCGCCGGGCGGGGGCTCGATGCGCTGACGCTCGGCGATGCCGCCGCCTTTTCGCTCGGCATCGATCCTGGCCGCCTGCAGATGCTGATGGTGATCGCCACCGGGCTCGTCATCGGCTCCGGCGTTGCGGTGGCCGGGATCATCGGCTTTGTCGGGCTGATGGTGCCGCATCTGGTTCGTCCCTTCACCGATCAACTGCCCTCTTCGCTATTGCTGCCCAGCGCGCTGGCGGGAGCATTGCTGCTGCTGCTGGCCGATTGCCTGTGCCGGATCGTGCCGCTGGCGGGCGGCGAGTTGCGCCTCGGCATCGCGCTCAGCCTTGCCGGCGCGCCGTTCTTCCTGCGCCTGCTGCTGCGCATGCGCCGGGCGCTGGCATGACGCTTGCCGCTCGCGACCTGTCGGTGCCCGGGAGGCTCCATGCCGTGAGCCTGGCCTTGCGCGCCGGCGAGGTGACCGCGATCCTCGGAGCCAACGGTGCGGGCAAATCGACGCTGCTTTCGGCCATGGCTGGGCTGGTTCCGGGCCCGGTCATGCTTGATGGCGAACCGCTTTCGGGGCTTACGGCCCGTCGGCGGGCGCAGGCCATCGGCTATCTTCCGCAAGCCGGCGAAGTGGCCTGGAATCTCAGCGTCGAAACGCTCGTCGGGCTTGGCCGGCTTCCCCATCGCGGCTCCGCGGCGGACGACCGCGTCGCGGTCGAGCAGGCGCTCTCGGCATTGGGCCTGTTGCCGTTGCGGCATCGACCGATCACCCAGCTTTCCGGCGGCGAACGGTCGCGAGTCCTGCTTGCCCGGGTGCTCGCGGGCGATCCGGGCTGGATCCTGGCGGACGAACCGCTGGGCAGCCTGGACCTGGCCCACCAACAGGCTCTGCTCCACCACTTCGTTGCCCTGGCCCGCGCTGGCAAGGGTGTGGCGCTGGTGCTGCATGATCTGGCGCAGGCGATGAACCATGCCGACAGGGTGATCGTGCTGCGTGAAGGAACGGTGGTGGCCGACGGCAAACCCGAACAGACGCTCGATTGCGGACTGATCGAACGGGCATGGGGCCTGCGCGCGCGTTGGCTGGGTGAGCCCGGATCGCGCGCGCTGGCCTGTTGAAGCCAGGCGTGACAACGGCGACGTTTACCGCAAGCTCTCCGCTTCCGCGATCAGCGCATTCAACTGGGCGGACGTGTTGGCGATGTAGCGGTAGGCCAGCAGGCTCATGGCAATCGGAGTCTGATCGTTTCGCACCAGCGACTGGCGTCCATTGAGATAAACGATCATGTAGATCGCGAAGGCCGCCACCTTGGCATAGGCCATGTTGTAGGGCGTGATCATGCGTCCGGTGAGGGCACGGTAGCGGTCGAGGAACTCCTCCATCGGCAGCACCTCGGCCAGTTCGCGCTGGATGACGAGAATGTCGTAGGCGGGATCGACGACAATCGCCGATTCCCAGTCGAGGATCGCCGAAACCCGGTCGCCATCGAGCAGCATGTTGTTCAGCCCGAAATCGTGGTGGACCAGGACGGGCGGATCGGAAACGTCGGGCACATTGGCCTGCAGCCAGCGCATGGCCCGCACCAGTTCCGGGCTGGGATCGATGCCCGTCTGGCGGATCAGCCCCTCCATGTAGGTGGAAACGTAGCGACTGGTCGCTTCCCTGACGGTGCGGCACTGGCTCCATTGCGCCAGATGGCTGGCCTGGATGCGCGGATCGTCGTGGCGGATCGCAATCGAATGCATGTTGGCGGTTGCGTCGACGATCGAATCGACGAGCGCCGGCGTCAGGTTCGCCTTGCGACCCATGGTCCAGCCGTAATTCAGTCCCTCGGCCTTCTCCACGATGGCGAATGCCCACCCGAAGTGTGCAAGGTCGGTCTCCAGCCAGAGCGCGGCTGGAGTCGGCAAGCCCGCTTCGACGACGTACTGTGCGAGGTGGAATTCCTGCACGATGTCGCTGAAGCGCGGCAGGCTGATCGGCTGTTCGGCCCGCAGGATGAGCGAGCGCTTGCCGTTGGCGTCGTCCTCGATATCGAACAGCACCGTGCGCTTGGAAAAGCCGCCGGTGAGCACGGTATATTGGGTGATCGACAGGTTTGGCCAATCCGGGAAGCGCGACCTGAGATAGGCTTCGAACCTTTCGCGGGTGAAAGGGTCGTCCTCGGGCGGTCCGGACTGGCCAGCCTCGGCGAGGCTGCGGGCATAGATGGCAGCTTCCCAGTCGCTCACCTGGTCGCAGAACATGCGCGCCTGTGTGCCCGCGACGTCCTCCACGCGTGCCACGAGATCCGCCAGGGCCAGTCCGATCCGGTCCAGCGCATCGCAGACGTCGTCCGGGCTCGAAGGCTCCGTCGCCGGCACGGGAAGTGGCGGGCCCGCAACCTCGCTTCCCGATGCCAGCAATCCCTGCCCTTGCCGGACCAGTTCCATGCCGCGCTCCACGAAGGGCAGGTAGTCCGCCACCTGGCTGCGCAACATGAGTTCGTTCAGCACGACATCGGCACAAGCCAGCAGCGCCTGGTGTTCGCTGTTCTCCGTCCCACCGGCTACGCGGGACAAGGCCGCGCGCACATGCCGCAGCAGCATGTACGATTCTGGCGGTGTTCCTGCTGGCTTGGGCATCGAGGCTTACCCCCGCCCTCGTATGAGATGCGCACGGTGCTGCATGTAGTCGCTCGACAGGATGTCGTAGATCTCGCCATGAGTGCGCAGACCCTCGCATTCGATCTCGGCGCAGCTGTGCTGGACCATCTGGTTGGGCCAGAAGCCATAACTGGGCCAGGTGACGATGGTGTTCGAGCGGATCGACAGCTCCCGCCCGAGACTGTCGGTGAGCTGCAGCTCCATGCGCCGCGTGTGAAAACTGTCCGAATCGCGCTCGATCCGCCGACGCGCCGCGACGATCGAGCCCAGCCTGCCATCCCGCCACACCCAGGAGCCGGAGGGGATGAGCCGGTCATTCGGCAAGGCGAAGGCCTCGAACCCTGCCTCCTGGCTGCAATCGTCGAACAACAGGCTGCTGAACGCAAAGTCGGGCCCGAACACCCCTTGCAGGGTCGTCAAGGGCGGCAGGGACATCGGCTGCTCGGGACGCGGTTTGGCCCAGGAACGGTCGCGGATGGTGTAGCAATCGACGGCGTGGGGAACGCCACGCAGCACCAGTTCGCCGCGCACCTTCATCGGCTGTTCGAAATGGGTGTTGTCGGCAGTCATCACCGGCGGGATCAGTGCTTCGTATTCCAGGTCGAAACTGTTGCGCCGCTCCGGGTCGTTGTACGTCACCCGATGGCGTTTCAGCGGCTCTATAACCTTGACCCCATAGCCGTTCAGCAGCCTGTATTCGTGCAGATCGTTCTTCAGCGGATCGTCGCGCATGAACAGGCGGAAATCGTTGATTTCCGCCTCGACCGGATGACGTTTGCTGCCCTGCCAGACCCAGGCCCCTCCACTGACCACGCCCAGGTTGGGATGATGCCAGAGATATAGGTTGGAATGGATTTTCGCTTCGGGGATCGAGAAGCTGAAATACTGGGTTTCCGTCAGCGTTTCATGGCCGACCGCCGCGTTCTGGTGGGTGTGAAGATAGTCGTCCTCGGGCCTAGCCACGCCGAAGCCGGCATTGCGCGCGAGATGAAACGGAAGTTCGGCGTCGTCGGTCACGATCGGTCTCCTGCCGGCAAGCGCATCACGAAAGCGCGGCGCGCCACTGGATCAGCTCGCGGATAACGCCCAGGTCCCAGTCCGGCCCGGCCTGCAGGTTGATCAGGTTGCGAATGCCGAGGGCGAGGATATCGTCGGGCGAATTGGAAATGCCCATGATGCCGGGAAGGTACCAGGTCGCCAGCTCGATCTCCTCGAACGGGCGGCCGATCTCCGCGCAGCATTCCTTCAGCCGTTCGATCTTGTCGGCGACCACTTCGGCGGTGCCGTAGACGTGCCAGATGTCGGCATGGCGCGCCACCGTCGGTATGCCGATTTTCTCCCCCATTGCCCCGATGAGCAGCGGTATCTTGCGTAGCGGCTGCGGGTTGAGTTTCGCCATCCGGTCCAGGATCACCGGTATCTTGGCGGCCAGTTCCAGCGAGCGATCCTTCTGCGAAGTCCACTCGTAGCCGTATTCCACGAAATCCTTTTCCAGATAGCCGGTGCCGAGGCCGAGAATGAACCGCCCGCCCGAGATATGGTCGATGGTGCGTGCCATGTCGGCCATCAGGTGGGGGTTGCGGTAGCCTATTGCTTGGACGATGCAGCCGATCTCGGGCCTGGTGGTCGTAGCCGCCATCGCCGCCTGCAGCGTCATGCCCTCGTAGTTTGCGCCGGCAGCGTCTGGCGGCCGCTCCCCCCTGCCGGCATCGATTTCTATCGACTGGGCGAAGAAATGGTCGGCCGAATAGAGTGCGTCGACGCCCAGTTCCTCGGCGGCCAGCCACTGGTCGCGCATGGTGCGATAATCGCCATGCTGGGGGCCGAGGTGGAAGCCGATCTTGATAGGCGGCGATTTGCTGGCCATCGCTATTTCTCCCTCGCAGCATCCCTCGTCCAGCCGCAGGCACAGTGAGGAATCGGCTGATCACCCTGTCAAATTCGTTGTAGCATTGGTCAGATTATGGGATGGTGCAACAGGTATTCGTTCCGTCCGTCGGGAAAACGCAAGGTAGATGAAAATGGCTTCGATCGCTCAGGCTCCGCTGCCGCTCGTGCCGGTTGACACTGCCGCTTTCGCCGCCGACCCCCAGACACCGCTCGAAGCGGCGAGGGCAGTCCATCCCTGGCTGGGCAAATTCTCCCAAGGCTATGTGGTGTATGGCTACGATGCCGTTTCGGATCTGCTTTTCGACAGCGAAAACCTGAAGCCCGGCCTTGGTCCCGTAGTCGAATTCTATGGATTGAACGGCACCATGTGGGGCCGATTCATGAAGGAAATGGTCAAGACCGAAACCGGCGCCACCCATGCGCGGCTTCGCGCCAGCGTCGCGCATGCCTTCACCCCGAGGCACGCCAACCTGGTGCGCCCGATCATGCAGCGGGTGATCAACGGGTTGCTCGACGAATGGGCGCCCAGGGGCGAAATGAATTTCGCCTATTTTGCCTCGTTCTATCCAGTATCGGTGATGTGCGACCTTCTGGGCGTCTCCGCCGATCCGGTTCCACGCCTGCGCTCCGCAATCGAGCACCACATCTCGTCGCTGACCATGGACCTGTCCACCAAGCCCCACTTCCTCGAAGCCTGGGACCAGCTCTGGGAGTTCGCCGACACCACGATCCTTGAGCGCGAAGCGCGCGGAACACGCGATGAGACGTCGCTTCTCGACAATATCATCGCGGCGAAGCAGGCGGGCCGGCTCGACGAGGACGAGCTGCGGATCATGCTGCTGACAGTGTTCATCGCGGGATATGACACGACCAAGAACATGCTTACCCTGACAATGAAGCTCCTGCTCGAACACCCCGAGTATTATGCCCGTTGCGCGGAGGATCAGGAGTTCTGCGGCAAGGTGATCGAGGAAGCCCTGCGCCATACCAGCATCGCCACGCCCTATCGCGAAGTCGCTCAGGATTTCAGCTATGGTGGACACGCGTTCCGCAAGGGCGAACTGGTCATCTGCGCGCCGCCCCTTGCCGGTCGGGACCCTGCCATTTTCGCCGATCCGCTGAAGTTTGATCCGACGCGCGAGAATTCTGCGCGGAATCTCGCCTTCGGGCGCGGGCCGCATATCTGCCTTGGCCAATACATCGCCCGGGCCACGCTGCAGGAAGGCATCCACATCATCGCCCAGCGGATGCGCAATCCCAGGCTCAACGGCGGGATCGTCTGGCGCTCCTTCCTCGGCGCCTACGGGTTGTTGGACCTTCCGATAGCCTTCGACCCGGCGTGACGGTTCGATTCAGCATCTGCAAGGCGCGCAAGTCGCCCAGGTACTTGTGGATATAGGCCTCGCTCACCTCCGG
The DNA here is from genome assembly GCA_964630805.1 of uncultured Novosphingobium sp. Lineage (GTDB taxonomy): Bacteria > Pseudomonadota > Alphaproteobacteria > Sphingomonadales > Sphingomonadaceae > Novosphingobium. The sequence continues at coordinate 11,702 of CAZVWP010000054.1, read as the reverse complement.
CACGTCTGACCCGGGGGCAAGCACCTTTCTTCAGCCAAGGCACCCCGAGGCCGGCCAATCAGTAAAACGATGCGAAAAACTGCGCGACGACTTCGAACCACTGCGACTTGTAGCCCGGCCATATCGTTATGTAGTCGAACACGAACCAGCCGAAGACCAGCGGAAGTGGCCACCTGAGCTTGCTGTTCTTCCAGTCCGCGTAGATCGCCGCGCCCAGCATCCCCAGGATCAGGAGATAGGTCGGATGCATGGCGTAGAACAAGCCGTCTATGCTTCGCCAGATCAGGATGTTGAAGAAGCGGGCCAGCGCCGGAACGATCGATGTCAGGACTGTAGCGGCGACCAGGCGCGAATGCAGGTAGCGATCCTTGCGCCAGTAGATCGCGCCGCCGAACAGGAAGGGGATGAGCGGCAGGTTGATGATATCGGAATAGGCGAAAAACTTGTCGGCTTCGTAGGGCAGGCCGACCGCACTGCCCTGGCTCAGCATGACGGAAACGACCTGCAGGCTGGATCCGAACATCATGCAGAACAGGGCCACCGACGCCCACCCAAGCATGCGGTGCAGCTTGTATTGATGCGACCGGATCAGGAGCGCCTGCGTCAGCACGACCACAAGCCAGACTGTCATCGTCCAGCCGTGCACTTGCTGGATCACGCCAACTTCGCTCAACCGCGAGAAAAAGGTCGGGAAGAACCCGACAAATGTGCCGATCAGCCCGACAATCGCGATGGGAACCGCGCCTCCGAACGGCGTCAAAGCCTTCTTCGGCTTCCTGCTCGGTGCTTTCTTGCCTGCCTCTGCTGCCGTCGTCGCCACCAGCTACTCCTTGTCAAAACGGTCGTGCCCGTTGAGTGCCCCCGCGTCAGCCAGTCCATCGAATGCCGGATCGGTCGCGTCAGGGACCGGGATCACGCCCACCCCTCATTTACGGAATGTACAGATATATTGACAGATCGGTCAATCGTGCGCAAGCCGGTTTCGCCGGCGAATGGGGCGATGCCGTTTCACATTTTGCGGTTCGATGCTACCGCCCGCGGTACAGGTGAACAGGGTAAGGAAGCCGACTTGGTCAGACCTTCGCGAAAACGCTCGCTGACGGAGGCGCCGGGCAGTCAAAGTTCGAGAGAAGCAATTCTCAGCGCGGCCCTGCATGCTTTTGCCCGCGACGGCTATGAAGGCGCTTCCCTGCCAAAGATCGCGAAGCTGGCCGATGTCGCCCCGCCGCTGATCCACTACTATTTCGGTTCCAAGGACAAGCTGTGGCGCGAAACGGTCGAATTTTCGCTTGGCGAGCTTCGGCATGAAGCCACCGCGATCTGCAATGCCACCCGGTCACTGGCGCCGCTCGACAGGTTGCGTGCGCTCTTGCAGGCCCACGCCTTGTTCGCCGCGAAGTGGCCCGATCACTTTTTCATGATCATTGCCGAGGCGAGGTCCAATTCCGAACGGTTCACCTGGTTGCAGGAACACTACACCGGCGTCCTTTTCCAGGAAGTAGTCGACATTCTCCGGGACGCCAGGGACAGCAAGGCGATCAAGGACATATCCCTTGAGCAAATGGCAATTACCTTGATCGGTGGAATATTGCTCTACTTCACGGTGTATCCGTCACGCCCGGAGGTCGATGATATACATGAATCTGCCATAAAATTCTGCGATTCCATGTTCAATCTATTCATAGATGGCGCGAGAGCCGATTAATTGCCTATTGGAGGCCCGTTGTTGCAACGGGTCAAGTTGGATCGCATTCGATAACCGCATTCGTATACTGATAGCTCTGCAGCATCGGTGGGGTCCAGTGCAGGTCGGGCCGGCGGGCCAGTCGTATCCCGGGAACGCGGAAAAGCCGTTCGAGCAGGACTCGTGTCTCCGTCAGCCCCACCTGCCAGCCCGGGCAGAAGTGCGCGCCGTCGCCGAAGCTCATCCATGCGCCATTGTTCTTTTGTTTTTTCGCCCTTTCGGGATCGATCTTCCAGGGTTCCGGACCGACAACCGCCTCATCGAGATTGGCCTGCCTGATATCGAGTGACAGGCGCTCGCCCGCGGGCAGGTCCCCGAGCGCAGAGTCCTCGATGGGTTCGGACGTGGTCCGGTAGATCATGGACGCTTGCGGCTCCAGCCGCAGCAATTCCATCAGTATGGCCATCCTTTCCGCGTCGTCGCCATCGAGGAAGCGCTTGCGCAGGGCTTCGTTGTCGAACAGGTGCAGCGCCGCGACGACGATGAATTCCCGGGTCGTGCCGATCCCCGCCAATCCGAATGTGGTGCATTCGATCATGATCTCCAGGTCGTTGCGGCCTTCGTCCAGCAGCTTGGAGATGAGGTCGTCCCGGCGGTTTGCCCGTCGCGCGGCAATCGATGGCTTGACGTCGCGGAGGAAGAACATCGTTCCGTAGAAGCGCGACTTGATGGGCGCGAGGAGTTTGCGCCAGCCACCACGCCAGATGTCGGGGGTGCTGTTGGCCATTTCGATGCGGTGCATCATCGGCAAGAGCGGCGTTTCGGTAAGTCCGATGATTTCGGTCACCACCTTGGCGGTCAGGAACATGCTGATCTTGTCGAGCCGCGCGCGGCCCGACTTCCGGAAATCCGTGATGAGCTCGTCTGCGGTCTGGGCGATGAGCGGCATGTGCCGGGTGGTGATTGCCTTTGGCGTGAAAAAGCCGATGATCGCGCCGCGCCGCTTCTTGTGCTCCTCTCCGTGGAGGAAAAAGATCGAGGCCAGCATCGGGTCTTCTTTTTCGGTCAGCGATTGCGACGCACCGTTTTGCCGCATCGTCTCATTGCGCAATACCGCGCGCAGCTGATCGAACCGGTTGAAGTGGCGGGAGTTCTCCTCGGGCTGGACATAGCGGACGGCCATTCCGGCAGTCTTGCTATCGGTCGTGTCGGCGAAAAACGTGGCGACGTCGTTCAAGGCAGCATTCCTCCGCGAAGGTTCGAAGGTCGATCCTGACTAACCTATCAACTAGGCTGTGCAAAAAATCAATCACGCTTCGCGCGGACCTGCTAGCGAAAATGCAAAGGGGTGAGGGGGCTGCTTGAACCCTATGGTGAGCCCAGCTGGATTCGAACCAGCGACCTACTGATTAAAAGTCAGTTGCTCTACCGACTGAGCTATGGGCCCTCACCAAGGCGCGTCACCTAGGGAGAGCGAGGGGGCGGGTCAAGCGTCTGGTCGCTCGGGCATGTAGTTGGCGCAGGGTCAGGCCGGTCAGCGGATCGCGCCAGCCTGGAGCAACCGCAAGGGTAGGACCGAGGACGAACATGCGCTCGCGGAAGGATACGTGCGGAACCACCAGGCCGTTCGAGGCCCAGGCGCCGCCGGACCACAGCACGATGTCGAGGTCGAGCACCCGGCTGCCCCAGCGTTGCCCGCCGCACCGGCGGCCAAAGCGGCGTTCCATGGCCTTGAGGCGGGACAGCAGGTTGGGCGGCAATTCATCGGTCCGCAGCAATGCCGCGGCATTGGCATAACGCCGCCGCGACGGGCCTACCGGTTCGCTGGTGACGATCGGCGAGGCCGCCGCGACGCCCAGCTCCGCCATTGCCGCGCGCAGCACCTTCTCCGGCGCGCCCCATCTTGCGTGCCGCCTGTTAGACCCCAACGCGATCAGGTAGTCGAATGTTCTGCCCGTCATACGTCCTGGGCAAGCCGGCCATAGAGGTCCGGGCGGCGGTCGCGGAAGAAGCCCATGCCGGCGCGGTGCCTTGCAGAGCGCCCGAGGTCCAGCTTGCCAACCAGCACGCCGCTCTCCTGCGCGCCGAACGCCTCGATCAGGTCACCCCATTCGTCGGTGATGAAGCTGTGACCATAGAAGCGTTGTCCTTCCTCCGTGCCGATGCGGTTGGCCGCGACAACCGGCATGCAGTTCGACACCGCATGGCCCTGCATAGCGCGGCGCCACATGCGGCTGGTGTCGAGATCGGCGTCATAGGGCTCGGAACCGATGGCGGTGGGATAGAACAGCACCTCGGCTCCCATCAGCGCCATGGCTCGCGCGCATTCGGGGTACCACTGGTCCCAGCAGATGCCCACGCCTATCCGGGTGCCGAAGACTTCCCAGACCTTGAAGCCGCCGTTGCCCGGGCGGAAATAGTACTTTTCCTCATAGCCCGGGCCGTCCGGAATGTGGCTCTTGCGGTAGGTGCCCATGATTTCGCCGCCCGGCGCGATCATGGCCAGGGTGTTGTAATAGTGCTGCCCATCCCGCTCGAAGAAACTGGTGGGTATGGCGAGGCCGAGCGTCCTTGCGAGCGCCTGCATGGCCAGCACGGACGGGTGTTCCGCCGTGGGCCTGGCGAGGGCGAACAGCGCCTCGTCTTCCACCTTGCAGAAATAGGGTCCGGAAAAGAGCTCGGGCGGCAATACCACCTGCGCGCCCTTGGCGGCGGACTGTTCCACCAGCGCTGATACAGCGGCGATGTTGTCGGCCTCGTCGGGCGAGCCCAGGGCCAGTTGCAGCGCGGCGACGGTAAGCGTGGTCATGCGCGGAGCTTACCAGCGCGGTGCGGGAAAGGGAACGTTCCGATCCCGGCCGGGGCGGTGCGCCTCAATATTGCCGCTGGGCGATCCGCTCGAGCGCCTCGGTGATCGAGCCGACTTCGTGCGGTTCGATCTCGTGGTCATCGGTGGCCAGCGTCGCGGCCGGAGCCAGTTCCGCAAAGGATCGCCAGGCTTCGCCCAGCTCGGCGAGCTGCTCGCGCGCCTGATCTTCCTTTTCGGCATTTCCTTGCTGAATGGCCCAATCGAGCTTGAGTAGCGCGATCGAGATGCGCTCGATGGTGTCTAGCTGATCCACAGGCGCAGCCGTGGCGCGCAGCTCGTCTATCGCCGCATAGACCGGCCTGCGCCAGTTGATGCCGCGGATGGTGCTGTCGCCCAAGTCATCGAGGACGTTGCAGACGCCGATATGACTGACGGGCGTTTTGTTCAAATACATTGCGAGGCTCCGGCACTGGTTTCCTGCTCTAGTAACCGGCCTTGGTTAATCGAGCGTTTGCATTTGCCCGGGATTTTTGCGCGGCGGGCAAAAAGCGGCGGCTTCCCTGGTTAACCGCCGGGAACGGGCGGAGTTCCCGCCGCTTCGTCACACCGGTATCTTGCGTCGGGTCAATTGTCAGAACTTTGAATTCCTGTTTGTATGGCCATCGCTGCGGGCGCACGAGCCGGGTTTAACGCGCCGGTCGGAGCGTGTCTGTCAGGTGGAAACGGAGAGACTTCGGGAAGCAAATGGCACGCTTTGGAGCATCAAAGACAGGGCGCTTCCTCACTTCGGTCCGCCGCCGGCGGTTTTGCCTGCCCGGGATCGTCGTCCTGAACAAGATGTGCGATGCGGTGCGATGGGGCGTCGGTCTATTGGTGCGGCGACGGGTGGTGATCCTGCACCACCTGGCCTGTTCCGGCGGCTCCATCATGACGAAATGCCTGGCGACTATGCCGGACACTTTGGTGCTCAGCGAAATTCACCCCGGTCGCCCCATCCAGCAGGACTTCCACGCATTGGGTCAGTTGCAGCGCGGCTATGGCGGATTGCTCGACGGAATCGATCGAAGCATGATCCGAGGCCATTTCCGCCGGGAAATGGCGATCGCCTATGGTGTTGCACAATCGCATGGAAGGACTCTTGTTGTCCGCGATCATGCCCACACCGACTTCGCCTGGCGCAGGGGAACGCGGTCGGCGCTGTTCGATACGCTCGCCAGGGAATTCAAGACGATTCCCATCGTCACCATAAGGGATCCCCGCGAGGTATGGATTTCGGTCCGGCGAAACGGCTGGTTCGATGGTACACCCGATGAATTGTGCCAGGCGCATCTGGCACTGATGGATGCATTCCCGGGCGCTCCGGTCTTTCGCTACGAGGACTTCGTGGCAGAGCCCGACAGGATAGTGCGCGAGATGTGCGAGGCAGCCGGGGTCCACTTCGTTGCGGGGTTCGAGGCCAGGCTGGCGGAAGTCGACCAAATTACCGGCGAAAGCGGCCGCTGGAGCGACGTGATCGAGGAGTTTGAACCAAAGGCGCTATCTCCCGAAGACGCGGAGGCCTTCAATAGTTCATCTGCATTTCATGTGCTGATGAAGCGGTTGGCCGTGAAAGCCTGAACCCGATCAATCCGGCAGGCCTGGGGCCGATGGCACCTTGTCGAAGAATTCGCCCGGAAATTTCGCCTGCAGCGCCTGGTCGATCCCTTCGATCATCGCGGCGGTGGACGACATGTCGATGCCGAGTTCGCCCAGCCCCTTGCGCGTCTTGACGCCGATGGCGCCGTCGAGATTGCCGATCTTCTTGCCGAGCCGGATCAGGCCGGACTGGATATAGGCCGCGTCTTGCCCCGTGCCGAACTTGTCGACCTTGACCCCCACGCTGACGATCGCGCTGGCTGCCATGGCCTGGTAGGGCTTTTCGAAATTGCTGCCGTGCCCGGCCTTGTAGTATTCCTGGACCAGCGCGTGGCTGCCGCGACATTCGAAATGCCAGGATTCGCTGACCCCTTTCTTGGGTACGGAAATAATTGGCACGAGGCCATGTTTGGCGGCCAATTCCCAGAACTTGTCGAGCCCGATCTTCATTGCGGCAAGATCGAGATCGAAGCCGCGGCCCGCTTCGTGCAGGCTGCCCCCGGGGGGCGGGCTGAACGCCTTCTTCTTTCCGGATTTCCAGTCGAGATGCGAGCCAAGCTGCATGTCGTAGCTTCGAAACAGGTCGGACAGGACAAGTTTGCCGCCCACCGCGGCAAGATCGGCGGCAGTGTTGACCAGTGCGGCCTTCATGTCCGGTGTGCACTGGGACATTTTCTTGGGAAGAGGGACCGCAACGCCGTTTGTCTTGTAGATGGACGGAAATACGATCGAAGCAAGTGGAGTTTTCATTGTCCAGCCTCCATTTCCAGTATATTATCACGATACTTGAACTTGACAATGTTGGAAGCTGTAGGAAAGCGTACAATTTCTCTTTCGGGAAATTGATTGACAGCCGGGCTGGAGGGCGGAAGCGGGCTATTTCGAAACGGACGCTTATCCGCGCTTGCGGAACAGCAAGGTCATCCGGTCGCTTTCGCCGATCTGCATCACCCGAGCCTTCAACGCCTCGTCCTTAACGCCGCGCAGGTTCGGCGGCAGGGTCCAGACGCCTTCGGGCCAGTTGGCGGGGTCGTGGCGGTTGGCGTTCACTTCGCTTTTGGCAACCAGCTCGAACCCGTGGGCCTGCACCAGGGCGATCACGTCCTTTTCGCGCATGTAGCCCTTGGACCCGTCGGCATAATCGGGCGAGGCATTCGGCTTGGCGCGGTGTTCCTCGACACACAGGAGCCCATCGGGCTTGAGCAGGCGGCGGGCGGTCGTGAGTTCGGCGAAGAGGAAGCCGAAGCGGTTGATGTTGTGGACCTGGCGCATGATCATCACCCGGTCGATCGTGCCGAACATCGCCGGGGGCAGGCCGTCCGAATTGTAGCCGGCAAAGCGGCTGGCAGGCAGGCCGGTCCAGCCGGCCGCTTGCGGGGGGAATTTCTGGGCGGTGCCGCCCATGAAATTGCGCATCTGCTCGGTACCGGCTCGCACATCGGGGTTGAGCGCGATGTAGCTGCCCTGCTCGCCGAGGTAGAAGGGCAGGATGCGCGTCCACCAGCCGCCGCCGGGCATCACCTCGACAACCTGTTGGCCGGGCCGGATGCGGCAGAAGGAAATCGTCTCGGCCGGATGGCGGAAGCGGTCGCGGGCGCGGTCGGCCTCGGTGCGGCGGCTGTCGGTCAGCGCGGAGGAAAGGGCGAGGTTGGCCGAAGGAGCCTGGCGGGCGACGGTCGGCCCGGCGAGTGCGGCCAGGGCCACGGCGGCTACGATCACTAACCAGCGCATGCGAATTCTCCCCATTGGCGGTGACAAGCCGGCGGATGCCCCCTATCTTTCCGAACAAAGGAGTATGAAGCAATGGGAGATCAGGCAACGGCAATTGTCGGCGGCGGGTGCTTCTGGTGCACCGAGGCGGTGTTCCGCGACGTCATCGGGGTGAACGGGGTGGAGAGCGGCTATATCGGCGGCTCGGTGCCCAATCCCACTTACAAGGCCGTCTGCTCAGGTGCGACCGGGCATGCAGAGGCGATCCTGGTGACCTACGATCCGGCGCTCCTCGCCTATGGCGACCTGCTCGACATCTTCATGGCGACGCACGATCCGACCCAGCTCAACCGCCAGGGCAACGATATCGGAACGCAATACCGCTCGGCGATCTTCCCGCTCGACGACGCCCAGCGGGCCGAGGCCGAGGCGGCGATCGCGCGGTGGAATGCGGAGCATCCGGGGCAGCAGGCGGTGACCACCATCGAAGGGCCGGCGCCCTGGTATCCGGCCGAGGACTATCACCAGGAGTACTGGGAAGGCGAAGGCCAGAGGAACCCCTATTGCCTCGCGGTGATCCCGCCCAAGCTGCAGAAACTGCGCAAGAGCTTTGCGGCGCGCGTGAAGGCCTGAGCCTACTTGCCGATCGAGGCGAGGTATTCTTTTCGCATCCTCGTGAACAGTTCGCTCTGCCGCTGGGTCTCTCCGGCGGTGACGCCCGCGTCCACCGCGATGACTTGCCCGGTGAGGTGCGCCGCGCGGTCGCTGCCAAGGAACGAGGCCATGTTACCGATGTCGCGCGGATCGCCGCTGCGCTTGAGAGCCTGGGTGATCTGGCGGCCGGGCGCCAGGTGGGCGATCAGGCCATCGGCTTCCTCCGGGGTAAGGCCCGGTTCGACATGGCTGTTCATTCGGGTGGGAATACCTCCCGGCGCAATGGCGTTGACCCGGATGTTGTGCTGGCCAAGGTCGATCGCGGCGCAGCGGGTGAAGGTGTTGATGCCGGACTTGGCGGCGCGGTAGGCGGGGATGGCGTAGCTCGGCACCAGAGCGGCGATCGAGCTGGTGTTGATGATCGAGCCGCGGCCATGCTTCGCCATGTGCAGCGCGGCGAAGCGCGTGCCATGCATTACGCTGGCAAGGTTGGTGCGCAGGACCAGTTCGAGATCCTCGAAGTCGTCGTCGAGCAGGCTCTGGTGGAATTTGCCGCTCATGCCGGCGTTGTTGAACATCACGTGGAGGTCGCCGAACTCCGAGAGGGCGAAGGCGACGAGGGCCTGCAGTTCTCCCTTGTGCGATACGTCAGTGCGGCAGAAACGAACGGCGCTGCCGAGGCTGGCCGCAAGCGCCTGCCCCGCTTCGACATCGATGTCGCCGATGACGACGCGCGCGCCCTGTTCGACGAAGACTTCCACTGAACCGCGCCCGATGCCGTGCGCGCCGCCGGTGACGATTGCGATCTTGCCTTCGAGTTCCATGGGCCTGTCTCCTATGCGGGCTTGTGCCAGCGCGCGATGAAGAACCCGTCGAGGCCGCCCTTGTCCAGCAGCATGCCGGCATCGGTGCGGAGGAAACCATCGGGTGTTGGGGAGAGGCCGGCGGGGAGTTCCTCGGGGCGGATGGGATCGCGTGTGAGGCCGACTCGTGCAGCCTGTTCCTCGCCCTCCTCGCTTTCGAGCGAGCAGACCGCATAGACCAGCTGGCCACCCGGCTTCACCCATTCAGAGGCGCGAGCGAGTAAATGGGCTTGCAGTTCCGTCATCACCTCGATCTGTCGTCCGGTGACACGGTGGAGCACGTCGGGATGGCGACGGCAAGTGCCGGTGGCGGTGCAGGGGGCGTCCAGCAGCACGGCGTCGAACGGGGCCTTCGGTTCCCATTGCAGCGCGTCGGCGATCACCGTTTCGGCTGCAAGGCCTGTGCGGGCCAGGTTCTGGCGCAGCAGTTCCATGCGGCGCGCGCCGCTGTCCACCGAGGTGACTTGCCAGCCAGCCGCAGCGAGTTGCATGGTCTTGCCGCCGGGCGCGGCGCAGAGATCCAGTGCCGTGCGTCCCCCAAAGTCATTGGCGCCTGTTCCCAGCAGGCGCGCGGGCAGGCTGGCCGCGAGGTCCTGCACCCACCATGTTCCGTCCTTGTAGCCCTCCAGCCGATCTACTGCCACGCCGCGCGAGAGGCGGACATGGCCGGGCAGGAGCGAGGTGCCGCCGAGGCGTTCGCACCACTCGGCAGTGGTTGCCGGATCGCGCAGTGTCAGGTCGAGCGGCGGCGGTTCGGCCAGGCCTGCCGCAATGGACTGCGCCCGCTCACCCCAGCGCGCAGCCACGGCTTCCGGCAGGGTCGGCGCGTCCGGCAGCTTCACTCCCCGTTTCACCAGCGTCGAGAACACCCCGTGCGCCAGCCGCCTTGGGCCACCCGCCAGCAGGGGCAGGGCCGTCGCGATCACGGCATGGGGCGGGGTTTCCAGCCGCAGCCATTGCGCCAGCATCAGCCGCAGCACCGCACGGGGCTTGGCGTCGTCGGGCAGCGGCTGGCGGGTGGCGCTGTCGATCAGGAGGTCAAGGTCGGTCAGCCAGCGCAGGGCTTCCGAAGCGATGGCGCGGGCGAGCGCGCGGTCGGCCTCGGCGCGGATGCCCTGCAGCGCGGGTTGCCCCGCCTGTTCCAGCGTCTCGCCCCGGCGCAGCACGGCATCGACGAGGCGCAGGGCGGCTTTGCGGGCGGGGAGGCCGGGAATGTCCATGGGGCCGCCCTAGCCGTCCTTGCAATCGACCGCCAGCGGGCGCATTTGAGGCGCATGACCAAGCGCGCCACAAAACGCCCCGGCAATTTCGTCAAGCCCGCCTACTGGAGCGACGCACCGCCGCCCAAGCCCGAAGCGGCGAAGGAGGAAGGCGATCCGGATGGCCTGTCGCCGACCCGCTATGGCGATTGGGTGAAGAACGGGATCGCGGTCGACTTCTAGGGCAGGATATCGATCGTCGCCCCGTCGGGCACGGCTTCCCACAGCGCCTCGATTTCCGCGTTGGCGAGTGCAATGCAGCCGTCGGTCCAGTCTCCCGGCACGCGCCCTGCTGGCCAGTCATTAGGCTGCCCGTGGATGAAGATGTCTCCCCCCGGGCTGCGGCCGTACGAGCGTGCGAAGGCCTGGTCTGCGGCATTGGGATAGGAGATGTGTAGCGACAGGTGGTAGCTGCTCCGGGGATTGCCGAAGTCGATCAGGTACCGCCCTTCCGGCGTGCGCTCGTCACCCTGGAACTGCTTGTGGCCGACCGGGTCATCGCCAAGCTGGATGCCGTCTATCGTGCGGACCAGGCGGTCGCCGGACCAGAGCTGCATCTGTCGCGCCGATTTCAGCACGCGGATGTAGTCGACTTCCGGCAGTTGCAGCGAGCTGTCCGCCTGCGCCGCGCCGGCAGCCAGCATCAGGGCAATGGCGGCAATGCGGCGCAGCAACGGGCCCTCCTCAGTCGACGAACGGATCCCTCACCAGGATCGTATCCTCGCGCTCGGGGCTGGTCGAAACCAGTGCCACAGGCGTCTGGATCAGCTCTTCCACGCGGCGAATATACTTGATTGCCTGCGCGGGTAAATCCGCCCAGCTGCGCGCGCCGGCGGTGGTCCCGCTCCAGCCTTCCATTTCCTCGTAGACCGGCTCGACATTGGCCTGGTCGGCGGCATGGCTGGGGAAGTAGTCCAGCACCTTGTCGCCCAGCTTGTAGCCGGTGCAAACCTTCACTGTCTCCAGCCCGTCGAGTACGTCGATCTTGGTCAGGGCAATGCCGGTGACGCCGGAAATGGCGCAGCTCTGGCGCACCAGCACGGCGTCGAACCAGCCGCAGCGGCGCTTGCGGCCGGTGACGGTGCCGA
>CAZVWP010000053.1:0-24998 GCA_964630805.1 uncultured Novosphingobium sp. | reverse complement strand
GTCGGCAAGGTCGACATCCGCAAGCTCGAGATGCTCTCGCAGAACGATCCGGATGCCTACAGCTACTCGGGCGGGCTCAACCGGGCGAACCAGGGCATTCTCGAATTCGTCGAAATGTTCAAGGCGCCGATCAAGATGCTGCACCCGCTGCTGACGGCGACGCAGGAGAGCAACTACATCGGCACGGAGAACATCGGTGCGATCCCCTTCTCCGGCGTGATCATGGCCCACTCCAACGAGAGCGAGTGGCAGAACTTCAAGAACAACAAGAACAACGAAGCCTTCATCGACCGCATCTTCGTCATCAAGGTGCCCTACTGTCTGCGTTCCACCGAGGAGCGCATGGTCTATGAAAAGCTGCTGCGCGAAAGCGAGCTGTCCTCCGCGCCCTGCGCGCCGGGCACGCTCGACATGCTGGCGCGCTTCTCGGTGCTGACGCGGCTGCGCGAGCACGAGAATTCCAACCTCTATTCGAAGATGCGGGTCTATGACGGCGAGATGCTGCGCGAGATCGATCCGCGCGCCAAGAGCCTGCAGGAATACCGCGACGGGGCGGGCGTCGACGAGGGCATGTCGGGCATCTCGACCCGCTTCGCCTTCAAGGCGCTTTCCGCCACCTTCAACCACGACACCAGCGAGATCGCCGCCGATCCGGTTCATCTGATGTACGTGCTGGAACGGATGATCCGGCAGGAGCAGTTCCCCTCCGACAGCGAGGCGCGCTACCTCGAATTCGTCAAGGGCGAACTGGCGCCGCGCTATGCCGAGTTCATCGGCAACGAGATCCAGAAGGCCTATCTCGAAAGCTACAACGACTACGGCCAGAACCTGTTCGACCGCTATGTCGCCTATGCCGATGCCTGGATCGAGGACCTCGACTTCAAGGACCCGGACACCGGGCAACTGCTGAACCGGGAAGTCATCGACCAGGAACTGTCCAAGACCGAGAAGCCCGCGGGCATCGCCAATCCCAAGGACTTCCGCAATGAGGTGGTCAAGTTCGCCTTGCGCATGCGGGCGGCGAATGAGGGCCGCAATCCCTCGTGGACCTCCTACGAGAAGATCCGCGAGGTGATCGAGAAGCGCATGTTCAGCCAGGTCGAGGACCTGCTGCCAGTGATCAGCTTCGGCTCCAAGAAGGACGGCGATAGCGAGAAGAAGCACCACGAGTTCGTCGAGCGCATGGTCCGCCGCGGCTACACCGAGCGGCAGGTCCGGCGGCTCGTCGAATGGTACATCCGGGTGAAGCAGGCGGGGTGAAGGCACGGAAAGCAGCACCATGCACATCATCGACCGACGCCTGAACCCCGGCGGCAAGAGCCTGGTCAATCGCCAGCGCTTCTTGCGGCGCGCCCGGGCAGCGGTGCAGCAGGCGGTCCGCCAGAGCCTGAAGGACCGCAGCATCCGGGACCTCGACCGCGAGACCCAGATCGGCATTCCGCGCGGCGGCATTCACGAACCGAGCCTCCACCGCAGCCCGCGGGGCGGCGATCGCGAGCGCGTGTTTCCCGGCAACAAGGAATACCTCAAGGGTGACCGGATACCTCGTCCAAACGGAGACTCCGCCAGCGGATCGCAGGCCGGCGAGGGCGACAGCGAGGACGACTTCCGCTTCGTCCTCTCGCGCGAGGAATTCCTCGATCTGTTCCTCGACGATCTCGAACTGCCCGACCTCGCCAAGCGCAAGCTGACGGGCGAAGATTCGCTGGAAATCCGCCGCGCGGGTTACACCACGGTCGGCTCGCCTTCGAACCTGTCGGTGCCGCGGACCATGCAGAAGGCCCTGTCCCGCCGGCTGGCGCTGCGCCGCCCGAGCCGCCTGCAACTGGAGCAGGTCGAGGCCGAGATCGCCCGTATCGAGGCCGCTCCCGGCGAGCCCGACAGGCAGCAACTGGAAGAGCTGAAGGCGCGGCTGCAGCACATCGTCCGCCGCCGCGCCCTGATCTCCTACATCGACCCGGTCGACCTGCGCTTCCGGCGATACGAGTCCACGCCAAGGCCCGTCGCCCAGGCGGTGATGTTCTGCCTGATGGACGTCTCGGGCTCGATGACCGAGCACATGAAGGACCTCGCCAAGCGCTTCTTCGCGCTGCTCCACCTGTTCCTGACGCGCAGCTACAAGCACGTCGAGGTTGTCTTCATCCACCATACCGATCGCGCCGCCGAAGTGGACGAGGAGACCTTCTTCCACAGCACCGTATCGGGCGGCACCCTGGTTTCCAGCGCGCTCGAGGAAATGCTGAGCGTAGTGAAGGAACGCTATCCGCAAGACGACTGGAACATCTACGTCGCCCAGGCCTCCGACGGTGACAACATGAGCCGCGACAACCCGGTAACCGTGGGCCTTATCGAAACGGCGATCCTGCCCGTGGTCCAGTATTTCGCCTATATCGAGGTCGGCCCGGAAGTGCCCACCGGCATCACCGGCCATGCCACCAGCGACCTTTGGATTGCCTACCAGCCGCTCGTCGCAGACCACCGGCACTTTGCCATGCGCAGGGTCAATCACCGGCGCGAGATTTATCCGGTCTTGCGCGACCTGTTTCGCAGCAAGGGCGCAAGCGAGGGGGCGGAATGGTGATGCTCGACCGCGCGAACCAGCCCCTGTTCGAGGGCAGCGACTGGAACTTCGACCTCATCCAGCGCGTACACGACGCCATCGAGGAGATCGCGCTGGGCGAACTCGGGCTCGACGTCTACCCCAACCAGATCGAGGTGGTCAGCGCGGAACAGATGCTGGATGCCTATTCCTCGACCGGCATGCCGCTGTTCTACAAGCACTGGTCCTTCGGCAAGCAGTTCGTCACCAACGAGCTGCTCTATCGCAAGGGCCTGCGCGGCCTCGCATATGAGCTGGTGATCAATTCCAACCCCTGCATCAGCTACATCATGCAGGAAAACAGCGCGACCATGCAGACGCTGGTCATCGCCCACGCCGCCTTCGGCCACAACCACTTCTTCAAGAACAACTACGCCTTCCGGCAATGGACCGACGCTGATGGAATTCTCGACTACCTCGAATTCGCCAAGGCCTTCATCGCTCGCTGCGAGGAACGTTACGGGCATGAGCCGGTAGAGCGGCTACTGGATGCGGCGCATGCATTGATGCACCAGGGGGTCCACCGGCACCCCCGCGTCCGCGCCCGCGACCTCAAGGCCGAGGCAGCGCGCGAGGCCGAGCGGCAGGCCTATCGCGACCAGATCTACAACGACCTGTGGCGCACGCTGCCAGCCGGCCCCAAGGCCCCCGCCCTCCCGCCCGACGACCGGCGCCGCGCACTCAATCTGCCGCAGGAAAACATCCTCTATTTCCTCGAGAAGACCGGCCCCCGCCTTCAGCCCTGGCAGCGCGAGATTCTTCGCATCGTCCGACTGATCGCCCAGTATTTCTATCCCCAGCGCCAGACCAAGGTGATGAACGAGGGCTGCGCCACCTGGTGCCACTACCGAATCATGACAAGCCTGCACGAGCGCGGGCAGATCACCGACGGCTCGTTCCTGGAATTCATCCAGTCGCACACCAACGTGGTCTTTCAGCCCTCGTTCGATTCCCCCCAGTTCGGCGGGTTCAATCCCTATTTCCTCGGCTTCGGCATCATGGAGGACCTGGCCCGCATCTGCCGGGAGCCGACCGGGGAGGAGCTGGACTGGTTTCCCGACTTCGCCGGCAAGGGCGACGTCAACGGCACCCTGAAGCACGTCTGGGCCGACTTTCGCGACGAGAGCTTCATTAGCCAGTTCCTCAGCCCCCACCTCATCCGCAAGTGGCGGCTGTTCCAGGTGGTGGACCGCCAGGCCGAGCCGGACCTCGGCGTGGCGGCGATCCATGACGAGCGCGGCTATCGCGAGATTCGCCGCGCGCTGGCCCGGGAATTCGACATCGGCCGGCAGGAACCGGACATCCAGATCGTCGATGTGGACCTTGCCGGAGACCGCGCGCTTGTGCTGGAGCACACAGTGGCCAACGGCATGCTGCTGGACGCGAGCGACGCGCAGATGGTCCTGCAAAACCTAGCCAACCTGTGGGGCTATGAAGTGCGGCTTTCGGAGAGGGACGCGAAAGACGGAACGGAGCTGAAATGCCACTCCCTGAGGCCGCAGGCATGGTCCTAGGAATCGGTTCGTGCCGTGGCGAATGCACGATCGAATCTAGTTTCAATTCGATCGCGGAAAGGCTATCTAACGCGGGTCGTGCGGAACGGCCGTTCTCATTGCCACGGGCTGGCGATGGCAGGACGACACGGGGCGAAAGAGTTGGAGTTTGTCCCATGACCCACTCGTCATTCGATCGCGAAACCTGCCTGGAACGGGCCAGGATGCATGAACGGCTCGCCAGTACGACCAGGGATTCCGCTGCACGGCAGATGCACCACGCGATGGCAGCCGAATTCAGGCGCAGGGCTGAGCAGCCAGGAGAGGACGGCGGGATGCAAGTGCCGGGCCCGATCGTGGAGTTGCGTGCCGCGGTCGGTTAAGACCGGTCGGGCACCCTATCGCGGGTGGCGTCCCGCGAGCATGATCTCCGGCACATTCACATCCTGCGGCAAGGCCAGAAGGCCCGGGATCACTTCCGCCACCGAGGCGAACAGGCTGATCGGGTTCTTGCTGTTGTCGATGCCAAGCTTCAGGCTTTCCTCGGTGAACCGCGGGGCCACCTCGGGCTCCATCATGCCGCTCATGTCCGGGCCGTACATCTTGCCCGCGCGGATCAGGGTGACGCGAATGCCCTGCGGCCCCACTTCCTGGTCCAGCGTCTTGCAGTAGCGCTCAAGCCCCGCCTTGCTGGCCTGATAGGCGCCGAGCATGGCGCCGGTAATGACGACAAGCTCGCTGCCGATGCACAGGATATGGCCGCCGGGCTCCATCGACTTCAGCGCCTCGCGCGAGCAGTACATCGGCCCGGCAAGGTTGGTGTTCAGGGTATCGGCGATCTGCTTGTTGGTCGCTTCGGCGAGGAAGAACGGGGCGAAGACGCCGGCATTGTTGATCAGCACGTCGAGTCGCGGGCTCAGCGTCCGCAGCTGTGCGAAAGCCGCCTCCACCGATGCGACATCGCCAACGTCGCAGGCAATGGCATGCGCCTTGCCGCCCTCCCCGGCCATCCGGGCGGCAGCCGCCTCCAGCTTGGACAGGGTGCGTCCCAGCAGGAACAGCTCGTGCCCGTCAGCGGCGAGGCGCTGGGCCATGGCGAGGCCCAGCCCGGCGCCGCCGCCGGTGATGGCGATGGTCTTGCCCACGGTACTCGCAGCCTTACTTCTTGCCCGCGCCCATCATGAAGTCCGGGCTGATCGCGTCGGTGAAGACGCCGGTGGCGAAGCCCTGGTCGGTATAGAGGAAGGTGCCGGTCACCGCCGCGTTCAACGGGCTGTTGAGCAGGATCAGCGGCCAGGCCTGGTCTTCCGCCGTCGCGATTCGGCCGAGCGAGGGATAGGGCCACTCGTCGAGGAAGCCTTCGGGCAGCAGCTTTTCCTGCTCGTCCATGAAGGCGGTGCGGGTCGGGCACGGGCCAATGCAGTTCAGGCGGATGCGGCGCTCGAGGCCGAGCTTGACCGCTGCGTTGGCCACCCAGACCACCAGCATTTCCTTCGAGGTGGTGTAGCCGTCCTTGATACGGTTTTCGGGATCGGCCTCGCACCAGGCATAGGCGGCGTCGGGATCGGAAATCGCCAGCATCTCCATGCGCAGCGCCGTGTTGGCCTGCCAGCCCATGGCGGCATCGGAGGAGATGAGGGCAATGCCGCCCCCGTCCTTCACTGCCGGCAGCAGCTCTTCCACGAACAGTCGCGTGCCGATGTAGTTGACCCGCATGCAGTAGGCCGGGCCCTTGATATGCGGCGGCAGGCCGGCGCAGGGGAAGACGAAATCGATCGGCCCGATGGCGTGGAGTGCCTTTGCGACGGAGCGGACCTGGTCGAAGTCCGACAGGTCGCACTGGTGGAAGCTCTCGCAGGCCACCTTGGGCTGCTGGATATCGACGATATGAACCTTGGCACCCAGCTCGCCGAGGAACCGCGCAGTCGCCTCGCCCATGCCCGATGCACCGCCAGTGACTACCACCGTCGCGCCGCGATACCCAAGTCCGTCCAGATTACCCATTTGCAGCATCCCACATTGACCGTTGAATTTGCTGGCGGCCCTATTGCAAGGCGACACCCTGCGCAATGCAGCCTGCCTGACCCGCACCGCGATTCCTTACAGAGTAGCCACTATCGATTTGCTCGTCCAGTGGACCATCGCCGCCGCGGCTTGCACGCCCGGGAGATTGCGGGCATTCCGGCCATAACGGGGTCTTTCCGCCGCCAGGAGCGATTGAAGCCGATGGGCAATCCGAAAACCATAGCGGTGAAGAGCGTCGAAAAACCGCCCAGGCGCAAGCGGCGCAGCACCCAGGAAGTGGTCGATCGAATCATCGACGCCGCCTTCCTGGAGTTCGGCGAGAACGGCTATGCCAGCACGACCACGGCCGCCATCGCCCGCCGCGCGGATGTCGCCGAAGCGCTGATCTTCACTCACTTCGCCACCAAGGCGAACCTGTTTCGCAAGGCCGTGTTCAAGCCGCTGGACGATCACTTCTCTAACTTCGTCGCCACCCATGCCGACGTCAATGACCCGGCCGCCCGGGCGCGCGAAAGCCGGGCCTACGTTTCCGACCTCGTCAGCTTCGTCCAGCGCCATTCCGGCATGTTCAAGTCGCTGGTGGTCAACGAGGCCTTCGCCAGCGAAGGCGACGGCTCGGGCGGCCTGCGCGGGCTGCAGGACTATTTCGACAAGATGACCACGCGCGAGGAAGCCAACCTCGCCGGAAAGCCGAAAGTACCGCCCAGCCTGATGTCGCGCATCTCCTTCGCGGCGATCCTCGGCTATGTCCTGTGCGACCAGTGGCTGATCCCCGAAGGCACGGCCACCGATGCCGAAGTCCACGAAGCGCTGTGCGACTTCATCATGGAAGGCCTCAGCGTCAATCCGGGCAGGCGCGATGCGGGAAGCTGAACCACAAGGGAAACCTGGAGAGGAAGCATGACAAGCATAGCCGAATACACAGGCAATCACCTGAGCCACCTGCAAGGCTTCTACCGCGCGGGCGACCGGGAGCTGGCGGTGGAACTGATGGAGGCGCTCGGCCTGGCCTGCGTGCTGGTGCGCACCTCGGGCGAGCACTCGCTGACCCGGGTTCACGTCAACCCGGCCGATCTCAACAACACCGACAACGTAATGTTCCTCTCGGAAATGCCGGCGCACCAGGCGCGGATGGAAGATATCCTGGCCGACCGCCTGGTGAAGGATGCGGAACTGAACGAAGCGGTCACCATGTACCGCAATGTCGCGCGCGCCAACGGCGACGGCTCGCCGCACTTCGGCGTGCACTACCCGACCAATGCCGAGATGGAGCGGGCGATGGAGGCAGTGCGGAACCGGCTCAGCCCGGAACTGGCCAGCCGCGTGACCATCAAGGAAATGCCCGCCTACGGCCAGGTGGCGGACTTCCCCGACATGCGGCAGGTTTTCGTGCACACCGATGTCTTCGCCTTCGGTTCGACCACGCTGGGCCAGACCATCGAACTGCAGGTCGGGCGCAACGCCTAGCTGGCCTGCGGCATCGCGGGCCCGAAAGGCCGCGTCCCGGCCATTTCGGCCCGAAACATGCTGCGGACGAAGCCCTCGTAGTCGTTGACCGCGTAGTGCTGCATGCTGCGGTTGTCCCAAACCGCCAGCGAGCCTTTCTTCCAGCGGAAGCGGCAGGTGAATTCGGGCTTGGTTACATGGTTGTTGAGCAGCTGCAGCAAGGGCAGCGCCTCCAGGTCGTTCATGCCCTTGATGCCAACCATGTGATTGCCGGTGACATAGAGAATGGGCCGGCCTGTATCGGGATGGGTGCAGACCAGCGGGTGCTCTATCCGCAGGCGGATCTGCTCGAGCATGCGCTCGTCGAGCTTCACGTGCGGCGCGTCGTAGGCGAAAGGCTTGGTGGTGCCGACCCCGCCCCGGCCATCGGTGCCGTAGATGCCGGAGAGGCTGTGCAGCGCGATCAGCGGCTCGCAGATCTGCCTGAGGCCCGGAGCCAGCCCTTCGTAGGCTTCGCACAGGTTGGCGAACAGGGTGTCGCCGCCATAGGGCGGGGCCTCCAGGCAATAGAGCGCAACGCCCATGTTGGGCCGCTCACGCGAACTCTGGTCCGCGTGCCAGCGGTCACCGAGATTGCGCACGTTCCTCGGCGTGTCGGCGGCGCGGTGCATGCGGCCGACCGGATGGGCATTGTGCCCCTCGCGCGCATAGGAGACGACCAGCGGCGCGAACCGCTCTGCGAAGGCGGCAAGGCTGTCTGAGTCCAGTTGCTGGTCGCGGAAGAAGATGACGCCGAACTGGTTGAAGGCCCGGCGGACCTCGGCGAAGGTTTCATCGTCGATCCTGGCAACGTCCACATCGAACAGTTCGGCGCCGGTCGTGCCAGTCAGCGGTTCGACGCGAAGCCTGCGATACTCTCCGAGATCGAACACGGCCCTCTCCCTTCAGAATGAGCGCGGCAGGCCCAGCACCTTTTCGGCCAAATGCGACAGTATCAGGTTCGTCGAGATCGGCGCCACCTGGTAGAGCCGGGTTTCGCGGAACTTGCGCTCGACGTCGTATTCCCTGGCGAAGCCGAAGCCCCCGTGGAACTGCAGGCAGGCGTTGGCCGCTTCCCACGAAGCGTCCGCCGCGAGCATCTTGGCCATGTTGGCGGCGCTGCCCGCATCCAGCCCCAAATCGATTCGCCGCGCCGCCTCGAACCGCATCAGGCTGGCTGCCTCGACGTTTGCAAACGCGCGGGCAATGGGAAACTGCACGCCCTGGTTCTGGCCTATCGGACGGTCGAACACGATGCGGTCCGTGACGTAACGGCTGACCCGGTCGACGAACCAGTAGCCATCGCCGATGCATTCCGCCGCGATCAGGGTGCGCTCCGCATTGAGGCCGTCAAGGATGTAACGAAAGCCTTGGCCCTCCTCGCCGATCAGGCTGTCCGCCGGCAGCGAGAGGTTGTCGAAGAACAGCTCGTTGGTCTCGTGGTTGACCATGTTGGCGATAGGGCGGACTTCAAGGCCCCTGCCGATGGCCTCGCGCAGGTCGACGAGGAAGATCGACATGCCATCGACCTTCTTGCGCACATCGGCCAGCGGGGTCGTGCGCGCGAGCAGGATCATCAGGTCGGAATGGAGCACGCGGCTGGTCCAGACTTTCTGGCCGTTGACCACGTAACGGTCGCCCTGCCGCTCGGCGAAGGTGCGGATCTTCGTCGTGTCCGTGCCCGCCGCCGGTTCGGTCACCGCCATCGATTGCAGCCGCAGGGCACCGGAAGCGATCTGCGGCAGCCAGCGCGCCTTCTGTTCGGCGGAGCCATGCCGGACCAGCGTCTGCATGTTGTACATCTGCCCGTGGCAGGCCGCGGCATTGCCGCCCGAGCGGTTGATCTCCTCCATGATGACCGACGCTTGCGCCACGCCCAGCCCCGAGCCGCCGAACTCGGTGGGGATCAGTGCGGCAAGCCAGCCCGCCTCGGTCAGCGCCTTGACGAACTCGTCGGGATAGCCGGCCCGGGCATCGACTTCGCGAAAATACTCATCGGGAAAGTCCCGGCACAGCGCGCGGACGGCCTCGCGGATGTCGGAGTGGAGATCATCGCCGGTGGCTCGCATGTTATCGATCCGGAAGCTCGATGTGATTGCGCGTCAACTCGGCGGGCGAGCGGCAGCCGATCAAGGCCAGCGAACGGTCGATCTCCTCGCGGAAGATGGCAAGCGACCTTGCGGCGCCCTCCTCTCCGCCCGCCGCGAGCCCGTGCAGCGTTGCCCTGCCAACCATGACCAAAGATGCCCCGGCCGCGAGCGCCTTCACCACATCCGCTCCCCGGCGGAAACCACCGTCGACGATAACCGGGACCTTGCCCGCGACGGCATTGACCACCTCGGGCAAGGCGCGGAACGAGGGTATGCAGCCATCGAGGCTGCGCCCGCCATGGTTCGAGACGATCACCCCGTCCGCCCCGCAATCGAGCGCGATCCGCGCGTCCTCGGCGGTCGACAGGCCCTTCGCTACCAGCACGCCATCCCACTTGCGGCGCAGCTCTCGGAAATGCTCCCAGGTGAAGTCCTGCCCCGTCGCGCCATAGGTGTGGGGGCCTCCCCAGAACCTGCGGCTGGCCTGTGGCCAATCGTCCAGCTCGGGCAAGCCGCCGTTTATCATGTAGCGCGCCAGCGTGCCGAACAGCCAGTGCGGCGAACCCAGCATCTGCATGTAGGTGCCCATGTGCATGATGCCGGGGCCCCAGCCGCTGCGCTGCATGTATTCCCGCTTGCCGACGACTGGGGAATCGAACGTCACTTGCAGGACCTTGACCCCGCTCTCCTTCGACACGGCAATGTGATGGTCGAACAGGGCATGGTCCATCGGCGGATAGATCTGCCGCCACAAGAGGTCGCCGAGGATGGGTTTGAGCTTTGCCTGCGCGGTGAAGTTGCTGGAGCCGATGGTGAAGGGCACCCCCGCCGAGGCAGCCGCCCGCGCCAGCGCACGCTCGCCATCATAGTGCAACATGCCGCCGAGGCCTGTCACCGCGACCGCGATCGGCATCGACAGCTTCACGCCGAAAATCGTCGTCGAAAGATCGCGCGAGGATACGTCGATGCCCACCCGCGGCCGAAGCCAGGCGGCGCGGATCGCCTCGGCATTGCCGCGCAGGGTATTCTCGTCCTCAGCCCCCCGATCCACGAATTCGAACAGCCCGCGCGGCATCCTGCGGCGCGCGAGCTGGCGCAAGTCCTCGTTGTTGAGCGCGTGCCTGACGCTGCGAACCTTGTGAGCCAACGGTCTCTCCCCTGACCGCGTTTTTGCACCAGCTTTCCCGGCAAAATGCAATCGGCGATCCGCGTCAATTGGGCTTTCCACGGCGGGCTGGGCCGGATAGGGCCGTGCCAAAGCCGCCCTGCGGCATGAAGGCACAAGAGGAATTCCCATGAAGGCAATGCGCATCCGCCAGCCGGCCAGTCTCGACAGCATCGAGCTGGGCACCGCAGACAACCGCGCCCCGGGGCCTGGCGAGATTCGCGTGGGGATCCGCGCCGCCTCGCTCAACTTCCGCGACAGCCTCGTCGCCACCGGTTTCTTCCCGGTTGCCGATGGCCTGATCCCGCTGTCGGACGGCGCGGGCGAAGTGCTGGATGTCGGCGAGGGCGTTACCGAGTTCAAGCCGGGCGACGCGGTCGTCAGCACCTTTCACCCGGCCTGGCAAGACGGCCATATCGAGCGTTCGCAACTGGTCGGCGGGCCCGGCGGCCCGGCGGACGGCTTCGCCTGCGAGGAAGCCACCCGGCCCGCCACCCACTTCACCCGCGCGCCGAAGGGCCTGAGCCATGCCGAAAGCGCGACGATCACCTGCGCCGGCGTCACCGCCTGGCGCGCGCTGGTGACGGACGGGCAGATCAAACCGGGGGCCAATGTGCTGGTGCTCGGCACGGGCGGCGTTTCGATCTTCGCGCTGCAGTTCGCCAAGGCGGCAGGTGCCACTGTCATCGCCACCTCGTCGAGCGAGGAGCGGCTGGCGAAGCTGAAGGCCCTCGGCGCGGACCACGTGATCAACTACCGCGAGTTTTCCGAATGGGGCCAGACCGTTGTCGACCTCACCGGCGGCGTGGGCGTCGACCATGTCGTCGAGGTGGGCGGACCGAACACGCTGCCTCAGTCGATAGTCGCCTCGCGTACCGGCGGGCACCTTGCCATCATCGGCGCGGTCGCGGGCTTCGACGGGGGCATCCCCTTTGCCATCAGCCAGGCGAAGCGGTTGCGCCTGCAGGGCGTCACCGTCGGCAGCCGGCGCGACCAGATGGAGGCCGTCCGCGCGATCGAGGCCAATGGCATCAAACCGGTGGTCGACAGCAGCTTCCCCCTCGAAGGCCTTGCCGATGCCTTCCGCCACCTCCAGGCGGGCAAGCACATCGGCAAGATCTGTCTCGACATCTGAACGGAGTACCCAGCGTGACCTTCCAGGCTACCCCCATCAAGCCGCTGATCGGCACCCGAATCGATGCCGACAAGGCGACGCTGCTGGATGGCAGCAAGGCGGCTGAGCTGCGCGCGACATGATCGTCTGGGACAATTGCGGCGTGCTGCACCGGGTTACGCCCTACCCGGCCGACAGCGGCCGGGTGATGCACCGGGTGACGCTGGCCGGCGAGGAGGCGATCGCCTGAGGATGGAATGCCGGCCCCGGCCGGCCGGCTACCGCCTTATCCCAGATCGAGGCCGAACAGCTTCACCGCATTGTCCTGCAGGATGAGCTTGCGGGTGGCCGGATCGAACTCTTTCATCACCTTGACCAGCCTGTCCTGCACGTCCGGATAGAGCGAAGTGGGGTGCGGATAGTCGGTCTGGAACATGATCTTGTCGCGGCCGATCTCGTCGATCAGCTTGGTCACGGTGGCGTTTTCGAACCAGAAGCTGACCCAGAAGTTGTCGCGGAAGTATTCCTTGGGCCGGCGCTTGAGGCCGCGGTTCTCGATCGTGCGGAATTCGTCGAGCTGGTGCTCCAGCCCGTCCAGCCAGAACGGTACCCAGCCGGCGCCGCTCTCGATCAGGCCGATCTTCAGCTCCTCGTACTTGTCGAGCACGCCGGTGACGATGAAATTGGTCAGCGTCGCGGCGCAACCGATGAAGTGGATCATCGAGGAAATCGGCAGGCGCTGGTCGAAGCCGAGGTGGTCCCACATGGCGCTCTCGGCATCGAGCGAGCCGTTGAGGTGGAAGGTCAGGGCAAGGCCGGTGGCGTTGCAGGTCTCGAACACTTCCTCCCAGAATGGGTTCACGCCGCCGTCCTCGGCAAGGTAGCCCTGCGATAGCCGCTCGGGACGGTCGGGCAGGGTGATGCCCCTGAGCCCCATGTCGACGATGCGCCGCAGTTCGGCGTTCATCAGCTTCTTGTCCCAGTAGGGCAAGGTGCCCATGCAGTTCACCCGCCCGCCCGAGCGGACCATGCGGTCCTTGCAGGCGTCGTTGTAGATCTCGGTGATGGCGACGGCCACCGGCTCGTCGTCGAGCGCGACCAGCGAGCCGGCCTGCGTCACGCCGCCGTTCTGGAAGCAGACGTGGCCCCAGATGCCCATGGCGTCCATCGCCTCGAGCCGGGCGTTCAGATCGAAGGAGCCGGGATCGATCTCGTCGTAGTTCTGGAAGGCGAGGCGGCCGAGCAGCTTGTTGCGGTTCTTGTCGATGACATTGCCGCCCATCGAGCCGAAGTCGCGGCCCATGCAGACCCACTTGTCTACATTGCCGAGGCGTTCGACGTGCGGCATCTTGTCCTTGAGGCCAACCGGCGCGTTGTCCACCCAGAGGTCGCGCGGTTCGGTGAAATGGGTGTCGCAGTCGATGATCTTGATGCCGGCGAACATCGGATCGGCACCGCGTGCATTGGTCGCCGGATCGACTTCGCGAACGAACCCGCCCGGCGCGCGGCCCTCGTCCAGCCAATAGCGCCTGGCGTCGTCTGCGCCGGCCTTGAGAAGCGAACGGGTGGGGGCTGTGGTTGCCATGGGAATGCTCCAATTCGTGAAGGGGCGGAACGACGCGCGGTACCGCGCGGCCATCCCTTATTGATTTGCCGGACGAAGCTGCCCGGTCCTCGCCAAAGCGGGAGCCAGGCAAACTCGATCAGAGGTCGATGTTGTAAAGCCGCGCCGCGTTGCCGGAGAGGACCTTGACCTTCTCCTCCTCGGTCAGGCCATCCAGCGCCGTGTCGATGTTGTCGACCGGATAGAGGCAGATCGGGTGCGGATAGTCCGTCTCGAACAGCACGTTGTTCACGCCCAGGCGCTTGATGTCATAGGCGATGTTCTTCCGCTCGAACCAGAAGCAGGCGTAGAAGTTGCTCTCGAAATACTCGCTGGGCTTGCGGTTCAGCTTGCAGGCGTTCGCGCCGGTTTCGCTCATCTGGTAGTCGACCGTCTCAAGGAAGAACGGGATCCAGCCAACGCCGCTTTCGACCGAGACGAACTTGAGCTTCTCGTAGCGGTCGAGCAGGCCCGAGAGGATCAGGTTGCCCATGGTCTTGCCGTTGTTGATGAACAGCATGGCGCCGCCGAGGCCGGAGCGCATGTCCTGGTGGAGGTCCGGCCAGCCCTGGGTGCCGACGAAGTCCATCGATTCTTCGGAAGCGCCGATGTGGAAGTTGATCGGCAGGTTCAGCGCCTCGCAGGCTTCCCACATCGGGTACCAGTACTCCTGGCCAAGGTCGGGCAGACGGCTGCCGTCCTTGCGGCGGAAGGTGTGCGGGTCGGAATTGATGTTGAGCCCACGCAGGCCCATCTTGTGGACGCGCTCGATTTCCTTGACTGAAAGATCGACGTCCCACCAAGGCAGCATGGCCATGGGGAACATGCGCTGGCCGCTCTCTTCCTGTAGTTCGGCCATGGCGTCGTTGAAGATCTGCACCGTGGTGAGGCGCAGGTCGTCGTCCACCTGCACCGCCGCCTGGCCGCCGAAACCGAGGATGTTGGGATAGATGATCTGGGCATTGACGCCCATGCGGTCCATCACCCCGAGGCGTTCCTTGACGCTGTAGGCGGCGGGATCGACGTCCTCGATCTGCTTCTGGATGAAGTCGAGGCCGGGCCATTTCTCGCCCGACTTGGAGATCGTGCAGGCCGGCACCGCGCCCTTGGACAGCACGCGGTCGTCGTCGATCACCCAGCTGCGGATGCCGTCGTGCACCTTCACCCGGGGCAGGCGGTCCTTGAGCGCGGCGGGGGCGCGGCTGCTCCACAGGTCGAAGGGTTCGACCAGGTGGGTGTCGACGTCGATGACCTTGCGGCCGCCGAAAACGGTGCTGTCCAGCACTGCCATGTTCATGGATATCTCCTCGATGATTCTGTTTTGCATCGCGGCCGCGCCGCCTTCCGATAGGCCACCTATAGCGCCCGCGCACTTACCGGGAAACACGCTTATTCCGGATGACCCCCATCGGAAATACCGATGGCATCCCCGTTCTCCAGGATGAACCGATCGAAGCTGGTGACCAGCCGGCTGCGCCACAGGCCCGAGGGTCGGGCAAGGCTCAGCGAGCGGGTATAGAGGAAACCTGGAACCTTGAGCTCGACCAGGCGTCCGTTTTCCAGGTCAAATTGGACCAGCTCCCGCGACAGGCAACCGATGCCGCCACCGGCGATCACCGCATGGCGCACGGCCCAGTTGCTGGTCGATTCGAATGCAATCGGCAGCGGTCCGACCTTTTCGTTAAGCAGGTAGCGCAGGCGCTGTGTGACCGAGGAATTGACCTCCCGCGTACACCATTCGAACCCGACCAGGTCTTCCATTTGCAGACCGCTGCGCCCGGCCAGCGGATGGCCCGCAGCCACCACCAGCACCAGTTCGTCGGTCTTCCAGTGCGTCAGTTCGATGTCGCCGACCGGCGGAAAGTGCTCGATCAGTGCAGTCTCCAACTCGAAGCGCCCCAGCCGCTCGAACAGGCCGTCGATGGTGTCCACTTCCACCCGGACCTGCACCCCGGGATGCAGTCCCATGAACTCGACGCAGAGGCGCGGCAGCACGGTTTCGGCGATCATCGCCGTGGCGCCGATCACCAGCTTGCCGCTGAGCGGCGCGTCGCCGCCCGGCCGCTCGATGTCCTCCAGCTCGCCCAGCAGCGAGCGGACGATGGGATGCAGCCGCTTGCCCTCGTCGGTGATCTGCAACGGCCGCCCCCTTGCATGGGCGAACAGCGGCCGCTTGAGCACGATCTGCAGGTCGGTCAGCGCGGAACTCGCCGCACTCTGGCTCATGTTGAGCCGCCGCGCCGCCGCTGTTACGCTGCCGAGCGAGGCGACTGCGTCGAACACCTCGAGCTGGCGGATGGTGACCTTCATCGCGCCCCTCCGCCGCCCGCCTGATCAGTAGAAGTTGCGACGCAGCACGGTCGTCGAACCGTCCGCGCGAGCCATGGCCATGACATGGGCGCCGGGATAGGCGATCTTCTCCACCTCGTGCGTCGGGATGCGCGGGTGGGGGTTCATATCGCGGATGTAGGTGTTGTCGTCGACGTATACCGTCGCCAGCTCGCCATCCTCCTGGCGGATGGTGACGGTCGTCCCCTCCACTTTCTCGACCGAGCCGACCACCGGTTGCGCGCCATATTCCGGCACGGCGCGGACATCGAGCGACAGGCGGAACTCGTTGGAGGGATTGGGCAGTCCCGCATGGGCCACGCCGTAGTTGAAGATCAGCACGTCGCCGACGCGAAAGTCGGTCGACCGCCATTCGTGATCGGCGACCACGCCGGGCAGGATTGAATGGTCCTTACCCGTGATCGGCTGGTGCAGCACACCCCGCTTGTGCGTTCCCGGAGCGACCGCGAAGGCCCCATTGCCCATCTTCACATCGCGCACCGGCATCCAGCAGATCGTGTAGCCCATGCCTTCGCTGTAGAACGAATCCTGGTGGCGACCGGCGAAGATGTCCTGCCCTTCCTTCAAAGGCCCGCTGGGAAAGCTGGAGCGGTGGGCGGCGATGGGAATCCACACGGGCTTCGCATCGAACACGTCGCGCATGATCGCGTTGAGCGCGGGCAGGGCAACGATCTTGTGCCAGAACTGGGTGCCAATGGCGTCGCAGGGCCGCCAGGTGTCGCTTTTCTTGCCGGTCCAGACCGGCGCTTCGACCGCGGGGTCTATCAGGCCCTCGGCGATCAGCGACTCGCGGTACTTCTGCTCGCCCCATTTGAGCAGATCGCGGTCGATCACATTGCGCATGAACAGCACGCCGTCCTCGTCGAAGCGCTGGCGGATGGCTTCGCCGTTGCCGATGAGGTCGGTGCTGTCGGTCAACTCCTGGATGTTCATGTCGGGCATTCTCTCAAGTGTTCTGGTGTTTCGCCTGTCCTGTCACGGAAAGGGGCGCGGGACAACACCGGCAACCCTTCCGGCAAGGGCGATGGACGCCCTGCAAATGCAATAGCCCAGTTGCGATTCGTCAATTACCCGAACGCCGGCCCCGCTTATGGCCACTGGCCATTGCCGGCCCCAGCTTTGCGGGGCCTCGAGCGGGAGAGAGTTGATGGGTGTCGATGCAGCCAGCGCGCTAGCCAAAGTGCCGCTCCAGATCACCAATCCGGAGCTGATTCCGGCCAGGCGCTATTACGATCCGGAGTTCTTTGAGCTCGAACGGGAGCGCCTCTGGCCGCATGTCTGGCAAATGGCCTGCCGGCTGGAAGAGCTGCCGAAGGTCGGCGACTACACAGTCTACGACATCCTCGACAAATCGGTGATCATGATCCGCACGGAAAGCGGCGTTAAGGGCTTCCTCAACGCCTGCCGCCACCGCGGCGTAAAGCTCGCGCATGGCCCCGGCAAGTGCGGTTCGGACGGCTTCACCTGCCCGTTCCACGGCTGGAAGTGGAATGCCGAGGGCGAGAACACCTTCGTCTTCGGCGAGCGCATCTTCTCGCCCGAGATCATCGAAAAGGCGGAGATCAACCTTGTCCCGGTGCGCACCGAGACCTGGGCCGGCTGCGCCTTCATCAACTTCGACAATGACGCGCCGTCGCTGCGCGACAGCCTCGGCCCGGTGGCTAACCGCATGGACGCCCGCCATGTCGACAAGATGAAGATGGACTGGTGGTACGCGACGATCCTGCCGACCAACTGGAAGCTCGCCATGGAAGCCTTCATGGAAAGCTACCACGTCATGCAGACGCACCGGCAGCTGTTCGACGTCACCCCGGATGCCAATGCCCACTATGGCGCGAACTTCGGCGAAGGGCCGGTGAAGGCAGGTCTTTCGGGCAAGGACCTTGCCAGCACATGGGTCGATTTCCACGCCGTGCTCAGCGACGGCATGGGCGGCAGCATGGTGCACCAGACCGAAGTCGCGGTGCTCGAAAGGCTGCGCGACATGGACCTGAAGCCGGGCATGGAGGGCGCGAGCGAATGGTATGGCCGTGCCTGGCATGATATCGAAGAGGACGCCCGCAATCGCGGCGCCGACATGTTCGAATTGGCCCGGGTGCAGATGGAGCAGCCCTACAATGCGGTGGAATACATGTTCCCCCACTTCTTTCTGCTGCCGGTCATGGGCTCGGCGGCAAGCTATCGCATCCGCCCGCTGACGCCCGAAACCTGCCGCTTCGAGATCTGGGGCCTCGTCCTCCGTCCGGAAGGACAGGAATACGACACGCCCAGCGAGCCGACCGTGCTGCCCTACAACGCGCCGGACTTTCCCGAAATCCCGCGGCAGGACTATTCCAACCTGCCGATCCAGCAGTTGGGCCTGCACAACATCGACTACATGCGCATCGGCAAGGGCTTCCAGGGCCACGACAGCGAGGGCCTTATCAGCAACTACCAGCGCGTGCTTGACGGCTACCTGGCAGGACTCGACAGGGAGACACTGCGCAAGGCGCAGAACATCGTCAATTGCGGCTTCGATTCGACGATTCTGGATATCGGCTTCGGGCCGGAGGTGCGGAAAAGCGAGCCGGCGGCGGTGACCCAACCCGAGCCGGCGGCGGCCCAGGCCTGAGTCTTTCGCCCTTCAGTCCTCTTCGTCGATCAGGATACGGTTCGCCGCGCCTTCCATATCCTCGAACTGCCCGCGCTTGAGCGCCCAGAAGAAGGCGGCGAGGCCGGACAGGCCCATGAACAGGGCAATTGGCAGGAGGATGGCGATTGAGTTCATCGTGCCGCCCTTGTTAGCCTAAGCGAGTTGGCGACGACAATCAGCGAACTGGTCGACATGGCGACGGCCGCGAGCAGCGGTGTGACATAGCCGAGGATCGCCAGCGGCACGGCGAGCACGTTGTAGCCGATCGCCAGCACGAAGTTCTGCCGGACCACCCGCATGGTCCGCCGGGAGGCGGCCACGGTACGCGGCAGTGCCATGAGGGAATCGCCGAGGAAAACGAAATCCGCAGCCTGCCGCCCTGCGTCGCTGGCGCTGCCGGGCGCGATGGACGCGTCGGCGGCGGCCAGCGCGGGACCGTCGTTGAGCCCGTCGCCCACCATCAGCACCTTGTGCCTGGCTTGCTGTTCGCGCGAGATCGCATCCAGCTTGTCGGACGGCGAAGCCCCCGCCTGGGCGGGAAGTGCCGTTTCGCGGGCAATGGCATCGACCGCCGCGGCATTGTCGCCGGACAGGATCGAGCAGGGCACGCCCAATGCCGCCAGCCTTGCCAGCGCCTCGGCGGCATCGGGGCGCAGCCGGTCGGCGAAGGAGATCAACCAGACGGCCTCGCCCGCGATGTCGAGCGCGACGGCAATGCCGCTGGCTGCTTCCGGCCGCCGCAGGGCGACTGCCTGGCCCTGCCAGACGGCACGGACACCAAAACCCGGCTCCTCGCTGACTTCGGAAAGCTCTGCGGGATGATGCCCGGCCTGCGCCAGCGAACGCGACAGCGCCCGCGACAGGGGGTGGCGGCTGTGCGACGCCAAGGCCAGGGCCACTGCCGCTGCGTGCCGAGGCAGCGAAGCCACCGCGACCGGATCGGGCACGGGCTCACCCAAGGTCAACGAGCCGGTCTTGTCGATCAGCGCCCGGTCGATCCGCGACATGCGCTCCAGCGCGCTGCCGTCCTTGACCATGACGCCTTGCCGCATCAGCGCGCCGCTGGCGACGACCTGGGCCACCGGCACGGCAAGCCCGATGGCGCAGGGGCAGGTAATGATCAGCACGGCAATGGCGATTACCGCCGAGTTGTAGACGCCGACGCCCGCGATCAGCCAGCCGACAAAGCTCAGGGCCGCAAGCGAGTGGACCGCAGGCGCATAATAGCGCGAGGCTCGATCCGCGATGCGGACATAGGCGGAGCGCGCCTGTCCCGCGGCTTCCATCAAGCTTGCGATTTCGGACAGGCGGGTGCTGGAGCCCGTCGCCGTCACCCGGACATCGACCGGGCTGTCGAGATTGAGCGTGCCGGCAAGGACAGTCTCGCCCCGGCCCACAGGCACCGGCGCGCTTTCGCCGGTCAGCAGCGACAAGTCGAACTTGCTGGCTCCGCCAACGATCTCTCCGTCCGCCGCCAGCCTTTCGCCGGCCGCCACGCGCATCATCATGCCGCGAACAAGATCGCGCGCCGCCAGCCAGGAAATGCTGCCATCCGCCGCGAGCACCGTCGCCCCGGTTGCCGCCTGCCGCAGCAGGGAATCGACCCCCGCACGGGCCCGATCGCGCATCGCGGCATCAAGCGCCCTTCCGGCCAACAGGAAGAACAGCAGCATCAGCGTGCCGTCGAACCAGGCGTCATGCCCACCGGTTACGGTCTCGTACAGGCTGAGGAAGGTCGCCAGCGTGACGCCGATGGAAATCGGTACGTCCATGTTGGTGCGCCAGTGACGCAGCGCGGTCCAGGCTGAGGAGAAGAAGGGCCGCCCCGCATAGGCAATGGCCGGCACGCCGATCGCGGCGGAAATCCAGTGGAACAGCTCGCGCGTCGTGCCTTCCGCGCCGGACCAGATGCCGACCGACATCAGCATGACGTTCATGCAGGCAAAGCCGGCCACCGCGAGCGGCGCCAGCAGGGCCTTGGTGGCGGAGGGTGGCGGCGCCAGTTCCTCTGCGCGCGGCTGGCTGGAAAAGCCGATGGTCGATAGGGCAGCGACCAGGCTAGGCGTGGACAGGTCCTCGTCGTGGACCACCCGAACCTGCTTGGCGGAAAGGTTGACGCGCGCCGATTCGACGCCGGGAATGGCCTGCAGCCCGCGCTCGACCTTGCCCATGCACCCGGCGCAATGCATGTCCGGCACGATCAGCACCGTATCCCGCGTCGCGGCGGCCAGGGCCTGAACGGGCCCGGTCACTTCAGTTCCTGCTCCGAACGGACCTGACGGCCGCCGGACTTGAGGTCGAACCGGACGATCCAGCGGCCTTCGGGCAGTGGCTGGGCCGAGACGAAAGTGCCGTCTTCGGCGCGGGCGAAGTTCAGGGCCTTGTCGGGCAGGGTGCCAAGCGGATGGCGGGCGATCCCGGTCAGCATGGCGCTGCCCTCGGTCCCGGTCACCGTGACGGAAATCCTGTCATCTGTCCGCCGCTGGGCGCTCATCCGCCAGCCGAGCGCCTTTTCGGCCTCCGCCTCGCGCAGCCAGCGATTGTAGTTCTGGCTGGCGACATAGGAGTTATGGACCACCACCCCGCCAAAGGTCGAGCCCGCAACCCGCGCCATGCCGATATTGACGGCAACGACCACGCCGAAGAACCCGACCATGATCATCGCCATGTGGCGGCCTGTGAAGGTGGAAGTCATCATTCGCCTCCCGGAGCATCGAAGCGGGCCTGGCGGGCCGAGGTGCCGCCCGCCTGGTCCAGCGCGCGCACGGTGAAGGAAAATGCCTGCTCATGCGTCCTGGCGGGGGCAATGACATAGACCCGCACCGGATCGGCCGTGTCCGAGGCGACCTTACGGTGCAGCGTGCGGCTTGCGCTCGCGCGCGCCATGTCGTCGCTCCACATCACCGCGCCCGGCAGGCCCTGCAGGCCGATTTCCATCTCGCGTGGGCGGCCCTCCATGTTGCGCAGCTTGACTGTATAGGCATTGCGCACTTCGCCGTTGCTCATCAGCATGTAGGGCGGATTGCGGTCCTTGGCCACGGTCAGGCCAAGGTGGTCGCGCGTGCCCAGCATGAACAGCAGGCCAAGCCCGATCAGCCCCCAGACCGAGAAGTAGACGATCGTTCGGGGTTTCAGGATTTCGCGGATGATGCTGGGGGCAGGCTTGCCCTGCTTTTCCAGGTCGCAGCCTTCCAGCGTCGCATAGTCGATCAGCCCGCGCGGGCGGCCGAGCTGCTGCATCACGTTGTCGCAGGCATCGATGCACAGGGCGCAGGTGATGCACTGGATGTCCGGCCCGTTGCGGATGTTGTAGCCTGTCGGGCAGACCGCGACGCACTGGTTGCAATCGACGCAGTCGCCGATCTTGGTCTTGCTCTTTTCTGCTTCCTTGACGCTGCCGCGCGGTTCGCCGCGCCAGTCCTTGTAGGTTACGATCAGGCTCTTCTCGTCGAGCATCGCGGTCTGGATGCGCGGCCAGGGGCACATGTACACGCAGACCTGCTCGCGCATGAAGGCGCCGAACACCACCGTGGTCGCGGTGAGCACACCGACCGTCGCATAGGCGACCGATGCCGCCTGGCCCGTCCAGAAGTCGACCAGCAGTGTGGGCGCGTCGGCGAAATACATGATCCAGGCGCCGCCGGTGACGAAGCCGATGAACACATACACCGCCCACTTGAACAGCCGCCGCGCGATCTTGGACGGTCCCCACGGCGCAGCCTGCAGCCGCATCTGGGCATTGCGGTCGCCGTCGATCAGCCGGTCGACGTGCTGGTAGAGATCGGTCCAGACCGTCTGGGGGCAGCTATAGCCGCACCAGGCGCGGCCGACCGCGCTGGTCACAAGGAACAGGCCGATGCCCGCCATGATGAGGAGGCCGGCGACGAAATAGAATTCGTGCGGCCAGATCTCGATGTCGAACATGTAGAACCGGCGGTGGGCCAGATCGACCAGCACGGCCTGGTTCGGGGCATAGGGGCCCCGGTCCCAGCGGATCCACGGCGTGGCGTAGTAAATGGTCAGGGTGATCGCCATGACCAGCCACTTGAAGCGGCGGAAGGGTCCCTTGACGGCCTTGGGAAAAACCGACCGCCGCTTTTCGTAGAGTAGAACTTCGCCTTTTGGTGGTTCAGGGTTGAGCATTTGCCGCCGCCATGGGGTTGGGCGCCGGCGCGGCCGGTGCCTCTGCGAAATCTTCGCCCCCTCCCAGCGAATGTACATAAGCCGCCAGCATCCGGATAGTCGCCGAATCCAGCTTTTGCCCCCAGGCAGGCATGACGCCGGCGTGGGCATTGGCGATGCTGCCAACCACCGCCTCGCGGCTGCCGCCATAGAGCCAGATGGCGTCCGTCAGGTTGGGCGCGCCGAACTGGCGGCTGCCCTTGCCGTCAGGCCCGTGGCAGGCGACGCAGTTGTTCGCGAAGATCTCCTGGCCCCGGCCCGAAGCCGCACCCGACTTTTCCAGACCGGACAGGCTGCGCACATAGCTGGCGACATCGCCGATCTGCGCCGCGGTGAGAATTCCCTCGCGGCCGAAGCTGGGCATGTTCTGGGCCTGGCGGGTCTGCGGATCGCCCGGCTGGCGGATGCCGTGGGTGATCGTGTATTCGATCTCCTTAAGGTTGCCGCCCCACAGCCATTCGTCGTCATTGAGGTTCGGATAACCGGTGGAACCGGCAGCGCCCGAACCATGGCACTGGACGCAGTTGACCCGGAAGGCCGCCCGCCCGCCGGCCTTGGCATCGCGCATCAGGTCGGGCTTGGAGGGCAGTTGCTCGATCGGCGTGGCCGCCAGCGCCGCCATCAGCGGACCGCGGCGATCCGCGTCCGCCTTGGCTTCGCTGGCCAGTTGGCCGCGGCTGGTCCAGCCCCACAGGCCCTCGGTGCCCTTGCTGAGCAGCGGAATCGCCGGATAGACCACCGCATAGCCGATCGCGAAGACGATCGTCGCGTAGAAGGACAGCAGCCACCAGCGTGGCAGCGGATTGTTGAGCTCCTCGATCCCGTCCCATTCATGGCCGACGGTCTCGACGCCGGTGGGTTCGTCAATGCGTGACTTAGACATTGTCGTCGTCCTTGAAGATCATTTGGGCGGCTGCTTCGTTCGCGGCGCGGGCACCGGGCCGGAACGGCCAGAGAGCGCAGGCGGAGAAGCAGATGACCATGGCCACCAGGCCCCAGCTATCGGCGAACTGCCGAAGCATTTCGTAGGTTGAGTGAAAGGTCACCGGCCCTTCTCCGTTGCGAGGTCTTCCTGGGCCGCGGCGCTGTTCGTATCGACCATGGTGCCCAGCACCTGGAGATAGGCGACCAGCGCGTCCATTTCGGTGAGCCGCGAGGGATCGCCATCGAAATCGCGCACCTGCGCCTTGGGATAGCGCGACTGCAGGTCCTTCTCGTCCCCATCGCCGCTGGCCTGCGCCGTCAGGTCGGCATTGGCCTTTTCGATCTGCGCCTTGGTATAGGGCACGCCGACCATCTTCAGGGTGCTCAGTTGAGCCCCCATGTCGCCGGCGGCGAGATCGCGGTCGGCGAGGAAGGCGTAGGGGGGCATGATCGATTCGATCACCACCGAGCGCGGATCCTTGAGGTGCTGCACGTGCCAGGCATCCGAATAGCGACCGCCGACGCGGGCGAGATCGGGACCTGTGCGCTTGGAGCCCCATTGGAACGGATGGTCGTACATGCTCTCCGCCGCCAGGCTGTAGTGGCCATAGCGCTCCACCTCGTCGCGGAAGGGGCGGATCATCTGGCTGTGGCAGACATAGCAGCCCTCGCGCACGTAGATGTCGCGCCCGGCCTGTTCGAGCGGCGTGTAGGGCCGCATGCCCTCGACCTTCTCGATCGTGTTGTCGATCCAGAACAGCGGCGCGATCTCGACGATGCCGCCGACCGTCACGGCCAGGAAGGCGAAGAGGCCGAGCAGGGTGACATTGCGTTCGAGCTTCTTGTGGCGCTCGATTGTCGCGGAAGTTGAAGCAGTCATGATAATGCGTCCCTATTCGGCGGGAATGGCGACAAGCGGACGGTCGGCAGCTTCGTCGTACGGCGCGCTGTAGAGCGGTGCTTCCTCACGCTGGCGTCCCAGGATGGTAAGCCAGACGTTGGCCGTCATGATGACCGCGCCCGCGAGGTAGAGCAGGCCGCCAAAGGCACGCAGCAGGAACATCGGGTGCAGCGCCGCAACGGTTTCGGCGAAGGTGTTCACCAGATAGCCGTCGGCCCCGTATTCGCGCCACATCAGGCCCTGGGTGATGCCGGCCACCCACATCGAGGCGGCGTAGAAGACGATTCCCAGGGTCGCGAGCCAGAAGTGCCAGTTGACCCAGCGCAGGCTGTAGAGCCGCTCGCGGTTCCACAGGCGCGGCGTCAGGAAGTAGATCGCCGAGAAGGTGATCATGCCGTTCCAGCCCAGCGCGCCGGAGTGGACGTGGCCGATGGTC
>CAZVWP010000052.1:0-25558 GCA_964630805.1 uncultured Novosphingobium sp. | reverse complement strand
CCTCGGTCTTGCCGAAGCCGACGTCGCCGCAGACGAGGCGGTCCATCGGCTTGCCCTCGGCAAGGTCCTCCAGCACCTGATCGATGGCGCGCTCCTGGTCCTCGGTTTCCTGCCAGGGGAAACCCTCGGCGAACTGGTCGTAGGTGGCCTGTTCCGGCACCATGACCGGCGCGTGGCGCAGGGCGCGGGCGGCGGCGGTGCGGAGCAACTCGTGGGCGATCTCGCGGATGCGTTCCTTGAGCCGGGCCTTGCGCCGCTGCCAGGCCTCGCCGCCCAGCTTGTCGAGCGCGACATGGGCGTCCTCGCTGCCGAAGCGGCTGAGCACGTCGATGTTCTCGACCGGGATGTAGAGCTTGTCGCCCCCTGCATAGCTCAGCATCACGCAGTCGTGCGGGCTCTGGCCGACGGGGATCGATTGCAGCCCCTCGTACCGGCCGATGCCGTGGTCCATGTGAACGACGAGGTCGCCGGGGGTGAGCGCGGACAGTTCGGCGAGGAAGGCGTCCGCATCCTTGCGGCGCTTCTTGCGGCGCACCAGCCGGTCGCCGAGGATGTCCTGCTCGGAGAGGACTTCCAGCTCGGCATTGGCGAAGCCGGTATCGAGCGGCAGGACGAGGATCGCAGGAACCGACCCGGCGGCAATGCCAAGCGCCTCCTGCCAGCTGTCGGCAAAGGCCGGCGCGGGCTTTTGCGCCTCGCCCAGGATCGCGGCGAGGCGGGAGCGGCTGCCTTCGGAGTAGGCGGCGACGATGGCCTTCTTGCCGCTGCGGGAGATGGAGTGGAGGTGCTTGGCCGCCGCTTCGTATACGTTGTCGCCCGAACCGCTCGCGGCGCGGGCCCGCTCGGGCGCGAAGTCGCGACCGCTGGTGAAGCCGAAGTCGACGATCGCAGCGCTTTCCGGCTGGGCGAAGATGTCCGCCTTGTGGATTGGCCAGTTTGCCGTGCGCCCGGCAAGTTCCTCGCGGGTAAGGTAGAGCGCCGAGGGTTCGAGCGGGCGATAGGAGCCTGCCGCCCCCTTTGTACCATTTGGGCCGGAAGTGTCCGACCGCGCGGCGTAATAGTCGGCGACGTCGGCCAGCCGCTCCTCCGCCGCGCCCAGCGCTCCGCTATCGATGACGATGAGGTCGCCGGCGCCGAGGTGTTCGAACAGCGTCTCCAGCCGTTCCTCCAGCAGCGGCAGCCAGTGCTCCATCCCCGCCAGCCGCCGCCCATCGCTGACCGCCTGGTAGAGCGGGTCGGAAGTCGCGGTCGCGCCGAACTGCTCGCGATAGCGCGAGCGGAAGCGCTTGATGCTCTCCTCGTCGAGCAGCGCCTCGCTCGCGGGCAGCAGCAGGTGCTGATCGACCGAGCCGGTGGAACGCTGGCTGTTGGGATCGAACAGGCGCAGGGTTTCCAGCTCGTCGCCGAAGAAATCAAGGCGCAGGCCCTGTTCCAGGCCGGAGGGAAAGATGTCGAAAATCGAGCCGCGCACGGCGAACTCGCCGGCATCAACCACGGTTTCGGTGCGCGAATAGCCCTGCCGCTGGAGCAGCGCGATCAGGCTTTCGCGGCCGATCTCCAGCTTCGGTTTGAGCAGCCGCACCGACTCGCGGATGCGGAACGGGGTGAGGGTGCGCTGCAGCAGGGCGTTGATCGTGGTGACGAGAAGCTGAGGACCTCCCCCATCTTTTTGGCCGGGTTTGCCCTGCAGCCGATGCAGCGCCGACAGCCGCCGTGCGCTGACCGAAAGGGCCGGGCTTGACCGGTCATAGGGCAGGCAGTCCCAGGCCGGGAACTCGATCACTTCCAGCTCGGGCGCGAAGAAGGCGGAGGCATCCGCCACCGCGCGCATCGCCGCCTCGTCCGGCGCGACGAACACGGTGCGGGTCTTAGTCGCGCGCGCCAGGTCCGCCATAACCAGCGGCTGCGCCCCTCGCGCTACCGAGGAAAGTGTGAGGGGGCTCTTGGCGGTAAGGATCTTCGAAATGTCAGGCATGGTCCACGCAACAGCAAGCGCCCCGCGTGCCGGAAAAGCGGCCAGCGGGGTACGAAAAGTGTGATGGCCTTAGCGTCTGGCAGCCATGCTGTCAGCGCGGAATCTCGACGAAGTCCAGCTTGCGCAGGGCGTCCATCAGCGAGCCCTGGTACTTCTTCGGCACCTCGACGGAGCCGAGCGCCCACCCGAGGACGTCGGCATCGTCCTCGTCGAGCAAGGCCTCGAACCAGGCAATCTCAGCCTCGCCCCACTTCGGCGAGAAGCGGTCGAAGAAGCAGCCCATGGTAAAGTCGGACTCGCGCGTGCCGCGATGCCAGGCGCGGAACTTGAGGCGTTTGAGGCGAGCTTCGGTGTCCATGTCCGGGCCGCTAGGCGAGAGCGGCCCGGCAAGCAAGGTTCATCCCTTCTCGCGCAGCGCGCTTAGGATCTGTGCGGGCGGCTTTCCGGCGAGATCCTTGTGCACTTCCTTCAAAATCGCCCGCTCGGTCTGCTTGTGATAGTGGCGGCGCATCTCGCCCAGGGTGCGGGGGGCGGCGAAAACCACGAGGCTCTCGATCTTGTGGCCGAGCACCTGGCTGTTGAGCCAGTTCACCGCGGCTATGGCATGGGCGTCTTCGGCAACGAGATTGTCGGCGTGGTTGCCGGCGCTTGAATGATGGCTGCCGCCGCTGTGGTTGTGGGTATCGAGCTTGGGCGCGGTCATCGCGGTGAGTTCGGGGGCGGCCTCGTTCCCGGTATTGCGATACAATTCGAAGCGGGCTCCATCGACGAGTGCGATAACGGTGCCATGCGGCAGCAACATGTCTTTCTCCTGTCTTGCGATCCGGTGAAATTTGCCCCGGACCTTGAATGCAGACTGAAACAAGCAATCCCGGCCGAGGCTTTCCATGCGCTGAGTCAAAAAGCGGCGGGGGATTGTTCCTAAGTTGCAATTTCACGCTAGAAGCGGCCCATGCGCCCCGACCGGCTCAATCCCCTGTTCGCCGAAGCGGCCAGCCTCAAGGGCGTGGGGCCGCAATTGGCCAAGCCGATGGAGCGGCTGGGGCTGACTCGGGTAAAGGACCTGGCGTACCACCTGCCGGACCGCTTCGTGCAGCGCCGGGCGGTTTCCGATTTGGACGAGGCGAGCGTCGGCGAGAACATCGTCGTCGCGCTGACGCCAGTTGAATATCGCGCCTCGGCAGGGCGTGGGCCTTTCCGGGTTCTGGCGGCGGATGCCCTCGGCAATATCTGTGCGCTAACCTATTTCGGCCGCGCGTCGCATAGCGGCAAGAAATTGCTGCCGCTGGGCGAGAAGCGCTGGATTGCCGGGCGGCTCGACCAGTATGATCGCTTCCTGCAGATCGTGCATCCGGACCACGTCTCCGAGGAAAGCGCATCGGCGCTCGGCCAGTTGACCGAGCCGGTCTATCCACTGTCGGAAGGGCTGACCCAGAACCGCATTGCCGCTCTGGTGCAGCAGGCGCTGAAGCAGGCGCCGCCGCTGCCGGAATGGATCGAGCCGGGCCTGCTCGACCGGATGAAGTGGCTGCCGTGGCGCGATGCCATTGAACTGGCGCACAAGGGCGAACATGCAGAGGCGCGCGAGCGGCTGGCCTATGACGAATTGCTGGCGAACAGCCTCGCCCTGATGCTGGTGCGCAACGCCAACCGTGCCCGCACCGGCACGCCGCTGACCGGCGACGGGCACTTGCGCACCAAGCTCGACCTGCCTTTTGCTTTGACCGGGG
Organism: uncultured Novosphingobium sp.; assembly: GCA_964630805.1. Taxonomy (GTDB): domain Bacteria; phylum Pseudomonadota; class Alphaproteobacteria; order Sphingomonadales; family Sphingomonadaceae; genus Novosphingobium. Next base: position 21,853 of record CAZVWP010000052.1, on the reverse strand, counting down.
CCCAGCGTCGCTCCATCCATGAGATCGAGGGCGACATGGCGCAGCCCGCGCCGATGCTGCGGCTGCTGCAGGGCGACGTTGGATCGGGCAAGACCATGGTGGCGCTGGAATCGATGCTGCTCGCGGTGGAGGCAGGCGCGCAGGCGGCCTTGCTCGCACCGACGGAAATCCTTGCCCGCCAGCACTTCGAGACCCTGCGGCGCATGGCCGCGCCGACCGGAGTCGAGATCGCCCTGTTCACGGGGCGGGACAAGGGCAAGGCGCGCGAATCGATCCTGATGGGGCTGATGGACGGCACCATCCAGATCGTCGTCGGCACCCATGCGATCTTCCAGGATACGGTCAGCTACAAGAACCTCGCGCTGGTGGTGATCGACGAGCAGCACCGCTTCGGTGTCGGCCAGCGGCTGATGTTGACGCAAAAGGGCAAGCGCACGCCCCATTGCCTCGCCATGACCGCGACGCCAATCCCGCGCACGCTGACCTTGGCGCAATACGGCGAGATGGATGTTTCCAGGCTCGACGAGATGCCGCCCGGCCGCCAGCCGATCGACACGCGGGTGGTGGCGGTGGAGCGCATGGGCGATGTCGTCTCGGCGCTGGGGCGGCACATGGAGACCGGGCAGCAGGCCTATTGGGTCTGCCCCATGGTCCGCGAGAGCGAGACGGACGATATTGCCGCCGCCGAGGCGCGGTTCGCGGAGTTGCAGGCGCGTTTTGGCGATACGGTGGTGCTGGTTCACGGCCAGCTCAAGCCGGAAATCAAGGACGCGGCCATGGAGCGGTTCGTTCGGGGCGAGGCGAAGCTGCTGGTGGCGACGACGGTGATCGAAGTCGGCGTCGACGTGCCCAATTCGACGCTGATGGTGATCGAGCAGGCCGAGCGGTTTGGCCTTGCCCAGTTGCACCAGCTACGCGGCCGGGTCGGCCGTGGCACGGGCAAGAGTACTTGCCTCTTGCTGCGCGGCGAAGCCCTGTCCGAAACCGCGCGCGAGCGGCTGGCCCTTATGCGCGAGACGCAGGATGGCTTCCGGCTCGCCGAGGAAGACTTGCGGTTGCGCGGCGGCGGCGAACTTCTGGGCACCCGCCAGTCCGGCGACACGCCGTTCCGCATCGCCAGCCTGGAGCAGATCCAGCGCCTGTTGCCCCTGGCTCACGACGACGCCCGGCTGCTGATCGAGCGAGACGGTGGGCTCACGGGCGAGCGGGGGGAGGCGGCGCGGCTGTTGCTTTACCTGTTCGAACGTGACTGGGGCGTGCAGCTGCTGCGCGGCGGCTAGAGTTTGTTCGATTTATGTGGACCGGTGCCGAACCCGTTTCAGTGTAACTGAAACAGAGATCAGTCCGTCAGCCCTTGGCCTTGCGGATAGCTTCCTCGAGCTGGGCCTTGGTCATGGCGATGGTCGGGCCCTTGGGGCCGTTGCTGAGGCCGCTCAGCGGCACCGTCGCCTTGCCGGCCGAGGTTACCAGTACGAAGGACGTGTCGGAGACGCTTTCGACGGTGCCGGCCGCAATGCCCGTGCTGTCATAGACGGTATCCCCCACCTTGGGCGTCACGGCCACCGTCGCTGGCGTAGCCGGGGTTGCATGCGTTGCCGGGTTGGCATGGCTGGCGGAATGCGTCGAAGGGGCGGCGGCCACCGCCGGGGCGGCAAGCGCCAGGGCTGCAGCCGAAAGCATCATGGGAGGAACGTGTTTCAAGGGACACCTCTCGATTTGTGCTTGGGCGAATCTAGGACGCGTTTGGCGCCGGATAAGGCGATTCGCGGCGATTTGCGGTGGCTTCGGGACAGCCTGCGGCACTTGTGCATCAGGAGCGACAAGCCGTTCCCGATGGTGCACCTCGTTGGCAGGAGGGGCTTTCTATTGTAGCTCCCGAAGCACGACGGAGCGGGCGAACCGACTCCGCTGAAACGGGAGCGGACAGCATGACCAAGGGCGCAGGCGGCGAGCGCAAGCCGTTCGAGATCTACCGCGCGGCGGACCAGCTCGACTATGCCGAGCACAATATCCAGAAGATGGTCGATCCGCCCCCGGCCGCTCTGGAGGCGCTGGGCGATTTCGCCACGGAGGGCGGTGCCTCCGGCCAGCACGTGACGCTCGCCTATGCGCGGCCGGGGATGAGCCTCACCCGCGTCTGGTTCAAGAGCGGCTATCCGCTGCCGCTCCATTCGCACAGCGGCGAGTGCTGCTATTTCATCCTGGCCGGTTCCATCCGCTTCGGCAGTGAGGAACTGGGCGCGGGCGACGGCTTCTTCGTCGGTGACAAGGTGCCCTATACTTACGAGACCGGGCCCAATGGCGTCGAGGTGCTGGAATTCCGCTCGACCGACGATCTCGACATCCACTTCACCGCGCGCAACCGGGCGGCCTGGGACAAGATCGTCGACCGCTTGCGCGAGCGCTCTTCGGACTGGGAAACGGAACTGCCGCCGAGCCAGGTGAAGGCGCATGACTGACCTCGCCGACGATCCTTACATCCACCTCGTCGATCCCGAGTTGCGCGAGGCTGCGCTGATGATGCGCGCCAATACGCTGGCGTTGACGCCAATGAACAAGCGCAAGCTGGCGAAGCGGCGGCAGGCGACCGAGGCGATGCGCAAGCCGCCGCTGGAGGCGCCGGCCTATGTGGAAGAGCGGGCGAAGTTGCCGGATGGAGGTGAAGTCAGCTTCTTCATGGTGAACGCGAAGCCCGGTGCGAATGGCCCCGGCGTGCTCCACATCCATGGCGGTGGTTATACCGCCAGTTCGGCGTTGGGCTCGCTGCCCAATGTCCAGCAACTGGCGCAGGAGCTGGATTGCCCCATCGTCTCGGTCGACTACCGCCTGGCCCCCGAGACGATCTGGACGGGCTCGCTGGAGGACAATTACGCGGCGCTGCTGTGGATGCATGCCCATGCCTCGCAGATCGGCGTTGACCCTTCGCGAATCGCCGTCATGGGCGAGAGTGCCGGCGGCGGCCATGCGGCCTTGCTGTCGCTCGCCGTGCGCGACCGGGGCGAGGTCACTTTGGCCTTCCAGGCGCTCATCTACCCGATGATCGACGACCGCGCCGGCACCTCGCGCAAGCTCGCGGAGCACATCGGCTGGTTCGGCTGGAGCCCGGACGGCAACCGCTTCGGCTGGCAGAGCTTCCTGGGATGCAAACCGGGTGGCCGCAATGTACCGATCGAGGCGGTTCCGGCACGCGTCGCGGACCTATCCGGTCTGCCGCCCGCCTTCATTGGCGTTGGCGGGCTCGACCTCTTTGTCGAGGAAAACGTCGACTATGCGCGCCGTCTCAATGCGGCCGGCGTTCCGACCGAACTGCTGGTCGTGCCGGGAGCCTTCCACGGCTTCGACATGTTCCTGCCGGATGCCGCGATCTCCCGCCGGTTCACGGCGGCTAAGATCGACGCACTCAGGCGAGGGCTGGGCCTCGCCTGAGGTTCAACGGCGATTGGGATCGAGCGCCGAGGGACGGCGGCCTGCCCGCGCGCCCGGACTTTCGAGTTCCAGCAACGCCGAGATCCGCTTCTCCGTCGCCGGATGGGTGGAAAAAAGGTCGGAGATGTGCGTCGGCACGATGTAGAGCTGTGCCGCGGCCGGATTGCGCTCCGACACGGGGTCGGGAATGCGCTCGGCAGCGCCCGCGATCTTCGACAGCGCAGAGGCCAGCGCGCGCGGGTTGCCGCAGATTTCCGCGCCCGCCCGATCTGCGCCGAATTCGCGGGTGCGGCTGATCGCCATCTGTACGATCATCGCGGCGAAGGGCGCCATCAGCACGGCGAGGATCGCCACAAGGGGGTTAGGCCGGTCGTCGCTGCTGCCGCCGAAGAACATGCCGAAGTTGGCGATCATCGAGATCGCGCCGGCAATGGTGGCGACCATGGTCATGATCAGGGTGTCGCGGTTGCGAACGTGGCCCAGCTCGTGCGCCATGACTGCGGCCACTTCCTCGCGGCTCAGCATGGAGAGCAGGCCGGTCGTCGCGGCGACGGCGGCGTTTTCCGGGTTGCGGCCGGTGGCGAAGGCATTGGGGTTGGGATTGTCGACTATATAGACCTTGGGCATCGGCATTCCGGCATTGCGGGCAAGCTCCGCCACCAGGCCGTAAAAGTCCGGCGCGGTGCGGGCGTCCACTTCCCGCGCGTGGTGCATGGAGAGCACCAGCTTGTCGGCATTCCAGTATGTGAAGACATTCATGCCGGCCGCGATTACCAGCGCGATCGCCGCACCGGCCGCGCCGCCGAACATGTAGCCGAGGGCCATGAACAGCGCCGTCAGCGCCGCCAGCAGCATGGCCGTCTTCATCCCGTTCACCTTTCGTAACTCCTTCGGTTTCAACCGGAAGGGGATGTAGGAACGGATTTCGGCTTGGCTAGAGGAGCACCCCAGCCAATTCGCGCCAGGCCGGCAGCAGCGTGCGGGCCCCGCCGCCCGGTGCCTGCACCACCTGCAGGCATACATGGTCCGCGCCCGCCGCATGGTGCTCGCGCACCCGCTCGGCGATCTGCTCCGCCGTGCCCCAGGCGAACAGGGCATCGACGATCCTGTCGTTCATGTCGGCGATGTCCTCGTCGGTGAAGCCGAGGCGCTTCCAGCTATTGTAGTAGTTGGGCCGCGTCCGGTAGTGCCCGATCACGCCGCGCGCGAGTTCGCGGGCCCTGGCGGGATCGGTTTCCAGCACGACGCCCTGCTCGGTGGCGAGCAGTGCATCCGGGCCGAGGATTTCCCGCGCCCCGGCGGTATGCTCGGGTGTTACGAGATAGGGGTGGGCACCGGCCGTGCGGTCTCGCGCAAGTTCCAGCATCTTCGGCCCCAGTGCGGCAAGGCACGAGGCGTGCTTCGGCAGGCCTGCCGCGTCCAGCCGGTCCAGGTAGGCGCGCATGACGGACAGCGGGCGCTTCCAGGCATCGCCGATAAGCTCGGCATGACTGACGCCGAGGCCCAGAAGCATGCGCTGCTGTTGTCCTTCGGGCAGGCCCAGCCACCAGGCGGCGATGTCCTCCGGCTCGTGCATCCAGATGTTGATGATGCCGGTGGCGAGGTTCACCCGCCTGGTGGCCCTGAGCAGCCGGTCCGAATCGCCGGTGATGTCGCCGCCCTGTCCGCCGGGAAACCAGAGGGTGGGGTAGCCCATCTCCTCGAGCTCGACGGTCGCCTCTACCACTTGGCCGGGATCGCCATATCGCAGTTCGATGGCCCAGATACCTATGGGACCGAGCCGGCCGGCGTTCCTGACTGAAGACATGGCATTCCTTCCACGAATTTTGTGGGCCTGATTGGCCGTTCGGTACCACATGGAAAGAATGAATGGTCGGGGAAAGAGGATTCGAACCTCCGGCCCCTGCCTCCCGAAGACAGTGCTCTACCAGGCTGAGCTATTCCCCGACCGATCATTCACCCTCCCGGGGGAGGGCGAGGCAGGAGCGCGCCTATAGAGAGCGTTTCCCGGGGTGGCAAGCGGGCAATCGATAGGATATTCGTCTGGGGCGGAGACACGCGAAGACATTGCACCTCACCGGTTCCTGCGCTTGCGGCTTGCTGGCTTTTGAAGCACGGGGCGAGCCCTTGTTCCAGGGATTTTGCCAGTGTCTGGCTTGCCGCAAGACCTCCAACGGGCACGCGGCAGGAATTACAATGCCCAGCAGCCAAACGGTCATAAATGGCAGGTTTCATACATACGAACGGCGCGGCGACAGCGGCGCAATTGTCCAGCGCAATTTCTGTCCTACCTGTGGCACCCTGGTTTTCAATTCTTACCCAGCCGCTCCGGAAGTGATCAGCCTCAATGCGGCTTTGCTCGATCAGCCGGAAATGTTCACGCCGCAGATGGTTCACTTCTCCAAGGATGCGCTGGCATGGGACTATATCGATCCCGCTATTCCCCGGAGCGGTGTCTCGCCAGTTGCAAGGTCGACCTGAGTCTGCGTGGTCATCGAGGGTAGCAAGAGCACCACTGCCGAGTTAGGCTTGGTGCCATGACCAGTGCTCCACAGCGAACCGATTCTCCGGCTTCAGTTCACTGGGAATGGCAATACCTCGACCTGATGCGTCGTATCTGGGAGCAGGGGGACGAGCGAATCGACCGCACCGGCGTGGGGACGCGCGCGGTCTTCGGGGCGGAGCTGCGGTTCGATCTTTCCGGCGGGGCCATGCCGCTGCTCACCACCAAGCGGGTCTACTGGAAGACGGCGGCGCGCGAGTTCCTCTGGTTCCTTACCGGCGAGACCAACATCCGGCCGCTCTGCGCGCAGGGCGTGGAGATCTGGACCGACTGGCCGCTCGCCCGCTATCGCAAGGAAAGCGGCGAGGACATTTCCCGCGCGGACTTCTCCAAGCGGATCATCGAGGACGAGGCCTTTGCCTTGCAGTGGGGCGATCTCGGCCCGGTCTATGGCAAGCAATGGGTCAACTGGCCGGTCTATGAGGAGGCCGGGGAGGGGCTCTATCGCAAGCGGCCCGAAGGGGTGAACCAGGTGGCGCAGGTGGTCGATAGCTTGCGCAGCAAACCGGGCAGCCGCCGTCATATCGTCGAGGGCTGGAACGTCGCGGACCTCGACCAGATGGCCCTGCCGCCCTGCCACAAGAGCTACCAGTTCCACGTCTCCGCCGGCAATCGCCTCTCCTGCCTGCTCTACCAGCGCAGTTGCGACGTGGCGCTTGGGCTGCCGTTCAACCTGTTCGGCGCGGCGCTGTTCACCCGGATGCTCGCCCAGCAGTGCGACATGGAGCCGGGCGAAATGGTATGGATGGGGGGTGACGTCCATCTCTACCTCAACCACCAGTCGTTGGTTGAAGAGCAGATCTCGCGGCGGCCGGGTGGCGTGCCGCAATTGGAAATACTTCGGCGGCCCGACACCATCTTCGACTACCGGATCGAGGACTTTGCCGTATCCGGCTATGAACCCCGGGCGCATATTCCCGCGCCGGTCGCGGTGTAATGGCGCGGGCGCCACGCAAGCCCGATCGCAAGCGCGGCAACCTGCCGCCCCTTTCCCTGCACGTTCCCGAGCCGCACTTCCGGCCCGGCGACAGGGTAGACTATTCCTGGCTGGCGATCCCCGAGGCGGGCGAGCAGCCGCGGCCCGATGAAAGCTGCCAGGCGGCGGAGACCCATCCTCTCTGCCTCGACCTGATTCGCGTGCTGGGCGAGGACCACTTGGCCGTGGGTCCATGGGACCCGAAGCTCGATCCCGAGACCCTGCGCCGCATTCTGCGGATCATGGCGCTGACCCGCGCCTTCGATGAGCGGATGTTCCGCGGCCAGCGGCAGGGAAAGACCAGTTTCTACATGAAGTGCACCGGTGAAGAGGCCGTCTCTGTCGCTGCCGCCTTCGCGCTTGCGGACGACGACATGGTGTTCCCCAGCTATCGCCAGCAGGGCATCCTGATCGCGCGCGGCTATCCGCTGGTGGAGATGATCAACCAGATCTACTCCAACCGCGCCGACCGGCTGAAGGGGCGGCAGTTGCCGATCATGTATTCGGCGCGCGATTTCGGCTTCTTCACCATCTCGGGCAACCTCGCGACGCAGTTTCCGCAGGCGGTCGGCTGGGCCATGGCCTCGGCGATCAAGGGCGACACTCGGATTGCCACCGGCTGGCTGGGGGAAGGCTCCAGCGCCGAGGGGGATTTCCATGCGGCGATGACTTTCGCGGCAGTCTACAATACGCCGGTGGTGCTGAACCTGGTCAACAACCAGTATGCCATTTCCAGCTATTCCGGCTTTGCCGGTGCCGAGCGGACGACTTTTGCCGCGCGCGCCATCGGCTATGGCATCGCGGGGCTTCGAGTCGACGGCAACGACGCGCTGGCGGTTTATGCGGCGATGCAGTGGGCGGCGAACCGCGCGCGGGCGAACATGGGCCCGACCCTGATCGAATACTTCACCTACCGCGCCGAGGCCCACTCCACCTCCGATGATCCCGCCGCCTACCGCTCGGCGCAGGAGCGCGAGGAATGGCCGCTGGGCGATCCCATCACTCGGCTGAAGCGGCACCTGATCGCGATCGGCGAATGGTCGATGGAACAGCAGGAGGAGATGGACCGCGAAGTGTCGCAAGAAGTGCGTGTCGCGACCAAGGAGGCGGAGAAGAACGGCATTCTCGGCCACGGCCTGCACCACCCGTTCCACACCATGTTCGAGGACGTCTACGAGGAACTGCCCTGGCACCTTGAGGAACAGGCCGAACAGGCGATCCGCGAGCGGCGGATCAAGTGGCCCCAGTGGCGGGAGTAGTGGAAGGAATGACCGCCGAGGAAACCCCCATCTCGCTCCACGATGCGCCTACCCGGCGGATGAACATGATCGAGGCGATCAACGATGCGCTCGACATCATGCTGGAGCGGGATCCCAACGTGGTGATCTTCGGCGAGGACGTCGGCTATTTTGGTGGCGTGTTCCGGGCGACGGCCGGGTTGCAGAAGAAGCATGGCAACGAGCGGGTGTTCGACACGCCGATCAACGAATGCGGCATCATCGGCGTGGCCGTTGGGATGGGCGCCTACGGCCTGCGGCCCGTGCCGGAGATCCAGTTCGCCGACTACATCTACCCCGGTTTTGACCAGCTCGTCTCCGAAGCGGCCCGGCTGCGCTATCGTTCGGCCGGGGAGTTCATCGCGCCGATCACGGTGCGGGCGCCCTTCGGTGGCGGCATCTTCGGCGGGCAGACCCACAGCCAGTCGCCCGAGGCGATCTTCACCCATGTCGCGGGGCTAAAGACGGTGGTCCCCTCCACGCCCTACGAGGCCAAGGGCCTGCTGATCGCCGCCATCGAGGACGATGATCCGGTGATCTTCCTGGAGCCCAAGCGCATCTACAACGGCCCTTTCGACGGCTATTATGACAGTCCGGCCAAGCCCTGGAGTTCTCACCCGGCCAGCGAAGTTCCGGAAGGCTATTACTCGCTGCCCTTGGGCAAGGCGCGGATGGTGCGCGAGGGCGAGGCGATGACGGTGCTCACCTATGGCACCATGGTCCACGTCGCCGAGGCGGTGCTGGCGGAGAAGGAAGTCGATGCCGAGATCATCGACCTGAGGACGCTGGTGCCCATCGATATCGAGGCTGTGGAAAAGTCGGTGCAAAAGACTGGGCATTGCCTGGTGATACACGAGGCGACCCGCACCTCCGGCTATGGCGCGGAACTGGTCTCGCTGGTGCAGGAGCGCTGCTTCTATCACCTAGAAGCCCCCATCGAGCGCGTCACCGGCTTCGACACGCCCTATCCGCACAGCCTGGAGTGGGCCTATTTCCCCGGCCCGGTAAGGATCGGCGAGGCCGTGGACCGGTTGCTGGCGGGCTGAGCGCATGGGCCGCTACACCTTCCGCCTGCCGGACATCGGCGAGGGCATCGCCGAGGCCGAAATCGTCGCCTGGCATGTGAAGCTCGGCGACCGGGTCGAGGAAGACGGGCGCCTCGCCGACATGATGACCGACAAGGCCACCGTCGAGATGGAAAGCCCCGTGGCCGGCACGGTGGTGGAACTGGCGGGCGAGGTGGGGGACAGGGTTCCAATCGGCTCGCCGCTGGCGGTGATCGAGGTGGAGGGGGATGGCGAGGTTGCGCCCGGTCCGGCCCAATCACATGCTCCGTTCGTGTCGAGCGAAGTCGAGACACCCAGAGCGGCGGCTGAACGTGTCTCGAATTCGCTCGACCCGAACGGAGAAGAGAGGAGGGCACTTGCGCCGCCGGCCGCGAAATCTGTTCCGACAGGACAAGAGTTGCGGGAAGGTGCAGGGAAGGTTCTGGCCGCGCCTGCGGTGCGCGCCCGGGCGAAGGCGCTGGGCATCGATCTAGGCTCCATCGCTCCCGGCCCCCGTGGCCGCGTCGGCCATGCCGAACTCGATGCCTTCCTGGCCGCACGGACTCCAGCCAGGGCCGGCGAACCGGCACCCGAAAAGCCCGCACCCGCCGAAAATCTCCCCGGTGCCGGCGAGCAGATCAAGGTCATCGGCCTGCGCCGCCGCATCGCCGAGAAGATGGCCGAGTCCAAGCGCCACATCCCGCACTTCTCCTATGTCGAGGAATGCGACGTTACCGCGCTGGAGGACCTGCGGGCGGAGCTGAACGCAATGCACCCGGAGCGGCCGAGGCTGACCCTGCTGCCCTTGCTGATCACGGCGGTCTGCCGTGCCTTGCCGCAGTTCCCGATGATCAACGCGCGCTATGACGATGGGGCGGGGGTGATAACCCGCTATAATTCCGTGCACCTGGGCATGGCGACGCAGACCGACGGCGGCCTTATGGTCCCGGTGATCCGCGAGGCTCAGGCCATGTCGTTGTGGCAGCTTGCGGCAGAGATCGCGCGCCTTGCCTCTGCCGCGCGCGATGGTAGTGCGAAGCCAGAAGAACTTACAGGCTCGACCCTGACGATAACCTCTCTCGGCCCTTTGGGTGGCCTTGCCAGCACGCCGGTGATCAACCGCCCGGAAGTGGCGATTATCGGTCCGAACAAGATTGTCGAGCGCCCGGTCTTTGGTGCGGACGGAACCATCGAGCGGCGCAAGCTGATGAACCTGTCGATCAGTTGCGACCACCGGGTCGTCGATGGCTATGACGCGGCGAGCTTTGTCCAGGCGGTGAAGCGGCCGATCGAAGCGCCACTGATGCTGCTGGCGGGTTAGCGGACGATCCCGCTGTAGGCGATCTGGCCGCTGCCCTGCGCCGCATGCCCCGGCGCGATCCGCCAGCGGACGTGGGTCACGTCTTCGGGCGTCGCATAGCGGCTGCCCATGCGCAGGGTGCCGAGCTTGCCCCAGGTGCGGCCGCCATCGACCGAAACCTCGGTGTCGTCGCTGGCGCTGTTCTGGTAGGCGATGGCGCGGGGCATGGGGTTGGTGATGGTGAAGCCGCCCCCGAAATCCCTGGCTCCGCCGTTCTTGCGCCAGGTGACGATGGTCACGACCCGAGCGCCCCGGCTGAGCCGGTCGGCCGGTTCCAGTTGCCGCACGTCGCCGGGCTTCATGTGCTCGACATAGACGGCCGAATCGAATGTCACCCGCGTCTGGGCCGAAACCTGCCAGCTTGTCCCCAGGATTGCCGCGCCCAGCATGATGGCCGCGATCTTTCTGTAATTCACGGTATTGCCCCTGTTTGCTTCGGGCAGAACCTCGCAAACGGGTGCAAAGGAATGGTTAACGCCGCATTGGGAATGTTTTGAGCCTTCGTGAAAGCCTCATGCAAATCGCCAAACGAAAAGCGGTGTGAATCGGTTGACACTGCAAATGCGCTGGCCTAGTGGCGCGGCCTCCCGAGGGGCACTGCCCCAACATACGCGGGTGTAGCTCAGTTGGTTAGAGCGCCGGCCTGTCACGCCGGAGGTCGCGGGTTCGAGCCCCGTCACTCGCGCCACTCGGGAATTTTCCCAGTAGGCCGCAGAAAACCGCCGTTTAGCGGATTCGCCCGGTTTCCATCCAGATCAGGAAACGCCGCAAGGGCAGCAGCCAGACCACGCCCAGCACGATGTAGACGGGCAGTTGCAGCAGCGCATGCCAATCGTGAATCAGCGGCGCGATCCAGCTGGCCACCGCCATGGCATAGAGTCCCAGCGCCACGACCAGCGCCAGCACGCCCACGGGGATTCGCCAGGTCGGCTCTTCGCGCATCTATTCGGCCTCGTAGAATCGGGTTGGGGTGACGATGGCGTCCAGCCGCCGGTCATGTTCTTCGAGGGGGAGGCTTTCCACCAGTTGGCAATCCCAGGCAAGCCCGATGGCTTTCGCCTTGGAGTGCCCGGCCAGCCAGCGATCATAGTGCCCGGCGCCCTGGCCCAGCCTGTCGCAGCCGCTGGTGAAACCCAGAAGGGGCACGATCAACAGGTCCGGCATCAGCTCCCGGGCCTCCGCCTCCGGCTGCTTCATGCGGAACGGCCCTGTCACCAGCCCATGGTCCGCCACCGGATCGCGCCATTCGCGAAACCGCATGGGGCTCTTGCGGTTGGCGAACCAGGGCAGGGCCACGGTCCGGCCGTTTTCGAGAAACCAACCGGCATAAGCCTGCGTCGGCGCTTCCGCGGCGAGGGGGTGGTAGAGCCCAACGACGCTGCCTTCCGGCGCCAGGGCTGCCAGCGGCGCGGGCGGGCGGCGGAACATCAGCGCACGGTGCGGCAGGGCGGCGACATGGTCGCGGCGCGCCTTCCTCAGCATTTCGCGCAAGGGTCCTTTTTCGATCGGGGCGCTCATCCGGTTCCAGCGGGGAAGGGGGAAGGGGGAAGGGGTGACGGGACCACCTTGGGTCGGTTGCCGAGAAATCCTCTGACGCCTCGACGTCAGGTGGGGACCATATGTGCCAGACCAGGGTCCAGCCAGGGACAGCCCCCATGGATTGCTTATAGCCTCAGGGATATTCGAACGGCTCGTGCCGGGCAGTACCCGTCGCCAACCCATGTAGGGCGAGCGGGCTCAGGCCTCAAGCCGCGAGGCGAGATTTTCCAGCCGCACGGCGAGAGCCTCCAACTGCTGCACGTCGAATTGCGGCGCGGCAGGGGCGGGGGGCGGGGCTGGCGGCTCAGGCTGGCGCTGTCCAGCTTCGTGCAGCTCGTCCGCCAGCAGCAGCGCGGCGAACAGCAGCATGCGCGATTCCGACTGGGCACCATCGCCCATTTCGGCAACCTTCCCGTCGATCATCCTGCCAAGGCCAGTGACATGCTGCTCCTCACCATTGGCGCAGGCGACCACGAAGCTGCGGCCGCCGATCTGGAGCGTGACATTGCTCATGAGCCCTGCCCCGCGATCAGGCCGTCAAGCTGCTGCAGCACCTGGGTGACTTCGCTGCGCAGGGCTTCGTGCCTTGCGGCAAGGCTCCCATTATCCATAAACCCACCGCCAAGCAGCAGGTTGCCTTGGCGTGGCTTGGCGGCGGCGCGCTCGATCCGCTCCAGCGCAGCTTCAATTCTCGCCCAAGCGGTCTGTGCCGGGTCCCCGTTCATGGCGTGATTAATACCGCAAAACCGCGAAAGGCAAAGTGTTGCGCCGCACTTCTTCCACCGTTTGGGCAATCCGCAATGGGGTGTCGCTGCCCCCCAACGCTTGACCTCTCTCACCCTCCGCCTAAAGGGGTCCGCATCGAATCACCCGCTATTTCCGCAGATTTCAGGGAGTTTTCCCGATGACCCTCGATCCCGCCCGTCTGGGGCCCATGGCCAACGCCATCCGCGCCCTGTCGATGGACGCGGTGCAGGCGGCCAATTCCGGCCATCCCGGCATGCCAATGGGCATGGCCGACGTCGCCACGGTGCTCTATTCGCAGTACCTCAAGTTCGACCCCGCCGCGCCCAGGTGGCCCGATCGCGACCGCTTCGTCCTGTCTGCCGGCCACGGCTCGATGCTGCTCTATTCGCTGCTCAACCTCACCGGGTATGCGCGGCCGACGATGGATGACATCCGCAATTTCCGCCAGCTCGGCAGCCCCTGCGCCGGCCACCCGGAAAACACCCACCTCGAAGGCGTCGAGTGCACCACCGGCCCGCTGGGACAGGGCCTGGCCATGGCCGTCGGCATGGCGATTGCCGAGCGGCATCTCAATGCCGAGTTCGGCGATGCGCTGGTCGACCACCGCACCTGGGTGATCGCCGGTGACGGCTGCCTGATGGAAGGCATCAACCACGAGGCGATCGGCCTTGCCGGCCACCTCAAGCTTGGCCGCCTGATCGTGCTGTGGGACGACAACCGCATCACCATCGACGGTGACACCGATCTTTCGACCAGCGAGGACATCCCGGCCCGCTATCGCGCCACCGGCTGGCACGTCGAGGCCTGCGATGGGCACAACCCCGCCGACATCGCCCGCGCCATTGATGCCGCGCTTGCGGACGACCGCCCCTCGCTGATCGCCTGCAGCACCGTGATCGGCAAGGGCGCCCCCAACAAGCAGGGCAGCCACAGCGTCCATGGCTCGCCGCTCGGCGCCGACGAGATCGCCGCGACCCGCGAGGCCATCGGCTGGGCCGCCGCTCCCTTCGAAGTACCCGCCGACATCGCCGCCGACTGGCGCTCGCTCGGCGCGAAGGGTGCTGCGTCCCGCGCCGATTGGGAAAAGCGCCTCGCTGGCGATGCCAAGGGCAAGGCCTTGTCGGCCCGTATGGAAGGCGACGTCTCGCACATCGCCGGCTGGGACGCCTACAAGGATTCGCTGGTCGACGACATGCCCAAGCTCGCCACCCGCAAGTCGAGCGAGAATGCCCTGCAGGTGCTGACCAAGGCGATCCCCTCGATGGTCGGCGGCTCGGCCGACCTCACCGGCTCGAACAACACCAAGACCAGCAGCACCCTGCCGCTGAGCGCCGAGGATTATTCCGGCCGCTATGTCTATTACGGCATCCGCGAGTTCGGCATGGCCGCCGCGATGAACGGCATGGCGCTGCACGGGGGGATCGTGCCCTACGGCGGCACTTTCCTGGTCTTCTCCGACTATTGCCGCAATGCCATCCGCCTCTCCGCCCTGCAGAACGCACAGGTGGTCTACGTGCTGACGCATGATTCCATCGGCCTCGGCGAAGACGGCCCGACGCACCAGCCGATCGAGCACGTAGCCTCGCTGCGCGCGATCCCCAACCTCTGGGTGTTCCGCCCGGCCGATGCGATGGAAACCGCCGAGTGCTGGGAACTGGCGCTGAAGCGCAAGGACGGCCCCTCGGTGCTGGCCCTCTCGCGCCAGAACCTGCCGGCCCTGCGCGACGATGCGGACGAGAATCTGTGCCTTCGCGGCGCCTATCGCCTGGTCTCCTGCGAGGCCGAGCTCAAGGTCGTGCTGGTGGCCACCGGTTCCGAAGTCCAGATCGCTTGCGCGGTGGCCGAAGCTCTGGAGGCCGAGGATATCGGCGCCGACGTCATCTCGATGCCCTCCTGGGAACTGTTCGAGATGCAGGACGAGGACTATCGTTACAACCTCATCCCGGACGACGTCCTCGTCGTCTCGATCGAGGCCGGCACCACCATGGGCTGGCACAAGTACACCGGCCGCGATGGCATCACCATCGGCATCGACACTTTCGGGGCCTCGGCGCCCGACAGCGTGCTGTTCAAGCACTTCGGCTTCACCAAGGAAGCCATCATCCCGCAAATAAAGGCCAAGCTGGGCCTCGGACAGGAGTAACGACATCATGGCGACCAAGGTTGCGATCAACGGTTTCGGACGTATCGGGCGCAATGTCGCGCGCGCCATTCTCTCCCGCCCCGATTGCGGGCTGGAACTGGTCTCGATCAACGACCTGGCCGACGCCAAGTCGAATGCCCGCCTGTTCCAGCGCGATTCGGTCCATGGCCCCTATGCCGGCACGGTCGAGACCGACGGCAACGACCTGATCATCGACGGCAAGCGCATCCACGTCACGGCCGAGCGCGATCCCGCCAACCTGCCGCACGCAGCCAACGGCGTCGACATCGCGCTCGAATGCACCGGCTTCTTCACCAACCGCGCTGGCGGCCAGAAGCACCTCGATGCGGGCGCCAAGCGCGTGCTGATCTCGGCTCCCGCCAAGGAAGTCGACCTCACTGTCGTCTATGGCGTCAACCACGAGAAGCTGACGGCCGATCACAAGATCGTTTCCAACGCATCGTGCACCACCAACTGCCTCGCCCCCTTCGCCAAGGTGCTGAATGACAGCATCGGCATCGTGCGCGGCCTGATGACCACGATCCACGCCTATACCAACGACCAGAAGATCCTCGACCAGATCCACGAGGATCCGCGCCGCGCTCGCGCCGCCGCGATGAGCATGATCCCGACCACCACCGGCGCCGCCCGCGCGGTAGGCGAAGTGCTGCCCGAACTGAAGGGCAAGCTCGACGGTTCGGCCATCCGCGTGCCGACGCCGAACGTCTCGGTTGTCGACCTGACCTTCCAGCCGGGCCGCGACACCACGGTCGAGGAAGTCAACGGCCTGCTCAAGGCAGCCTCGGAAGGCGCGCTCAAGGGCATCCTTGGCTACACCGACGAGCCGCTGGTCTCGATCGACTTCAACCACGATCCGCACAGCTCGACCATCGACAGCCTCGAGACCGCCGTGCTCGAAGGCAAGCTGGTCCGCGTGCTGAGCTGGTACGACAACGAGTGGGGCTTCTCCAACCGGATGATCGACACCGCCGGCGCCATGGCGAAGCTGATCTGACTTAAACCCTTCCCCCTTGATGGGGGAAGGAAACAAAGCCTTGTGCCCGCGAAGCGGGCGCTAGGCGCAGTTGGATGGGGGTGATCTCGCCAGCAGGCGCAGCGCCTGCCCGAGAACTCACCCCCTCCCAACTCCGGCTAAGCCGCTGTACGGCTAAGCCTCCATATCCCTCCCCCTTCAAGGGGGAGGAGGGTTGGCTGGAGGACACATGACCAAGTTTCGCACGCTCGATGACATTGGCGACGATCTCGGCGACATCACCGGCAAGGTCGCGCTTGTCCGCGTCGACCTCAACCTGCCGATGCAGGATGGCGCCGTCACCGACGATACCCGCGTGCGCGCCTCCGCGCCCACCATCCTCGACCTTTCCGCCAAGTGCGCCAAGGTCCTCCTGCTCGCCCACTTCGGCCGCCCCAAGGGCGCGCGCAATTCCGAGCAGTCGCTCTCGATGGTGGTCGGCTGCGTTGAAAAGGTGCTGGGCAAGGAAGTGATGTTCGTACCGGAAGTGGCCGGCGACGTGGTCAAGCAGGCCATCGGCATCCTGCGCCCGGGCGACGTGGCGATCCTTGAGAACACGCGCTTCTGGCCCGGCGAGGAAAAGAACGATCCTGAGCTGGCCAAGGCGATCGCGGCGAACGGCGACATCTACGTCAACGACGCCTTCTCCGCCGCCCACCGCGCCCATGCCACTACCGAGGGGCTGGCCCACCTGCTCCCCGCCTATGCCGGCCGCTCGATGCAGGCCGAATTGGAGGCGCTGGAAGCGGCCTTGGGCAACCCGCAGCGGCCGGTCGCTGCAGTCGTGGGCGGGGCCAAGGTTTCCTCCAAGCTCGACGTGCTCAAGCACCTCGTCGGCCAGGTGAACCACGTGATCATCGGCGGCGGCATGGCCAACCCCTTCCTCGCCGCCAAGGGCGTCGATGTCGGCAAGTCGCTGTGCGAGCATGACCTCGCCGGCACCGCGAACGAGATTCTCGCCGCGGCCGACGCCTCCGGCTGCACGGTCCACCTGCCCTACGAAGTGGTGGTATCGAAGGAATTCGCCGCCAATCCGTCCTCCTTGCGTACCTGCAACGTCCACGAAGTCGCCGCCGACGAGATGATCCTCGATGTCGGCCCGCAGACGGTGGAAGCGCTCGCCGACGTGCTCAAGACCTGCCGCACCCTGGTGTGGAACGGTCCGATGGGCGCTTTCGAGACCCAGCCGTTCGACGCGGCCACCGTGGCCTTGGCAAAGACCGCCGCGGCGCTCACACGCGAAGGCTCGCTGACGTCGGTTGCCGGCGGCGGCGATACCGTCGCGGCGCTG
Source organism: uncultured Novosphingobium sp. (assembly GCA_964630805.1). Taxonomy (GTDB): domain Bacteria; phylum Pseudomonadota; class Alphaproteobacteria; order Sphingomonadales; family Sphingomonadaceae; genus Novosphingobium. Next base: position 4,452 of record CAZVWP010000052.1, on the reverse strand, counting down.
AACCACGCCGGCGTGGCCGACGACTTCAGCTACATCTCGACTGCCGGCGGCGCCTTCCTCGAATGGATGGAAGGCCGCGAGCTGCCCGGAGTTGCCGCGCTGGAGAAGTAAGCATCCGGGTTGATCCCACCCGCTTTCTCCGCCAGTCTTGCCGAAAGACGAAGGGGAGAGCGGGGAATGGCGAGTGTACCGGGCTCGGCTGCGGCAAGGCAACTGACATTGATTGCCTGTCTGGCTGTCTGCACGCTGGGGCCGCTTTCCGGCATCACCCAGACAGCACTGCCACCCATCCTGCCCAAGATCGCCGAGCATTTCGCCGCCATTCCAAACGCGGGACTTCTCTCCCGGCTGATGATGACCGGGCTCAGCGTCGCCATGGTTTTCGGCGCGTTGGCCAGCGGGTTCCTGGCAGAGCGGCTGGGGCAGTTGCGGCTGCTGTACATCTGCCTCGGGCTCTTTGCGGCCTCCGGCCTTGCCAGTTTTTTCGTCGACAACATCTACTTCCTTGTTGCGATGCGCATGGTGCTGGGATTAGCCAATTCCGCCATGGGCGTGGTCGGCACGGCCATCCTCGCCACGAGGCTTTCGGGGAATCGCCGCGACAAGTGGCTGGGGCTTTTCGTCACCATCGGCACGGTGATGTCGCTGGTCTGGGTCTCGCTGGCGGGTGTGCTGGGGGCGATCGACTGGCGGCTCATCTTCCTGCTGCAACTGCTGGCGATTCCGGCAGCGGTTTTCATCGGACTGACGGTGAGCGCCGATGCGCCGGTCGCTGCTGCCGGCGCGAAAAGTGAAGGCGGGCAAATACCCGTGGCGATGACCCTGTTCGGACTGGTCTGCGGCGGCATCGGCTCGTCGGTCATCATTTTCCTGCCGTTTCACCTCAATGACATCGGCTTTGGTGACCCCAAGAAGATCGGACTGCTGCTGATGATTTCTTCTGCGGCAGGAGTGGTGACGGCATTGTCCTATGGCTGGCTGCGCTCGGCAATTGCGGCGATCCCGGTCTTTGTCGGCGGCTTCGTGCTGACCGGGGCGGGGCTGCTGGCGGCGCTGACGACAAGCAATTTCCTCGCCCTTGCGGTCGCGCTTGCCATATATGGCGCGGGCTTCGGCGTGGTGACGCCCAACCTGTTCTCGGCCTGCTCGGCCGCCACTCGCATGGAGATGCGCACACGGGTGCTTGGGTTCATGCGCGCGGGTTTCTATGCCGGGCCGCTGCTTGCCCAGTTCCCGCTCGAAGCCATCCTGAAGCGTGGCGGTCCAAGCGCCGCGCTGGCAATGCTCGGCACTGCCGGACTCGCCGCTGCGGCGCTTTTCGTGGTGTTCCGGGGCAGGTTCAGGCCGCTTCCGGAATAGTGCCCAGTGGTAGCGCAATCATCCGATTTATCCGGTTGAGACAGCGCTTAAGTGCCGCTAGGCGCGCTGCATCCAGAACAAGCGCGCAGGAACCACAGCCATGACTCCTTCCGAAATGACCGCCAAGATGAAAGCCGGCAATGGGTTCATCGCCGCTCTCGACCAGTCCGGCGGTTCGACGCCCAAGGCGCTGAAGGGCTACGGTATCGAGGAAGGCGCGTGGAACACCGAAGAGGAAATGTTCGGCCTGATCCACGCCATGCGCGCCCGCATCATCTCCTCGCCCGCCTTCACCGGCGACAAGGTGATCGGCGCGATCCTGTTCGAGCGGACCATGGACGGCGAAGTCGGCGGCAAGAACACCGTCACCGCGCTGCACGACAAGGGCGTGGTGCCCTTCATCAAGATCGACAAGGGGCTTGAGGACGAGGCCAACGGCGTCCAGCTGATGAAGCCGATGCCGACTCTTGATGCCCTGCTCGAACGCTCGAAGGCGCTCGGCGTCTATGGCACCAAGGAACGCTCGGTGATCAACTCCGCCAATGCCGAGGGCATTGCCGCGGTGGTGGCGCAGCAGTTCGAGATCGGCCGCCAGGTCCTCTCGCACGGCATGATGCCGATCCTTGAGCCCGAGGTGAACATCAAGAGCGAGACCCGCAGCCAGTGCGACGAGATCATGCTCAAGGAGATTCTCAAGAACCTCGATGGCATGAACGAGCCGGTCATGCTCAAGCTCTCGCTGCCGGTGCAGGCGGGCCTGTTCGATCCGCTGGTCGATCACCCCAAGGTGCTGCGCGTCGTCGCGCTGTCGGGCGGCTACAAGCGCCCCGAGGCCTGTGTCGAACTGTCGAAGAACCGCGGCATCGTCGCCAGCTTCAGCCGCGCGCTGCTGGAAGACCTGCGGGCCCAGATGACGGATGCCGAATTCGACGCTTCGCTCGCCTCGGCGATCGACGATATCTACAAGGGTTCGACCCAGAAGGCCGGATAGGCACTGCCTCGACCAGCTGCCGCCACGCTCCCTAGGAGAGCGTGGTGTGTCGGTCGGGCCGCAAAGTGAACTGGAAACCGAAGTGGTATTGCGCCGGGCGCGGGTTCCCGGCCTTGGTGTTCGCCGGCGCGATGGTCCGCAAGCGCAGTTCGCCGCGACGCAATTGCAGCGGTCGCATCGATGTCATCTCTCCAGCGAACCGCTCGCCGCCACGAAGCGCGACAATGCGCACCGACAGGCGCACCTGTCCGGACCAGACGCAGGTCACCATGGCCGGGCAGCGGCTGTCTTCCAGAACGGAAACGGGCGTCACCCGGTATGGACCGACAGTCACGGTCTCGCCCAGCCGGGCCTGGGTCAGCGGGGGAAGCGGCATGACGGCCGCGACGGGAGCCGATGCTCCGCCGGCGAGCACCAGCGCGGCGAAGGCGGTTATGGCCAGCTTGCTCATGCGCTTAATCTGCCACGTGCAGATGAACCGCGTCAGAACGCTTGGCCTTGCCGTGAGGGAGGGGTAGGGCGCTGGCCATGGATACTGCCTGCCAACTCTACCTGATCTCGCCGCTGGACGTCGGCGGAGCGTTTCCGGATCGCCTTGCCCGCGCCCTCGATGTCGGGCTGGTGGCGGCCTTCCAGTTCCGGGTGAAGGGCCTCGACGAGCACCAGGCTGCGAGACTTGCAGAGCCGCTGCAGCGCATCTGCGCCGACCGCGACGTTGCCTTCATCGTCAACGATTCGATCTCGCTGGCCAAGCGGATCGGAGCGGATGGCGTGCACCTGGGGCAGGGCGACGGTACGGTTGAGGATGCACGGGCCCGGCTGGGTCGCGAGGCGCAGATCGGCGTCACCTGCCACAATAGCCGTCATCTCGCGATGGAAGCGGGCGAGACCGGGGCGGACTATGTGGCCTTCGGTGCCTTCTTCCCGACCGAGACCAAGCAGGTGGAATACCACGCCGAGCCGGAGTTGCTCACCTGGTGGCAGTCGCTGATGGAGATACCCTGCGTCGCCATCGGCGGGATCACGCCCGCCAATTGCGGCGACCTGGTGAAGGCCGGCGCGGACTTCCTCGCGGTGTCGGGCGCGGTTTGGAATGGGGATGAGGCCGCCGCGGTGGTGGCGTTCCACGAGGCGATCGCTGCGGCAGGAAGCTGAGCGAAGCCAGGCTCCATTCCTTGCGTCCTTATTATTGGCATGCCATGTAGCGCAGCCATCCCGCGGTGCGCAGCACGCCGTCGTTATCGAGCGGATGGTTGACCCCGTCCACCACCCTCACTTCGGCGAAATCGAACGGGCTCACCCCGTCAAGACAGGCTGCGTTGATGGCGTACTGGTTGGGGTCAAAGCGCCGCTGGTGGTGGGTGTAGATTCCGCAGGTCTTGCAGAAATAGTGGCGCGCGACGCCGGTATTGAAGTTGTATTCGGCTATGTTGTCCGCACCGGATGTGATGCGGAAGTTGCCGGTCTTTGCCAGCACCACCACGGCCCCGCGCATGCGGCACAGCGAACAGGTGCAGCGCAGCGCGCTGTCGAACCCGCCGTCGAGTTCGGCCTCGAACTTCACTGTGCCGCAGTGGCACTGACCGGTGACATTGTAGTGGGAATGGCTCATGCCGGATTCGTGCCTCACCGGGGAGAGGCAGTCAACCGACACAGGCCCGATGGTCAGCCGGGGAAGGCGAGGGCCGGGTAGATCACCGATTCCTCGGCATTGGCATGGCCGGTCAGGATGAAGCCCAGTTCCCTGCAGGTCGTCTACCGGGCCATGGTGTCGGCCCCGTTGAAGGCGCGGTTGAAGCCCTGTTCGATCTGGCGGTGCTGATCGAGGATGACGGATAGCCAGTCGCCGGGCTCCGCGCTCGCTTCGGCAAGTCGGCGGGCATTCAGGCGGTCTTCGTCGGACTCTTCGGGGGTGAGGGCGGCGATCGCCTTGTCGAGGAATGACATGATCGGACTCCGGGTATGGCCGCGCACGGCGCGCGGCGCGTGCCCATCAACCCGGAGGGAAATCCCAAGGGTCCCCTTGACCCCGCAAGCCGGCGCTCACGCCGCCAGCTTCATCTCCAGCCGTTCCCAGATTTCGACGAGCGCCTGTGTGAGCT
>CAZVWP010000051.1:0-25843 GCA_964630805.1 uncultured Novosphingobium sp. | reverse complement strand
TGCGCGCCGCCGAGGAAGTGCACGAGTGCTGCATGATCCTGTGGCACAGCTTCAACTGCAACATCTGGGCCTGCGGCTCATGGTCATCGCCAACCTACGACGCCTGGCGGCAGAGCCAGCCGGAAGACGCGGCCTACGACTATTACTACAAGTGCGTGCAGCTCATCGGCATGAACGAGCCGGACAAGCGCTGGCTGCTGAAGAACCCGGGCCACATTGAGCAGCTTGACCTGCTCTTTGCGATCTATCCCAACGCCAAGTTGATCCAGACCCACCGCGATCCGGCCAAGGCGGTCCCTTCGCTCTGCTCGCTGCTGATGAACCTGCACCCGATCTACGAGGAAGGCCGCTACGAACAGCGCGCGCATAATATGCTGGCTCGCGAGGCCGGAAAGTGGGCAGCCGCGGTGCGCAAGGCGGACGAAGTGCGGGCTCGCCATCCGGGCCAGTCGATGGACGTCGTCCACGCCGACTTCCACCGCGATCCGATGGCTGTGCTGGAGAATATCTATGCCTTCATCGGCATGGACATCGGCGACGATCTGCGGGCCAGGTTCGCCAGGCGCATCGAGGAGAAGCCCGAACTGGCTCTGGGCGCGCACCGCTATGACCTCAAGGATTTCGGCATGACCGCCGAGCGCATTCGCGAGCAGTATGGCGATTACATCGACAGGTTCGATCTGGTGGAGAAGAGCAAATGAAGGCGGCGATCTATCCCGGCCACGGCAAGCCCATCGTCATCGAGGACATTCCCGATCCGCAGCCCGGGCCGAACGACGTCCTGATCAAGGTCGCCCGCTGCGGCATCTGCGGCACGGACACTTCCTTCACCCAGGGCAAGATGTTCGACTTCGGCGAGAATGCGCAGTTCGGCCACGAATATGCCGGCGAGATTGTCGAAGTCGGCAAGAACGTCTCCGACTTCAAGGTGGGCGAGCGGATTGCCGTCCTGCCCTCGATCGCTTGCGGCGAGTGCTCGTCCTGCCGCTCGCACGGCAACAACGTGCTGTGCCAAAACAGCCCAGGCTCGGGCATGGTCGGCTTTGCCGAATATGCCAGCGTTCCGACCAGCGTCGCGACGAAGCTGCCGTCCGTGCTGTCGATGGCCGATGGGGCGCTGATCGAGCCGATGGCGATCAGCCTCTACGGCACCAAGCTGGCACATATCCAACCGGGTGACCGGGTGGCGGTGCTCGGCGGCGGGTCGGTGGCGCTCTATGCGATCTACTGGGCGCGGCGGCTGGGCGCGGGGCGGATCGTCGCCCTGTCTCGCTCGGAGCGGCGCAGGGACCTGTGCCTCGAAATGGGCGCGGACGCCTTCGTCACCTTCGGCGACAACGAGTTCGGCGAGACCATCGAAGCGCTCGGCGGTCCGCCGCAGGTGGTGCTGGAAGCCGTCGGCGCCGAGGGCATGCTGTCGAAAGCAGTGATGCATTCCGACCAGTTCGGACGCATCGTCAGCCTGGGTTTCTGCACCTCGCCCGATCCGGTCATCCCCGGCATCGCCAGCTACAAGTGCGCCTCGATGCAGTTCGCGGTCGGCTATTCGATGAAGGAATTCCATTACATCGCGAGCCAGATGGACAAGGGCCATTGCGATCCCAAGGCGATCATCAGCAGCGACATTCCGCTGGCGGACCTGCCGAAGATGATGGACGTGCTGCGGGGATCGAACAACGAGACCAAGGTGCATGTCGTAATGTGATGCGCAGAGCCTGCGAGGCGCACTGCAATCTCCCCTCCCGCTGGCGGGAGGGGAACAAGAATGGAAGAGAACAAATGACTGCACCCATCCCCGCTCTCGTGGTCGGCACCGGCTTCGGCTGCCGCATCCATGTGCCCGCGCTACGCGCCGCCGGGTTCGAAGTCGTCGGCCTGGTCGGCGCGACGCCGGACCGCCTGGCCCGCCGCGCCGAGCAGAACGGCATCGAGCGTACCTTTCTCGATCTCGACGAAGCCATCGCCAAGACCGGCGCCAAGGCCGTCACCATCGCCACGCCGCCGAACACCCACGCCGCGCTGACCCTGACCGCCATCGCCCGCGGCTGCCACGTCGTCTGCGAAAAGCCCTTCGCGTTCAACGCCGAGGAAGGCCGCCAGATGGTGGAGGCGGCGGAGAAGGCCGGCGTGATGAACATGGTCGCGCACGAATTCCGCTGGATGCCCGACCGCGCGCTGTTCGGCAGGGCGATCGCGGACGGCATGATCGGCGACCCGCGCTTCCTGGTGATCGACCAGTTCATCCAGTTCTGCGCCGATCCGGAAACGAAACTGCCGCCCTGGTGGTTCGACGTGGCGGCGGGCGGCGGCTGGCTGGGCGCCGGCGGCTCGCACATGATCGACCAGATCCGCGCCTGGCTGGGCGAGTTCGAGAGCCTTTCCGCCAACCTGTTCCTCGTGTCCGACCGCAAGGTCGATGCCGACGACAGCTATTCGATGCGCTTCAGGATGACCAACGGGGTCGAAGGCTCGATGCAGCAGAGCGCCGGGGCCTGGGGCCCGCCCGCAACCATGTGGCGCTGCGCCGGCACTCACGGCACGGTCTGGACCGAGCAGGGCAAGGTTTTCGTTGCCGACAAGCAGGGCCAGCGCGAGCTGGAGGTGCCGGACGAGCTCAAGCTGCCGGAACCGCCGGAGGCCGCCGATCCCAATTCCAGCCGCCGCATGTCGCATTTCGAGATCGGGCCCTTCACCCGCTTCTGCGAGGCGCTGCGCGACGGCATAGAAGGGCGCGAAAGCAAGTCGCCGGTCAAGGTCCCCACCTTCCGCGACGGCCTCGCCTCGATGCAGGTGATCGACGCCATGCGCAAATCGTCCGCAGAAGGCGGCGCGCTGCAAACTATCGCATAGGAGAGCATGCAATGAGCGAAGAGTTCGAAAAGGGTCTCAAGATCTTCGGCGAGGTCTATGGCGACGACCAGGCACAGGGCCTGCGGCAATACCTCGCCAGCGGCCCGGACAGCTTCGGCAAGCTGCAGGCGAAATGGGCGATGGAATGGGCCTTCGGCACCATCTGGACCCGCGAGGAACTGCCGCGCAAGCTGCGCAGCTGCGCCGTGCTGGGCATGGTCATCGGCATGGGCACCGCCGACGAGATCAAGTACCACACCAAGATGGGCATGGCGAACGGCCTGACCAGGGAAGAGATCCAGGAAATCTACTACACCGCCATCCCCTATTGCGGCCTGCCCAAGTCGAACCTCGCCAAGGCGGCGATGCTGGAAGGCTTTGCCGAGCTGGAGGCGGAAGGGAAGTTGTGATCTTCACTCCCCTCCCGCTTGCGGGAGGGGTTGGGGGAGGGCTTTTTAGGTGAGGCTGAACAACGGCCCTCCCCTAGCCCCTCGCACAAGCGGGAGGGAAAAATATGCACCTCGCCAGGGTAGGCAATGCCGAAATCAACCGGGTGGATGAGCTTTGTACCCCCATGCCCCTCGCCATGTTCGGCGCGGACGAGGCGATGATCGATCGCCACCGCGACTGGCTGTTCCCGCTGTGGGCGAACGAGGCCCACACCTGGGAAATGGTGGTGCAGAGCTTCATCGTCGAAGTGGACGACCGGGTGGTGGTGGTCGACCCCTGCGTCGGCAACGGGCGCTCGCTGCCCGATTTTCCGCTGTTCCACATGCTGGACATCCCTTTCATCGAGCGTTTCGAGGCCAGCGGGATCAAGCCCGGGCAGGTCGACGCCGTGGTCTGCACCCACCTCCATTCCGACCATTGCGGCTGGAACACCCACCTCAAGGACGGGCGTTATGTCCCGACCTTCCCCAATGCGCGCTACTACATGGGCAAGCGCGAGACGGAGCGCTGGGACTATCGCCTGCCCGGCTACCAGCACACGCCGCTCAACGCCGGAATCTTCGAGAACAGCGTGCTGCCGATCATCGAGGCCGGCCTCGCCGAGCTGATTCCTGGCGATTACCGCATTTCACCCAGCCTGCGGGTGGAAGATACACCGGGCCATACCCTGGGACACACGGCGCTGCACCTGACATCCGCGGGGGAGCACGCCTGGTTCACCGGAGACACTTTCCACCACCCTCTGGAACTGCTCCACCCAGAACTCGATGCCGAGACCTGCGAAGACTATGCGGCGACTGTCGCGACGCGAAAGCGCCTTATCGAGCAATTCCTTGCCACCGGCGCCTTGATCGTCCCTGCCCACTTCGCCGCGCCCCATGTCGGGCGGCTGCGGAGCGACAATGGCACAATTCGGTTCGAACCGCTTACCGCCTAAACCACCATCTCGTCTTCCAGCGCGCATTCGGCGCCGCTGCGGGTTTCGATCTGGAACGTCGGGTGGTGCACCCCGAAGTGGTGATCAAGCTCGTGCGCCAGGCCGTGCAGGAATGAATCGCCCGGATGGCCCGCCGGCATGACGAGGTGCGCCGTCAGCGCCACTTCGGTCGTGCTCATCGGCCAGATGTGGAGATCGTGCACTGCCGATACGCCTTCCTGCCGCAGGAGAAATGCGCGCACGGCGGTTTCGTCGATGTCCTCGGGCACGGCCAGCAGGCCCATCCTCACCGAATCGCGCAGCAGGCCCCAGCTTCCCCAGGCGATGACCCCGGTAATCACCAGCGAAGTCACAGGGTCGATCCAGCGCTGGCCGGTCAGCGTCACACCAAGCCCAGCAACTACCACGCCCGCCGACACCGCCGCGTCGGCTACCAGATGCTGGAAGGCGGCGCGCAGGTTGATGTCCTCCCGCCGGCCACTGGCGAACATCACCGCGCTGATGCCGTTGACGAAAATTCCAGCTCCAGCGACCGCCATCATGACAGTGCCCTCGACCGGAGCCGGATGGGCCAGCCGGCGAAGCGTTTCCACCAGGATTGCCCCCAGCGCGACCCACAACAGCGCGGCATTGGTGATCGCTGCCAGGATCGAGGAACTCTTGAGGCCATAGGTATAGCGTGCACTGGGCGGCCTCGACGCCAGGATGCTCGCGCCCCACGCCAGCAGCAAGGTCAACACGTCGGACAGATTATGCCCCGCGTCAGCCAGCAGCGCCATTGAACCGCCGATCAATCCGGCTGCCGTCTCGGCGATGACGAAAGCCAGATTGAGCGCCACGGCTATGGCAAAACCTCGCCCCGTCGTCCTGGGCGGAACATGGTTGTGGTGATGATGGTGGTGGTGATCGTTGGAGCCGGATGCCATGGCACGGCTGTGGCACGCTGGCTGTGCCGCCGCAACAATCCATGGCCAATGCCGTCCTTCCAGTTCCCGAACCGGCTATCGCGGCTGAAAATAAAAATTCAGGAAGTCGCACCGCTTCCTGAATTTTTCATCCGCTGTTCAGTTATGAAGTGATTTATCTGACTGAAACAGAGGGCCGCGGTCGTTCCACTCATTCAGGGGGTTTCCCGAACATGTCTGCATTCCGTATCCGCTTCGCCCTGCCCTTGCTTGCCGCCGCCGCTCTGGCTCCGCTCGCCGCGGCCGATGCCGCCACCTGCCCGACCGCGGGCGCCACTTCCCTTCCCACCGGCACCGTCGCCTCGGTCCCGACCGGGTCGGTTCGCAACTACAAGATTAGCCTTGGCTCCGGTGAAGGCGTGATCGTCGACCTCGCCTCACTCAAGCCCAAGGCCAAGCCGAGCACTTCCAGCGACGATGAGGAAGGCGAGGACGAGCATGATAGCGAAAAGGCTGCCGCGCCGCACTCCATCCGGATCTGCAATGCCGCCGGCACCCTGCTCGCCCCACAACCAGGCGAAGTGTTCGAGAAGGGCGGCAGCGTCACTTCGACAGAAGATGGCGAGCGGCTGCGCTTCGTCGCCCAGCGCGCCGGTGACTACATCATTTCGGTCGATGCCAGCGACGAGGCCCGCGAAATCCTGGCCCGCCGTCGCGATCTGGGCGCGGCGCAGTTGCCGATCGTCTCGGCCGGGCTCGACACCATCCAGAAGGGCCGCGTCTCTTCCTCCGCGCCGATGGTCTTCACTTTCAGCGGGACGGCCGGGCAGTGGGTGGAGCTCAAGTCCACTTCGGAAAAGGACACCCTGCTTCGCCTTGCCGGGCCTGACCGCCAGGGCGCCTATTCGAAGATCGCCGAGAACGACGACAGCGACGGCCTGAACCCGATGATACGACGCCGCCTGCCGATCACCGGCACCTATTACCTGCAGGTAGACTCGCTTTCAGAGGACATCGGCAACTTTGAGCTGACGCTGAAGAAGATCGACGCGCCCAAGCAGCAGCCGCCGCCGGTAGCCCTGCGGGTCGGCGCTCGCGTCTCCGACAAGCTCAAGGACGGCGACGATATGCGGATCTACACCCTGCCGGTGGTTTCCGGACACAATTACCGGCTTCTGCTCAACGCCGCCTATGACGGCGTCGTCGCCATCGGCCTCAGCAACCCGATCGAGCCGGACGACGGTTCGGACAAGCCGGACGCCGGCTTCTCCGAAGTGAAGTCGCAGGACACCGGCACGTCCGGCGATGAAAAGCTCGATTTCACGGCGCGCAGCACCGGCACCTTGCTGGTTCGCGTCAAGAGCTTCGGCATCGGCGACACCGACGGAACCTTTACGCTGATCGCCACCGACGAAGGCAACTGACCGCAGGTCGCCAGGCCCACCCTGGCGATCCGGTCAACCCGCTCCCTCCCCCCTCCTCCTCCCAAAGGGGGAGGGAGCTTCATTCATAGATGCAGGAATCCAGCGCGGCCTGCCGCACCTGCACGCTGCGCGCGGCGATGACGTTGCCATGGCGGCGGGTGAAGCCCTTCGGGGCCACCACCGGACGCCGCTTCGGACTGGGGAGAGCGGCCGCGATTCTTGCGGATTCGACCTGGGTGAGTTGCGCGGCGGAATGGCGGAAATAATGTCGTGCCGCCGCCTCGACGCCGTAGGTGCCCTTCCCGGTCTCCGCGACGTTCAGGTAGACTTCCATGATCCGCCGCTTGTCCCAGAGGTTTTCGATCAGCAGCGTGAACCAGACCTCGAACCCCTTGCGGACATAACGGCTCCAACCGGTACCTTGCCACAGGAACACGTTCTTGGCTGTCTGCTGGCTGATCGTCGATCCACCGCGGATGCGGCCGCCATCGGCGTTCTCTTCCATCGCCTTCTGGATGGCGACGGTATCGAAGCCGTTGTGCTTGCAGAAGTTCCCGTCCTCGCCGGCAATCACGGCGGCGACCATGGTGCGATCGATCCGCGAGAGCGGGACCCATTGCTTGTCGAAGCCGTTAGGGTCCACCAGCATGCTGAAGGTCAACGGCACCGGTACAAACCGGTAGAGCAGGGTCAGCCCGATGCTACCGGCGACGAACCACAGCACGAGGCGAGACAGGAACCCGAAAACGCGGCGCACCCGCCCTGCGGGGCGCTGGGGACCGAAAGTGCGCTGACGGGCCATCGACTAGCCCTGTAGCCGCAAGGGGTGCCTCAGGGAAAGCGGCAAATTCAGCGCACTGGCTGCCGCCCCTTACGAGGCAGGCAGCAGCTTGCGTTCCCCGGCGATGCGCATCATCGCCTTCTGCAGCTTTTCGAAGGCACGCACCTCGATCTGGCGCACGCGCTCGCGGCTGACGTTGTAAACCTGGCTCAGCTCCTCGAGGGTCTTGGGTTCCTCGATCAGGCGGCGCTCGGTCAGGATGTGCCGCTCACGCTCGTTGAGGCTGGCCATGGCTTCCAGCAGCAGCGCATGGCGCATGCCGGCTTCCTCGGCCTCGGCAACGGTCTCGTCCTGCAGGGGCGAATCGTCCTGCAGCATGTCCTGCCACTGGCCTTCGCCCTCCTCGTTGAACGAGACGTTGAGCGAGGCATCGCCGCCCATCATCATCCGGCGGTTCATGTTGACCACTTCCGTCTCGGACACGCCGAGGTCGGTGGCGATCTTCTTCACGTCGTCGGGATGCAGATCAGTGTCCTCGTAGGCGTCGAGGTTCTTCTTCATCCGGCGCAGGTTGAAGAACAGCTTCTTCTGCGCCGCGGTCGTGCCCATCTTGACCAGCGACCAGCTGCGCAGGATGAATTCCTGCATCGAGGCCTTGATCCACCACATGGCATAGGTGGCGAGGCGGAAGCCGCGATCGGGCTCGAACTTCTTGACGCCCTGCATCAGGCCGATGTTGCCTTCCGAGATCAGTTCGCTGACCGGCAGGCCATAGCCGCGATAGCCCATGGCGATCTTGGCCACGAGCCGCAGGTGGCTGGAGACCAGCTGCTTGGCGGCATCGGGATCCTGATGCTCGGCATAGCGCTTGGCGAGCATGTATTCCTGCTCGGCCGAAAGCACCGGAAACTTCTTGATTTCCGTCAGGTAGCGATTGAGGCTCTGTTCGCCGCCCAGCGACGGAACTGCCGGCAGGTTGCGATTGTTAGCGTTCATACTCGACTTGACCGTCCTTTCATCGTCGGCATGCCGTTTGGGGACCCATTAAAGGCATCCCAGTTTGGCCACCACTCAGGTTTACTACTATAGCACAAAAGTTCAGCTTGTGTTCCGCAATTCGTCCAACAGCGCTGCAATGTCGCCGGGCAGGGCACTGACAAAGTGCAGTTCTTTTTCGGAGACAGGGTGAAGGAAGCCCAGTTCGGCGGCATGCAGCGCCTGCCGATGGAAATGCAGCGATGCGAGAATGGGGCGAAGCGGTTGAGGCGTACGTCCATAGGTCGGGTCGCCCAATAACGCATGACCGATTGACGCCATGTGAACGCGCACCTGGTGGGTACGCCCGGTTTCCAGCCGGCATTCGACCAGCGCGGCGCCATTCAGCGCCTCCAGCACCTTGTAATGGGTGACAGCATGCTTGCCTCGGCCTTCATCGACCAAGGCCATCTTCTTGCGATCGGCAGAGGAGCGGCCGATGCTGCCCCTCACGGTCCCCTCGCGCGGCTTCGGCACGCCCGCGACGACGGCCTTATAGGCGCGGTGGATGGAGTGTTGGGCAAATTGACGGGCAAGCCCTTCGTGCGCCTTGTCGCTCTTGGCCGCGACCATCAAGCCGGAGGTGTCCTTGTCGATGCGATGGACGATCCCCGGACGCGCCACGCCGCCGATGCCGGATAGTTTGCCGGCGCAGTGGTGCAGCAGCGCATTGACAAGAGTGCCGTCCGGGTTGCCGGCAGCAGGATGGACCACCATACCGGCAGGCTTGTCGACAACGATCAGGTCGTCGTCCTCGTAGACCACGACGAGCGGGATTTCCTGGGCCTGCGCCTCGGCGGAGACGGGTTCGGGAACACCAATGCTGAAACACGCGCCTTCGGCGACCTTGATCGAAGGCTGGCTGGCCGGCTTGCCGCCGACCGTCACCCTGCCCTCGCCGAGCAGCGCCTTGACGCGCTCACGCGAAAGGCCGCTCGCTTCGGCAAGCGCCTTGTCGAGCCGCTCCCCGCCACGCGCAAACGCGCCTTCAATGATGTTTTCTCCCCGAACCATTGCTAAGGAGATGGGTATGGAGATCGAAGTGACAAGTGGCGCGATTGCAACACTTATTGCGGAATCGGCAAGAACCGCGCCGCGAGAGTGCTGCGGCCTCTTGCTGGGGCGCGAGGGCAGGATCGAACATGCCAAGGCGGCGGATAACGTGGCAGAAGATCCCTTGCGGCACTTCGAAATCGACCCGGCTGCCCTGCTGGCAGCCCACCGCGAAGCCCGCACGGGCGGACCGGAAATGGTCGGCTACTTCCACTCCCATCCCAACGGACATCCGCTCCCCTCTGCCACGGATTGCGAGCATTCCAGCGGGGATCACCGCGTCTGGGCCATAGTCGCCAATGGCGCCGTAACGTTCTGGCGGGACGGCAGGAACGGCTTCGAACCGCTTTCCCATCGCGTGTTACCCGGCTAAGGGGCGCTGCCGTGCCAATCATGAGAGTGCCCCAATGACGATCGCCTCGCTCGATCTTGCCAGCCTGCTGTGCTCGCGACTGTGCCACGACATGCTGAGCCCGGTGGGCGCCATGACCAACGGGCTGGAACTGCTCGCCGACGAGCAGGACCCGGAAATGCGCAAGCGCTGCTTCGAACTGCTCGAGCAGAGCGCGAAGATTTCCGCTGACAAGCTCCGCTTCTTCCGCCTCGCCTTCGGCGCCGCCGGCGGCTATGGCGAGATGGTTCCGGTCGAGGAGCCGCGCGAGCTGATCGAAACGCTTGCCGGCAATAACAGTCGCATCCAGCTGACCTGGAGCGTCGCCGAACACTCGCTCCCCAAGCCCGCCGTCAAGGTACTGCTCAATCTTGCCCTGATCGGCATGGAAGCGCTCGTGCGTGGCGGCACGCTCGAGGTAGGGGCCGAACAGCGCGAGGGCGCCAGTGAAATCGTCGTGCGCGCGGCAGGCAGCAAAATCGCCTTCGACGAGACGATCGGCAAGGCGCTCGAAGGTTCGATAGCCGAAAGCGAGCTCTCCAGCCGCACGGCTCCCGCAGCCATGCTGCACGAGTTGGCGCAAAGCCTCGGCGGCGGGGTGCAGTATGCGCTGAGCGAGGAAGCGCTGGTCATGGGCGCTGTTCTGCCGGTAGCCTGATGCACGAGCTCGTCCACAGGGAGACGCCATCGCCCAATTGGGACGAGCGGGCCCTGCCGGTGACGATGGTCGTGCTGCATTACACCGGGATGCCCGATGCCAATGGCGCACTGGAACGGATGTGCGATCCCGAGGCCAAGGTCTCTGCCCACTACATGATCGACGAGGACGGCACCGTCACGCGCCTGGTGCCCGAGGGCAAGCGCGCCTGGCATGCCGGCAAAAGCTACTGGCGGGGTATCACCGACGTCAATTCGGCCAGCGTCGGCATCGAACTGGTCAATCCCGGGCACGAGTGGGGTTATCGCAATTTTCCCGAAGCGCAGATGGAATCGCTGATCCCGCTGCTCTCCGCAATCATGAAGCGACACGGCATTGCGGCCGCCAATGTCGTCGGCCATTCCGACGTGGCCCCGCAGCGCAAGCAGGACCCGGGCGAGTTGTTCCCTTGGGACTTGCTGGCCCGCTATGGTCTGGCCTTGCCCACGCCCAGGCTGCGAATGCCTTCGCCCTATGACAACGACGGGGCCTTCTACCTGGCCCTGGAACGCTACGGCTACGACGTGGGCGATGGCCATGCTGCGATCCGGGCTTTCCAGCGCCGCTGGCGGCCAGGCTGCATCGATGGGCAGATCGACGGCGAATGCTCCGCCATCCTCTTCGCATTGCACTTGGATCGCGACGAAGGACGGTCTACATAACGGGCGCCGGGGAGCCGGGCAGCCGCGTCATCCGAAAGGGTGCCGAGGAAAGTCCGGGCTCCACGAAACAAGGGTGGCGGGTAACGCCCGCCGGTCCTGAACTCGTTTCAGGGCAAGGGAAAGTGCCACAGAGAGCAGACCGCCGATTGCCCCGGACTCGATCCGGGGCAAGGCAAGGGTGAAAGGGTGCGGCAAGAGCGCACCGCGGGGCCGGCAACGGTCCCGGCACGGCAAACCCCACCCGGAGCAAGGCCGAATAGGGGCGGCGCGCTCGCAAGAGCAGGTGTGTTTCGCACCGACCGCCCGGGTTGGCCGCTTGAGCCTTGCGGCAACGCAAGGCCTAGAGGAATGGTTGCCGAACCGTCCAAGTCCGCAAGGATACTGGGCGGGGTACAGAACCCGGCTTACAGGCTCCCCGGCGTTTTCAGTTTCCTCCACTTACGTTGAAGCGGCACCGGCCCGCTCCCCCGCCCGGCCACCCAACGAGATTGTATGCTCTGGGTGGCCGGGCGGGGGAGCGGGCCGGTGCCGAAACCTGTTTCAGTTTAAACTGAAACAGAGTCTAATCGTGGCCCAGCACCGGGTGCGGCTCATAGGGCACCTCGAGTGCCGCGATCTCCTTCGCCGTCAGCTCCAGGCCTACCGCGCCGATGGCTTCGTCCAATTGCTCCATCCGCGTCACACCGATAATCGGCGCGGTTATCGCCGGCTTCGAGAACAGCCATGCAAGCGCCACTTGCGCCATCGGCACGCCTCGCTTTTGCGCCAGCCGCTGCACCGCAGCAACGATCTTCCGGTCGCCCGCGGAAGCCCTGGCGTAGAGGCCCTTGCCGAAGTCGTCGCTTTCCGATCGCCCGGTCGCGGTGTTCCACGGTCTGGTCAACCGCCCGCGCGCGAGCGGACTCCAGGGAATCACCCCGATGCCCTCGTCGCGGCAAAGCGGCAACATCTCGCGCTCCTCCTCGCGGTAGAGCAGGTTGACGAAGTTCTGCATCGAGACGAACCGCGTCCAGCCCTCGCGCCGCTGGATCTCCAGTGCACGCTGGAACTGCCATGCCCACATCGAACTCGCGCCGATGTAGCGCGCCTTGCCGGCCCGGACGATGTCGTTGAGCGCCTCGAGCGTTTCCTCGATCGGCGTCTGATAGTCCCAGCGGTGGATCTGGTAGAGGTCGATGTAGTCCATGCCGAGCCGGCGCAGGCTGTCATCCACCGCCTGCATCAGGGCCTTGCGCGACAGGCCGCCCTGGTTGGGGCCCTTGCCCCAGGCGCCGAATGCCTTGGTTGCCAGCACTATCTCGTCCCGCCGGCCGAAGTCCTTCAGCGCACGGCCGGTGATCTCTTCGGAGGCACCGCCGCCGTACAAGTTGGCCGTGTCGAAGAAATTGACCCCCGCCTCGATGGCGCGCCGCATGATCTTGCGCCCCGCTTCCTCGTCCATGACCCAGGGATGGAAGGCCTGGCCGGGAATGCCCCAGCTCATGCAGCCGATGCACAGACGCGAGACCTTGAGGCCTGTTTTGCCGAGATTTGTGTATTGCATGGCGCAAGACTGGCCGAAGCAAAGCCTCATGTCCATTGCCACAATGGGGTTGGACGAAAGGGAAAGGAACCGGATTGTCAACGTCGCGGCACGAAACTACAAAAACCGGCGATACACAGGGGGATGCATCGGGCGGAGAAAGTCACGCCTTTACAATGAACGACATCTTTCCCTGAATTGCCTTTGCTGCGACCTATGTTGGCCGCAGTCGTCAAGCCGGCAGAAAAGCCGGTATCTGAGGAGGAAAAGAATGAGGTTCGGCAAACTGCTTCTCGTGTCTGGCGCGGCTGTCGTCGCACTTGCGTCCATGCCGGCATGGGCTGCCGACGAGGACAACGACAAGGGCGAAATCATCGTCTCCGCCCGCAAGCAGGCGGAATCGATCCTGAAAGTTCCAGTCGTCGAACACGTGATCACCGAGGAAGCGATCGCGACCTATCAGATCAACAACCTGCAGGACATCACCACCAAGATCCCGGGCCTTGTCAGCGGCAATGCCGTTCTGGCGATCGGCGAGCAGATGTCGCTGCGCGGCGTCGGCTCCAACTCGCTCGACCAGGGCGTCGACCAGTCGGTTTCGCTCAATATCGACGGCCTCCAGCTCACCCACGGCCTGGCATTCCGCGCCGCCTCGTTCGACCTTGCGCAGATCGAAGTGCTCAAGGGTCCGCAGGCACTCTACTTCGGCAAGAACAGCACGGCCGGCGTGATCTCCTTCCGAACCGCCGATCCCGGCGACAGCTTGGAGATCAAGGGCCGCGCGGGCTATGAATTCGAGGCTCGCGAAGCCCGCGGCGAATTGATCGTGTCGGGCCCGCTGACCGAGACACTGGGCATCCGCGTCGCCGGACTTTACACCAATTCGCAAGGCATCTTCCTCAACAAGGCATTCGCCCAGCCGAACTCCGGCGCGGCCGACCCGTTCTACAAGCGGATCGGCGGCGGCGAGAGCGTCCTGTTGCGCGGCACCCTGCTCTGGAAGCCGAGCAGCGATTTCACCCTGCGCTTCAAGGCCAACTACACCCACGACAAGATGCGCTCGGGCGGCCTCAACACCCTGGCATCCTGCCCCGACGGCACCGCAGTCCCCGCCGGCATCCCGGTGACGCTGTTCAACCCCAACGAGGACTGCAAGTACAACAAGGACGTCTACGCGGTCGACTTCGACCCAACCGCCTGGGCAAACATCCGCAACAACGGCGTGCCCTTCCTCAAGCTGGACCAGTATTTCGGCACGCTCGACATGAGCTACGACATCACGCCGGAAATCTCGCTCACGTCCGTCACGGGGTTCTACAAGGCCCGTGCCGATACGATGATCAACGGAACCTTCGCCGCCTATGGCCCGCCTTTCTACTTCGCGGACAACATCTTCAAACGGCGCGAGGTCACGCAGGAACTGCGCCTGGAATCGGACTTCAGGGATTCCCCGGTCAACTTCTCGCTCGGCGCGTTCTACCAGGACGGCAAGGTCTCAAACGACTTCACGCTTGGCGGCCGCACCGGTCCCCTGCTGAAGGGACTGAGCACGATCGACATCGAATCCTTCTCAGTCTTCGGCCAGTTGCGCTGGAAGCCTGTCGAAACGATCGAACTGGCTGGTGGCGTCCGCTGGACCAACGAAAAGCGCAACCTTTCCGTGTTCAACCGCGTGACGAACCTGCCGGTAGCCTTGGCGCCCGGATCGGATCGCCTGAATTCGAAGAACTGGTCGCCTGAATTCACGCTGACCTACACGCCGACCGATACTCTGACCATCTTCGGCGCGTTCAAGCAGGCCTACAAGTCCGGCTCGTTCAACATCGTCATTCCGGCCAATCCCGGCCAGGACAAGAGCTTTGGCGACGAAAAGGCCCAAGGCGGCGAAATCGGCATCAAGTCGCGGCTGTTCGACCGCGCCCTTTCGATGGACATTGCCGGTTACTACTACCGGTACAAGGGCCTGCAGACCGGCGTGAACGAACCCGCGCAGAACGGCCTGCCTGTGCTTCGCACGCTCAATGCCGGCAAGGCCGAGGTATACGGCATCGATTTCGAAGCCCACTACCGGCCGCCCTCGATCGACGGCCTGACCCTCAATCTTGCGGTAAACTGGAACAGGACCAAGTTCCTCGAACTCAACAACGTGCCCTGCTACGGGGGCCAGCTCGTTTCCCAGGGCTGCAACCAGTTCTGGGCCGCGCTGCCGACAACTGGCAACGGGCTGACCCAGGCCAACCCCGGACCGGGAGCAATTGTCGATCCGAGCGGCCAGACTGCGCTGCTTGGCCGCTACTCCTCGCAGAACCTCAAGGGGGTGCCATTCGTCCGCGCGCCCGAATGGCAGGTCAACTTCGGCTTCGACTACGAAATGCAGGTCGGCAGTGGCATGCGGCTCGTCTTTGCCAACGACAACCAGTTCTCGTCGTCGTTCCTCACCATCCTGGGCGATGCCGACGTACGTCCGGCGACACTGCAGCCCAAGGCGCTCAAGATCGACCTCAACCTCACCTTGCATGGCCGCGACGACCGCTGGACCATCGGCCTGTTCGCCAAGAACATTACCGACCAGCTTCGTCCCGGGTATTGCAGCAGCCTGAACTATCCGGGTGGCCAGTCGATTGGCACGCCGCTCGCGGGTGGCACTGCGCGTAATGCCTCCGGCGAGGACGAAATCGGCTGCTCCTTCGCCAATGGCCGCGCCATCGGCATCACGGCCGGCTTCAAGTACTGATAATCCGGAGGGCCGGCCTGTTGCTCCAGCAGGCTGGCCCTTCGCTTGACTTGCCCCCACCCGCTCCATAGCCTCCCCGCAAAAGCCACTGCAGGAGAGAGGCGTGCCGGAAGCGGAAGATTCCGCAAGATTGACCATGCGCATCTGGCGCGGCGGCGGGTCGGATGGCGCCCGTTTTCTGGAAGAAACCAGAAGACGCACGCTCTGGCAGGCGCTGAGCGAGGTCGCCGAGGCCTTTCCCGACAAGACCGCCCTGGTGGGTGCGAACGATGTGGGCGAAGTCGAACGGCTGACCTACCGGCAACTTACCGGCCGAATCCGCGATTTTTCCACCGGCCTTGCCATCACGGGCGTCCGCCGCGGCGACCGGGTGGTGTTGTGGATGACCAACTCGCTCGACTGGGTCGTGGCCGCACAGGCAGCTATGCGGCTCGGCGCTGCGGTCGTGCCGGTCAACACATTCCTGAAGCCACCGGAAATTCGCTACGTCATCGAACAATCGGGCGCGCGGCACCTGATCATGCTGGATACCTTCCGCAAGCTCGATTTCCCGGCCATGCTGGCGGAAATCTGCCCTGCCTTCGGAACCGCGGACCAGCCGGGCAATCTTCTCGAACCGAGCCTGCCGGACCTGCGCCACGTGCTGATGCTCTCGCGCTCCGGCGCCAGGCATCCCGGCACGCACGATTTCGCGACGATCGAAGCGGCGGGCCGCGACGACAACGGATACTGGCGCAACATTGCGGATACCATGGTCTCCGCCGTCAAGCCAAGCGACCTCGGCCTCGTCAAGTACACCTCGGGCAGCACGGGCTTTCCCAAGGGCGTCATGCTCGAACAGGGTGGGATCGCCGCCTCGGGCGTGATCCATGCGCGGCGGGTACACTTCGGAAGCGACGATATCTTCTTCTCGATGATGCCCTTCTTCCATGGCGGCGGCTCGATCTGGGGCCAGATGACCGCGCTGATGAACGGCGGCACATTGGTCTTCACCGAGGCCTTCGACCCCGCCCTGGCAGTTCGCCTGCTGGACGAGGAGAAGCCCAGCTTCATGTTCGGCGTGCTATCGAACGAAGTGGTCGATATCGCGCGCGAACAGGGCAAAGTCTTCCCTTCGGTGCGCACCGCTCCCGTCCCGCCCGACGGCTTCGACGTCCTGCCCAACGTGACCTTCAACATCCTGCCCTTCGGCCTTACCGAAACCTATGGCCCCGCAGCCGTTGCCAGCCCGGACGATCCGCCGGAGAAGGTCGGCAAGTCCGGCACCTTGCTCGACGGCAACCTGATGCGCGTCGTCGATCCGGTGACGCTGAAAGACGTCGGCCCGAACGAAGTCGGCGAGGCCTGGCTCAGGGGCAACTGCATGAAGGGCTACTGGAACAAGCCGCTCGAAACCGCGGACATGTTCACCGAAGACGGCTGGATGCGCAGCCAGGACCTCGTCTCGGTAGATGAGGACGGCTACATTTCCTACGTCGGGCGGATCAAGCTGATGCTCAAGGTCGGCGGCGAGAACGTCTCGATCGAGGAAGTCGAAAACGTCGTCGAAAGCCACGATGACGTTGCCGAATGCATCGCGGTCGGCGTTCCCGACGAGCGACGGGTGGAAGTGGTGCGCGTCTACCTGACCCGGCGTAAGGGCCGGTCACTCGAGGAAGAGGCGCTGCGGCCTTGGCTCGAAGCGCGCCTCGCCCGCTTCAAGCAGCCGCGCGACATCCTGTTCGTCGATGAATTACCGCACCTGGCCAATGGCAAGAAGGACAGGGTGACTGTGCAGAACTGGGCCCAGGAGGAACAGCAGGCATGACCCGCAACTACGGCCCGATCGACGACTTCACCGTCTTCGAACTTTACCCCGACGTCCAGGTCAACCGCGACAACATCGAGTATTACCGCGGCCTTGCCGAGCGCCGACTGCTGATCAACCGCTGCGGCGATTGCGGCACCTGGATCTATCCGCACCGTCCGATCTGCCCGGAATGCTGGTCGTGGGACATCAAGGCGGAGGAAGTCAGCGGCCTTGGCAGCGTGTTCATGTGGACCACCCTGATGCAGCAGCGCAATCCGCAGAGCCCGATGGAGCCGATGCCTGTCGCCGCCGTGGACTTCGCCGAGCAGAAGGGGCTTCGCTACCTTTCGCGCATCGTCAATTGCGCGCCGGAGGACATCTACCACGACATGCCGGTGCGACTGACCTGGATCGAGATCGGCAGCGGCAACCTGGAATGGCCCGCCTTCGAACCAATTCCCGGTTCCGGCCCGGGTGGCCCGCGCTGATGGCCCGCAATCCGCTCAAGGACCAGCTCGCCATCGTCGGCGTCGGCTCCTCACCCTATGGCCGCGACCTGCAGCGCTCACACCTCTCGCTGGGGCTGGAAGCCGCGGTCAAGGCGATCCGCGACGCCGGCATCGACAAGCAGGAGATCGACGGCATCTGCGGATCGGGCATGACTCCCCTCGCCCAGGGCGGAGCCGGCTTCCTCAGCCTGCAGGGCGCGCTCGGCATCGACGAGATCACCTGGGGCAAGAATAGCTGGCTGGGTTCGTGCTTCGTCTATGCGGCCGAGGCGGTGTGGTCGGGCCTTTCGGACTACTGCCTCGTCGTCCAGACCTACAACCGCGAGCCGGGCATGTCGCGCTCGGCCTGGACCGATCCGTTCCGCCGCAACCTCGTCAAGTTCGGCGATATCGGCGGCGACATCGGCGGCAGCGATTTCGCCAAGCGCTGGGTTCATTCGGGCGAGCCCTATGCCGCCTGGATGCGGCGCTACATGCATGACTATGGCACCAACAAGGACGCCTTCGCCTATCTCTCGGTCAATTCGCGCAGCCACGCCGCGCGCAATCCCGCCGCTGTCATGCAGCAACCGATCACGCTCGACGACTACCACGCCTCGCGTCAGATCTGGGAACCGATGCAGATGCTCGACATGGACGTGCCTGTCGACTGCGCCGAGGCCTTCGTCATCACCACTGCGGAACGCGCCCGCGACCTGCCTAACAAACCGGTCTACATCCACGCCATGAGCCTTGGCGGCACGCGCTGCGGCGAGTTCTACGAGAATTCCCTGCCCTGGACCGAAAACGCCTTTTGGGTAACGCTGAAGGGCCTGTGGGCGCGTAGCGAGCTGACGCTCGACGATATCGAGCTGTTCTTCCCCTATGACGGCTACACCATCGACGGCGTCGGCGTCACCGAGGCGGCGGGCTGGTGCAAGCCGGGCGAGTGCGGCGATTTCTTCAAGTCCAACTGGGACGAGGCGCGGCAGGTGCTGCGACTCAACAACAAGTGCGAAGTCATGACCCACGGCGGCGGCATCGGCATGGGCAGAGCTGGCGGAGCAAACTACTATTCCGAGGCTGTGCGCCAGATGCGCGGCACCGAAGGCGAAAGGCAGATAGCCAAACCGCCCGAGGCATCGCTGGTAGCGATCGGCAGCTTTTTCCACGATCCATCGGCGATGGTGCTTCGGGCGTAATCAAGGCGGGGGGAAGAACAATGGCATCGAGTACAAGTGCACCGGGTCTTTCATTCAGCGACAAGGTCATCGTCATAGGCGGCGGCCTGCTCGCCTCCTTTGCGCTCAGCGTGCTCAATCCGGTGCTGCCGAAGATCGATGCGGCCCTGGCGCACAGCGCAACCGATTCCATGCTGGTGCGCCAGCTGTTCGGCTTCACCAGCCTGGCCATGGCGATCGGCGCACCTCTTGGGGCCTATCTGGCGCGAGTAATGGGGATGCGGCGCATGCTGCTCTGCGCCACCCTGCTCTACGCCGTTGCAGGCACGGCGGGGCTGTACATTTCTTCCCTCCCCCTGTTGCTGGTCTCCCGCCTGTTGGTGGGCCTGACAGCCGCGGCGACGCAGGTGATGAGCCTGACTCTGATCAACACCAAGCTGGAAGGCGTGGAGCGGGCGAAATGGATGGGCCTGCACGTTTCATTCGCCACCTTGATCACCCTGGCAGTAAGCCCGCTGAGCGGCTTTCTGGGCAACATCAGCTGGCAATTGCCATTCGCCGAATACATCATCGGCCTGGCCCTGTTTGCCGCCCTGGTGTTCGACAGGAGCGGCGGTAGCGAGGTCGCGCGCAAGGCAACCGATGGTACCTCGATCCTGTCATGGTTCCCCTGGCACTACCTCCCGCTGTCCTTCCTGATCGGTGCCGTGACCTTCCTGCCCACGACCTACGGCCCGTTCCTGCTCGCCGAGAAAGCACAGATGAGCCCCGGCCAGATCGGTCTTGTCCTGATGGGCTGCGCCGGAATCGGAGCCCTTTTTGCGGGACAATACGGCCGCGCCCGAAAGTCCCTCTCTGCCCACCAGGCCTTTGTCCTGAGCTTCGGGTTGACCGGAGCCGGAGCAGCCATCGCCGCGCTGACCGGTTCCCTGCCGCTGCTGCTCGCCGGCCTGCTGGCGCATTCCATCGGCGTTGGCTGGTTCGTGCCCAACATCATGACAGCGCTGGGCGCAAAGCTTACCAGCGAGCAGCAGGCGCGCGCGGCCGGACTGGTCAAGACCGCCCACTTCAGCTCCGCGCCGATTTGCATCTACCTCAAGGACACGTTCCTGGGCCAATCGGGGGCAAGCGCCGCGATGCTGACTGTCGCCGCACTTTCCGCCGCGGTGCTGGTGGCCATGCTGGCGCGCATGGCAACTGTCGGCAAAACTGCGGCGGTTCCCGCGCAGTAAGCGCTAAACGGCGCTACGCGCCTTCCTGTCGTCGCGGTACGACGCATAGCCATCGAGGACCTTGCGCATTTCGGCGAGCGCCCGCTTGCGCGCCTCGGCGCCCTTGATGCTTGACAGTTCGCGCTTCAGGTTCACCGAGAAGTCGGCATATTCGTTCTGCCAGTCGCGGCCGCAGCACTCGGCGGCATCGGCGCGTGCTGTCTTCAGGCGCTTGGCCTGCTCTCCTGCCTTCAGCGAATAGACCTCGCCCAATTCGGGCGTGACCACCTTGAGCGCCTTGTCTTTCTCCTGCGCGAGCAAGGCGAGTTCGGCCACGGCTTCCGGCTCGCCATGATCGAGAAACAATGTCCCCCGCACCGGTAACCGCTTTTCGATCCATTCGAGCAATTCGCCCTGGTCGGCATGAGCCGAATAGGAATCGATTCGCCGGATCTGTGCCCTTATGTTGACGTCCTCGCCCGATATGCGGACGCGCTGAGCCCCATCGAGGATCACTCGACCCAGCGAGCCTTCGGCCTGGAACCCGACGAAGAGCACGGTGGATTCCCGACGGTGGAGGTTGTGCCGCAAGTGGTGGCGAATGCGCCCGGCCTCGCACATGCCCGAGGCGGCAATGATGATTGCGCCCGATACGGAGTTGAGCCGCATCGAAATCAGCGCATCGTCGACGTAGTGGATCGAGGGGTGATCGAACACCCCCGGCCCACCGACATCCTCCAGCTCGAAAGCATACTTGGCGAAGACCTTGGTCGCCTTGTTCGCAAGCGGGGAATCGACGAAGCACTGCACGTTGGGAATGCGGTTGGCATCGAGCAGCCGCGCGATATCGAGCAGCAGTTCCTGCGTGCGCTCCAGGGCGAAAGCCGGGATCACCAGGTTGCCGCCCCGCGCGATCGCCTGGTTGATTTCCTTTTCAAGCAAGGCCCGGCGCTGTTCGATGGTGAGCTTCTCGCGGCTGCGGTTGCCGTATGTGCTTTCGCAGACCAGGTAATCGAAACCCGAAGGTGCGTGCGGATCGGGCTCGAAGGCCTTGTGCTCAGGACCAAGGTCCCCGGAAAACAGCATCCGCGCACCGTCCGCCTCCAACTCCGCCGAGGCCGCGCCGAGGATGTGGCCCGCATTCCAGAAACGCACCCGAAAGCCGGGCGCCGGTTCGAACCACTCTTCCAGCTCAATGGTCCGCGCCATCCGCCAAGCCTGCAGCGCATCGGCCTCGGTGTAGAGCGGCTCGAACTTATCGTCGCCTGCCCGGTCGCGGCGGCGGTTGCGGCGCTGCGCCTCGTACTCCTGGATGCGGCCAGCGTCCGCCAGCATGAATTCCAACAGATCGGCCGTCTGACCCGTGCACCAGATAGGGCCGGCGAAGCCCTGCTTCACCAGCTTGGGCAGCAGGCCACAGTGGTCGATGTGCGCGTGGGTGAGCACCACCGCATCGATCCTGTCCGGCTCGAAGGCAAAGGCGCCGTGGTTGAGCGTCTCGAGACTGCGCGAACCCTGATAGAGGCCGCAGTCGACGAGGATGCGCGAATTGCCCAGTTCCAGTTCCATGCAGGAGCCGGTTACGGTCTTGGCCGCGCCGTGAAACGTGAGGGTGAGACTTTTGGACATCAGTTTCGTGTAGGATCGCCATAGATGGCGCGCAATCTAGCAAAAGCCGTACCGGGCCCCTCGGCCAGCCTGGCGTCGATCCGCTTGCAAACTTCCTCGGGCGTCATCGCGCTGGTGTCGATTTCGACATCGTAGATATCGTTAGCATAGGCGTGCTCGAAGAACCAAGGACCGGCCGCTGCCAGTTCCGCACCCAGCGCCGCGAGGATATCCGGGCCGGCAGCATCCATCGCCTCGCGGATCGGATCGGGGATGTAATGAATCTCGCGCTGGGTCACCCGCTGCTCCAGCACCGCGCGCGGCGGCTTCAGGTTGACGAACAGCACCGGCACATCGGCCATGCGCCAGATCGCATCCTGCAGCACCGGCGGATCGACGAACATCAGGTGGTCGACCACCATGTTCTGCCCGGTTTTCGCCGCCGCCGCGATCATCGCGTGCATCGCGGCAATCGCCTTCATGCAGACGGGGCCGTACTTCGTCGGCTGGTAGCCCTCCTCCTTCTTCTCACCGAACATGGTGTACTTGGCCGGCACCAGCGTGCCGACTGTCAGGTCCATGCCGAACATCAGCCAGGGTTCCTCGGCGCGACGGGCCCAGTGAGAGCAGGTGGTAGTCTTGCCGGAGCCGGATGTTCCGGAAATCAGGACGATCTGGCCGGTCATTTCCCGCCCCGCACCATGCCCCTGAATTGCTCCATCGGCTGGAACTCCTGGATATCGCCCCAGCCCATCCGACCGCCGCCGAAATCGGCTTCAAGCAACGACCAGACGACCTGCACGCGCGGATAGAAGTTGACCATCAGGTCGCTGCACGAACGGGCCTTCACATCCAGTGTGCGGCCCATCTCGTCTTCCAGCCTCAGGTCGAACAAGCGGGGCGTAACCTTGCCCATCTCTGTCACCAGCCGGTGCCCGCCGCAGAGCGATGAGGTAACCCCGTCGAGCTTGAGGAAGCCACCGACCACCCGCATTTCGTCATGCTCGCCCATCACTTGGGCGTGGAAGGCATTGTCGTCGTCGTGGATCGCCCAGAAGTAACTGCCGCGCTTGACGCCATCCATCTGCCGCACGCCCCAGGAACTGTCGCGCAGGGCATAGCAATCGACCTGCATCCGCTCGCCGCGCAGTTCAAGCCAGCCGACGGCACGGCCCATCTGCTCGAGGTGCATGCGGTTTTCGGCGCTCATGCCGGTCGCCTCGATCTCCATGCCGAGGAAATGGTGCGGCGGCTCGATGCCTTTCCATTCGAGGTCGAGCTTGAAGTCAGGCTGGTCGTAACGCAGCCGGTATTGCCGCTGAGGCTCCTCCACCCGCACTTCCAGCGAGGTGTGCGAGCGAAAGTCGAACTTCTGCGCGCCTTCCGGGATCGTCTGGAAGTGGTGCCAGTCGTAATAAAGGCAATCCCAGGGGTTGGCGCCGCTCCCGTCCCACAGGATCGGCCCGCCCATCAGCAGCTTCATGTTCGGCCGGAAGAAGTAATAGACCATGCCGTGAATTTCCTTCTCCGGTATCGAGAAGGAGAACCAGCAGCTCTCGTTCCAGTAGAGGTCATCGGTCATCGTCGGGCAGAAGCGATCGACGTCCAGGTTGTTGCCCATGATCCTCTCCTCGTTATGGTGGCTATCCTAGAAGCCGCAGACAACGGCGCAAGAGGGGTTGAGAATGGGCAGGACTTTCGTGATTACCGGCGGCGGCACCGGCCTTGGCCGCGCCTTTGCCAGAACACTGGCAGCGGATGGCCACCGGCTGGTGCTCACCGGACGGCGCCTGGCCAAGGTGCAGGCGGTGGCCGAGGAGATCGGCAACGGCTCCTTCGCGGTGGCCTGCGACATCACCAGCCCCGATGCCGTCAATGCGTGCTTCGCCGAGATCGCCGAGCGCTGCGATGGCAGGATCGACGGCCTGATCAACAATGCCGCCGTATTCACGCCCTTCCTGATCGAAGATGCGCCGGAAGACGAAGTGAACGCCATTTTCGACACAATTCTCAAGGGCTCGGTCTGGTGCAGCAAGGCCGCGATCCCGATGCTCGGCAAAGACGGAATGATCGTCAACGTCGGTAGCGAGGGCGTGACCAATCGTCCTGCGATGCTTTCCTGCTACCAGGCGGCCAAGTGGGGGTTGGAGCGCTGGTCGAAGTCCCTGCAGCAGGAATTGGCCCCGCGCGGCATCCGCGTCATCCTGTTCCGCGCCTGCAAGATGCATGACGAGGACTTCGAGTGGAATGTGCCGCCGGAACGGCTGAAACAACTCGCCGAGGAAAACGCCAAGCGGGGCTGGGCGCCGGGCAATCAGCCGGTGGCTTCCTTCGCTTCGGCCGGGGCGCAGATCAGGTGGCTGGTAAACCTGCCGCCCGACCTCGAACTGACCGAGATTATCATCGAAGCGCGGTTCCCGTGAGTGCCTCCGTCAGCCCGTGACGAATTCGTGCCGCGCGCCGAGGAAGTCTTCCGGCTCGATGGCAAAGCCTGTGGAGACGCAATCGGCCTCGGTCAGCCGCAGTTGCAGAAGACCGCCGGTGAAGTGGGCCTTGGCCTTTTCCGCGTCAGCGACATGCCAGACCAGCGCATAAATGCCGTTCTGCTTCTTCGACAGGAACGCGCCCAACGGGCCTGAGGCCGTGTCGTCGGGCTGGATGAAGGCGACCCTGGTATCGCCGACCTGCAACAGCACGCGCCGGGCCGCCTGCGGCAATTCGGTGCGCTCGTCGGAAAGCACCGTGCCATCGACGCATTGGGTGAAGAAGTGCAGCGCCTTGTCGATATTGGCGGTGACGCAGGCGATGTGATCCAGCCGCGTCACGCCCGAGGCATGGCCGGTGCCGACTTGCGGTCCCCAGGCTCCCGGAACCTGGGTTGTCCGGTCGTACGGATCGTTGGGCATTTTCGTCTCGCAGACTTCCAGCAGCACGCCGCCGGTCGACTCCGCCTTGACGAAGAAGAAGATGCCATAGTCGCTGGCGACCTCGCAGCCGGCGTCGCGGAAGGCCTGGCTGGCCGCCGGGCCGTTCTCGACCTTGATCTCGAAGCTGTGAAATGCCTGGCCGATCCGCGCGGTCATGCGGGCGAAGGGCTTGGTCAGGTCGTCCGGATTGCGCGCTGCCATCGGCTCGACCATGTGGTTCGCCACATAGAGCAGCGCGCAGTCGCGGTCCTCCGCGGGGAAGTAGTTCTCGTTGAAGACCAGGCCGCCCAGGACGTCCATGTAGAGCGTGCGGCACTTGTAGATATCGGTGGTGGCATGGATCGTGTGGATGATCCGGGGGACGTGGATGGGGGCGGTCATTGCAGGCTTCCTCTCTTTTCGAGGAGCCTATGGCACAACTCGCCACCCAACCGAAAGCATGATGCTGCCAGTACTAGGCCGCCGCTTCCTTGCCCTTGAGGACCATCACGGGCTCCTTGCGGCCATCCACCACGTCCTTGTCCACCACCACCTCGGCAAGGCCTTCGGTGGTCGGCAGGTCGAACATGGTGTCGAGCAGCAGGCCTTCGACGATGGAGCGAAGGCCACGTGCGCCAGTCTTCCGCTCGATCGCCTTCTGGGCGATCGTTTCCAGCGCGTCGTCGGTGAAGGTCAGCGCCACGTCCTCGAGCTCGAACAGCTTCTGGAACTGCTTGACAAGCGCGTTCTTGGGCTCGCTGAGGATCTTGACCAGCGCCTTGATGTCGAGGTCTTCCAGCGTCGCGATCACCGGCAAGCGACCGACGAATTCGGGGATCAGGCCAAACTTGAGAAGATCCTCGGGCTCCGCCTTCTGCAGCAATTCGCCCACCCGGCGCTTGTCCGGATCGGCGACATGCGCTCCGAAGCCAATCGAGCGCTTCTGCAAGCGATCGCCGATGATCTTTTCCAGGCCCGCGAAGGCACCGCCGCAGATGAACAGGATGTTGGTCGTATCGACCTGGAGGAACTCCTGCTGCGGGTGCTTGCGCCCGCCCTGCGGCGGAACCGAAGCAGTGGTGCCTTCCATCAGCTTGAGCAGGGCCTGCTGCACGCCCTCGCCCGAAACGTCGCGGGTAATCGAAGGGTTCTCGGCCTTGCGGCTGATCTTGTCGATCTCGTCGATGTAGACGATGCCGTGCTGCGCCTTGTCGACGTT
>CAZVWP010000050.1:25848-26214 GCA_964630805.1 uncultured Novosphingobium sp. | reverse complement strand
TGCTCGACGGCGATGTCGAGAAGGAGCGCATCAGCCTGGGCATGAAGCAGCTCGAGAAGGGCGCTCCGGCTGCCGGCGGCGTTTCCTCGTCCGGCGCGCTGCGCAAGGGCGAGGTCGTCACCGTTACCGTGCTCGAAGTGCGCGACGGTGGGCTTGAGGTGCAGGCCGGCGACGATGGCGCCACCGGCTTCATCAAGCGCTCCGACCTCGGCCGCGACCGCGACGAGCAGCGTCCGGACCGCTTCCAGGTCGGCCAGAAGCTCGACGCAATGGTTACCGGCTTCGACCGTTCGAAGAAGCCCAACTTCTCGATCAAGGCGCACCAGCTCGCTGAAGAGAAGCAGGCTGTCGAGCAGTACGGTTCGT
>CAZVWP010000050.1:0-25838 GCA_964630805.1 uncultured Novosphingobium sp. | reverse complement strand
GAATATCAAAAGAAAGACCTGTTTTTAAAAGAATCTCTTTTCTGCGAGGAGAAGTTGATGCTAAAATAATTTTCTTCATATTTTGAAACAAATAAGATTTTCTATATAGTACGGTTCGTCCGATTCGGGCGCTTCGCTGGGCGACATCCTCGGCGCCGCGCTGAAGGCCAAGAAGGACTGATCGCATTCACCCGCAACCCCTCTCGCTTGCGGAAGGGGAGCGAGACTTCGATTGCGAAGCAATCGTTAGTCGCAGCGGAGTGGGCCTCGGTCCCAGTACAAAAGCCCGTCCGGAGCGATCCGGGCGGGCTTTTGCTTTTGGGCGGCCGCGCCTAGACTGGCCGCAAGGAGTCACCCATGCTTGAAGTCCACCAGTTCACCTGCCTGTCCGACAACTACGGCTACCTGCTGCACGATCCCGATAGCGGCGAGACGGCTTGCATCGATACGCCCGATGCCGATGCATACCTGCGAGAGGCGGAGGCCAGGGGCTGGAAGATCACCCAGATCTGGAACACCCACTGGCACCCGGACCACGCCGGCGGCAACGAGGCGATCAAGGCGGCGACGGGTTGCACGGTGGTGGCCTCTGCGACCGAGCTGGACAAGACCGCAGCGGTCGACCGCGCGGTGAAGCAGGGCGATACGGTCAAGCTCGGCCAGTACACCGCCCATGTCATCGAGGTCGGCGGGCATACCAACGGCCACATCGCCTATCACCTGCCAGATATCGGCAATGGGGCGGGAATCGCCTTCGTCGGCGATGCCGTCTTCGCACTGGGCTGCGGACGGATGTTCGAGGGCACGGCGCCGCAGTTCTGGGCCAGCCTTTCGCGGGTCAAGGCGCTGCCGCCGCAGACCCTGCTCTATTGCGCGCACGAATATACCGCGTCGAACGCCCGCTTCGCGCTGCACGCCGATCCGGGCAATGCGGCGCTGAAGGCTTATGCCGACGAGATCGCCGACAAGCGCTCGCGGGATGAATGGACGGTGCCTTCCCGGCTCGATCGCGAGCTGGCCACCAACCCCTTCCTGCGCGCCGACGATCCGGCCATGCAGGCGCGATGGGGCGGCGGGGATGCGGTTGCCACCTTCGCGGCCCTTAGGAACGCCAAGGACAACTTCTGACGCCCGGAAAGGCCGCAGCAGGGGAGAGGCGAGATGATCTTCGATGCGATGCCGCCGATGCCGCGCCCGGCTCACGTACCGCCGGAGCTCGAATACGACTTCGACTTCCTCGCTCCGCCCGGCGCGAAGGACGACGTCCAGCTCGCCTGGAAGCGGCTACACGATGTCGCGCCCGATATCTTCTGGACCCCGCGCAATGGCGGCCACTGGGTCGCCACCCGGGGCGAGGACATCCGCGAGGTCCAGACCAACTGGCGCCGCTACAGCCAGAAGGTGATGACGATCCCCGCGTCGCTGCAGACCTTCCGCATCCTCCCCGCCAACATCGACCCGCCCGAGCACGAGTACTATCGCCGGATCATCATCCCCGCCTTCCTGCCCAAGGCGGTCGAGAAGCTCGACGCCGATATCCGCGCGCTCGCCCGCGAACTGATCGCCGCAATCGCGCCCAGGCGCCGCTGCGAGTTCATCGAGGACTTCGCCCGCAAGCTGCCGATCATCGCCTTTCTCAAGGTGGTGCAACTGCCGCTCGAAGACCGCGAGATGCTGGTCACGCTGGCCGATACGATCATGCACGGCACCGATCGCGCGGCGGCGGAAGCAGCGCAGGGGCAGATGACCGCCTATGTCGCGCGCTGGATCGAGGAGCGGCGCGCCAATCCGGGCGACGACCTGATCAGCTGGATCGTCCATGCCAATATCGGCGGGAGGCCAATCAGCGAGGAGGAAACCTTCGGCCTCGTCCGGCTGGTGCTGTTCGGGGGGCTCGACACGCTGACCTCGCTGATGGGCTTCATCTGGCGCTTCCTCGCCATGAACCCGGAGCATTGCCGGGAGCTGATTCGCGAACCCCCACTGCGCCGCACGGCCGTGGACGAGCTGATCCGCCGCCACGGCGTGGTCAACACCGCGCGGCAGATCACCGAAGACTGCATTTACAAGGGCGTCGCCTTCAAGGCCGGGGAGATGATCCAGATCCCCAATGCGCTGGTCGGGTTAGACGATCGGATCACGCCCGATCCCCTCACGGTCGATTTCCGCCGGCCCCACGTCGAACATGCCGCCTTCGGAGGCGGGCCGCACCACTGCCCCGGCGCGATACTTGCGCGGCGGGAGATCGCGGCATCGCTGGATGCCTGGCTGGACCTGATACCCCAGTTCGGAATCGCGCCGGGGTCCACTCCGGAACTGCACTCCGGCGCCAGCAACAACGGCATCCTGCGGCTGGAGCTGGCCTGGTAAAGGCCCAACAAAAAACCCCCGCCGAAGCGAGGGCTTTCCGAATTCAGCCGTCGCTGAAAAACTCAGATGCCGGAAATGGCCTCGTCGACAAGCGCCTTGTCGGCCTTGGCGCCATGGTTGCTGGCGATCAGCGAACGGGCGGCCTCGGTCGCGGCCTCGGCGGTGCGGTTGCGCAGTTCGATTACGGCGCTGCGCTCGGCGGCGGCAATCTTGTCTTCGGCCATGCGTTCGCGCCGTGCGATGACGGCGGCGGTATCGGCCTCGGCCTTGGCGATGATCGCGGCAGCCTCGGTCTTCGCGTGATCGAGCATGGCCACCGCGTCCTTCTCGGCGTTGGCGATCTTGTCGGCATATTCCTTGCGCAGCGCCTCGGCCTCGGCGCGCAGGGCCTTGGCTTCGTCCAGCTGCTTTCGGATCTCGGCAATGCCCGAATCGAGCATGCCCATGAGCATCTTCGGCACGCCTGCCTTGATCCCGATCAGGATCAGCACGGTCATTGCGAGCGCGACCCACATGCCCGGAGTGACGAAGCCGAAAGCCATCGGCTCGGCGTGGCCGGCGGCGTGTTCCGCGCCGTGCTCGGCAGCTTCGGCCGCGAGGATGAGGAGGGGGTTAGCCATGGAGCGCTTCCTTGA
This sequence comes from uncultured Novosphingobium sp., assembly GCA_964630805.1. GTDB lineage: Bacteria > Pseudomonadota > Alphaproteobacteria > Sphingomonadales > Sphingomonadaceae > Novosphingobium. The sequence continues at coordinate 22,833 of CAZVWP010000050.1, read as the reverse complement.
CAGCGGCCTGGGCGGCCTTGGCATCGACCGTCACGCCGGCCAGCCGGGTGACGATATCGCCAGCCGCTTCGGCTGCGACGGCCTCGATCTCGCCGAGCGCCGAATCGCGCGCGGAAGCAACGCGGGCTTCCGCCTCGCCCAGCCGAGCGTCGATCTTCTCGTTCGCCGCGGCAAGCCTTGCCTCGGTCGCCTTCGCGGCTTCGGCCTTTGCCTGGGCGATCAGCGCCTGGGCCTCGGCCCGCTGCTTGGCAACGGACACGCGCCAGGCCTCTTCCTCCGCGTCGGCCGCCGAGCGAGCGGCGGCTGCGGCGGCGAGATCGGCGGCGATCTGGCTGTCACGCGCTTCGACGGTCGCCATCACCTTGGGCACCATGCCCCGTCCGATAACGAAGAAGACGAAGCCGAAGAACACCAGCATCCAGAAGATCTGGCTGGCGTAGGTTTCGGCCAGTTGCGCGATTTGAGGCATGGCTGAGTCCGTATGCGGATCGACCGGTCCCCTCCGAAGAGGGAATCCGGCCGGTCATTTCAGGTCTGGTTCGAAATCAGGCGACGAAGATCAGGATCATCGCGACGACGAACGAGAGCAGGCCCAGAAGTTCGGCGGCGGCGAAGCCGATGAACAGGCGGCCCTGCTGACCGTCGGCCGCGCCCGGATTGCGCAGCGCGCCCTGGAGGAACGAGCCGAAGACGTTGCCCACGCCGATGGCGGCCATGCCGGCGCCAATGGCTGCGAGACCGGCACCGACGAGCTTGGCGGCAGTTGCGTCCATGAGATTAACTCCTTTTCCTTGAATTCCGTTGGGTTGAAACGATGCTGAAAGAAACTGTTCGAGCTTAGTGAAGGTGTTCGGCGTCGTTGATGTAGAGTGAGGTCAACAGCGCGAAGACATAGGCCTGGATGCCCGCGACCAGAATTTCGAGAGCCTGGATCGCCACCATCAGGATGAAGCTGAGGATCGACACGACCGGGCCGATGCCGAAGCCGGCGTTGACGCCGGAAATGACGAAGCCCGACAGCACTTCGAGCAGCACGTGGCCGGCCATCATGGCGACGAAGAGTCGCAAGCCGAGGCTGAAGGGGCGCACCAGGAAGGAAACCAGCTCGATCACGAAGATCAGCGGAATCATCGGCAGCGGGGTGCCGTGCGGAATGAACAGGCTGAAGAAGTGCAGCTTGTGCTTCCAGAAGCCGACGATCAGCACGATGGCGAAGCTCATGATCGCGAGCACGCCGGTAGCGGTGAAGTGGCTGGTGAAAGTGAAGGGGTGCACGCCGGGAATCAGACCCAGCGGCAGCAGGCCCAGCACGTTGGCGAAGAGGATGAACATGAACAGCGAGAAGACGTAGGGCACGTACTTCTTGCCGGCCTTGCCGATATTGGCGGAGAGCAGGCCGTCGACGAAGCCGGTCATGCTTTCGACAGCCATCTGCCAGCGGCCGGGGACCAGTTCGCGCTTCATGCCGCCCCAGACGAAGATCACCAGCGCGACGGTCGCGATTCCCATCCACAGCGCGGAATTGGTGAAAGCGATGTTATAGCCGGCAATTTCCCAGTGACCGGTGCCGAAAAGCGGCTCGATCTTGAACTGGTGCATCGGGTCGATCTTGCCTTCGGCAGCCACGCGAAAACCCCTGTCTCTCTTCGTTGCAGGAAGCGCCTATTCCGGGCGTTCCTGGGAAATTCTCCAAATCTGGACACCTGCCGTAACGATGCCGAGAAACAGCATCGTCAGCAGCGCCGCGGGGAACGTACCGAACAGCCGGTCGATGACGTAACCCACCGCCACGCTCCCGAGGGGAGCTCCGATGAGCATCGACAAGACGCGGTTGCCCTGAGGCACGCCCTTCCCGGACAAGGCGGAATTGGCGCTTGAGGGCGCCGTTCGTTCTGCCTCGGCCTGTTGTGCTGCCTTCAGCCGTTCGTCCAGGGACGAAAGCCGAGGGTCTTCACCACCTCCGGGAGCCTCATCGGGTTCGTTCGCAGCCATGTCGATTCGTCCTCTATGCAAGGGAAAACCGCCATGAAAGCGGGTCAGCCCGCCAAGGCGCGCTCCCCTTAGGGATGGGGGGCGGTCAAGTCAACCGGCAGCGGGGACGTCCCGCCGCGCCGGGCGGCGCGGGGGATTAGGGGCAGCGGCTGTCGCGCTGCGGCAGGGCGGAGGTCCGGGTCAGCCAGCCGCCGCTCGGCCCCTCGTATTTCTCGCCGGGCACGGTCTGGAGGATCAGCTGGCAGCCGGAGGTGAAGGCATATTCCTCCACCGTCGCATTGGCCGCCTGGGCCTTCTGCGAGTAGAGCGCGCGGCGCTTGATGTTGAGGTCCTCGACCAGGGCGCGCACGGCGGCGCTCGGCGGCGTCACGTAACCAAGATAGCCGTCGGTCTTCTCGCCCACCTGCCCGGCGGCGCGCGCAGCGGCATAGGCCGGGTCGCGCTGGGCCCAGGCGGCGGTGGCGGAAAAGGCGAGCACGGTGAGCCCCGCGGCGATGGGAAGCGCCGACTTGCCGGGAATGGTCTTGCCGAACATCAGAAGATATCCTTGTTGTTCTCGATCGTGTTGGCGGCGTCCGCCGACAGGCGATAGATCACTTCCTGCTTGATGTTGATGTTGAGCTCGATGACGATCGGCTTGTCCGGTGCCTTCACCGAGATACAGCCTGACATCGCCAGCGTTCCCGCCGCCAGCATCGTTGCGGCGCGAACGGCGCGCCCGCCGGACCTTGGCTCTCGCTGCTTTCCCTGCATGGGGAGGGTTGTTGCAGCCATAGCGCCTCTGGTCAATTCGCCGATGATCATGGAGCCTTGCCGCTGACTGGAGGCTGAACGCTGGAATCGCTGGCTTTTGCCTTGCCGCTGGCATCCACAAGCCCCAGCATGCGGGGGTCGCGGACATAGACCGGATCGTAGAGCGAGCGCATCGAGGTCACCAGCTGGAAGAAAGGCGCGCGAAGGTTGACGTTGAAGCGAATCGGCAGCTTGGCGATCTGGTTGGTCAGGAAATTGCGCCTGGCGCCGTCTCCCTGGCGGATGCCTTCGAAGGCGACGCGGGTGACGATCTCGCCATCCAGCGGCCCGTCCATGTCGATCCGCATCTGGCGGTAGTCCATCGACTTGAGCGCATCGAAGGCGAAGTTCGCCATGGTCGACATGTCCTTGTAGGTCAACGCCCCGACATAGGAGACATTGCCGCCGGGCGGGCGGGAGGCGAGGTGGCCCTGGACGATGTGGCCGCCGTCCTGGTCGAACAGCAGCGGCAGGGCCCCGTCGAACACGCCGGTGGCGTTGATGTTGGCCAGTTCCATCCGCTGGACGAACTTGGCCGCATCGAGCCCGGTAATCCGCAGGGTGAAGCGGCGGGCTTCGGCCTTGCCGATCACCATCTGGGTGGGTTCCAGCACCAGCGTTCCGTCGAGGAACGGCCAGTACGCGCCTTCGATTCGCAGAACATGGTCGGGCAGCAGGGCAAAGGTCAGTTCGCCGTCGTTGACTTCGATGCCCGGATTGATCGAGGCGATGCGGACCTTCTGATCGGGCGCGGTCACCAGGTCGAGCAGGTTGGTGAACTCGATCGTGCCGGAAAGCCCCTCGACCGGGCCGAAGGCGGCGGCGAAATCGAGCTTGTCGGTGCTGAACCGGCCGGAACTGGTGATGCCTGCCTGGTTCCAGTCGATCCTGCCGGTGCCGCGCACGGTGCCCTGCGCATTGGCGATGACGCCCAGCGCCAGCGGCGTCACCTGGTCGGGCTGGAGCGCCTTGTCGAAGGTGAGGCTGTCTACGGCAAGGTCGGCCGACCCGACGCCGCTCGCCAGATCGTGCCGGATCAAGGCGCGCCCAATCTCTCGCTTGCTCGCCGGCTCCTGCATCAGGGCATCGGCGACGATCCGGTTGTTTTCCAGCTGCAGGCTGGCCCCTTGCGACAGCATGGGGACGAAGCGGTCCTGGACTTCGCGGTCCTCGAGCCGGAACGAGGCATTGGCCAGTGACAGCCTGCCGTTCGCATAGCTCCAGTCGCCCTCTGCCCCGAGGATATCGAGCGGCACGGCGTTGAGCGTCACGTCCGCCCCGGCGAATCGCCCGGCGACCGTGGCGCCCAGCTTCGCCGAGAGGTTGGTGATGCGAAAGCGCGAGGCGGTCTGCGGCGGGCCAAGTGCCACGTCGAGCATGCGCGCGGAGAGGTTGCCGGGCCAGGCGAAGCCGATCGGGCCGCTGGCGATTCGCGCAGGGGTTTCGCCCAGCCTGCCGGTAACGGCCAGCGAGGGCGCCCCGGCGGCAAGGCGGGTGCCGCGGGCATCGGAGGCGAGGATGGCACCGCCGGTGGGCGGGCACAGGGTCACGGCGCGCCGGTCGAGCGTCAGGCCGGCGAGAGACAGGCTGTCGAACCGGACGGGGGTGCATTCGCGCCAGACGGCGAGGTTGCCAGCCGGGGTGCGGGAGCCTTTCAAGGGCAGCACGAGTTCGCGCGCCGATCCGCCGGGCAGGGCCCCGCTCAGCCGGGCCGAGCCGGCGAAGCCCATGGAGCCGTCGCGCAGTTGCACCAGCATCATGTCCGGCAGTTCGATGCGGGCATTGCCGGCGGCATATTCGGGCAGGGTGAACCGCGCGGTAAAGCCCTTGCCCGCCCTCGTTTCGAAACGGCCGACCAGGCGCGGCATGCCGAGGCCGCCGGTGGCGAAGGCGCCGTCGATCATGGGCGCGGCGGAGCCGGTCTTTTCAAGCTGCAGCCGCGAGACCGCAAGCAATGGCTGCCCGCTGGCGCCCCGCAAGCTGGCCTGCGGCACGGTCAGGCTGGTCGCGGCACCGGTCTTGCGCAGCAGGAACTCGCCTGAGAAGCGGGAGGATGCCTGCTCGCGAGCCAGCGCGCCGCGAAGCTTGCCGATCAGCGGCTCGCCCAGGGTTCCGGCGCTGCTGCGCTGCATGCCGGCGAGCGCGATATCGAGTTTGTTTCCGGTCCTGAGGCCATTGCCGGAGAGCGAACCGTCACTCTGGACGCGGGTAAAGAGGTCCTGCGTGCGGATCGCACCCTTTGCAGTCAGCGTTGCCAACCGCGCCTCCGGGCCGTCGTAGCCGGTGAGGCCGACCTCGTAGCTCGCGGTCAGCGCGCGCTTTCGGAAGGTGAATTGCACGTCGCCGCCGACCTGCCCGACGCGCTGGCCATCGTAGGCAAGCTCGCTCGCCGTGAGGGACAGCTTGCCTTCCGCGCCGTCGAAGGCGGGGTCGAATGTCGTGTCGATCTGCATGCCCGCAGCGCCGAGCCGGGTGCCAAGGCCGGGGCAGGCCAGCCCGGCCAGCCGCAGCGGGCCGGAGAAGGTCAGCTTATCGCCGGCGGTCGTTACCGTTCCGTAGAGCGAAGCCTGCCGGCCCTTGCAGCCGTTCAGTTCCGCCTCCGGCGCGATCGCCGCGGCAATACCCGAAAAGCCGCCGCGCAAGGGCCCCTTGCCCTCCGCCTTGAAGCCCACCGGGCCGAAGTCGGTTTCCATCTGGCCGCGGCCGTCTACGATGGACAGATCGTAGTCCGGCAGGCGGAACGGGCCTTTGGAGGGCCCCTCGAACAGCAGCTTGTCGAGGCTGCCGAAGGAGAGCTTGCCGTTTCGGTAAGTGCCGTGGAAACGGGGACGCACCAGCGTCACCCGGCCGATGGTGGGCATTCCCCACCAGGTCGTGACCGCCGCCTCGACGCGCTCGATGGTGAGATCGGGATGGGCCGGATCGCCGATCACGACGTTGCTGATCACCTGCTTCTGCAGGCCGATCGATTCGACCTTGTAGGTCGCCGGCAGGCCAAGCTGGTCGACCTGCCCGGAGATGACGTTCTCGGCGATCTGCTTGCGGGTCAGCCAGGCAGTGGCGAGGGCGATGAAGAGGATGAGCGCAAGAACCCCCAGCACCCGCCGCCGGCGCGGGCGCATCCGAACCGGTTCAGCTTCGGCAACCTCCTGATCGACAATGTCCTCGGCCATTCCACTCACACTTGCGCGCGGCCTGCGCTAAAGGCAATGCTGCGCAGGACGAACCGTTGCGCCAATGACGCCGGAAAGATGAACCGGGAGGGAATGAACCGATGCGACTGGGCAATATTTTCATGGGCTTGGTTGCCGCACTGGCCCTCGCCTCGTGCAATTCGCGCAAGGACGATGGCGCGATCGGCAGCATTGGCGTCGCGGCGGACTGGCCGAACCACAATGGCGATGCGGCGGAAACCGCCTTCAGCCGGCTCGACCAGATCAACCGCGACACGGTGAAGCGGCTGGGCCTGGCCTTCTATCTCGACCTACCCGGCGAGACCACGCTGGAGGCAACGCCCATCGCGGTGGGAGGCGTGCTCTATTTCACCGGCACTCATGCCGAGGTCTATGCCGTCGACGGCAAGACCGGCCAGCAGCTTTGGAAGTACGATCCCGAGGTCTGGAAGCGCAACCCCTACATGCTGACCCAGAACTTCGCGGCGAACCGGGGCGCGGCCTATGCCGACGGCAAGGTCTTTGCCGCCTCGCTCGATGGCCGCCTCTTCGCGCTCGACGCGAAGACCGGCAAGCTGCTTTGGGAAACCCAGACGGTCCCGCCGCAATCGCACCAGTTCGTCACCGGCGCGCCACGCGTATTCCGGGGCAAGGTGATCATCGGGCAGGCCGGTGCCGACTTCGGCGAGCGCGGCTTCGTCGCCGCCTACGACCAGAACACCGGCAAGCAAGTCTGGAAGTTCTACGTCACCCCCGGAAGCCCTGAGGAGAATCGTCCAGAAAATAATGGGGGCGATCCCGCGCAGGAACAGGCGGCGAAGACCTGGAACGGCGAATGGTGGAAGACCGGTACCGGCGGCGGGCCATGGGACGACATGACCTTCGACGAGGAACTGGGCCGGGTCTATGTCGGCACCGGCAATGTCGCGCCGGTCGATCCCAAGACCCGCTGGCAGGAGCAGGGCGACAATCTCTATACCGCCGGCATCGTGGCGCTCGATGCCGATACCGGCAAGTACGTCTGGCACTACCAGGAAAACCCGCGCGACAGTTGGGACTATGACAGCACCCAGCAGATAACCCTGGTGACGCTGCCGGTCGAGGGCAAGCCCCGCAAGCTGCTGCTGCACGCGCCGAAAAACGGCTTCCTCTACGCCATCGACCGGGAGAACGGGAAAGTCGTCTCGGCGGAGAAAATCGTCAAGGTCACCTGGGCCAAGAGCATCGACCTCAAGACCGGCCGCCCGGTCGAGGAAAAGGACATCCGCTACGAAAAGGGCGATGTCACCATCTGGCCGAACCCGGCGGGCGCGCATTCGTGGCAGGCGCAGAGCTTCTCGCCGAAGACCGGCCTCATCTACATCCCGGTGACGCAGAACGGCGTGAAGTATTCGCAGGGCGAGCCGATCCCCGGCGGCGTCTTCGTCGGCGGCATGTGGATCGGTTCGGAAAAGCGCGACGAGCGTGACGGCAAGGGCTCGCTGCTGGCCTGGGATCCGGCGACGCAGAAGCAGGCCTGGATCGTCAAGCACGAAACGATGTACAACGGCGGCGTGCTGTCGACGGCCGGCAACCTCGTGTTCCAGGGCATCGCCGACGGCACTTTCTCCGCCTACGACGCAGCCTCGGGCAACAAGCTGTGGAGCTTCGATGCCGGCCTTGGCATCATTTCCGCGCCGATGAGCTATGCGATCGACGGCAAGCAGTACATTGCCCTGCTGGTCGGCTGGGGCGGCTCCTCTGCGGTCGGCAGCGACGTGATGAACGTCGGCTGGAAATACGGCGCCAACCCGCGCCGCCTGCTGGTCTTTGCGCTCGACGGCGCGGCCAAGCTGCCCCCGGGGCCGAAAATGAACCTGGCCGTGAACGCACAGGACGATCCCTCGATCAAGATCGATGCGGAACAGGCCAAGGCCGGCTATGCCATGTTCATGGCCTGCGCGCTGTGCCACGGTCGCGACGCAATCTCTTCCGGCGCGCCTGGGCCGGACCTGCGGGAAAGCACGCTGGCGCTCGACCAGGAAGCCTTCCTCCAGGTGGTCAAGGGCGGAGCGCTGTTGCAGCGGGGCATGCCGCGCTACGACCAGCTGACCCGCGAGCAGGCGATCCAGATCTGGCACTATGTCCGCCAGCAGGCCCGCGCCGCGAAGAATGCGCCCGCCGCCGGAAAGGCCCCGGGTGGCTGACGGCGGAGAGCTTCCCCTCGGCGACATTCCCCCGGGCCAGGATGCTTCGGGCCACCGGTCGCGGCTGAGGAAGCGCCTGCTTGAAGGCGGGTCGGAGGCGCTCGCCGATCATGAAGTCATCGAATACCTGCTGATGACGGCGATCCCGCGCCGCGACGTCAAGCCGCTGGCGCGCAGCTTGGTCCAGCGCTTCGGCGGGCTGGCCGGGGTGTTCAACACCGATCCGGTGACGCTCGCCAGGCACCCTGGCATGGGCGATACCAGCGCCGCCGCGCTGAAGATCGTCGCCCTCGCCGCGCGCCGCATGGCCCGCGCGCAACTGGCGCAGCAGCCGGTGCTGGCCAGCTGGCAGGCGCTGCTGGACTACCTCACCATCGACATGGCCCACCTCACGGTCGAGCGGGTGCGGGTACTTTATCTCAATGCCCAGAACATGCTGATCCACGACGAACACGTTGGCGATGGTTCGCTGGACGAGGCGGCGATTCATCCGCGCGAAGTGATCCGCCGCGCGCTGGACCTCGGCGCCGCCGCGCTCATCCTGGTGCACAACCACCCCTCGGGCCTGGCCGAACCCAGCCGGGCCGACATCCAGATCACCATCCGCATTGCCGAAGCGGGGCGGCTGCTCGGTATCGTGGTGCATGACCATGTGATCATCTCGCGCTCGGGCCATGTCTCGCTGAAATCGAAGGGACTGATCTAGTCATGTGCGTGGCGGCCATCGCGTGGGACGCGCACCCGGACTGGCTGTTCGTTGCCGCCGCCAACCGCGACGAATATCACGAACGGCCCACCGCCCCTCTTGCCCGCTGGGAAAATGGCATCCTGGCCGGACGCGACCTTCGCGCCGGGGGTACCTGGCTCGGCATTGTCGGGACCGGGCGTTTCGCCCTCGTCACCAACTTCCGTGTGCCGGGCTATCCAAAGCCTGGGTTCGCATCGCGCGGGGCGCTGGTGACGGACTGGCTGGAAGCGGCGGCCGTGGCGGACGGAAGCGCAATGAACCCGTTCAACCTGCTGTTGGCGGACAGGACGCAGGCGCGCGTGCTGTCCAATTACCCTTCACCCGAGGAGCATGTGCTCGCCCCCGGCGTGCATGGCCTGTCCAACGGCGCCTTCTCCCGTCCCTGGCCCAAGGCGCGCCGCTTGCGCGAGGACCTTGCCGGCTGGCTTGCGCACGATGCGCAAGACTTTGCCTCGCTGTTCACCGCCTTGCGCAGCGAGGCGCCGTTCCCCGGCGAGGACCGGGAAGGCGCCGGGCCGGAGCCCGCCTTCTCCGGCGTGTTCATTCGTGACCCGACCTACGGCACCCGGAGCAGCACTGTCGTCGCAGTGGCGCGCGACGGGGCCGGGACGGTCGTCGAACGGAGGTTCTCGCCGGATGGCAAGGAAGCAGGGGACACGTCGCTGTCCTTCGCCTGGCCGGTCTGAGCCGCCCTTGCGGCGGGCCCTCTCCGTGCCCACCTAAATTCGATGAGCCTGTTCCATCATCCCGGCCCCGCGGAGTTCGAGCGGCTCGCCCATCGCGCGGTGCAACGCCTGCCGGAGGCGTTTCGCCAGCACCTCGACGGCGTCGTGTTCCGGGTCGAGGAATTCGCCTCGGAAGAGGACCTGGCCGCCGTGGGCCTGTCCGATCCATGGGAACTCAGCGGGCTCTACCATGGCCAGCCCTGGGGTGACCGCTCGATCTGGCAAACGGGCGACCTGCCGCCGGTCATAACACTGTTCCGCCAGCCGCTGCTGCAGGAATGGCGCGCCGAAGGCTTGTTGCTCGAGGATCTCGTCGAGCATGTCATCGTCCATGAGATAGGCCACCACTTCGGCCTGTCTGACGAGGATATGGAAGCGATGGAACAGGAGTAAGCGTTCAGGTCTTCCGGAAGACCAGCGACAGGTTGTTTGCCGGCATCTGCACCTGCCGCTCCAGCCGCAGTCCATGATCGGCGGCGCACTCGGCGACATCCTCCACTGACCGAAGCCCCCACTCGGGATTGCGCCGCTTCAGGTCCTGGTCGAAGGCCTCGTTGCTGGGCTCAAGCTCGATCCCGGCGCGGCGGTATGGCCCGTAAAGCACCAATGGACCGCCGCTGGACAGGATCCGCCCCGCCGCGCGCATTAGGCCCTGGGTCGCAGCCCAGGGACTGATGTGCACCATGTTGATGCAGACCATCGCCTCGGCCCTCGCGACCGGCCATTCCTCGGCCGAAGCATCGAGTTCGAGTGGCGCCATGACATTGGGCAGGCCCGTACACCAGGCAGCAATGGATTCGCGCATTTCCGGCGAGGGATCGCTCGGCTGCCAGGCGAGGCCAGGCAATTCGTGCGCGAAGAAGGAAGCGTGCTCGCCTGTCCCGCTGGCGACCTCAAGCACCGTCCCGCTATCCGGCAGCGCATCGCGCAGTACGGTCAGGATCGGCTCACGGTTGCGCTGCGCCGCGGGGGCGGAGCGGCGGCGGTCTTCGGCTGACATTTCGGAACCTTCCGGATAGCCTGCACGGATAACGATTCCGTCAGGAGAATGAGCCATGGATCTCTACGAGACCGAACTGCCGGACGCCAAGGCCCGGCTCGTCGCGCTTGGCCGTAATCCGGAAGATTATTCATTCGAAATGGAATTCCTGCCGCCTGACCCGGACGGTGGCGGCATGTTCACCGTGCAATACGAAGTGCGGGTACGGGACACGCGGACCGGCAAGGGCGCGGGCTTCATCGGCGGCATCGGCATGCGCTGGGTCGATTTCTTCGAGGAGGCGGTGAAGGCGGGGAAGTTCGACTAGATTTTGCCCTCGTCACGCCCCGACCGGCCGGTCCCCCTTGATGACGATGCGCTGCATCACCCGCCCAGCCTCGTAATCCGGCACGGCGTAGTGCTGGACCGTGCGGTTGTCCCACAGGGCGACGTCGCCGGGGCTCCAGCGCCAGCGCAGGGCAAAGTCGGGCGAGCGGATGTGCTCGATCAGCATGGCAAGGATGTGCCGGCTGATCGTGCCCGGCACATCGACGATGCGGGTGGTCGAGCATTCGGAAACGAACAGCGCCTTCCTGCCCGTCTCCGGATTGACCGTGACCACGGGATGCACCTGCTGCGGCGCGTGGACGGCCTTGAAGGCGTCCTCGAACTGGCCGCCATAATCCCCCAGCCGCGTCATCGGCAGTTCGATCGAGTGAAGGGCCTGGAGCTTGTCGAGCATGGCCCGGACCGGCTCGGGCAGGGCATCGTATGCGGCGGTCATGCTGGCCCAGCATGTATCGCCGCCAACCGGCGGCAGGCTGTTCGCCTGCAGGATGGTGAACTTGGGCGGTTCGGCAAGGAACGAGGAATCGGCATGCCAGACCGATGTGCCATAGCGGGTCGAGGCCGAATCCATCATCTTCGTGTCGTCGGGCACGTCATCGTCGGATCCGAAGGAGTCGTCTGCCCAGGGCGTGCCGAAATTGGCGACGAAGTCCCACATCTGCGCCATGCTCAGGCCCTGCCGCGGGAAGAACACGACGCCGCGTTCGGTGACCAGTTTTCGGATGGTGGCGATCTGGCCCGCGTCCATCGGCCGCGTAAGATCGGCGCTTTCGACTATCGCGCCGACCGCCGTGCTGACCGGCCTGACGCTGAAGTCCATGACAGTGGCCATTTGCGCTTCCTTCCCGCCTGCCTCTCATTATTGCGGAAACCTATCCCTCCGCGACACCGTGGGCAAGCGCGGGCTAGCCCCCTTGCCTTCCGCGCCTTCGCCGCCTAGCCGCTGGCGCTTTCCAAGCCGGAGTCGAACATGGTCCCCCGCTACGCCCGCCCCGCGATGACTGCGATCTGGGAAGCCGAAGCACGTTATCGCATCTGGTTCGAGATCGAGGCCCATGCGACCGACAAGCTGGGTGAGCTGGGCGTTGTTCCGGCCTCTGCCGGCAAGGCGCTGTGGGATTGGTGGAAGACCGGTCCCGCCATCGACGTCGCGGCGATCGACGCGATCGAGGCAGTGACGAAGCACGACGTCATCGCCTTCCTCGACTGGGTGGCGCAGCAGGTCGGCCCCGAGGCGCGCTTCATGCACCAGGGCATGACCAGCTCCGATGTGCTGGATACGACGCTGGCGGTGCAACTGGCGCGTGCCAGCGACATCCTGCTGGAAGACCTCGATGCCTTGCTGGCGGCGATCAAGCGCCGGGCCGAGGAACACAAGTACACTCCCACCATCGGCCGCAGCCATGGCATCCATGCCGAGCCGGTCACCTTCGGCCTGAAGATGGCCGAGGCTTATGCCGAATTCTCGCGCTGCAAGGCCCGGCTCCTGGCGGCTCGGGCGGAAGTGGCGACCTGCGCCATCTCCGGCGCGGTGGGCACCTTCGCCAACATCGACCCTTCCGTGGAGGACTATGTGGCCGGCAAGCTGGGCCTGGCGGTCGAGCCTGTCTCCACCCAGGTCATCCCGCGTGACCGGCATGCCATGTTCTTTGCGACTCTGGGCGTCATCGCCAGTTCGATCGAGCGGCTCGCCATCGAAGTGCGTCACCTGCAGCGGACCGAAGTGCTGGAGGCAGAGGAATACTTCTCGCCCGGCCAGAAGGGCTCCTCGGCCATGCCGCACAAGCGCAACCCGGTGCTGACCGAGAACCTAACCGGCCTTGCCCGCGTCGTTCGCTCCGCCGTCACCCCGGCGCTGGAGAACGTGGCCCTTTGGCACGAGCGCGACATCTCGCACTCATCGGTCGAACGCTTCATCGGCCCGGACGCGACGATCACGCTGGACTTCGCCCTCGCGCGGCTGACCTCGGTGGTGGACAAGCTGCTGGTCTATCCCGAGCGCATGCAGAAGAACCTCGACCGGATGGGAGGCCTCGTCCATTCGCAGCGGGTGCTGTTGGCGCTGACGCAAGCGGGCCTGTCGCGCGACGACTCCTACCGCCTCGTCCAGAAGAACGCGATGAAGGTGTGGGAAAGCGATGGCCAGCTCTCGCTGCTCGAACTGCTCAAGGCCGATCCGGAAGTGAGCGCGGCGCTGACGCCTGCGGAGCTCGAGGAGAAGTTCGACCTCGACTACCACTTCAAGCACGTCGACACGATCTTCGCGCGGGTTTTCGGCGCCTGATACGTAGAGGTTGACCTTTCGGCCTCGCGCCGCGATTCAGGTCCCGGAGGTACGGCCATGAACAGGCCGGCCCGGGAGAGGGCGAATGCGAATCTATTACGGCTGGTGCATCGTCGGAATCAGCCTTGTGCTGCAGATGCTGACGGTCGGCTCGACCATGAACACCTTCGGCATGTATGTGGTCGAGGCGAGCAAGGACCTTGGCCTGTCGCGGACCAGCGCCAACCTCGGCCTGGTGATGATCAGCCTGGGCACGGCGCTGTTCTCGCCCTTTGTCGGGCGGATGCTCGATGTCTTTCCCGTTCGGCGGATCATGGCCGCGGGTGCGCTGCTGTTCGGCGGAGCCTTCGAACTGCTCGCCTTCTCGCACAATGTCTGGCTGAGCGCCTTTGCCCTCGCGGTTCCCCTGCCGCTTGGCACCGCCTCGGTGGGCCATCTCGCTTCGACGACCGTCGTCGCCCGCTGGTTCGAGGCGCAGCGCGGCCGCGCCCTGGCGCTCTCCATGGTCGGCATGTCGCTCGGCACCGTGGTCCTGGCGCCGACCATCGGCTTTCTGATCAAGAACCTCGGCTGGCGTGAATGCCTGATGGTGCTGGGCGGCGTGTTCACCGTCGTGTTCCTGGTGCTCGTGCCGTTCATGCGCGAACGGCCCGGGCCGAACGATATCGAGCCGGTTCCCGCCAATGCTCCGCCAGCCGCGGCCCGCGCCCCCGCCGACGCCAAGCCAGTCAAGGTCATGGATATCCTGCGGATGCCGATCTTCTGGGTGCTGTCGATCGCCGTCGCGCTTGCGCTGTCGGTGCTGCAGACCGTGGCTGCCTCGATCATCCCCCTGGCGCAGGAGAGCGGTATTTCAGTGACCAAGGCATCGACCCTGCTCTCCATCCTCGGGGCCATGTCCCTGCTCGGCAAGCTGGGCCTCGCCGTCATCGGCGACAAGATCGACCGGGTGGTGGCCCTGATGGCGATCTTCCTGTTCCAGACCTTCGCCTGCGCCTTGCTGCTGGTGGGGCAATCCTATGGCCTGCTGCTGGTCTGCGCGGCGCTGCAAGGCGTCTGCGCGGCGGCGATCTCGCCGGTGTTCATGGCACTGCTGGCCCAGCGGGTGGGCGCAGCCTCCTTCGGCACGGCCCAGGGCGCGGCGGCACTGGTCATGGCGGCCTGCAGCATGAGCATGCTGGTGGTCGGCGGCAAGATCTACGACGTGACGGGCAGCTACCAGATCATGTTCGCGGCCTTTACCGGCATCAGCCTGCTGGCGGCCCTGCTGGTCCTTGCCTCGAAGTGGCTGCCCTCGCCGCAGCCGGCGCCGGTAGCGGCCTGAATCAGGCCAGTTTGACGAAGCTATCGATCACCCGCTTGCGGCCTGCCGTCTCGAAGTCGATTTCGAGCTTGTTGCCTTCCTGCTCGGCGACGGTGCCGTAGCCGAACTTCTCGTGGAACACGCGCATGCCCGGCGCGACGTCGCTGCGCGGCTTGGCGGCGAAGCTGGCCGCGCTTCGCGAGGGCTCGGCCAGGCGGCGCGGCATGGGATCGTATGTCTGCGATGCGGCACGTTGCCAACCGGGCCCGCGCGACACTGCGCGGTCCGGCCTGTCGCGGGCGACATGGGCGAAGGGATCGTCGCGCTCGCTCCAGTTGGCCTTCCACAGCGAGGCCCCGCCGGAGAGGGTGGTCTCCTCCTCGACGTGCGCGGCGGGCAGCTCCGCAATGAAGCGGCTGGGGATCGAGCTGGTCCATTGCCCGTAGATGCGCCGGTTGGCGGCATGCAGGATGGTGCAGCGCCGCCGTGCCCGCGTGATCGCGACATAGGCGAGGCGGCGCTCCTCCTCGAGGCTCTTGAGCCCGCCCTCGTCCAGCGCGCGCTGCGAGGGGAAGACGCCTTCCTCCCAGCCGACCAGGAAGACATTGTCGAATTCCAGCCCCTTGGCGGCGTGGATGGTCATGATGGTGACCTTCTCTGCCTCGTCCGCCGCGTCGTTGTCCATCACCAGGCTGACATGCTCGAGGAAGTCGCCGAGCGTCTCGTAGTCCTCCATGGCGCGGGCCAGTTCGGCGAGGTTTTCCAGCCGCCCGGCCGCCTCGGCGCTGCGCTCGGCCTGGAGCATGGCCGTGTAGCCGCTCTCGTCGAGAATAGTACGCACCAGCTCGGCGGGCGAGGCCTGCTTCGACAGGTCGCGCCAGCGCGCCATGTCGCGCATCAGGGCGAGGAATGTGTTGCGCGCCCGGGCCGGCAGCTCGTCGGTATCGGCGATCTCGATGGCGGCAAGCGACAGCGGGATGCCGCGCGCCCGGGCATGGCGGTGGAGCTTCTCCAGCGCCTTGTCGCCGAGGCCCCGCTTGGGCTGGTTGTAAATCCGCTCGAAGGCGAGGTCGTCCGAAGGCTGGGCGACGACGCGCAGGTAGGCCAGCGCATCGCGGATTTCGGCCCGCTCGTAGAAGCGGAAACCGCCGACGATGCGGTAGGCCAGCCCGATCTGGATGAAGCGGTCTTCCAGCTCACGGGTCTGGAACTGCGCGCGCACCAGGATCGCCACCTTGTTGAGCGGCGCGCCCTCCTCCGTATTTTTGGCGCGCTCCAGCCGCTCGATCTCGTCGCCGACGCGCCGGGCCTCCTCCGGCCCGTCCCACACGCCGATGACGCGCAGCTTGTCGCCGCCGCCCTGCTCGGTCCAAAGCGTCTTGCCCAGCCGCTCGCTGTTTGTCCCGATCAGGCCGGAGGCGGCGGCGAGGATGTCGGGGGTCGAGCGGTAGTTCTGTTCCAGCCGGATCACCTTGGCGCCCGGGAAGTCCTTCTCGAAGCGCAGGATGTTGCCGATCTCCGCGCCGCGCCAGGAGTAGATCGACTGATCGTCGTCGCCCACCACGCAAATGTTCTTGCTCTCCTGCGCAAGCAGGCGGAGCCACAGGTACTGCACCTGGTTGGTGTCCTGGTACTCGTCGACCATGATGTACTTGAAGCGATTCCGGTACTGCTCCAGCACCTCGCGGTTGCTCCGCAGGATGTTGAGCATGTGCAGCAGCAGGTCGCCGAAGTCGCAGGCGTTCAGCGCCTTCAGCCGGTCCTGGTAGAGCGTGTAGAACTGCTGCCCGCGCCCGTTGGCATAGGCCTCGTTCTCGGCGGCATCGAGGTCGGCGGGGTTGAGGCCCTTGTTCTTCCAGCGGTCGATCAGGCCGGCGAGCTGGCGGGCAGGCCAGCGCTTCTCGTCAAGGTCGTTGGCCTGGATGAGCTGCTTCAGCAGCCGCAACTGGTCGTCGGTGTCGATGATCGTGTAGTTCGACTGCAGCCCGACCAGCTCCGCATGCCGACGCAGCATCTTGGCGGCGACCGAGTGGAAGGTGCCGAGGTAGGGCATCCCTTCCACCGCCCCGCCGATCAGATGCCCGACCCGCTCGCGCATTTCCCGCGCAGCCTTGTTGGTGAAGGTGACGCAGAGAATTTCCGAGGGCCAGGCGCGGCGGGACCGGATGAGATGGGCGAGCCGCGCGGTCAGCGCCGATGTTTTCCCCGTCCCCGCGCCGGCCAGCATCAGCACCGGCCCTTCCGTGGTCAGCACGGCCTCGCGCTGCGGTGCGTTCAGCCCGGCAAGCAGGGCATCGTCGGGTGACGTATCGGACTGTTGAATCGGTTGGGACACGCGTGAACAGCTAGGGAACATCTGGAGATGACACAAGGGCAGCGGCTTGCCCTTGGTTGACAATCCCCGCCGTTTCCTGAAGCCAGCACTCCTCGGGGGGAGAGAGCATGCATCCTGTTCGCGCCAATTTCCGCGTCCTGACCGCATCTATGGTCGGGACCGCCGTCGAGTTCTACGATTTCTATATCTACGCCACGGCGGCGGCACTGGTATTCGGGCCGCTGTTCTTTCCCGAGCAAAGCCCGGCAGCGCAGTTGGCCCTGTCGTTCCTGACCTTCGGCATCGCCTTTTTCGCGCGGCCGGTGGGGGCAGTGGCTTTCGGACATTTCGGCGATCGGGTGGGACGCAAGTCAACCCTGGTCGCCTCGCTGCTCCTGATGGGCGCGTCGACCCTGCTGATCGCCTTCCTGCCGACCTACGCCCAGGCCGGGTGGATCGCTCCGGCTCTGCTCTGCCTGCTCCGCTTCGGCCAGGGTTTCGGCCTGGGCGGCGAATGGGGCGGGGCGGCGCTGCTGGCCGTGGAGAACGCGCCAAGGGGCTGGGAGGCGCGCTTCGGCGCCGCGCCGCAGCTGGGCGCGCCCGTGGGCTTCCTTGCCGCCAACGGCCTGTTCCTGTTGCTGGGCATATGGCTGCCCGACGCGGCATTCCGTGACTGGGGCTGGAGGGTGCCGTTCCTGCTCAGCGCCGTGCTGGTCGGCATCGGCCTGTGGGTGCGCCTCAAGATCGGCGAGACCCCGGCGTTTCGCGCCGCGCTGGAGCGCGAAGCCCCGCCCGCCGTACCGCTGGCAAGGCTTCTTACCCATCATGCCGCCGCGGTTTTCGCCGGGACGGCGGGGGCAGTGTGCTGCTTCGCGATCTTCTATCTCGCCACCGCCTATGCCCTGGCCCAGGGGACGACGGCGCTCGGCCACGCGCGAGAGACGTTCCTGGCCGTGCAGCTCGGTGCCAACTGCTTCCTGGCCCTGGGGATCGTCGTCGCGGCAATCCACGCCGACTTCACCTCGGCGCGGCGGACGCTGGCGCAAGGCGCGCTGGCAGCGGTGGCAATCGGGATCGCGTTCGGCCCCGGCCTCGCCTCTGGCTCCCTGGTTGCGGTCTTCGCAACCCTCGCCGCCGCGCTCCTGGTGATGGGCTTCGTCTATGGCCC
Organism: uncultured Novosphingobium sp.; assembly: GCA_964630805.1. GTDB lineage: Bacteria > Pseudomonadota > Alphaproteobacteria > Sphingomonadales > Sphingomonadaceae > Novosphingobium. Next base: position 4,821 of record CAZVWP010000050.1, on the reverse strand, counting down.
GCTCGGCTCGTGGCTGCCGACGCTGTTCCCGCCGCTGGTGCGATATTCGGGCGTGTCGGTCGCCTTCAACATGGGCGGGATCGTGGGCGGGGCGCTGACCCCCTATGCCGCGCAGATTCTCGCGGCGGAAGGCGCGGGCTCGCTGGCCGGCCTGCTGATCTCTGCGGCCGGCGTGCTGACCTTCGCCGGGGTCATGCTGGCACGTCCTGCAAGCGAAACAGCGTAATCCGCGCCTTGCCGACGCGGCGCTCGGCAACTGCATCCAGCCCCTTCACCTTGGGCTCCTCGGTTGCCGCTGTCTCAAGGCTCACCCAGGTGCCCGCGCCGATCCAGCCCAGCCGGTTTAGCTTGTCGAGCGCCACTTCGCCCGCCCCGGTGCCATAGGGCGGATCGGCCAGGATCAGGTCGAGCGGCTGCTTCGCCGGGCCCAACGAGAGCACGGAGCCGGCGCGTACGTCGCACTGCTGCTGGGCGTGGAGGTTGGCAATGTTCTGGCGGATGGCGCGGATCGCGGCAGGGTCCTGCTCGGCAAAGATGCAGCTTGCCGCACCGCGCGACAGGGCTTCGAGGCCAAGAGCGCCGGAGCCGGCAAACAGGTCCGCCACGGCCAGTCCCTCGAAAGAGCCGATACGGCTGACCAGCATGGAGAACAGGGTTTCACGCGTGCGGTCGGCGGTGGGACGAGTCGCATCGCCCGGAGGCGCCGCCAGCTTGCGGCCCCGCCACTGGCCCGAGATGATTCTCACCGCTTCGGACCTCCCCGGAACGGGGAGGGGGACCGCCGCGCAGAGGTGGTGGAGGGGTTTCGCGGCCTTGCGGGGCGCCAGTTTTGCGGCTTTACCCCTCCGTCAGGCTCTTTGGGCCTGCCACCTCCCCGCCCCGGGGAGGTTTTAAGTGAAGCAGCAAACCGCTCCACGTCCTTCGACGCAATCTCCACCGCCGCACCGCGCGGCAGATCACCCAGCAGGAACGGCCCATAGGCCGTGCGCAGCAGGCGGGAGACCTTCAGGCCCAGGTGTTCCAGCACCCGGCGCACTTCACGGTTCTTGCCTTCGGTCAGGGTCAGTTCGATCCATTGGTTGTGACCGGTGCCGCGCTCAAGGTTGGCGTCGATGCGGCCGTAATGCATGCCGTCGATCTCGATTCCCTCGATCAGTTCTTCCAGCCGCGCCTGCGTGATCCCGCCAAAGGTGCGCGCGCGATAGGTGCGGGGGATGCCGGTGCTGGGCAATTCCATCGCCCGCTTGAGTTCGCCGTCGTTGGTCAGCAGCAGCAGGCCCTCGGTGTTGAGGTCGAGCCGGCCGACCGGCATCAGCCGCGGCGCACCCTTGGGCAGCGCATTTCGCAGCGCGGTGTAGATCGTCGGCCGGCCTGCCGGGTCTCGCTCGGCGGTGATCAGGCCGGAGGGTTTGTGAAAGGCGAACAGACGGGCCTGCTCGGCCTCGCGCACCGGCTTGCCATCGACCGTCACGCCCTTGAGGTTGGGCAGCACGGTGGCTGGCGTCGTCACGACATCTTCGCCCAGCTTCACCCGGCCTTCGGCAATCATCCGCTCCACCTCGCGGCGGCTGGCAATGCCGGCGCGAGCCAGCAGCTTGGCGATGCGTTCGCCGTTTCTGGCGCCGGTAGGAGTAGCTTGGTCGGACATGATCCGCGCTTAGCCTTGTGGACAGGTCGCGTCAAAATGCTGGCCTCCCGCCGATTGGCCGCTACTGTTCCCGACCTTGACCTGAGGGAGCACGCAATGACGGAGATGGCGGCAGAAACACCGCGTAGCCTGCTGCAATCGGTCAAGCCCTACCTGGAAAAGGAATCGCTCGCCGCCTTCTTCCTCGGCATGTCCTCGGGCTTTCCCTATGCCATGATCGGCGCAACCCTGACGACGCGGCTGGCCCAGGACGGCATCGAGAAGAAGACGGTGACGGCTTTTACCCTCGCCTTCCTTGTCTACAACCTCAAGTTCCTCTGGGCCTGGCTGGTCGATGGCGCGCATCTGCCGGTGCTGGGCAGGCTGGGCCAGCGCGTTTCGTGGATGCTGCTGGCGGGCGCGGCCGTGATCGCGGCGGTGATCAACCTCGCCATGGTCGATCCCAGGGCCGACATTGCCTGGACGGCGACCTGCGCGATCCTCGTCGGCATAGCCGGCGCGACTTTCGACATCGTCATCGATGCCTACCGGATCGAGACGTTGAAACCCTATCAGCTCGGCACCGGCTCGGGCATGAGCCAGTATGGTTGGCGGATCGGCTCCGCAGGAGCCGGCGCCCTCGCGCTGGTCGTCGCGGCCCGCTATGGCTGGAGCGCGGCCTACATGGCCTGCGCGGCATTCGCCCTTCCGGCGATGCTGACGGCACTGGTGCTGGGAGAGCCTGCGCGCCACCGCGAGCCTGCCCGGCGCAAGGGGTTGGGCGAGATCTGGACTTCGATTTCAGGGCCCTTCGCCGAGTTCTTCCAGCGGCACGGGGCATGGCTGGTGCTGCTGTTCATCCTCGTCCACAAGATCGGCGACACGCTTGCCAATCTCACCTTCCGCCTGCTGTTCGAGGACCTTGGCTATACCAACGACGAAGTGGCGATCTACGATGTCGGCGTCGGCTTCTGGGCCTATCTCATCGGCATTTTCATCGGCGGGATCGCCTATTCGAAGTTGGGCCTGAAGCGATCGGTGCTGCTGGCGCTCCTGCTGATGGGCATTTCCAACGCGAGCTTCGCCATGCTGGCGGCGGCGGGGCATTCCAACCTCGGCATGTCGCTGGCGATCGGCTTCGAGAACATCGCCTCGGGCTATGGCGGCGTGGTGGTCGTGGCCTATTTCTCCGCCCTGTGCGACCTGCGCTTCACCGCCGCGCAATATGCCCTGATCTCGGCGGGGGCGAGCGTGATCGGGCGCTTCGTCACCGGCACAACCGCGGGTGCGCTGATCGAGGACATGGGCTACGTCAATTTCTACCTGCTGACGACTGTGCTGGCCCTGCCCGGCATTGCCCTGTTCTGGTGGATGAGCCGCAGCGGGCTGGTGGACAAGTCGATGGGCACGGCAGGCGGCGGCAGCGACGGGGACGCCGAGACGGCGCACTGATCAATCGGGCAAGTCGCCGTTGCGCCGCAGGACATCGCCGGCAAGATAGAGCGATCCGGCGATCAGGATGTCGCCTTCCGCCGGAAGCGCCCGCAGGGCCGCTTCAACGTCGGCAAAGCTGGCAATCGGCAGATCGGTATGCGGCGCGAATGCTTCGGGCGCATGCGCTTCGTGCCCCGGGGCCGGAACGATCGAGAGTGAAAGCAGCCTGTCGGCAAGCCGGCTGAGCAGCGCGGCCGGGTCCTTGTTCGCCAGCATGCCGAGGACGAGGTGCATGGACGGCTTGTTGCTGAAGAACCGGGCCAGCATCGCCCCCGCATCGGGATTGTGCCCGCCATCGAGCCAGACCTTTCGGCCGGGCGCAAGGGCGGTCAGCGGGCCGGCTCCCAGCAGCTGCAACCGCGCCGGCCAGCGGGCCAGGGGGATGCCTCTTGCCATCGCTTCGGGCGAGACCTTCACCCGGTCCTGATGGCGCAGCATGGCCACCGCCAGCGCCGCATTATCCGCCTGGTGGGCGCCGGGAAGTGCGGGCAGTGGAAGCGTCAGGGGTCCGAAGCAGTCGGAATAGTCGATTTGTTCGCCAATATCCTCTCGCCATGCCTGGCCACGCATGAACAGCTCCGCACCGTGCATCCGCGCGGTTTGCGCCACGGCGCGCGCGGCTTCGCGCGGATAGCTCTGCGTCACCAGCGGGGCGCCCCGCTTGGCGATGGAAGCCTTCTCGAAAGCGATGCGCGCCAGTGGCTCCTGCGGCACGCCCTCCTCCTGCGCGAGCAGGAAGGCCTCGTGATCGATTCCGAGCGAGGCCACGCCGCAGGCGGCGGGGCGCTCCAGCACGTTGGTCGCATCGAACCGCCCGCCAAGGCCGACTTCGATGACGCAGGCGTCCGCCGGATGGCGCGAGAAGGCAAGGAAGCTGGCAGCGATGGTCACTTCGAAGAAACTGATGGAGATGTCCCCCGCGGCATCGAGCACCTCGGCAAGCAGGGCGGCAAGTTCGTCGTCCGCGATCAGCTTGCCGGCAATGCGGATGCGCTCGTTGTAGCGCACGAGGTGCGGGCTGGTGGTGGCGTGCACGGTCAGCCCATCTGCCTCCAGCATGGCGCGCAGGTAGGCGCAGGTAGAACCCTTGCCGTTGGTCCCGGCGACGTGGAACACCGGGGGCAGGCGCATGTGCGGATCGCCGAGCCGGGCAAGCAGGGCGGTGATGGCCTCGAGCCCGATGCGCCCTTGCGGCAGTGACAATGCGCCGAGCCGGTCAAGCTGTGCCTGGACGGCGGGGAAATCGGACTTGGCAAAGTCCCTCACGAAATCCTCCCCCAACGGGGGAGGGAAACCGCCGCGAAGCGGTGGTGGAGGGGGCTTGCCGCGCGCGCAAGGGTTGTGCCTTGCCGCACCCCCTCCGTCAGCCCTTCGGGCTGCCACCTCCCCCGAAGGGGGAGGATCCTAGCCACGTGCCGAATGCACCGCTTCCGCCAGCGCCCTTGTCGCCTCGCGCACCGGGCCAGCGGCATCCTTGCCGTGCTGAGCCACAACCTCCACCAGCGCCGAGCCGACCACCACTCCGTCCGCCACCTTGGCGATGGCCGAGGCCTGTTCGGGGGTGCGCACGCCGAAGCCGACGGCTATGGGCAGCGTGCTAGCCGCCTTGAGCCGGCCGACGGCCTGCTCGATCGAGCCCAGCGCCGCCTGCTGCTTGCCGGTGATGCCCGCGACCGAGACGTAATAGACGAAGCCGGAGG
>CAZVWP010000049.1:0-26777 GCA_964630805.1 uncultured Novosphingobium sp. | reverse complement strand
GTCGAGGCTGTAGCTGAGACCCTGGATCTCCAGCGCCCACTTGATCTTGGGCAGATCAGCAAGGTCGGCCCCGATCAGGCTGAACATCACCGCCACAGGGAAGTTGGATGCGAATTCGGTAAAGTCGAATTCGCCCTTGGGCGCCCATTCATCGAGCAGTTGGTTCACCACGTTCTGGATCAGACCGACGTGCGCGGCGATCTGCCTCGGCTTGAAGAAAGGCTTGAGGGCATCGCGCATGCGCTTGTGCTCGTCACCATGCTTGGCGATGACCAGGTTCTGCATGAAGTCGCCCCAGGGCGTGCCGGTCGCTCCCATGATTTCGACGACATCGCCCACGGCGAGGTGCAGCTTGTCGTCCATGGACAGGAGATCGCGGATCTCGTGATGGCCATGAACCAGGTATCCGTGCGAGAATTTCGCCAGCCATGGGTGCTTGGCACGGGCCTGCGCAAACCAGGGTTCGGGGTTGGCGCCGAAAGCGCGGTCCTCGATGGGAAGTTCCATCAGATCGAGTTGGTCAATCGAAGTCGCCATATTCCTGCTCCATTCGCCGGTCGGACCGTTTTCAGCCGGGTCCGACCAATCTTGTCCTTCGCACGCCGCGCGCGCTGGCTGTCGTTCAGTCGTCGGCTATGGCCACCCGCAGCCCGTCGAGCGCCTCGCTGAACTCGATCTGGCATGCCAGGCGTGAGTCGGGCTGGCGGCACTCGGTCATGTCGAGAACATCGCTTTCGTCGTCGCTGATCGGTTCCAGCCTTCCGGAGAAGGCGGGGTCGACCAGCACATGGCAGGTGCCGCAAGCGCAGTTCCCCCCGCACAGCCCGATCACGTCATCAAGGCCGTTGTCGCGGATGATCTTCATCACCGACAGGCCAATGGTGCCTTCGACCGTGTGTTCCTCGCCAGAAGTATCGCGCACGATAATCGATGCCATTGCAATTGCTCCTCTGCCTGATCCCGTACCAAGGCCAAGATCGACGTCGAATGCTGACCAATTAGTTAGCATCTGGGTTATGCGACAGTCAATCGCATTGCGCTGGATCAATCCGGGCGCGACTTCAGTCCAACCGCGACTTCAGTCCAACCGCGACTTCAGTCCAACCGCGACAGGGCCCACTCGATCAAGGCCCGCACATCCTTGTGCCCCGCCGTGATCCCGGTAGCTGCCTCCCGGCCCAGGAACACATTGACCGTGGAGAGAAGGAACGCCGCCGCATCGGGCGTCACCGGGCCAAGGTCGACGCCCTTTTCCTTGCCCTGGCGCGTGATGGCTTCCGCAGTTAGGCGTCGCGATTCCGAGAGGAAGCGCTCCACTTCGTCGCGGATGCCGAGGTGCCGGTTGGCCAGCGCCATGAATTCGAAATTGAGCCGCGCGTCCTGCGACTGGCTCAGTGTCCACCAGATCGCATGGACCGGCTGGTCAGAGTTCACGTCCTCGTGCAGCCGGGCCAGCGCCCGATCGGTCCGCCGCCGAAACGTGGCTAGCAGCAGTTCGTCCATGGTGCGGAAGTAGTAATAGACCAGCTGCTGCTTGAGCCCGGCTTCTTCCGCGATCCGCCGCGAGGATGCCGCGCCATAGCCCTCGTTGCGCAGCACGCGTTCCGCAGCGTCCAGCAGGGCGTTGGAGGTGGCCGAATCGCTTGGGCCCATTCTGCGGGGGGATGCCACCGGCTTTTCCTTAGCCACCGGCTTCCGCCAGCAGCTTCTGTGCATGCGGTGTCGACCAATCGTGCCCGCCGATAAAGCGCCAGACTTCGCGGCCTTGCGCGTCGTAGAGGATGGAGGTCGGCAGGGTCTGGACGCCATACTGCATGGCAAGCTCGCCTTTGGTATCGATCCAGGCGGGCAACTGGGCAAAGCCGCGCTGGTCGAGGAACTGCTGCACCTTGGCCGGATCGCCCAGGTCCTGCGATATGGTGACGACCCGCAGGTTCATGTCCGCGCGGTTGGCGATGGCATTCAGCATCGGCAGTTCGGTGATGCAGGGTGCGCACCAGGTGGCCCACAGGTTGATCAGGAGCGGCTTGCCCTTGAGGCTCTTGAGCTGTAGCTCCTTGCCCGAGGCATCCGTCAGCATATAGCCGGGAAGCTCGCTGCCATTGTGCGAGCGGTCGATCGTTCCGGCAAGCTCGCCGCCCTTGGCTGGCGCCGAAGGCGGGCTGGCCGAAGCCTGCGGTTGCGCCTTCTCCCCGCTTTGCCTATCGCAACCTCCGGCCATGACGGCCAGACCCAGGACGATACTCTTGAGCAAACGCGACGATAGCACAGGCGGCTCCAACCAGATGTGGGGCGGACGGTTCAGCGATGGGCCGTCGGCGATCATGCGCGAGATAAATGCCTCGATCCCCTTCGACAAGGCATTGTGGCGGCAGGACATCGCCGCCTCCAAGGCGCACGTCGCCATGCTGGGCAAGCAGGGCATCGTCTCGGCCGAGGATGCCAGGGCGATTTCCGAGGGTCTGGACCAAGTTGGCGCGGAGTATGAGGCGAACGGCGTCCCCGAAAACTGGGACCTCGAAGACATCCACATGACCACCGAAAGCCGCCTCGCCGAACTGATCGGCCCGGCGGCCGGACGGCTGCACACCGCGCGCAGCCGCAACGACCAGGTGGCGACCGATTTCAAGCTTTGGGTGCGCGAGGCCTGCGTGGCTGCGGACGCGGCCCTCGGCGCGCTGCAAGTGGCACTGGTCAGGCGGGCAGGGGAGCATGCCGACTCCATCATGCCCGGCTTCACCCACCTGCAGACCGCGCAGCCGGTGACGCTCGGCCATCACCTGATGGCCTATTACGAGATGACCCTGCGCGACCGCTCGCGCTTCGTCGATGCCCACCGGCGCGCCAGCCAGTGCCCGCTGGGCTCCGCCGCGCTGGCCGGCACCGGCTTCCCGCTGGATCGCGACATGACCGCGCAGGCGCTGGGCTTTGCGGGGCCGACCAACAACAGCCTCGATGCCGTCTCCGACCGCGATTTCGCGCTTGATTACCTGATGGCCGCCGCCCAGTGCGCGCTGCACCTGTCGCGGCTGGCGGAGGAGTTCATCATCTGGGCGAGCCAGCCCTTCGGCTTCGTCACCCTGCCCGATGCGCTGTCGACCGGCAGCTCGATCATGCCGCAGAAGAAGAACCCCGACGCGGCCGAGCTGGTGCGCGGCCATGCCGGGCGGATCATCGGTAGCCTCACCAGCCTGATGATCACCATGAAAGGCCTGCCGCTCGCCTATTCGAAGGACATGCAGGACGACAAGCCGCCGGTGTTCGAGGCGGCGGGCCTGCTCACTCTTTGCCTTGCCGCCATGACCGGCATGGTCGAGGGCGCGACGTTCCGCACCGGGCGTATGCGCAATGCCGCCGAACTCGGCTATGCTACCGCCACCGACCTTGCCGACTGGCTGGTGCGCGAGGCGAACATCCCGTTCCGCGAAGCCCACCACATCACGGGCAGCGCGGTGAAGCTGGCCGAAAGCCGCGGCATCGCGCTCGACCAGTTGCCGCTGGCGGATCTGCAGGCGATCGATCCGCGCGTGGGCGAGGGGGTCTATGCGGCGCTTTCCGTTGAGGCTTCGGTAGCCGCGCGCGCCAGCCATGGCGGAACCGCGCCGAACGAGGTAAGGAAGCGCGTTGCCGAGGCGCGCAAGGCGCTGGGGCTGGAGTAAAACCCGATGCGGCTTGTCGTGGCCCTTGCCCTGCTGACTGCGCTTTCCGCCTGCGGTGTGCGCACGGACCTGAAGCCCAAGGCGGGCCAGGCCATGCCGGTCGCCGCCTATGGCCGCGAGGTCCCGGCGACGACCGCCCAGTTGCTTGAGCCACCCTCGCAGGCCGTGCCGGAGCGCAGCGTCGAGCTGCGAAAACGCTCCGAAGAGCGCACCGACGACCCCTTCGACTTGCCGCCCAAGGAATAGGGCGCGGGACACAAGCATTTATGGACCATTTCAATCTCAAGGACGGCGTGCTCCACGCCGAGGACGTGCCGCTGAGCGATATCGCCGAGGCCGTAGGCACGCCGGTTTACGTCTATTCGCGCGCGACGCTGGAGCGGCATTTTCAGGTGTTCCGCGACGGGCTTTCGGGCCTCGACGATCCGCTGATCGCCTATTCGGTCAAGGCCAATCCCAACGGCGCGCTGCTGGCGGTTCTGGCGAAGCAGGGGGCGGGTGCGGACGTCGTTTCGGCCGGCGAGCTGCTACGCGCGGTGGCTGCGGGGATTCCTGCCCACAAGATCGTCTTCTCGGGCGTCGGCAAGACTGCCGAGGAAATGCGGATCGCGCTGGAACACGGCATCTACCAGTTCAACCTGGAGAGCGAGCCGGAGGCGGAAATGCTCTCCGCCATCGCCGTCTCCATGGGCAAGGTCGCGAACGTCGCCTACCGGATCAATCCCGATGTCGATGCGCTGACCCATGCCAAGATTTCCACCGGCAAGGCGGAAAACAAGTTCGGCATTCCCTATGAAACCGCGCTCGACGCCTATGCCGCGCTGGCGAGGATGCCGGGCCTGCGCATACAGGGTGTCGATGTCCACATCGGCAGCCAGCTGACCAGCCTCGCGCCATTCGAGGCGGCATTCGTGCGGCTTGGCGCGTTGATCGGCCAGTTGCGCACCGCCGGGCACATGATCGAGACGGCCGATCTCGGCGGTGGCCTCGGCGTGCCCTATGATTTCACCGAGCCGCTGCCGCCCAGTCCGGCGGAATACGGCGCCATGATCAAGCGGGTAACGGCGGACTGGAACTGTCGCCTGCTGTTCGAGCCGGGCAGGGTCATCGCGGGCAATGCCGGCGTGCTGCTCAGCAAGGTCATCCGGGTTAAGCAGGGGGCGACGCAGCCCTTCGTCATCGTCGATGCGGCGATGAACGATCTCGTGCGCCCGGCGATGTACGAAGCCTGGCACGACATCCGCGCCGTGCGCCCGCGCAACAGCCAGATCACCGCCAGCGTGGTCGGGCCGATCTGCGAGACCGGCGATACCTTCGCCACCGAGCGGACCATGGACGCAGTCGAGGCGGGCGATCTCATCGCCTTCGCTACGGCCGGGGCCTATGGCGCGAACATGGCGACCAGCTACAACAGTCGGCCCTTGGTTCCCGAGGTCCTCGTCTCGGGCGACAGGTGGTCGATAGTCCGCGCCCGCCCGCCGATCGAGGCGCTGATCGAAGCGGACAGCATTCCCGACTGGGTGAAATGATCGCCGACCTCCCCCTGTTCCACCGCATCGCCGGCCAGCCGGTGATCGTGCTGGGCGAGGGGGATGCGGCCGATGCCAAGCGAAGGCTGGTGGAGCGGGCCAGGGGCATCGTTGCCGGTGAGGACAATGCCGATGCGCGGCTGGCCTTCGTGGCGATGGATGAACCGGAAGAAGCCGCGGCACGGTTGCGGGCGCGGGGGTTGTTGGTGAACGTCACCGACCGGCCGGACCTGTGCGATTTCACCGTGCCTAGCGTGCTCGACCGCTCGCCGGTGCTGATCGCCATCGGCACAGGCGGCACTTCGGCCGGATTGGCCAAGGCGCTGCGGTTGCGCCTCGAGGCATTGCTGCCCCAGGGGCTCGGCGCCCTGGCTTCGGCATTGGCTTCGGCGCGCGCGGCGATGCGCGCCCGGTGGCCTGATGCGTCAGACCGTCGGCAGGCGTTGGACGCTGCACTGGCCGAGGGCGGGGTGCTGGACCCGATGCGGGATGACAGCGACGGCAAGGTGGAACGCTGGTTGCAGGGTGGTGGAGAGGGGCAAGCCAATGGCCTCTTCGAAATCCACCTGACCAGTGCCGACCCGGACGATCTGACCTTGCGGCAGGCACGGCTGCTGGGCAGTGCTGATGTCATAGCTCATGAGGCGGATGTGCCAGCTGTCATCCTCAGCCGCGCCCGGGCCGATGCTGCGCGGGTTGTTGTGGGCCAGAGTGAGCAACCGCCTGCTTGCGACGGGCTGCTGGTCGTCCTGCGTTTCTGACCGCAAGAGCATTGCCTCGCCGGGGCCCACGCCATAATCTCTAGCCAATTCGCCGCGCCGCCAAAGGCGCGCATGGGAGAGAAATATGGCCGCGCACCCCAAATACCCCAACGTCTTCAGTCCGTTCAAGCTGGGCCCCATCGAGGTTCCCAACCGCTATTACTTCTCCCCTCATGGCGTGCCGCTCACTTACGGCTGCGCGCCCTCGACCGACCTCGTCTCCTATTGCACCGAGCGTGTGCGGGACGGCGGCGCGGGCTTGGTGATTCTCTCCTGCACGGCGCACCAGCGCGGCCGGCACTACCAGCCGTGCCCCTATCCGCCCGAGGCGATCCCCGGCTTTCGCGCCTTGGCTGATGCGGTGCACGCGGCGGGCGGCAAGATTATCGGCCAGATCTGGTATCACTGGCTTTCGGCCGGCAACTGGGGCCCACTGACGCCGCCCGCGCCCGCCTTCGCCCCGTCCAACGCCCAGTTCGGCTTCGGCGGATCGACCGGCGCGACGCACGTCGCCACGCGCGAGGAAATCCGCATGATGGGCGAGGCGCACCGGCAGGCGTCACGGCACCTGCGCGAGGCGGGGTTTGACGGGGTGGAAATCCATGCCTCGCACTCGGGCATGATCGAGCAGTTCCTCTCATCCTATTTCAACCGCCGCACCGACGAATACGGCGGCTCGCTGCAGAACCGCATGCGGCTGCTGACCGAGACGCTGGAGTTCGTGCGCCAAGGGGCCGGGCCGGAGCTTGCGGTGGGCATGCGGCTCAACTGCGACGAGCTGGTGGAGGGCGGCTATGACACCCTTGGCGCGCACGATGCCCTGGCGGAAACCTGCAAGAGCGGGCTCATAGATTTCGTCGATCTCGACGTCGCGATGGAGCCGTTGCAGCTCAAATACGGCATGCCTTCGGTGCTGGTCGAGAAGCACTTCTACCAGAGCTATGTCGAGAAAGTGCGCACCGCTGCCGCCAACCTGCCGGTGCTGTCGGTGCTCGGTCGGGTGACGGAAATGTCGCACGCAGAGGAGGTGATCGCCTCCGGCCTGTGCGACATGGTCGGCTCGGCGCGGCAGCTGATTGCCGAGCCGCAGTTCGTCAAGCATGCCCGGGAAGGCAGCGAAGACCTCGGGCGCACCTGTATCGCCTGCCAGTACTGCCTATCCGGAATGGCCGATGGCGCCTTTGGCTGCGCAATCAACCCGGCGAGCTACCGCGAGCGGATCTGGGGCACGGACAGCTGGAGCAAGGCGCCGAAGAGCTGCAAGGTGGTCGTCGTCGGCGGCGGGCCGGGCGGGCTGGAGGCGGCGCGGGTGGCGGCGAAGCGGGGGCATTCGGTGACCCTGCTGGAGGCGCGCGATGTGCTGGGCGGCGGGCTGGCGCTGTGGCAGAAAATCCCGGGGCGCGAGTTTTATCACCATGCGATCGACTGGTGGCAGGCGGAGCTTGGGCGGCTGGGGGTGGATGTGCGCACAGGCACAAGGGCCACGGCCGAGGACGTGCTGGCGCTCTCGCCCGATGCCGTCATCGTCGCCACCGGCGCATTGTTCGACCGTGAAGGTCGGGCCTATCACTTCGACCGGCCGATCCCCGGCGCGGACCAGACGCATGTGCTGACGCCGGAGGACATCCTGCTTTCGGGTAAGCGGCCCCAGGGCAGGGTGCTGCTGGTCGATGCCGAGGGTACCCATGCCAGCGCGGGCCTAGCCGAGATGCTGGGCAAGGCGGGCTGCGAAGTGACCATGGTCTCGTCCAACTATGCGCCGTTCTCCACCCGGCTGCTGGCGGGGTTCGAATCCGAGCCGGTGGTCCAGCGCATGGCCGAGGCTGGCGTGACCTTCCACGGCGCCACATGGGTGCGCCGGATCGGGGAGGGAGAGGCGACAATCTACGACATGGCCAGCGGCGCGGAGCGGCAAGTCGCCGCCGATGCGGTCGTCCTTGCCACCGGGCGGCAGCCGCAGGGCGGGCTGGCGGCGGAGCTGGAAGGCAAGGTGGCGCAGGTGTTTACCGTAGGCGATGCAATGGCGATCCGCTTCTGGGCGGCCTCTACCTTCGAGGCCCAGAAGTTCGCCCGGCTGATCGGCGAGGAGGGCGCGCCTGCCACCACCGGCGAAGCCTGGTTCGCGGCGGACGATCCGGCGATCTATCCGTTGCCCGCCGCCTAGGCCGTTCATAATTCAGACATCCGGCATGCGGGATGTCGCCGAACCGTGCCTCATCATCGACGAGTCGTTGATAGGCGCGTATCAGAGGGGACATCCGCATGACTGAGGAAGTGCGAAAGGAACGTTCGCCGGGGATCAAGCTGCTGCTGGTCGGCATCGTCGGGTTCATCCTGATGGTGCCGCTGCTGCTGGTCTATGCGCTGGTCTATGACCGGCAGGAGCAGTCGCAGACGGCGCAGACCGCCATCAATTCCGGCTGGGGCGGGCCGCAGGTGGTGGCAGGGCCGGTGGTCGTGGTGCCCTTCCGCACCACCCAGGTGCAGAACGAGCAGGTCAACGGCCAGACCGTCACCCGTAATGTCGAGGTGGAGCGTTATCTCTACATCTCGCCGGTCGAGAACAAGGTGACGACCACGGTCAACCCGCAGGAGCGGCGCAAGTCGATTTACTCCAGCGTGCTGTTCGAGGCACAGGTAGCGGGGGCCGCGAAGTTCGAGCTTCCAGCCGACCTGCCGCGCTTCGGCGTCACCCGCGAGCGGCTGTTCTGGGATCGCGCGGAGCTGCGCATGGGCGCATCCGACGCGCGCGGCCTCACCCGGGGCGGCACGATCAAGGCCAACGGTGAAGAACTGGCGGTGCAGCCGGGCAAGGGCCCGGGCGCCACCGGCGGCGAGGGGTTCTTCGCCTTCCTGCCGTGGAACGGCGAGGGCTCGCTGGCGGTCGACTATGGCTTTGGCCTGCGCGGTAGCCGTTCGTTGAGTCTGGTCCCGCGCGGCGGGCATACCGAATGGACCGTCACCTCAAGCTGGACCAGTCCGAGCTTCGGTGGAGCCTTCCTGCCCGAAAAGCCGAGCATCACCGCGCAGGGTTTCAAGGCCAGTTACACGGTAGACAAGCTGGCCCTGGGCCAGGCGCCGGTTTCCATCGAGGATCCGGGCCTTCCCAGCATCGACGACGGCAGCGGCAATTCCCGGATCTACGTCTCGGAAGCAAGCCGCTCGTCCACCGCAGATACGGCTTCCGGCGGTGCGATGGAAAATGTCGTCGGCACCTCCAAGGCCGTCACCATCGGGCTGGTCGAGCCGGTGAACCTCTATTCGAAGGTAGATCGCTCGGTGAAGTACGGCTTCCTGTTCATCGGCTTCACCTTCCTCGCCTTCCTGCTGTTCGACATAGTCGGCGGTGCGCGGGTGGCCATGGCGGAATACCTGCTGACCGGGGCGGCGTTGATCTTGTTCTTCGTGCTGCTGCTGGCCTTTGCCGAGGTGATCGGGTTCCTCTGGGCCTATCTGGTGGCGAGCGGCGCGATCATCGGCCTCTTGTCCGCCTACAGCGCCGCAGTGCTCAGGAGCTGGAAACGCGGGCGGTTCATCGGCGCCATGCTGGTGGGGCTCTATGCGCTGCTGTTCGTGCTCTTGAACCTCGAGGCCTGGTCGCTGCTGATCGGCTCGGTCCTGCTCTTCGTGGCGCTGGCCGGGGTGATGTATGCCACGCGTAATGTGGATTGGGGCGCGGTTGGCAGGAAGGAGGCTGCGGCCTGATCCGAGAGTCCTCCCTGGGCTTGCCCCGGGGAGGACTTTCAGCTCCGCCAGCGCAGCCTGTCGCGATTGAGCTCGGAAACGCTCTTCACCCCCATCAGCTTCATGTCGCGTTCGATCTCCTCCTTGAGGATCTGGATCGCCCGCTCCACCCCGGCCTGCCCGGCCGCAGCCAGGGCATAGAGGTAAAGCCGCCCGCCTGAAGCGCAGGTCGCCCCCGCGGCCATGGCCTTCAGCACATGCGTCCCGCGCCGCACGCCGCCGTCGCAGATGATCTCGATCTCGCCGCCCACGGCATCGACGATCTCCATCAGCTGGTCGAATGGCGAGCGGCTGCCATCGAGCTGCCGGCCGCCGTGGTTGGAGATCATGATCGCATCGGCGCCGATGTCTACGGCGCGGCGCGCGTCGGCGGCGCTCATCACGCCCTTGAGGCAAAAGGTGCCGCCCCAGTCCTGCCGGATCTTCGCGGCGGTATCCCAGTCCATCGTCTGGTCGAGCATCTCTGTGAAATAGCCCTGGATCGACATGGCCTTGCCGGTGCCCTCGGCCACATGCGTGTCGAGCTGCGGCAGGCTGAACTTCTCGCGCAGCAGGTAGTCCAGCGTCCATTTCGGCCGGGTGGCATAGCTCAGCATGGAGCTCGGCGTGAAAGTCGGCGGCGAGGAGAAGCCGCTGCGCAGGCACCGCTCGCGCTTGCCGCCGACGATGGTGTCCACGGTCAGCGCCATGGCGTCGAACTTCGCTTCCTGGCAGCGCTCGATCATCGAACGGTTGAGGCCCTTGTCCTTGTGGACGTAGAGCTGGAACATCTTCGGGCTGGAGATCATCGCCGCGATCTCCTCGATGGAGACGGTCGCCAGGCTCGAGATGCCGCACCACAGGCCGAACTTCTCCGCCGCCCGCGCTACGGCCCGCTCGCCTTGCCAGTGGAACACGCGCTGCAGCGCCGTGGGCGAGAGGATCAGGGGCAGGGCGCTCTTGCGGCCCAGTACGGTGACCGAGGTGTCGATCTCGGCAACGCCCGCCAACACGTCGGGCACGAGGTCGCACTGGCTGTATGCCGCAGTGTTGCGCTGCTTGGTCAACTCGTCGTCGGCGGCGCCATCGATATAGTCGAATACCGGCCAGGGCAGGCGGCCCTTGGCGAGCAGGCGGAAATCCTCGATGTTGTGGCAGTGCTTGAGGCGCATGCCGCGCCGCTAGCCCAGCCGGGCGCTCAGGGCAATCGCCCGCGCCGCCTGCGCCTGTATTGCGGTGCGGGACCTGCCGGCGTGGCGGTGTTGACCTGCGGCTCGGCCCAATTGTCCTGCGGCGCGTTTTCAGCCGGCGCGGCGGCTGCGGGCTGCGTTTCGGCCTTGTTGCCGTTGGCCTTCTTTGCCTGGATTTCCGCCAGCTGCCGCGCATAGATATCGGGCGTGACCGAGCGCGCGGGATAGCGGCAGCCTTTCGCCTGTCCGTAGCCCTTCAGGAACGAGCGGCGCGCGACGCCCGCCTGGATCGCCGCCTGCAGCTCGCGCTGCTTGCTGTTGGCCCCCGAAACCTCCCGGATGATGCCGCGGAAGGGAATGAACGAGCCGACCACGGACTGCGCAAGCCGGCCTGGGGTGGTGCGCCGCTCGCCTTCCTTCGGTGTGTCGAGGTCGTCGCCCAGCACGGCATCGAGCTCGCCGATCGCGGCGGCCAGCTGCTGGCAGGTGGTGAGGCCGGCAAGAGTATAAACCTGTTCGACGGCGGCGGTGAGGATAGGGGGGATCTCACCCTTGCGCAGGTTGAGGTCGGTCATCGGGGTTGCCGCGACATCGCCCGCGGTAACGTCCCTTTGCGTCACCGGCTTTTCCGGCTCGCCCGCAATCGACGGGGCGCTTGCCGCCAAGGTCAGCACTGCCAGTGCAATCAGGCGCATTGCTTGTCTACTCCCTGAACCCGGTTACCCGTTCGTCGATCTGCGCATGTCGGCAAAGGTATCGCACTGGTCCTCGTCGCCGCTTTCCAGCCCCTGGCGAAGCCAGCGCTTGCGCTGCGTGCTGGAGCCGTGGGTGAAATTCTCCGGCGAGGGATTGCGCCCGGCGTTTCGCATCAGCGTGTCGTCGCCGATCTGGTGCGCGGCGTTTAGCCCGCTTTCCATGTCACCCGGATCCAGCCGGTCCCTGTTTCGCGCCGCCCAGACGCCGGCATAGCAATCGGCCTGGAGCTCCAGCCGCACCGAAAGCTGGTTGGCGCTGCCGGGATCGCGGTCCTGCAGGCGACGCACCTGGCCGGACATGCCGACAAGGTTCTGAACGTGATGGCCGTATTCGTGGGCGATCACATAGTCGCGGGCGAACTGGCCGCTGGCGCCCAGTTCCTGCTCCATCTGCCGATAGAAATCGGTGTCGAGGTAGATGCCATTGTCCTCCGGGCAATAGAACGGGCCCATGGCGCTCTGCGCCGCGCCGCAGCCGGATCGGCCGTTCTGCGTGTAGAACACCAGCTTCGGGCGCCGGAATTCGATGTTGGCCTTGCGAAAAATCGGCTCCCAGGTCTTGTTGAGTGAGGATAGCGCGTCGCAGCTTTCCTTGCTGAGCGCATCCACCGTGCAGCTTTCGGAGGCGCTTCGTCCGCCTTGTGGCGCCACCTGGCCTTGCGGCAATTGCTGCTGCACGTCCTGCAGGCCGCCGAGCATCTGCGCGGGATCGACCCCGAAGAACAGCGCGGCAATAAGCGCGATGACCAGGGTTCCGCAGCCGACACGGCCGCCCCGCCCGCCGACCGGCAGGCGAAACCCGCCACCGCCTCGGCCGCGCTGATCTTCGACATCGACTTCATTGGGATCGAAATCGTCGAGACGCATGCGCAACCTTTCCTGCACTGCCGGAGAACTACGCAAGGTAGCGTACATGCCTTGTGTGTCGATAGCGATTATCGACATCCGCGGCGCAAATTCGGGCATTTCGCAAGTGCGGCGGTCTTGCCGCACTGCCCGCTTGGTGTAAGCTGAACCGATGGGAAAAACAGGGGTCGTGTTGTCAAAGTGGCTTGCGGTTCTGGCAATGGCTCTCTTGCCGTTGTCGCAGCCGGCCGTTTCCGTGCCCCGCAACGATCCGTCGCTCGAATCGCAGATGATGGCGCATATCGAGATACTGGCCTCGGACGACTTCCAGGGGCGTGAGCCGGGAACCGAAGGAGAGGCCAGGACCCTGCGCTATCTGGCCAACCAGTGGGCCGATATCGGATTGGTTTCGGGCACCAACACGCCGGGCAACGACTGGTTTGCGCCGGTGACCCTGGTGGAGCGGCAGCCGGCGCTGTCTTCCGCGCAATTTTCGCGCAAGGGACGGCGGCTCTATCTTCCCGCCAGCGACATCCTGGTGCTGACTTCGGGCCAGCGCACGCTGTTGCGGGCAGCGCCGGTCCTGTTCGTCGGCAAGGGGCTGGGGCCACTGCCATCGCGCAACGAGTTGGCGGGGCGGGTGGCGATGCTGCTCGATGGCGGGCTGACGACGAGCGACCGGCAGAATGCCCTGCTGGCCGGGGGCGCCTCGGCCGTGCTCACCGTGCTCGATGGCGAACGCACGCTGGAAAACGTCGCGGCGCGGCGCAAGGTGCCGGGCTATGCACTGGCGAGTGAGGTTACCGGCGCCGATCTCGACGCATTCATCACCAAATATGCCATCGATCGCCTGCTGCAAGGCAGCGGCCAGACTTTGGCCAGCCTGCAGGCGGCGTCGACCAAGGCGACTTTCGCGCCGCAACTGCTCGACCTGACTGCGACGCTCGAAGCCACCACGCGCGAGACGACGATCCGCACTCACAACCTGATCGGCCGCCTGCCCGGCAGGAAGCCGGGCACCGGGGCCGTGTTGTTCGTTGCGCACTGGGATCATTTCGGCGTCTGCGCTCCGCCGCCCGCGGAGAACGTGATCTGCCACGGCGCCGTGGACAACGCCAGCGGCCTTGCCGCGATGACCGAAGTTGCGCGCCGGCTGGTGCGCGGGCCCAGGATCGATCGCGACATCTATTTCCTGGCGACCACCGCGGAAGAACTGGGCCTGCTGGGCGCCCATGCCTTTGCCGAAAACCCGCCGATCCCGCTCAAGCAGATTGTCGCGGCATTCAACATCGATACAATTGCCATCGCGCCTGCCGGTTCGCCGGCGGCCATCGTCGGGCGGGGCATGACGCGGCTCGATGGCGAGATCGAGAAGGCGGCACGGCGGGCCAGGCGCCAGCTCGTGCCCGGAGACGCGGCCAATGCCTATATCCGCCGGCAGGATGGCTGGGCGCTGATGCAGCACGATATTCCGACCGTCATGGTGACGAGCGCCTATTCGGACCTGCCGAGGCTGGAGGCCTTTTTCGAAGGCCCTTATCACCGTCCGGCCGACAACCTGCAGCGAAAGATCGAGCTGGGCGGCGCGGCCGAGGACGTGCTGTTCCATGTCGAACTGGCGCGCTGGTTCGGGGATACCAAGCGGGTACCTTCAGGGACGAAGTAGCCGGGCTGGCGGAATTACCCTCCCGGCCTTGTGCCCGCGTAAGGGTGCGGTTACATGGGCCGCCACGAATCTTCACCCAAATGGCGGAACTGTGGCAAAAATCGAAATCCCTCTCGGCCTTACCTTCGACGACGTCCTGCTGCGTCCCGCCGAGTCGGACATGTTGCCTACAGAGGCCGATACCCGCACCTTGCTGACGCGCGAGATCGGGCTCAACATCCCGGTCCTCTCCTCCGCCATGGATACCGTGACCGAGGCCGACATGGCGATCGTCATGGCGCAGATGGGCGGGATCGGCGTGCTCCACCGCAACCTTTCGGTCGAGGAACAGTGCGCCGCGGTGCGCGCGGTGAAGCGCTTCGAAAGCGGCATGGTGGTCAATCCCATCACCATCGCCCCCGACGCCACGCTGGGCGAGGCGCAGGCGATCATGAAGACCAACCGGATCAGCGGCATTCCGGTGGTCGAGGCATCGGGCAAGCTGGTCGGCATCGTCACCAACCGCGACGTGCGCTTTGCCGACAATGCCCTGCAGCCGGTGCGCGAGCTGATGACGCACGAGAACCTGGCGACGGTGAAGCTCGGCTCCAGCGGCGACGAGGCGCGGCGGTTGCTGCACCAGCGACGGATCGAGAAGCTGCTGGTGGTGGATGACGATTTCCGCTGCATTGGCCTCATCACCGTCAAGGACATCGAAAAGGCGGTCACCTTTCCCAACGCCACCAAGGATGCGGCCGGCCGCCTGCGTGTCGCCGCCGCGACCACGGTTGGGGACAAGGGCTTTGCGCGGACCGAGGAACTTCTCGCCGCCGAATGCGACGTCGTCATCATCGACACTGCGCATGGCCACAACCGCGATGTCGCCCGCGCGGTGGAGCGGGTGAAGAAGCTTTCGAATTCCGCACAGGTCATCGCTGGCAATGTCGCCACCGCCGAGGCGACCCGGGCGCTGATCGGGGCAGGGGCGGACGCGATCAAGGTCGGCATCGGGCCGGGCTCGATCTGTACCACCCGCATTGTCGCCGGCGTCGGCGTGCCGCAGCTCACCGCCATCATGGAATCGGCGGAGGAAGCCTCGAAAAGCGGGACGCCCATCATCGCCGACGGCGGACTGCGCACCTCGGGCGACGCGGCCAAGGCGCTCGCCGCCGGAGCCAGCACCATCATGGTCGGCTCGATGCTGGCCGGCACCGAGGAAGCGCCGGGCGAAACCTTCCTATATCAGGGCCGCGCCTACAAGAGCTATCGCGGCATGGGCTCGGTAGGCGCCATGGCCCGCGGTTCGGCGGACCGCTATTTCCAACAGGACATCAAGGATTCGCTGAAACTGGTGCCTGAAGGCATCGAAGGCCAGGTTCCGTTCAAGGGCCCCGCCAAGGATGTGATTCATCAACTTGTCGGCGGCATCAAGGCCGCCATGGGCTATACCGGCTCGCGCACCATCGAGGACCTGCGGACCAAGGCGAAATTCGTCCGCATCACCAACGCAGGCCTGCGCGAAAGCCATGTCCATGACGTGTCGATCACCCGCGAGGCGCCGAACTATCCGACGCGGTAGGGCCCACCCATGACTCCCGCCGCGCGCGTCCAGGCGGCAATCGATATCCTCGACCTTGTCATAATCGCCGCCCGCTCCAACGGCGCTCCGGCCGACCGCATCGTCACCGACTGGTTCCGCACCCGCCGCTTCGCCGGCAGCGGCGACAGGCGGGCGGTGCGCGAACTGGTTTTCCGCGCCATCCGCGCCTGCGGCGACATTCCCGCGAGTGGCCGTGCCGCGATGTTGCTGCTGGCGAAGGACGATGCGGCGCTTGCGGCGTTGTTCGATGGTTCCCGGCATGGGCCCGCACCAATCGGTCCTAATGAACCTGCGGCGGAATCGGGCATCGCGCCGCCTTGGCTGGCACAACAGCTGGCGGCCTCGGGGATAGCCGGCAACGAAGCGCTATCCTTGCTGGACAGGGCGCCGCTGGATATCCGGGTCAATGCACTGAAGGCCAACCGCGAAAGCCTGGAATTTCCGGTTCCGGCAGAGCCGACCCAGGCTCGCGAAGGGCTGCGCCTGCCATCCGGCACGCCGGTGGAAGGCTGGGAAGCTTATCGCAACGGGCTGATCGAAGTGCAGGACACTGCCTCGCAGCTCGTGGTCGAGGCGCTCGCAGCCAGACCGGGTGAATTCGTCATCGACCTTTGCGCCGGTGCCGGCGGCAAGACGCTGGCGATCGCCGCCGCCATGGACAATCGAGGGAAGATCCTCGCCTGCGATACCGACCGCGCTCGCCTCTCGCGCCTTGATCCGCGTGCGCAGCGGGCAGGCGCCTCGATTATTGAGACCCTCCTGCTCAACCCGGGCCAGGAACTTCGCGCGCTTGAGCCATTCATCGGCAAGGCCGACGCAGTGCTGGTCGATGCGCCCTGTTCCGGCACCGGCACCTGGCGCCGCAATCCGGAGGCGCGCTGGCGGCTCGATCCCGCCGGGCTGGAGCGCACGAATGCGCTGCAAGCCCGGCTGTTCGACGTGGCGGCACGGCTGGTGAAGCCAGGCGGGCGATTCGTCTATGCCGTTTGCTCGCTGCTGGACTCCGAAGGCCCCGACCGGGTGGCGCGCTTTCTTGCGGATAATGCCGATTGGCGGGCAGAACCATTGGTTCTCAACGCCGGATTGCCGCGCGATTCAGGAATTCGCCTCAGTCCGTCTCATGACGGCACGGACGGGTTTTACTTCGCGCGCATTTCGGCGATATGATAATGGTTCAGCCAAGGGTCATGCCCGTGCAATCATTGTCGGCCGACGCCAGGGAGTTCTTGATGCGCTACACGCCTGCTGCCGTTGCCTTGTCTCTGCTCGTTGCCGTGACGGCCAGCACCGGCCATTCTGCCCCGCCGCAGCCGATTGACCCCCGCGTCTCGGCGCTGATGGCGCAGGCGCATTCGGAACTGGGTGCAGGCAAGGTCGACCAGGCGATCGATTTTTACGAGGCGGCGCTGGCTGTTCAGCCGGGCAATGTCGCGGTGCTGCTCGGCCTTGCCGATGCGACCCGGCGCCAGGGCATGCAGGGCAAGGCGCTCCACTATTACCGCGAGGCGCTGAACGCCGATCCTCAGAACCTGCAGGCCATTTCCGGCGAGGGCGCGGCGCTTGCGGAAAAGGGCGCGGTGGACAAGGCGAAGCGCAACCTGACCAGGCTGGAAGGCCTATGCGGTTCGGACTGCGAGGCGACTCGCGAACTGGCGGCCGCCATTGCCAAGGGGCCGGCGCCCAAGGTGGTTTCGGCCGACGCGGCCAAGCCCGATCCGGAAGTGACTGCGAACTAGATCTGTTCGCGGAATTCCTCCAGAACCGCGCGATAGACCTGCTGCTTGAACGGCACGATCAGTTCCGGGAGCAGCACCGGTTCCACCCATTTCCATTCACAGAACTCGGGCGGATCGTGCGCATCGAGCCGGATGTCGCTGTCCTGCCCATGGAAGCGGGCAAGCAGCCAATGCTGGCGCTGGCCGCGGTAACGGCCACCCCATAGCTTGCCGAGCAGTTCGTCGGGCAAGTCATAGAGCAGTTCCTTGCCGGTCTGGGCGAGCAGGGTGACGTGGTGGGCAGCGACTCCGGTCTCTTCCCACAGTTCGCGCAACGCCGCCTGATGCAGTTCCTCGCCTTCGTCGATACCACCTTGGGGCATCTGCCAGTAGACTCCGCCTTCATCCGGCTGCCCGCGCGTGTCGATCCGCCTGCCCACGAATGCATGGCCCGCGCCGTTGACCAGCATGACGCCGACGCAAGGCCGATAGGGTAGTGAGGAATAGGAGTTCATGTTTTTGCCGAATCCTGAAAATGCCGGGAGCCATTCAGTCCTTCGCAAGGTTTTTGCGAACAACTTTCACCAGAAGTCCCCGAAGCGTGCATTCATGCTTGACTAGCAGAGCGGCGGGGCGTTTGGCGACAGGATAGGGCTTGGCGTCTGACAGATTTTCTGGATTGCGCCGGGGGATCGATGGATTAGGGCAAACCCCGAAATAGGGCGGATGCCTGCAGAGGAAGACAATGGCAACCCAATTGGCCGATAACGATACCGCGACCCAGTCGCGCGACAATGTACCAGAAGCGGTAGTCGTCCGCTTCGCCGGGGACTCCGGCGATGGCATGCAGCTCACCGGCGGGCAGTTCACCCTGTCGACCGCGCTGGCGGGCAACGACCTCGCGACTTTCCCGGACTTTCCGGCGGAGATCCGCGCGCCGCAGGGTACTTTGTTCGGCGTCTCGGCCTTCCAGATCAATTTCGGCTCGACCGACATCACCACCGCGGGCGATGCGCCCGACGTGCTGGTGGCGATGAACCCGGCCGCGCTGAAGACCAACGTGACGGCGCTCAAGCCGGGCGGACTGATCATCGCCGACACCGGCGAGTTCACCAAGCGCAACCTGGAAAAGGCCAAGTACGAGACCAACCCGATCGAGGACGGCAGCCTCGCCAAGTGGCAGGTCCTCGCCTTCGACATCAGTGCGCAGACGCTGGAAGCGGTGAAGCCCTTCGGGCTCGGCAACAAGGAAGCCCTGCGCTGCAAGAACATGTGGACGCTGGGCTTGGCCCTGTGGATGTTCGAGCGTGACCGGCAGCCGCTGGTGGACTGGCTGAAGGGCAAGTTCGCCAAGAACCAGGTGCTGGCCGACGCCAATGTCGCCGCGCTCAACGCCGGGCATGCCTATGGCGAGACGGCCGAGCTTTCCGGCACGGTGCACAAGCTGCACCTTGAGCCTGTTGCATCGCCCCCGGGCCTCTACCGCACGGTCACCGGCGCGGAAGCGGTGAGCTACGGCCTTGTCGCTGGCGCGCAACTGGCCGGGCTGAAGATGTTCTTCGGCGGCTATCCGATTACCCCGGCCTCCGCCGTCCTGCACAATCTCGTCAAGATGAAGGAATTCGGCGTCACCACCTTCCAGGCGGAAGACGAGATTGCCGCGATCTGCTCGGCGATCGGCGCCTCCTATGCCGGCCAACTGGGCGTGACATCGTCCTCCGGCCCCGGCATCGCCCTCAAGGGCGAGGCGCTGGGCCTTGCGGTGATGACCGAACTGCCGCTGGTTATCGTCAATTCGCAGCGTGGGGGACCTTCGACGGGCCTTCCGACCAAGACCGAACAGTCGGACCTCTACCAAGCAGTCTATGGCCGCAACGGCGACACGCCGATGCCGGTGATCGCCTGCCGCTCGCCTGCGGATGCCTTCGATTGCGCAATCGAGGCTTGCCGCATCGCAGTGCAGTACATGACCCCGGTAATGCTGCTGACCGACGGCTATATCGCCAATGCTGCGGAACCATGGAAAGTCCCAGATCCCAAGAACTTCACGCCATTTCCTGTGAAGTTCCTCGAGGAGAAGAATGGGGACGGGCAGGTCCTGCCCTACAAGCGCGACGCCAATGGCGTGCGCCCCTGGATCAAGCCCGGCACTCCCGGCCTGATGCACCGCATCGGGGGCATCGAAAAGGCGCCCGACACCGGCGACCTCGATTATTCGCCCAGTACCCACCAGCTCCAGACCGACGCTCGCAAGAGCAAGGTGGACGGCGTGGCGAATGGCATTCCGGCGCAGGAAGTCGAGCTGGGCCAGGCGGGTGGCAAGCTTGTCGTCGTCGGCTGGGGTTCGACCTTCGGCCCAATCCACCAGGCGGTTCGCCGGGCGCGGGCCAAGGGCCTCGACGTCAGCCACATCCACGTGCGGCACATCTGGCCCTTGCCCTCGAATCTGGGCGAACTGCTAAGGTCTTACGAGAAGATCCTCGTGCCCGAAATGAACACTGGCCAGTTCAAGACCGTGCTTCGCGACCAGTTCCTGGTTGATGCCAAGCCGCTGAACAAGGTGAGCGGACAGCCCTTCACCATCGCCGAAATCGAAGCTGCCATTGAAGGAGCGCTGGGCTGACGCGGAAGCGTTGTTGCCCCGGAAGGATTGCCATGAACGACATGACCGCCATTCAGACCACCCTCAAGGACTGGGAATCGGACCAGGAAGTCCGCTGGTGCCCAGGTTGCGGTGACTATGCCATTCTCAAGGCAGTGCAGCGCACCTTGCCGGAAATCGGCGCCGATCCGGCCAAGACGGTCTTCGTCTCGGGTATCGGTTGCTCCAGCCGCTTCCCCTACTATGTGGCGAGCTACGGCTTCCACACGCTCCATGGGCGCGGCGCGGCATTCGCCACCGGGATCAAGCTCGCCAATCCTGAACTCGACGTCTGGCTGGTGACTGGCGACGGCGATGGCATGTCCATCGGCGGCAACCACACGATGCACATCCTGCGTCGTAACCTCGATTGCCAGATCCTGCTGTTCAACAACGAGATCTACGGCCTGACCAAGGGCCAGTACTCACCCACCAGCCGCATCGGAACCAATTCGCCCTCGACCCCGGCCGGCTCGGTCGACCGTCCGCTAAGTCCCTGCTCCTTCGCGCTGGGTACCGGCGCCCGGTTCGTCGCGCGCGGGTTCGATGTGTCGAAGAACCTGCCCGACGTGCTCAAGGCCGCCCACGCCCACAAGGGCGCGGCCTTCGTCGAGATCTTCCAGAACTGCATCGTCTACAACAAGGACCGCTTCGACGACTTTGCGGCGGCCAAGGGTGTCGAGGACCAGCAGCTCTGGCTCAAGAATGGCGAGCCCATGCTGTTCGGCTCGGAAAAGACCGGCGGCATCAAGGGTATTGCCCTCGATGTCGAGGCGCTTTCGCTGAAGATCGTCGATGTTCCCGATGGCGACTGGCAGAAGGCCGGTGTCCTCGTCCACAACGTGACCAACCGTGCCGTGGCGCACATGCTGGTAGACCTGCGGGTCGCCCCCAAGTTCGCCGATTTCCCAATGGCACTGGGCGTGATCTACGACGATCCGCGGCCGAGCTTCGAGCAGGAACTGCTGGGTCAGGACGCGCGGGTCAACGAGGGCAAGACACCTGACCTCGCCAAGCTGCTGGCCAAGGGCCAGACTTGGACGGTCGAGGGCTGAAACTCGCCTGACCCGGCAATTCCATACGGGATTCAGCACGTGTTGAATCCCTTGGACAATGCGCGCATATTCCCTCCATGAACGCGCATGCGTCAGACAGAGGCTGGGAGCTTGTTGCGGGTGGCGACATCCTCGACGCCATCCCGCAATGGTTGGCGCGGATCTGGGCAGGAAGAATCGATCGCATCCTTGATCTTGCGGATCGGGGCATTGCACGCGGATCGATCCTGGCGAAGTTGCCCGACGGCACCTCCCGGCAACTTGGCGGCCGCCGTCCCGGCTTTTCAGCCACGGTGGAATTACGCAGCTATCAGGCCCTGCTGCGGCTCGCCACCGGTGGGTCCGTGGGATGGTACCGTGCTTGGGAGGCTGGCGAGTGGGACAGTCCGGACCCAGTTTCGCTTTTCGCCCTGTTCATGGACAACCGCAGCGGTCTTGGATCCGTGGCGCAGGCGAGAGGTCCCTGGCGGCTGCTCGGCCGCTTGGCGCACTGGCGGCACCGCAACACCCGCAGCGGCTCGCTTCGCAACATCCATGCCCACTACGATCTCGGCAACGATTTCTACGCGACCTGGCTCGATCCGACGATGTCCTATTCCAGCGGGAAGTTCGCCGGACAGGACCTCTCGTTGGAAGCGGCCCAGAAGCGCAAGATCGAAGCCATCGCAAAGCGGGTCGAGGGTGCGCAGACACTGCTGGAGATCGGCTGCGGCTGGGGCTCGCTGGCGCGGCGGTTCGCCGACAACGGCGTCCGGGTTACCGCGATAAGCCTTTCGGAAAAACAACTGGCCTGGGCGGCCGAGCGGCACGGCGGGGCGGGGATAGAGTTTCGCAAGCAGGACTACCGGGATGTCGAAGGCCAGTTCGATGCCATTGCCAGCGTCGAGATGGTCGAAGCGGTCGGGCAGGAGTTCTGGCCGGATTTCTTCGACTGCATCGCTCGTTGCCTGAAGCCAGGCGGCCGGGCCGCGATCCAGTATATCTCCATGCGCGAGGATCTGTTCCAGCGCTATGCCGGCAGTGTCGATTTCATCCAGGCCCACGTTTTCCCCGGTGGCATGCTGGTCCGCGAAAGCACCTTCCGCCGACTTGCCGAGGAACGCGGGCTTGAGTGGTACGACAGCGAAGCCTTTGGCCTCGATTATGCGGAAACCCTGCGCCTGTGGCGTGAGCGTTTCGATGCTGCCGTGAAGCAGGGTAGGCTGCCGCCGGGTTTCGACGCACGGTTCGTGCGACTATGGCGCTATTACCTGATGTATTGCGAAGGTGGCTTCCGGGGCGGCGGAATCGATGTTGCCCAGGTGACGCTGGTCAAGCGTGCCTAAACCGCTGTGCCGCCCCGGCCCGCCCCACCGGGGCGCACGCTGTAGCCCCTTCGGAGATCAGGTCAGCGTGCCTGCCCCGGACGAAGCCGAGGCAGTGAGTCAGCGATAAACGCTGTCGCCGCGCCAGCGAGCCAGAAGGTTGTCGTGCACGATGGGGCTGAGTAGTTGCGAAAACGCGCAGCCAACAACGCCTCCTTCCCACCATACGACTTCCGACTGCAGCGATTCCAAGCCGGGCAGGGTGAGCCAGCAGACCGTGCCGACATGCATGCGGTTGATCGCGGTGGCGGAAAAGCCGCCGAGCGAGAGGTCCTTGATCTGCGTCTGGAAACCCCGCGATCCCGAGGGGCGCAGGGTTCCGGGGATGGTTACGCGCGAACGTGGGGCTGAACGATCCTCTTGCGCGGCAAGCGCGTAGCGGTCGTTGGACTGGAAAACCGTGCTCATGATTCCACCATTTCTTGCTGCCAGAAACCCCCTCAAAGCCGGCAAAAAATGGACTTTTCTGATTACCAACCGCTTAAGTGGAATGGTTAACGGATTCGCGGTATCCACTGGCGAAACGTTCACCAAGAAGCGTCAGGAGCCGTTCAGCCACTGCCTCCGGCGGCTTGACGCTGACGGGATCTTCGCCCGGATAGGCGCGGGCGCGCATGGTCGTCCGCGTGGCGCCCGGATTGACGATGGCGACGCGCACCTTTGAAATGTTTGCGGTTTCCTGCGCGTAGCATTCGAGGAGCGTATCGAAGGCGGCCTTGGTCGAGCCATAGGCACCCCAATAGGCGCGCGGGTTGCGTCCGACGCTGCTCGACAGGCCGATCACCCGGCCATCCTTGCTGGCCCGGAGCATGCGGTCGAAGGCGGCGATCAGGGCCTGGGTCGCGAGGACGTTTACAGTCATCGCCTTGTTCCAGGCCTGCTGGTCGATGTCCGCGACCGAGGAAAGCTGCGGCAGCAGCGCGGCATTGATTACGAGAATGTCCAGCGCCTGCCAGCGCTGCGCCATGGCCGCGGCGAGGCGGGCGATGGCGTCGGGCTCGGCAAGGTCCATGGGTGCAATGGTGGCGCTGCCGCCGGCTGCGTGAATGGTTTCCTCGACCGCCTCCAGCGCCTTGGCGTCGCGCGCTGTCAGCACCACGTGCGCGCCTGCCCGGGCCAGCGCTATCGCCGTAGCCTCGCCAATGCCGCGGCTAGCCCCGGTGACGAGTGCAACCTGTCCGGTAAGATCGGTCACGCTACTTTTTCGACCGGGAGCGCCAGTTGGGCGGGGTTTTCCCGATCGGCAAGATCGGTGAGGCTCGTTGGATATTCACCGGTGAAGCAGGCGTCGCAGTATTTCGGCAGTGCCTTGTTCCGGCCGCTCTCGCCGACAGCGCGGTAAAGCCCGTCGATGGAAACGAATGCCAGGCTGTCTGCATGGATGAATTCGGCCATGGCCTTCACATCCATCCTCGCCGCCAGCAGCTTTTCCCGCTCTGGCGTGTCGACGCCATAGAAGCAGCTGTGTTCGGTGGGCGGGCTGGCGATGCGCATGTGCACTTCGGCCGCGCCTGCATCGCGCATCATCTGGACGATCTTGAGCGAGGTAGTGCCGCGCACGATCGAATCGTCGATGAGGACGATGCGCTTGCCGGCGACCAATGCGCGGTTGGCGTTGTGCTTGCGCTTCACGTCGGCATGGCGTGCGCCATCTTCCGGCTGGATGAAGGTGCGGCCGACATAGTGCGAGCGGATGATGCCGAGCTCGAAGGGAATGCCCGATTGCTGGGCATAGCCGATCGCGGCGGGCACGCCGCTGTCCGGCACCGGGATGACCAGGTCCGCCTCGGCCGGCGATTCCTTGGCCAGTTCCACGCCGATCTGCTTGCGCACTTCGTAGACCGATTTGCCGCCGGACACTGAATCGGGCCGGCTGAAATAGACGTGTTCGAAGATGCAGGGCCGGGCGTTGCTCTCGCGAAACGGATGATGGCTGGTAATCCGGCCGTCCTGCCGCACCTCGACGATCTCGCCCGGCTCGACCTCGCGGACGAATTCCGCACCGACCACGTCGAGCGCGACAGTTTCGCTGGCGAAGATCGTCGCGTCGCCCAGCTTGCCCATCACCAGCGGCCGGATACCCAGTGGGTCGCGGCAGGCAACCATGCGCTTGGGCGTCATGCAAATCAGCGAATAGGCGCCTTCGACCATGCGCAGGGCATCGACGAAGCGTTCCAGCAGCTTGGGGAAGCGGCTGGTTGCGATGAGGTGGATGATGACTTCGGTATCGGAGGTCGACTGGAAGATCGCGCCCTTGTTGACCAGGTCACGCTTCAGGGTCATCGCATTGGAAATGTTGCCGTTGTGCGCGATGGAGAAGCCGCCGCGCGCGAGGTCCGCGTGGAGCGGCTGGACGTTGCGCAAGCCTTGGCCGCCGGTGGTGGAATAGCGCACGTGGCCGGCTGCCATGCCGCCGGGCAGTTCGGCGAACTTCGCCTGATCGTCGAATACCTGCGCGACATGGCCGAGGCCGCGGCGGGCGAAGAAGTGGTGACCGTCGAAGCTGACGATGCCGACGGCTTCCTGGCCGCGGTGCTGCAGGGCATGAAGGCCGAGCGCGGTCATGGCCGCGGCGTCGCCCTTGGCGCCGATCACGCCGAAGATGCCGCATTCCTCGCGCAGCTTGTCGCCATCGGCGTCGAGGAAGGGATGAGTTAGGTTCATGGGAGTCACGCCAGCCGCCTTGGAGGGCGCATGTGGCGCGTGGGCGGGACGAAAGCAAGGGGTAGGGCGCCCGAAAGCGCCCCGAATCCCCGCTTTTGCCTTTCAGCCGCCGTAGAAGACCTTCTCCCCAAGGTCTTTCATCTCCAGCACAGCCTCGTCCGGACGGCCTTCCGGACGCTGGTGCAGGTGGACGCCGGTGACTTCGGCGACGAAGGTGTGGTGATCGCCATGCTCGACGACCTGAACCACGCGACATTCGACTGCCGCCGGCGCGCTCTTCAGGATCGGGGCGCCGTTGGCGGCCCAGGAGATTTCCTCGCCCGAGAGCTTGCCGTCTTCCAGCACCGCCGGCTTGAAGAAGGCGAAGGCGGGGCCCTGCTGGCCCTTGCCGAGGATGTTGAGCACGAAGTTCCCGCTGGCGCGCGCCGCGGCATAGACGCCCGAATCGGTCTTTACCCCCAGCGCCAGCAGCGGCGGCGAGAAGCTGGTTTGCGTTACCCAGTTTACCGTGGCGCCCGAAAGTGATTTGTCCTCTGCCACCGCGGTCATAACGTAGATGCCGTAAGGGATCATGCGCAGCGCTGTCTTGCGGTCTTGTTCGTCCATGGTCTTCTCTCCCGAGCAGGTTGTGTGGATGCCTTTGTCGAATGGGCAGTGGATGAGCGAAAGTCCAGTGGGTTCGAGTGCTTGCCAGCCCGCAACGCCATGCCTAAACCCCAATATCCCGCTGATTTCCGACGAGCCCCCGCTTGCCCTTCCTCACCCCGTTCGAATGGATGATCGCCAAGCGGTACATGCTGCCCGGGCGTGGCGAGGCGTTCATTGCGCTGGTCGCCGGGATCAGCCTTGTCGCGGTTTCGCTCGGTGTGGCGGCGCTGGTAATCGTCATGAGCGTGATGAACGGCTTTCGCGCCGAATTGTTCGACAAGATCGTCGGGCTGAATGGCCACGCCATCATCCAGGCTTACGGCGGCCGGCTGGACAACTGGCAGGACGTGCTCCGCGAGGTGAGGGCGACGCCCGGGGTGGTCCGCGCCAGCCCGCTGATCGAACAGCCGCTGCTCGCCACATTCAATGGCCGGGTTGAGGCGATCCTCGCGCGCGGCAATACCGACGAGGATATCCGCCGCATCCAGACGCAGGTGAAGAGCGGCAACCTTTCCGAGTTGCGACCCGATTCCGGCAATGTCGCCATCGGCGCGCGGTTGGCGGAAAACCTGGGTGCCGACGTGGGCGACACAATCACCATCATAAATCCGCAGGGCCAGTCGACGCCCTTCGGCACGGTGCCGCGCCAGATCGGCTATCGCATCGCCGCCATCTTCGAGATCGGCGTCTATGACTATGACCAGGCCTTCGTCGTCATGCCGATCCCCGATGCACAGACCCTGCTGCTCACCGGCGATTCCATCGGCATGATCGAGGTGAAGACCGACGATCCCGACAATGTTTCCGAAATTCTTGCCCCGCTGGCCCAGAAACTTGCCGGAAGGGCGGTGATATCCGACTGGAAGACGATCAACGCTTCGCTGTTCGAGGCGCTGTCGGTCGAACGCGTCGCCATGTTCGTGGTGCTGTCGATCATCGTGCTGGTGGCGGTGTTCAACATCCTCTCCTCGCTGATCATGCT
>CAZVWP010000048.1:0-27190 GCA_964630805.1 uncultured Novosphingobium sp. | reverse complement strand
TGACGATCTTCAGGATGAAGTCGATCTCGCCGTTGAGCATGTGGCATTCGCGCACCTCGGGCAGGGCGCGCATGTGCTCCTCGAACTGGCGCAGGGCGTCCTCGGCCTGGCTCTTCAGGCTGACGAGGGCGAAGACCATGATCGAGAAGCCCAACTTGGCCCCGTCGAGATCGGCATGGTAGCCTCGGATGATGCCTTCGTCCTCGAGCGCGCGGACCCGGCGCAGGCAGGGCGGGGCGGTCAGCCCGACTCGGTGCGCCAGCTCGACATTGGTCACCCGGCCTTCGTCCTGTAATTCCGCAAGCAGTCGCCGGTCGATCCGGTCGAGATTCGCCATGACATCCCTCATCCTGTGCCCGGCAATTCCCACCCCGCCAATTGCCGCAATATTGGCCAAGCGAAGTGCTGCGCGAACGTAATTATGTTGTCAATGGCGGCAATCGTCCCGCTTTGCAACGCTTCCCACGGTACGCGTGCCGGAGGGCTTGCAAGCTGCTAGGAGCGATGTGTCGAGGCGCTGTCGTGCGCCCGTGATGGAGCAGCGATGCTGATCGATGATCGTCTTGCCACGGTGCTGCGCCAGCGCGCTGGCGGAGAGACAACGGCGCGCATCCAGTTTCGCCAGTTGCTCGACCTGCTGGGCACCATGCCGAGCGAAGCGAGCGGCCCCCAGGTCGATGCCGCTCACGACCGGCTGGCCGAGCTTTCCAATGCAATTCCGGCCAAAGGCCGCGCCGCCATCCTCGCCGAGCCGGGTGTCAGATTGCGCAATGCCCGCCTGGTCGCAAGCCTGTGCGGCAGCGAGCCCGAAGTCGCGAGCGCCGCATTGGGTGCGGCGGACCTTGCCGAGGAGCAATGGCTCGATCTTGCCCCTGCCTTGCCGGTGGCGGCGCGCGGTGCGATTCGGCGGCGCCGGAACCTGGGCCCCAGGGTCGAGGCCCTGCTCGACTGGCTGGGCATTCACGACCGCGGGCTGCCGCCGGCGCAACACCGGCACGTCGCCGAGGTCGTGCCGATCCGCGATCCCGCCGCGAGTCCGGGCGCCGGTGACCAGGGCATCGGCGCCATCGTTCGGCGCATCGAGGACTTCCGCAAGTCCCGCCAACCGATCGAGGCGGAGCCGCTCCACAGCGATTCGCCGCTGCTTCCGCTCGAGGACCTGGCCGGGCATCGCCCTGGCCCGCCGGTGCAGTCGTTCGATTTTGCCACCGATGCCGAAGGACGCATCGTCTGGTCCGACCAGAAAGTCGCGCCGATGGTCGTCGGCATGCGGCTGGCCGGGCCAGAGAGCCTGTCGCGGGGCAGTTCCAGCACCATCTCCATTGCGATGCGCAACCGCCAGCCGATGCGCGGCGCGCGATTCGTCATCGAGGGCGCGCCGGCGGTGCAGGGGGCCTGGCGGATCGACGCGGCGCCCGAGTTCGATCGGGTTGGGGGGCGCTTTACCGGCTATACCGGCCGCATGCGTCGCCTGGACGCGGGAGGGGGGGCGAAGCAGCCGAGCCGCGAGGCAAGCGAGGGCGACAGGATCCGCCAACTCCTGCACGAGCTGCGCACCCCGATCAATGCGATCCAGGGTTTTGCCGAGGTGATCCAGCAGCAGCTGTTCGGCCCGACTCCGCACGAATATCGCGCGCTCGCCGCCTCTGTCGCCGCCGACGCCGCGCACATGCTCGCCGGCTTCGACGAGC
Organism: uncultured Novosphingobium sp.; assembly: GCA_964630805.1. Taxonomy (GTDB): domain Bacteria; phylum Pseudomonadota; class Alphaproteobacteria; order Sphingomonadales; family Sphingomonadaceae; genus Novosphingobium. The sequence continues at coordinate 25,499 of CAZVWP010000048.1, read as the reverse complement.
TGGAGCGGTTGGCCAAACTGGAAGCGCAGGCGCTGGACCTGGAGGAAGGCAGCTGCGACCTCGCCGATGTGGTAAAGCGCACCATCGAGCAGCTGCGCCACTTCACCAAGGCGCGCGACAGCGGTTTTGTCGTGAGCCTGCCCGATGACCCGCTCCCTGTCCGCCTTGCGCTGGCGGATGCGGAAAAGCTGGTCTGGCGCCTGCTGGCGGCCCTCGCGGGAGCGGCGCATCCTGGTGAAAGCACCCGGATAGCGGCATTCCGCAATGCGGGCTCGATCGAACTGGCATTGCAGTTGCCGGTCAGCCTCGCCGCGAGGGACGATGCGGAGCTGATGCGGGCGACGGCAAGCCAGTCCGGCCCGGCGCTGTCAGCCAGCATGTTCGGCTCGGGCTTCGCCCTGCGCTTGGCCAAGGCCGAAGCGAGCGCCGCCGGCGGCTCGCTGGAGCGGCGGGGACAAGATATCCTGCTGCAAATTCCGGGCTTGACCGCGGGCATGGCCGGCCATAGCCAGCAGGACGTCGCTGGTTGACCTCGGTTTGCGACGATTGGCGCAATCCAGGTGCAGGGGAGATCAGGCAGACTTGGCGAAAGTCCGCATCACAGACGCGCCCGTGTCGCCCGACTTTGTCCGGTTCCGCGACGGCTTCGGGCAAAAGTTCCTCCTGACCATCGATACCGAGGAAGAGTTCGGCTGGGACGAGGCCTTCACGCGCGATCGGCACAGCATCGATAGCGTTCCGGCGCTGCGGAAATTTCTCCAGTTCTGCGAAGGGTTGGAGGTCAAGCCGGTATTCCTGATCGACTATCCCATCGCCACTTCGCAGATTGCCTCCGAGATCCTTAAGGATGCGGCGCTGGCTGGCCGTGCCGAGATCGGCGTTCACCTGCACCCGTGGGTCAACCCACCGCACGAGGAAGTGGTCTGCGAGATCAACAGCTATGCCGGCAACCTGCATCCGGAATTGGAGCGGACCAAGTTCATGCGCTTGCGCGATGCGGTCGAAGCCAATTTCGGCCTGCCGCCACGCATCTACCGGGCCGGCCGCTATGGCGCCGGCCCGAATACCGCGGCCATCCTCGGCGAAGGCGGCATCGCCATCGACAGCTCGGTCCGGTCCTATTTCGACTACAGCACGAACGGCGGGCCCAACTATCGCGATCATCCGGTCAGGCCCTACTGGCTCGACCGGAAATCGGGCCTGCTGGAGCTTCCCGTGACCAGCGTCTACTGGGGCCTGCTCCACCAGATCGGCCCCTGGCTCTATCCTCGCTTCTGGCGCGTGCCGCGGTTACGCGGCGCGCTTGCCCGGCTGGGCCTGCTCGACCGCATTCCGCTCACCCCGGAAGGCATCAGCGTGGAAGAGGCGATCAACGGCATCGACGCCGCCGTCGACATGGGGCTGCCGGTGCTGGTGTTTTCGTTCCACAGCCCCTCGCTGGGGCTGGGCTACACACCCTATGTCCGGGACGAGGACGAGCTCGATGCTTTCTATGACTGGTGGCGGGCGATCATTGCCCACCTGGCGAGGCGCGGCGTCGCCGCGACTAGCGTTGCGGAAATCATGGCGTCGGTCGAGCTTGCCTAGCGCGCCAACGCGGGCTAACGCGCCTCGGTCCGATCTCGGTGCGGGCCTGTAGCTCAGTTGGTTAGAGCTGGCCGCTCATAACGGCTAGGTCGCGGGTTCGAGTCCTGCCGGGCCCACCACCGCATATCGGCAAGACCCCGGGTCGGGGAGTAGCGCAGCCTGGTAGCGCATCTGCTTTGGGAGCAGAGGGTCGCAGGTTCGAATCCTGTCTCCCCGACCACTAAACCTATGGAAATTGGTCCAATTCAGCCAGGTGGCGGCATTTGTCGGCCCGGAATGACAGACGAGCGCGGCCCTGTTTCAAGCGTCATGACTTCGCTTCAGGCAAGCACACGTATGATTGGTCTCGACGTTGCATTCGGTGGCCGGGGCCGGCGCGCTTTGTCGGCGCAAACTGCTTGGATAGACCATCCAACCAAGCGCCCGGTGGGGTGGACTCATCAACCCGCACTCTTCAATCCAGATCAACTCCATCCTCTGGAAATGGACACCGCGATATTGCTCATTCGGGGAATGCCACTAACCGGATCGTAGTCCCTGTCGTTGGGTGTCAATCGGCCCACGTTGCTTCCCATTTGCCGGAAAGCGGCATCTTCTTCGACCTTACCGCCGAAGCAGTGATACATTGACACGACCCCGGGGCGCAGCGTGTCGTCCGCCTCGACAACACCGGGGATGCTGTCGCGCGCGGAGGCGATGGTGACCGTGTCGCCAGATTGCAGCGCCAGGCTTGCGAGATCGACGGGATGCATGAACAGCGGATTGTACGGCTTGCCCCCGTTCAATTTCGATCCGACCAGATTTAGGCCAGCGGAATTGAGGAAGTTGTTCGACCTTCGCGAAACCAGTCGGAAGGGATAACTGTCGTCTGCGTGCTCGGCCTCGAAATCGAGAGCCTCGATGCGGCTCAACTCGTCCATCATATAGGCATTACCAACATCCAGCCGCGCGGTGCAGCCGGGATCCTTCGGCTGCACCGTCTCATCGACGTCGAAGACATGCCCGTGGGGATATTTGCGAACCTCATCGAGCGGGATGCGGCCGTTTTCGCAGATCTTCTCGTACAGGCCTTCCGTCGTCAGGTTGTCGTTCCTGACCATGTCGATGACCAGCAGGGGTGCTTCGTCGAAATCGCCAAAGCCGTATTTCATCGCCATCGTCAGGCCATGACCCATGCGCTTGCCCACCCCGTTGTAGAACTCCCATTCCTCGATGAGGTCGGAGCCCTCGGGCGGGTCCACGATCCTGGGGCTGTACTGTGCATAGGGCCGGGATTGGCCTATGCCGATGGTGTAATATTTGAGGGCCTCGACGCGCTGGGTGAAGCCGGGTGTCTCCAGCGTCATCTTGGTCGCGATCACATAATCGGCCATGCGCGCGGTCAGTGCCATTTCGACATCGACACAGACCAGAAGGTCGAGATTTTCCAGCGCTTCCTGCGTTTTGCGCTGGTCGGGCCATGCCGCCATCGGATTGGCGCCGTTGCAGATCAGCGCCCTGACCTGGCCTTCACCCTCGAGCAGGATCTCGTCGGACAGGGCGGCGGTCGGCAGGCCGCAAACGGCATCGGTGAGGCCCCGGACCCGCAATTTCTCGCCATAGCCCCAGCCCTGGAACGGGCCGGACGCCTGCGCCTTGGCGGTATAGGCGGGAAGCAGGACGTTGGGCCGGTGAACCTTGTCGCCCGCCCGGGGCCAGCGGCCGCAGATCGTCGCGATGCACAGCGCAAGATATTCGGTGAGGTTGCCGTTTTGCGACATGTTCGCCCCGGTGCCGGCGTTCGCCATGCCGCCCCGTTCGCCGTAGGTGGCGAAAAGGCGGGCGGCCTCGACCAACTGGCCGGCCGGGATTCCGGCCCGCTGCGAGACGTAATCGGGCGTGAACATCGCGACTTGCCGCTTCAGTTTATCGAAGCCGTCCACGTCGCTTTCGATGAAGTCCTGGTCGTAAAGGCCCTCGGCAATGATCACGTTGATCATGCCGGCCAATATGGTCGCATCCTCGCCAGGGCGCGGCTGGATGTGGATCGCCGCGCGTCGGGCTGTCTCCGATTGCCTGGGATCGATGACGATCAGCTTCATGCCGCGATTGACCGCCTCCTTGAGCCGCTGTGCCGGATTGTTGAACGGCACTCCGTTGGCCTTCGATATGACCGGGTTCATGCCCACCAGCATCCAGCTATCGGCGCTGGCAAACTCCAGGTCGCCCGCCAGCCAGTTGCCATGGCATGAGGCGGCGATCTGCTTGCCAGGTGAATCGATCGGGTTGGGCGTGAAGAACATCGGCGAACCGATCGCCTGCAGCAGCGCGGCCGCCATATTGGCTCCGCCGGGATAGGCCTGGCCGCTGGTTCCGGTATAGACCGCGACACTGCGCGGCCCGTGCCTTTCGACGATTTCCTTCAGTTTTCGGGCAATCTCATCCATCGCCCGGTCCACCGGAATCGGCGCGTGTGACCCATCCTCCTGCCGTTTCTGGCTGTGCAACAGGCGCGTGGGGTTGTTGTGGAACTCGGGCAGGGCGCGGCCCTTGGGGCAGGTGTAGCCCTTGTACATCGGGTTTTCCGGATCGCCCTTCACTTCAATAAGCCGGCCCTCGATGATGGTCGCCAGCACACCGCAATGGGCTGAACACAGGCGGCAGATCGTTGGGACAGTGCGGGCTTCCATCCCGGAAACCGCTGAAGTTGCAGGTCGCACCATCGCCTCCTCTCCCTGCTAACGCCGACGCGTCAGGATGCGGCGGCGATTTCGACCGGAATAGCCGACATCATGACGGGCTGTCCGGTTTGTGGATCGATCTCGGGACTGACCAACTGGCAGACATTCCGGCCGATCCATCCATGCGTGAGGTGCAAGGTGCCGGGCGACAGCGTGTCGTCGATCCGCAGCTTCGCCGTGACGCTGCCTTCGTCGCCCCGGACTGTGACCAGGTCGCCCGCGGCAAGGCGCTGTTCGGCCGCATCGGCGGGATGTATCCCGATCGTCGCCACCTCCTCCTCGCTTTTCAGCTGCCCAAAGCCGTATCGGCCGTATGGAATGCGGTTATGGTTGTGCAGGTCGCGCCCGCTGACGAGGCGCAACTTGCGCGGCTCTTCGGCGGGGTTCAGAAGCTCCCGCAGGCGATCGAACAAGGTGTCGGGCGCGATCTGCCATTTGCCGCCTGGAAGCACGCGGTGATGCACCCAGCCGTAAGAGCGAGGCAGGACGAAGCCGCGCGGGCCGGCAGCGATGAGCTCCTCCGCCGGCTGGCGCCCGTTCGCTGCGAAGTGTTTCAGGACGCCCTCATCGCTCGCGGTATCCGGATCGAGCCCATCCAGCACCTCGATACCCAGCCGCCGGCCCAGCTGGGCAAGCATCCACCAGGTCTTCCGCCGGTCGGCGCCCATCGGGACGACCTGCGGGGCATAACCCATGTGCTGCGACCATCCGCCGACCATGTCGGTGCGCTCGAACATGGCGGCAACGGGCAGGACGTGCGTCGCGATTTCGGTCAATTCGTTGGACATGACGTCGATCACGGCGAGAACCTCGAGCGAGCGTAGGGCCGCCAGCATCCGGTCGGGTTGCGGAAATGCCGTGAGCGGGCTGCCGCCGTTGATGAACAGCGCCTTGAGGTTGCCGCTCTCGATCTCGTCGACCATGGCGCCGCAGGGCACTTCGCCGAGCCACTTCGGCAGGTCCGGGCGGCTGAGCGGCGCCGGCGGCGTAGTCGTCATCGCGTTCCACTCCTGGCGCTGCTCCAGCGGGTCGTACCAACCGGCGTTGACCCACATGCCGCCCTTGCGGTCGACCGAGCCGGTTATCACGATGATCACCCAGCGCAGCAATTGCGCAAGCAGCGCGCCGGGCGTGAAGTTCAGCCCTGTGCCCAGGGTTATCGCGACCTTGCCGCTGCGGCGGATCGCCGAGAGCAGGCCGTCGATCTGTTCGCGATCCAGGCCGGTACGCGCAGCCACGAGTTCCAGGTCGAAAGGCGCAAGTTCCTCGCGTAACCGGGCCAGGTCCTGCGGGGAGACATGGCACTCCATTTCCTCGCGATCCGCCCCTTCCTTGAGCAACTCCCGGGCGAGATAGGCCAGAAGATAGGCGTCCGCTCCCGGCCGGATCGGCATGTAGTGATCGGCGAAGCGCGCGGTTTCGGTGCGGCGCGGGTCGACGACCCAGATCTCCCCTCCCTGCTCCTGGTAGCCGCGAAACCAGCGTACCGGGTCACCCAGGATCATCCCCATCTGCGAGTGGGACACTACGGGATTGCTGCCGATCGTCAGGAACAGCCGTGGCGCCTGTTCGTCCGGGTGGAATTCGGGCGTGATCTGGGCGTGGCCGGTAACGATCTGGTTCGCGCGAACGGCGGGGGCGCAATCCACCGTGACCGCCGAGTAGCGCTGGCTCGACCCCAGTTTGGCAAAGAATGCGCCGATGGTCGAACGGCCGGCGCTGTCATAGGCGCCGCCGCTGGCCGTGTAATAGCCGATGGCTTCCGGCCCGTCGCGCGCGATGATCGACGTCATCCTCGCCGCAAGATCGTCCAGCGTGGCATTCCAGTTCGACTGGACGCCATCAACCATCGGATAGTCGAGCCGATCAGGATGATAATGGAATTCACCTGCGCTGCGGCCCTTCGGACACAAGTAACCTCGCGAAATCGGGTGCTCACGGTCGCCGCGTATGCCGACCACCGTTTCGCCGTCCACCTCAAGGACCATGCCGCAAAAAGCCGGACACAACCGACATGTCGACAGATGCTGTGTGGTCATGTCTGGATCCTCTCCGATCTGTCCCCTGGCTTAGCGGTTATGCAATCATGCTTCGGGATGAGAAAGTGCCGGCCGTGGCGCACCGATGCCCATGTATTTGGCCAGCGTCTTGTGAAAATTGTACACGGTGACTTCCTGCCGCGGGTTGGGCCGTGCGCCGCGAAAGCCCCGCGATTTCATTCCGCGCTGCACGAATGGCATGTTGGCGAAGTCCTGCTGCAACACTTCCGGCCAGCGCGGATCGAGCGGATCGGGCACGTTGACCCATTCGGTCTGCGGTTCCTGTCCCTCTCCGTAGCGCTCGATAACATAGACTTCGAAGATGCAGCTATCCGGATCGCTCCCATTCGGCCGCGCGCGATAGCATAGAGCGTAGGTAATGCCCTGCAGGATCACGCTGTTGGGAAAGATATGCCAGTCGTGGCCTGTATCGGGTAGCAAGGCCGGGTCCAGCTCGGGCCACGACACGCCGCGGGCAGCATCGATCGATCGGGCAACCGTATCGAACCGGGCCGCCACTTTCTCGGCCGAACTGCCGGGAGGAAGCTCGTCGAGCACCTGGTCCGCAGCTTGCAGCATGGTGTCGGTGGTACAGGAATTGACCCCGTCCATGATTGCGTGGAGCGATTCCGACAGCGTGACGCGCGGATCCCGCGGATCGCTTTGGGCAAGGCTGGTCTCGCTGTTCTGCGCACCCGGCTTTCCCGGCCCGTTGCTGACCGCCGGGCCGTGCCACGCATGCTTTCCTGCCGCCCGGCACCAGTAGAACGGCGTCGTGCCCCACTCGCAGAGCTGGGGATGGGTTATTGCGGCGTGGTGACTTTCATTGAATGCCTCCAGCGCCGTTTTCCAGTTGCACGGAAACACGAGCCACTGGCGCCAGCGATAGCGCATCTTCTCGAGCTGGAAGGGGTCGAGCAGAGTGGCAACAGGCTCCAGGTAGTCGCGCAGCGGCTCGCAGTCGGGATCCATGTTGATCCACACCCAACCACCCCAGCTATCGACCCGAACGGAAGGCAGCTTGGTGTTCTCGTCGGTCAGGCTTCCGTCATAGCCCTTGCGGTCATTGATGAAGGCGACTTCGCCGTTGATCTTCCAGCGCCAGCCATGGAACTTGCAGATGAACTGGCGTGCATTTCCGCAACCTTGCGTAAGCTGCCTGCCGCGGTGCTGGCAGACGTTGTGGAAAGCCTGGATGGTGTCCGCTGATGTGCGGACGATGATGATCGATTCATCCAGGATGTCGTAAGTCACAAAGTCGCCGATGTTGGGCACTTCCTCCACCCGGCAGGCGGCCTGCCAGACCTTGCTCCACAGACGATCTGCCTCCTGCTCGGCATATTCCCGCGATGTATATGCCTCGATCGGGATCACGCAGGGCTCCACGGGGCGCATGTCCACTCCGGGTGGAACCTCCGCGTCCTCGAACGCCAAAATGACGTGCGGCAGTTCGTTCATGGACGACCTCCTGGGCTACTCTCTCCAATGTCGAACCGATCATACGACGCGTTGCAAATCAAGTCGGGACATCGGGACGTAGGCGACCCATGCCCGCAGATCGGGTCCTGATGATGGTCTGATCCACCATAGTGAAAGGGGCGTTCAATAAACCCAGCGCCTGGCCGAGCCGATCAACGGCCTTTACAAGGGCAAGGTAATCTGGCGGCAGCGATCATGGCAGAGCGCATGGGCTGTGGAAATGGCGATGCTGCGCCGGGTCGACTGATTCAACCACCATCGCCTGTTCGGCCCCATCGGACACATTCCGCCCACCGAAGCCGAGGCCATCTACAACGCAGCCAACGGGACCCTCGACATGGTCGCATGACTCAAATGAAACCGCTTCCGGAAAAACCGGGACGCTTCAGTTTAGGTTAGCCGTGCGCTTCAGGCACACGAGAGCCTCGTCCAGCGCCGACAGGAAGCGCGAGCGGTCTGCCTTGGAGAAAGGCGCAGGCCCGCCGATGGCTTCCCCACCCGCGCGCAGGTCCGCCATGATCGCCCGCGTCGCGATGGCGCCGCCGATGGAATTGGCGGTGAATGGCTTGCCATTTGGCGCGATGACACTGGCACCCGCCTTGATGCAGCGGTCGGCCAGCAGGATGTCCGCGGTGATGCAGACTGCCCCCGCAGCGGCGTGCTGAGCGATCCAGTCGTCCGCGGCGTCGAACCTGCCGCTGACCACGACCCTGTGGATCAGCTCGTGCGCGGGCACCCGGATAGGGCTGTTGCTGACGATCGTCACCGGCACCGCGTGGCGGAAGGCGACCTTGTAGATCTCTTCCTTTACCGGACAGGCATCGGCATCGACCAGGATACGGATCATTGCGGGCGGTCGGCCTTCTTGCGCCAGGCCTGCTTCTTGCCAAAGGGCTTCTTCCCGGCCGGCTTGTGCGGCGACGCCTTGCCTTCGTGCCGTGGCTGATCGTGGCGCGGTTGGTCGTTGCGCGGTTTGCCCGGGTGCTGATCGCCGTTCCTGCGCTCGCGCCGGTTCTGCCGGGCGGCCTCTCGCGGCTGGCCTTCGATGGCCTCGATCTCCACGCCGTCGTCATCGTCGCCAGCGGTCCGGCGCACGGCGGCGAGGAAGCGGGCGGCGATGACCTGGGGCACTTCGAACAGCGTTTCGTTCGCCGAGATGCGGATCGCGCCGATCTCGCCGCGGCTGACATGTCCGCGCCGACACAGCAGCGGCAGCACCCAGCGCGGATCGGCATTCTGTCGCCGCCCGACGTTGAGGCGGAACCACGAGCTGCCTTCAAAGCCGGGCCGGGGCCCGCGCGAAACCGGCCCGGACTCGGCCGCGAGCAGTTCTTCGGGTTCGGGAAGCGCAGCGCGCTGCATGTGAACAAGCGTTGCCGCAATGTCTTCGGCGCTGCGCTCGGCCAGCAGCCGCTCGGCAAGCAGGCGGTCCTCCTCGTCGAACTCGGCGGGAGCGAGCAGGGCGGACAGCAGCCTTTCGCTATCGGCGCGGCGGATGTCCTCGACCGAAGGTGGCGCGATCCACTCCGCGGCAATTTTTGCGCCACGCAGCATGGTCTCGACCCGGCGGCGGCGCGGATAGGGGACGAGCAGCACCGCCGTGCCCTTGCGCCCGGCGCGACCGGTCCTGCCGGAACGGTGCTGCAGCACTTCCACATCCCGCGGGATCTCGACGTGGATGACCAGCGACAAGCTGGGCAGGTCGATGCCGCGCGCCGCGACGTCGGTCGCAACGCATACCCTCGCGCGCCGGTCCCTCAGGGCCTGCAGCGCATGGTTGCGCTCGCTCTGGCTGTGTTCGCCCGAAAGCGCCACTGCCGCGAAGCCGCGCTCGATAAGGCTGGCGTGCAGGTGCCGGACGTTGTCCCGCGTGGCGCAGAACAGCATGGCCGTTTCCGCCTCGTGCAGGCGCAGCAGGTTGACCGCCGCGTGCTCGATATCGGCCGGGGCAATGGCCATGGCCTGGTAGCTGATGTCGCCATGCCCGCGCTGTTCGCCGACCGTCGAGATGCGTAGGGCGTCGTTCTGGTAGCGCCTGGCGAGAGCGACGATCGGCTTGGGCATGGTCGCCGAGAATAGCAGCGTCCGGCGCTGCGCCGGGGTGGCGTCGAGCAGTTCCTCGAGGTCCTCCCGAAAGCCCATGTCGAGCATTTCGTCCGCCTCGTCGAGCACCACTGCCACAAGGCCGTGCAGTTCGAGCGCTCCGCGCTCCATGTGATCGCGCAGGCGCCCGGGCGTGCCGACGACGATCTCGGTGCCCTGCATCAGCGCGCGGCGCTCCACGGAAGGGTTCATGCCGCCAACGCAGGTCGCCACGCGTGCGCCGGTCGCGGCATAGAGCCAGCCGAGCTCGCGCCCGACTTGCAAGGCAAGCTCGCGCGTCGGGGCGATGATCAGGGCGAGCGGCGCCTTCGTCGGGCGCACCGTGCCGTCGCTGTCCAGGAGATCGCCCGCCATGGCGACACCGAAAGCGACGGTCTTGCCGGATCCGGTCTCTGCCGAGACAATGAGGTCACGCGCAGCGGCATCGGCCTGCAGGACGGCGGCCTGCACGGGTGTCGGGGCAATGTAGCCACGGGTGGCAAGCGCCTCGGACAAGGGCGCGGGAAGGTTTGCGAAGGTCATATTCTCATGCTTGCGGGGGCGCGCGGCAGATGCGGCGGCGAAAGAGCCCGGAGGAGGCGGTGTCGCCCGATAGGCCAGCGGGGGCCGGCGCGCAACAGCATGTTCCATAAGGTCCATGCCAGAAAGGACCGAATGGTCTGGAATCGGTCGATTCCGAAAAGACCATTTTGGGGCAGCCTCTCGAAGGAGCGCATGGGTTGGTGCTCCAGCTGCCCTGCCAGCGTCGGGAGCAGCGGGTCGCAGGTTCGAATCCTGTCGCCCCGACTATTCTTCGAAAATCACGGTTTTCTGCGGTTTTTGGAAGGTATGTCGTAACACTAGCCGTAGCACTCTTCGTAGCACCGATCGATATGGTGGAAGAACGATTTTACGACTTGATAGCCGCAGAGCGAACTGTCGACGACTTTCCCACAGTCCGGTCGAGCGGCGAATGGTTCAACCAAGATGTGGCCTTTGTGCAAACTGCTTTCAGACAGAAAATTGCGGGAAATTAGGACTATTTAGTCGAGAGATGGCCAACAACATTCGTTGTCCCGATGTCGCTGGCGAGTTCGTGTGCCGACAATCACCCTGGGTGAAGGATTGAATGATATGCGGTTCCCGACAATCATCGGGAATCTTGCGTCGCCGGCCTGCTCCAGCCATGCGCTCCATCTTCGACCCGTCCGCTGAAGCGGCGTCTGAATGGCGAACCTTGAGGTCCGACGAGTTCAAGATCATACCAGTTGCCCGTGCGTCCGATGACCACCTCCCAGACCGGCGCCGTGGCTCCGCCCCGTAGCGACACGCGCGAACTGTGCTCCGGCTTGAATCTGTCGTGGCAAGTCAGCGCCGCGCTGTCGCTCGCATTTGCCGGGCGCAGTCCGACCCTGCCGGGTCTGTGGATCACGGCGACGGCGGGCTCGTCATCGCCCTGGCCGGCATATTCCCTGAACCATTGGTTCGGACCGCGAACCTGAAGATGATACCCGGAGCCGGTTGGCCATTGACCGGTGAGCGTCTTGCCCGGCTCCACCGTGTAATGGCGTGGCAGTTCCTCCAGCGCATTCAAGTCATGCACTTGGAAATCGGCGGCTGCCTTGCCCCGGTTGTGGAACGTCAGCGCGATGAAGCCCGCCTGGCGCTGCTCGGTCGCATCGAGATCGTAGGGAAGCGCCCGCGAAGGCCGCAGGCCCTGCTCCTGGATGAGCGCTTCCGGCTGGGCCGGTGGACGGGGTTTTGGCATCTTGAGCGCTTCGCTGATCCGGCCCGGCACGTCGCCGAGCGCCGGCAGCGCGACCTTGCCCGGCCGAGGCAGCGAGAAGTCCAGCGTCGAGGTAAGGTCGCCGCAGACCGCACGCCGCCAGGCGGTGATGTTCGGTTCATGCACACCGAAGCGCGTCTCGAGGAAACGGATGACCGACGTGTGGTCGAAGACCTGTGAGTTCACCCAGCCGCCCTTGCTCCAGGGCGAGATCACGGTCATCGGCACCCGCACGCCCAAACCATAGGGCAGCTTGTCGGCCCAATGGATGTCGTCGTCGGTATCGACGGTCGAAGCGCCGGCGCGTGAGCCATCGGCATTGACACCGGGTGGCGCGGGTGGCGACACATGGTCGAAAAAGCCGTCGTTCTCGTCGAAGTTCAGGAACAGGACGGTTTTCGCCCAGACATCGGGATTGGCCGTCAGGGCATCGAGCACCCTGGCGGTGAAGGCCGCGCCTTCCAGCGGGCTCGATCCGAACGGATGTTCGCTCTGGGACTGCGAACAGGCGATCCAGCTCACCTGCGGAAGCCGGCCGGCCAAGGCGTCGGCGCGCAGATCGTCCACCGTCCAGCGGCTCATCGCCTTGTCGTGCAATGGCGAGCCCGGCGCGGCGTCGTTATAGGCCTTGAAGGCGACCGCCGGATTGGTCAGCCCCAGGAAATTGTCCTTGGGATCCTGATAGACTTTCCAGCTGATCCCTGCCGCCTCCAGCCGTTCCGGATAAGTGGTGTAAGTATAGCGTGGGCCGCGGCCGAAATTCCTGCCATCGACCCGCATCTTCTTGGACATCTCGATCTGCTCGGGCGTGAGCGGCGTCGTCGGCAGGGCGACATCGAGCGACATGCCCGAATCGTTGGCGATCACCGGCCCCCCGCCGACGCCTTTGGGATCGTTGCCGCCCGCCCAGATGAACAGCCGGTTCGGATTGGTCTGCCCATGGATCGAGCAATGGTAGGCATCGCAGAGGGTGAAGGTTTCCGCGAGAGCATATTGGAACGCAATGTCCTCGCGCCGGTAGTGTCCCATCGTCAGCGGCGTCTTGGCGGGAATCCAGCCGTCCCAATGGCCGCCCCTGCGGGCCTCGTTGGCGTCGCTCCAGCTATGCGGCAAGACATCGACCTTGAGCGCTGCCGTTGCCTTCGTGTCGAGATGGAAGGGGCGATTGATCTTCCCCTCGCGGTCCAACTGGTCCCAGACCACCGGAGAATGCGGCAGCGGGACCGGAAAGGGATCGGCGAAGCCCTGAACCCCGCGAAGGCTCCCGTAATAGTGATCGAAAGAGCGGTTTTCCTGCATGAGGATGACGACATGTTCGACGTCCTCGATTGTCCCGCTCCTGCGATGCGCTGCGATCGACGCGGCTCTGGCGATGCTGGGCGGCAGCATGGCGCCGCCGGCCGCAAGTCCGGCGAGTTTCAGGAAATTGCGGCGATCATTGTGCGTCGGCATCGGCTTCTCCCGACGGCCCGCTAAACCGCAGCGGACCTTTCTTTTTAAAACGGTTGTTCAAGATTATATGTCGAAGTGGGATTTGAAGCAATATGCAAATTAAACCCCAATCATCGGCTCTCGATTCGATAGTTTTCGATTTTGGAAAAAACAAATGTTCAGGACAACAACCTGGCTCCTGCCAGATCCGTCATCGCATCAAGGTCATACAGCCCGCAGGCGCCCCTCCCGACCGCAAGAACCAGAAACGCCCCCGTCACCCAAAGCGAATGGGACGCCGCGCGCGAACGGATGGCGTCGGAAGTTCCACTCACACGCCGCAAGGCCGAGAATGTGACCAGGCCGCGCTGGCGGCGCAGTTCCAGGCCGAGGGCGAAGGGGGCTGTGTTCCGTGCCACGGCAAGCGAGAGCGCCATGATGCCGCGACCCGAAAGCTCTTCTATCTTCGAAATACGGCCATCCTCGCGCCCTCGTGCGAAGACAGAACCGGCACCCAATTTCAAATCGGCAATCTCGGGTTCGAGTCGCTCGAACAATCTCCGCAAGCCTGCCGCAACAAGCTCATCGACCGTCTTGAAATAATAGGCGGCAAGCGATGGCGATGCCCCGGTCTTTGCCGCAACACTGCGGTGGCTGACTTGATCGATCCCTTGCTCTTGTATCAGGTCCGCGGCAGCTTCGACCATCTGAGTGCGAGCGGTGGTTGCTTCGTCCATTGGACCACCGTTGTCGGCCTGGACGAAAGTAGAATCGTAAAATCGCCCGGCACTGGTATTCGGTCCGGTGGAGCGCTCAATTCGCGGCAGACCCACCATGCAGGCCATGGCTTCGCGCAAGTCTTCGGCTGCGACCATCCGATAGACCACGGAACGGCCGCAAGCGATCGCGAACCCTGCCTCGGTCAGGAGCTGCAGGCCCAGCACATCGAACGCAATGTGCGCGATACCGAGATGCCCCGCCACCTTTCGCAGCAAGTCCCGCCGATCCCGCAACCAGCCCACGCATAAGTGTTCAAGATCGGGGACAGAGCTGGCCTTGAGCAGCAACTCGAACAGGGCGAGCATTTCCGTGCGATACTGGCTCCAACCGTCTTCAACCAGGCTCCATAGAAGATGATACGCCAGCAAGTGATCGGGACCGGCGGCACAAACTTCCTCAACCTTGGCCTTCAGGCGCGTCAAATCCCGGCGCAGCGATTCTTGCAGCGCGGCGCGTATCAAGTCCTGCTTCGAACCGATTTCATTCGCTATGGTCGATAGCGGAAGTCCGCATTCTTTCGCGACTTTGCGCAGTGTGGCGCCGCGCATCCCCTCTGAACCGATAATCGGAATTGCAGCTTCGATAAGCCGACCGGATGGAGGATGTCGCTCATCTTCTGACGTCATTGCGCCCTGATAGAAAGATACATTGCCAAAGTCATGAGGCGAAGGTCTAGGCCAAACGTCGGCTTTTCAGCTATCGCCAGAACACGGCATACGTCTGCAATCGGGTCGTGACCTGTCGACCGGATTCAGACAAGACCAAGCCCATACCTGCGATCCGGCGATATTGGGGCTATTCTCCGATTCGCACCCTGTCCCCCCGACCGGAATTTTGCAGATGGCGCCACTTTTGCCTGCCGCCCACTGCTGCTAGGCGCAGCCGATGCTCAACCTCTCGCGCATAACGGTCCGCCTCGGTGGGCGGACGATCATCGACGATGCCTCGGCCAACCTGCCACCTCGCGGCAGGATCGGCCTGATCGGCCGCAACGGCGCGGGCAAGTCCACGCTGGTACGGGTGATCGCCGGCATGCTGGAGTCGGACGGCGGCTCGGTGAACATGCCCAGCGGCAGCCGGCTGGGCTATATCGCGCAGGAAGCGCCGGGCGGCGACACCACCCCATTCGAAACCGTTCTCGCCGCCGATGTCGAGCGGGCCAGGCTGATGGCGGAAAGCGAGAGCTGCGAGGATTCGCATCGCCTGGCCGACATCCATGAGCGGCTGATCGCCATCGACGCCCATTCCGCGCCCTCCCGCGCTGCGCGCATCCTCGTCGGCCTCGGTTTCGACGAGGAGGCGCAGCACCGCCCGCTGGAGAGCTTTTCCGGCGGTTGGCGCATGCGCGTCGCGCTTGCCGCGCTGCTGTTCTCGCAGCCCGACCTGCTGCTGCTCGACGAACCGTCGAACCACCTCGACCTGGAAGCGGTCCTGTGGCTGGAGGACTTCCTGCGCAGCTACCCGGCGACGATCCTTCTCGTCAGTCACGAGCGCGATTTCCTCAATAACGTGGTCGATCACATCCTCCACCTGTCGCAGGGCAAGCTGACGCTCTATCCTGGCGGCTACGATGCCTTCGAGCGGCAACGGGCGGAGCGGCAGGCGCAGATCGCCTCGGCCAAGGCGAAGCAGGATGCGATGCGCGAGCGGTTGCGCGATTACGTCGCGCGCAATTCGGCGCGGGCTTCCACGGCCAAGCAGGCGCAATCGCGCGCCAAGGCACTGGCCAAGCTCCAGCCCATCGCCGAGCTGATCGACGATCCCTCGCTCAGCTTCGATTTCCCCGATCCTGACCAGCTGCGCCCGCCGCTGATCACGCTGGACCTCGCCTCGGTTGGCTATGGCGACTTGCCGGTGCTGCAACGGCTGAACCTGCGGCTCGATCCGGACGACCGCATTGCCCTGCTGGGCCGCAACGGCAACGGCAAGACCACGCTGGCCCGCCTGCTCGCCGCGCAGCTTTTGCCGATGGAAGGGGCGATGAACGCCAGCGGTCGGATGCGGGTCGGCTATTTCACCCAGTACCAGGTCGAGGAACTCGATCGCGACGAAACCCCGCTGCGGCACATGACCCAGGCCATGCCCGGCGCCACCCCGGGCGCGGTGCGCGCCCAGCTTGGCCGCTTTGGCTTTGCCGGGCCCAAGGCGGAGGTCGAGGTGGGCAAGCTTTCCGGAGGCGAACGGGCGCGGCTGGCACTGGCGCTGATCACCCGCGACGCACCGCACATGCTGATCCTGGACGAGCCGACCAACCACCTCGACGTCGATGCCCGCGAGGCGCTGATCCAGGCGCTCAATGCCTATTCGGGCGCCGTCGTTGTCGTCAGCCACGATCGCCACATGCTGGAGATGACCGCAGACCGGCTGGTGCTGGTCGATGGTGGCACCGCGAAGGAGTTCGACGGCTCCATCGACGACTACATCGCCTTCGTGCTGGCCAAGGAGCCCGCCGCGGGGCGCAAGGCGGACGGTGACGGCGGAGCGGCCAGGGGTGTCAACAAGAAGGACCAGCGAAAGGCCAATGCCGAAGCTCGCGAGAAGAGCCAGGACCTGCGCAAGCGGGCCAAGGTCGCGGAAGCCGAAATGGCCAAGCTAACCGGGCAGCGCAACGCCGTCGATCAGGCCATGTTCGATCCCGCTTCGGCCGAACCCTCGCTCGCGAAGTTGACCATTACCGAACTGATGAAGCGCCGTGCCGATATCGAGAAGCGGATCGAGGCGGCAGAGGCGGACTGGCTGGAGGCCAGCGAAGCCCTAGATGCGTTTGCCGCCTGAAAGGAACCGGTCATGAGTGTGGCATTTCGCAGGGACGGTGACGAAGAGCACCTTGAGCCGAAGTTCGAGATCCCGATCCCGCCGGGCCCGAACCTGGTAACGCCGCGTGGATTGGCGCTGATCGATGAGCGGGTGGCGGCATTGGCGGCGCAGGTGGAAAGCCTCGTTGACAGCGACGCGGAGCAGGGCGCCATCGACGTGGCCAAGCGCGACTTGCGCTATTGGCAGACCCGGCAAGTCACGGCGGAACTGGTCCCGCTCCCCGATGGCGAGACGGTCGAGATCGGCACCTGCGTAACGTTCACGCACAAGGGCAAGCAGCGCGAGCTGGCGATCGTCGGCGATGACGAGGCCGATCCCGCAGCAGGCAAGGTCTCCTTCTCCGCCCCGCTTGCCCGCGCGCTGATGCACGCAGAAGTGGGGGAATTGCTGGAATTCGGGGGAGAGGAGGACGCGCTGGAGGTCCTTGCCATCACTGTCGCGCCGCAATGATCCCGCGGGAACACATCGGCACCGCCCTGGTGCCCGGCGGCGTCGAACTGCGGCTCTATCGCCATGGACGCGATTTCATCATCGCGCTCGACCGCAACGAGCTGATGAACACCCGTATGAGCGGTTCGGAAAAGGCGCTGGCGACGATGACGTTGGAGCGCCTCGATCGAACGGGGCAGGCGCGCGCCCCGCACCTGCTGATCGGCGGTTATGGCATGGGCTTCACCCTTCGCGCGGCGCTTGCGGCTGTGGGAAAGGACGCGAGCATCACCGTTGCCGAACTTGTCCCGGAGATTGTCGACTGGGCGCGCGGCCCCATGGCGGAGGTGACCGCCGGCTGCCTGGATGATCCGCGTGTGGTGCTGGTGAAGGATGACGTCGCCTTGCTGATCGGGGCTGCGAGCGGCGGCTACAATGCGATCCTGCTCGATGTCGACAATGGCCCTGACGGCCTGACCCGTCGTGAAAATGACCGGCTCTATTCGCGCAGTGGGCTGCAGCAGGCGCGCAAGGCCCTGGCGCCGGGCGGCATCCTGGCGGTCTGGTCCGCTCACCGCGATCCTGCCTTTACCCGACGGTTGCGCGAAGCGGGCTTCGAGGTCGATGAAGTGAGCGTACGTGCGAGGACCGACAGCGATGGCAAGGGCAAGGGCGCGCGTCACGTGATTTGGTTCGCGCGGAAGCCTGGCTAGTTTTCTCTCAGGTGCAGGAGAGCGTGGTCAAGCCGGTCGAGGGCGCTCGGCATGGACCGTAGCGAAGCCTGGCTTCATTCGGTCAAGCCGTAACGCCCTCTGGCAACAGGGCTATGCACTGCGACCTAAGATAGGGTTAACGAAATTGAACCGCACCGCTCCCGAAACAGCCCTAGGTTAGTTGCCGGAGCAAGGGTGCGGGCCAGGCCTGGAGGAACCCCTCGTCCAGCCCGGCCGGATGCGCTAGGGGCGGGGCATGGCGGAACGATTTGAACGGCACCGGCAGCCCTGGACGGCGGCCGAGATCCAGAAACTGCACACCCTGGCGAAGAAGGGCACGGCCTTGAAGGCCATCGCCAAGGCGCTGACCCGCAGCGAGGAGTCGGTGAAAGACCGCGCCAAGGCGGACGGCCTGAGCATCGCGAAACTGCGCTGATGCTGCGGCTTTCCGGACTTTCGCTGCCGCTCGACCACGAGCCCGATGAGCTCGGCCCGGCGATCTGCGCCCGGCTGGGCGTGGCGGTCGAGGCGCTGAGGGGCTTTACCGTCCACAAGCGCGGCAACGATGCGCGGCGGCGCAATGCCATCGTGCTGGTCTACACGCTCGACGTCGATCTGGAAGACGAAGGCGAAGTGCTGGCCCGCCTGGCCGGCGACAAGGACGTGCGGCCCACGCCGGACATGACCTATCGCCCTCCGGTTCGCGCGCCGCAGGGCTGGCCAAATGCATCCGGGGCCCTGCGCCCCGTGGTCATCGGCGCTGGCCCTTGCGGCCTGTTCGCGGCGCTGATCCTCGCGCAGATGGGTTTCAAGCCGATCATTCTCGAACGCGGCAAGGTGGTGCGCGAGCGCACGAAGGATACCTGGGGCCTGTGGCGCCGCGGCCAGCTCAATCCCGATTCCAACGTCCAGTTCGGCGAGGGCGGGGCGGGGACCTTCTCCGACGGCAAGCTCTATTGCCGGGTCAAGGATCCGCGCTTCCTCGGTCGCAAGGTGCTGGAGGAATTCGTCGCCGCCGGCGCGCCGGACGACATCCTGTGGGAAGCCCACCCGCACATCGGCACCTTCCGCCTCGTCACCATGGTTGAGAGCCTGCGCCGCCAGATCGAAAACCTCGGCGGCGAGTACCGCTGGCAGACGCGGGTCGATGACGTGGTGCTCGATCGCCTGCCCGATGGCCGCCAGCGCCTGCGCGGCCTGCAACTGGCCGACGGCAGCTTCCTTGAGGCGGACCACGTGGTCCTCGCCGTCGGCCACAGCGCCCGCCCGACCTTCGAGATGCTCCACGCGCGCGGCGTGCATATCGAGGCCAAGCCCTTTTCCATCGGCGTCCGGATCGAGCACCCGCAAAGCTGGATCGACCGCGCGCGCTACGGCAATTGCGCCGGGCATCCGGACCTTGGCGCCGCCGCCTACAGCCTGTCGCACCACTGCGCCAACGGCCGCACGGTCTACAGCTTCTGTATGTGCCCCGGCGGGCGCGTCGTTGCCGCCACCTCGGAAGAGGGGCGCGTCGTAACCAATGGCATGAGCCAGTATTCGCGCGCGGAGTTCAATGCCAATTCGGGCCTCGTCGTCGGTATCGATCCGACGCGCGACTATCCGGAGGGGCCGCTCGCCGGCATCGCCTTCCAGCGCCATTGGGAATCGCTCGCCTACCAGGCGGGCGGCGGCGAGTACCGTGCGCCGGGCCAGAAGGTGGGCGATTTCCTCGCCGGGCGGCCATCCACCGCGCTGGGCGAAGTATCGCCTTCCTACAAGCCCGGCGTGACCATGACCGATCTCGCGAAGTGCCTGCCGGACTTCGCCATAGAGGCCATGCGTGAGGCGCTGCCGGTGTTCGGCCGCAAGATCGCCCGCTACGATCATCCCGACGTGGTGATGACCGGGGTAGAAACGCGCACCTCCTCTCCCGTCAGGATTACGCGGGGCGCCGATTTCCAGAGCCTCAACACCGAGCGCCTGTTCCCGGCCGGGGAAGGGGCAGGCTATGCCGGCGGCATCCTCTCCGCCGCCATCGACGGGATCAAGGTGGCCGAAGCCGTGGCCAAAAGCATCGTTTCGGCGTGACCACCCAAGGAGCCTGGGACGCTATCGTGCTGGGCGCCGGCGCGGCGGGGATGATGTGTGCCTTGACCGCCGGCGCGCGGGGCTTGCGAGTGCTGTTGGTCGATCATGGCGATGCGCCGGGCCGGAAGATCCTGATATCGGGGGGAGGTCGGTGCAATTTCACGAACCTCCACACCGCGCCCGACCGCTTCCTTTCGGCCAACCCGCATTTCGCCAAGTCGGCGCTGGGGCGCTACACTCCGGCGGATTTCATCGCCTTGGTCGAACGCCACGGCATCGCCTGGCACGAGAAGACGCTGGGTCAGTTGTTCTGCGACGGATCGGCGCGGCAGATCGTCGAGATGTTGACAGGCGAGTGCCAGGCCGCCGGCGTCACCTTCGCACTAGGTCATACCGCAAGCGCCATCGAGCATGCTGATGGCCTGTTCCGCGCGACGATAAACGGCAGCGAACACCAAGCGCCGGCGCTGGTCCTCGCCACTGGCGGGCCAAGTGTCCCGAAAATCGGCGCGACCGGTTTCGCCTACGACGCGGCCCGCAAGTTCGGCCTCTCCATCGTCCAGCCGCGCCCCGCGCTGGTGCCGTTCACGCTCGGCCCGGAAGATGCGCTGTTCGGCGAGCTTGCGGGGGTTTCAGCCGATGTCGAAGTGCGCTGGAACAAGGTGCGCTTCCGCGAGGCGGCGCTGTTCACCCATCGCGGCCTGTCCGGCCCGGCGATGCTGCAGATCAGTTCCTACTGGCAGCACCGCACGCCGATTTCCGTCGATTTCCTTCCCGATGCTCCGGCGGACTGGCTGCTCGCCGAAAAGCGCGAGCGGCCTCGTCAGGCCTTGCGCAGGGCGCTGGCCCAGCACCTGCCCGAGCGGCTGGCCGATGCCCTGATGATTCGGCTGGCCCTGTCCGGCGAGCTCGGCGGCTTGCCGGACAGGGCCCTGCGCGCCGCACAGCAGCGGCTGGCGGACTGGAGCTTCACCCCCAGCGGCACCGAGGGCTTCGCCAAGGCGGAAGTGACCGCAGGCGGCATCTCGACGGCCGACCTGTCCTCCAAGACCATGGAAGCCCGGCGCGTACCCGGCCTCTATGCCATCGGCGAGGCGGTCGACGTCACCGGCTGGCTGGGCGGCTACAATTTCCAGTGGGCATGGGCCAGCGGCTGGGTGGCCGGCCAGGCGATTGGCTCCTAGAGGATAACGCGCTCCGCCGGCGCCAGGGGCGCCGCCAGCTTGACATCGGCCACATAGACGACATCGCGGGTGGTGCCCGTGTCGGGCGCAAAACGCTCGACCAGCGAAACCTCGTCCCTTGGCGCGACGTAGGCGCCATTTTGCGCCAGGGCGTCGGACAGCCGGGTCCGGCGTTCGAGCAGGCCGCCTTCCATGCGGGCGCTGGCAAGCCGCTCCTCGCGCATCGCCGCGCGCCTCTGCCGGGTTGCCTCGGCATCGAATCCGGGCGCTCCGGCGCTCAGCACGACCCCATAGGCCGTGGCCGCAGCCTTCACGCTCACCGCGCCCAGCCGCACGTCGTCGACCACCATGGCCGGATCGCGCTCAAGTGGGTCGCCCCAGCCGCCCCCCCCGGGATAGCGCATGTACCAGATGTCGCCTTCATTGAGATCGATGCCCGTCTGCTTGGCTTCGATCACTTCGCCTCGGCCGGTGTTGACATGCTCCGGCAGCAGTTCGTTGCGCCGCTCGCGAAGGCGCCGCAGTTCCGTCGCGCCACCGGGGTAGCCGCCAGCCAGGCCGGGCACCGGAATCTGCCAGCCGGCAGCATTGGTGATCCCGACCAGCCGCTCCGCGCCCCAGGGCATCCAGGCCGCCTCCAGCCCGACTCCGCCGCGGTGCTGGCCGGCGCCACCTGAATCCCTTGCCAGCCGCCTGTAGAGATAGAGCACCGGGTAGGCCTGCTCGTAGCTCTCGATGTCCGGAATGCACATCTTGCTGCCGGACTGCGGCCCGCCGCCGTCCAGCCCGTCCGCGACCGGGGATGCGCCCGCGCCGCAGGCCATCGAGGTCATGTCCGCAAACACCTTGTATTCGCCAGCCTTGTCCACTCCGGCGAAGACGCAGACGCTGACCGAGGCGGCAAAGGGTGCACATGCGCGCTTCAGCAGCTCGGGGTCCGAAGAGGCCCCCATCGCCTGCGCGACCAGTCGGCTGGTGCAGGTGAGGATCTTCTCCGATCCGTCCATATGACTGGAGGAGACCGGCGCGGGCTCCATCGAGCAGATCACCGTCCCTTGCGCCGCATGGATGTTGAACACCCGGCGCAGGCCCTCGTTCATCGGCAGGTCCCAGAACAGCATCATCGCAATGGCCGATGTGGCGAAGCCGAGCATGCCGGCGCTGGTCGCGTTGATCAGCCCGTCGGTCTGCGGCACGCCGGTGAAAGCGAAATGCAGGTGCCCCTGCCGCACGGTCAAGGTGCCGCGCACCTCGTAGAGGTCGTTGACGTGGCCGTTGTGCTCCATCCAGTCCGACACTTCGTAGACCCCGTCCGGCAATGCCAGCAGCCGCTTGCGCGCCGCCTGCTCGGTGCGGTCGAGAAAGGCCTTGACGATGGCCTCGAAGCGCTCCCGCCCATGGCGTGCGACAAGGTCCCGCATCTGCCGCGCTCCTGCGAGGCCGGCCGCCACCATGCCTTGCACGTCGTTGAGCAGGGTCGCGGGCAGGCGCGAGTTCTTCGACAGGATGCGCTGCACCGAACTGTCGATCCTGCCGCCCGAGACATAGCGGACGAAGGGCATGCGGAAGGCCTCGCCGAAGCAATCGGTGGCGCCGACTCCCCAGCCGCCGGGCACGATGCCGCCAACATCGAGCATGTGGGCGTGGATGTAGATGAAGCCGACGATGGCCTGGCCGAGGAACACCGGGGTGACGGCCTGGAAATCGTTGGCGTGCATCGCCCCGGTGGAATGCGGATCGTTGCCGAGGAACACGTCGCCATCGGCCATGTCGCCGTCGAATTCGGCCATGACCGCGCGCACCGCCGTCACCGCTGAGCCGGTATAGGCCGGGCTGCGGTCGGAATCGAGCAGCTCGCCTTTCCCGCTGAACACGATCACGGTGTAGTCGTCCGCCTCGGTGATCACCGGTGAGCCCGAGATGCGGGCGAGCACGGAGGACGCCTCGATCGCGATCTGGCGGATCGCCATGCGGACGACTTCCTCGGTGACGATATCGTCGGCGAGGGTAGCGGTTTTGTCAGCGGGGCTATCTGCGGTCATGTGGCTTGCTCCGCGATCCGGATGATGAGGTTGCCATAGGCGTCGGCCGTGGCGCTGCAGGCCGGCGGGATCACCACGGTGGTGTCCGGCGATTCGACGATCATGGGGCCGGTGAGTTCCTCGCCCGCGGCAAGCCCGGCGCGGTCGCGCACCTGCCAGTCGGAGAAGGCCATGTCGAAAGGCCAGTAGACGCTGCGGGTAGCGGTTGGCCTGATAGACCCGGCTGCGCTGCGCACGGGGCGCATCTCGACCGTACTGGGCAGCACCGCCGTAACCCGCAGGTTCACCACTTCCAGCTCGCCGTTCGACCAGAAGGCATCGGCGCCGAAAGCGCGGACGAATTCACCGTGGAAACTATCGCGCAGGGCCTCGGCAAAGCCTTGGCCGATCGGGCCTTCCGGCACCGGCACGTAGAGTTCGGAAGTCTGGTTGACGAAGCGCATGTCGGCCATCCGCTCCAGCCGCAGCGCCTCCACCGGCATGCCGGCATCGCGCGCATCGGCGATCACCTTCGCTTCCAGCGCGGCAAAAGCCTCGGCCACTGGGGCAGGGTCGTCCACCAGCCGCCAGGCGCAGCTCTTCAGCGCGGAGCGGCGATAGTCGCTCAGCAGCGCGCCATAGGCCGAGAAAACCGAGCAGTTTTCGGGCACGATCATCTCGGGCACCGAGGCGAGCTGGCAGACCGAAGCGAGGAACAGGCCGCCCGCGCCGCCGTAGGACAGTAGCGAGAAGTCGCGCGGATCGTGGCCTTTCTCGATCGACATGCGACGCACGTTGTTGGCCATGTCAGCCAGCGCCAGCCGGATCATCGCGCCGGCCGCGGCATATTCGTCAGGCAGGCCCAGCGGCTCCATCAGCCGCGTGCGGATCGCCCGGACCGCCGCCTCCTGGTCGAGATTTTTCGCCCCGCCTAGGAAATTGTCCGGATTGAGCAGGCCCAGCACGACGCAGGCGTCGGTCAGGCTGGGTTCGGTGCCGCCCTGGCCGAAGCAGGCAGGGCCGGGATTGCTGCCCGCGCTCTGCGGCCCGACCCGGATCATGCCGCGCGCGTCCACCCAGCCGATGCTGCCGCCGCCGGTGCCGATGGCGGCGACGTCCATCATGCTGAGGCCCGTGAGATAGCCGGGGCTAGGGTCGTTCGGCGCGGGCACGCTGGTGCGGTGGCGCAGGTTGAGCTTGCCGTCGATGATGATGCCGGTGTCGAAGCTGGTGCCGCCGACGTCGGCGGTGATGATGTTCGCCCGGCCGACAATCCCGCCGAACTTCAGCGCGCCGACATAGCCCGCGACCGGCCCCGAATTTATCAGGCTGACCGGCGCCCGGCGAACCTCTTCGGGCGTCGAGACCCCGCCCGAGGCGTGAACCATCCGCAGTGATCCGGCAAAGCCGTTGCCGCGCAGGTAGTCCTCCAGCTCGGAAACGTACTTGCGCACGCCGGGCGAGATGAAGGCGTCGATCACCGTGGTGTTGGTCCGCTCGTACTCGCGGATCGCCGGGAAGACCTCGCTGGAGAGTGAGACAGGCAGGTCCGGGTAGAGCCGGGCGGCAATTTCCGCCACCAGCCGCTCGTGCGCGGGATTGAGGAACGACCAGAGGAACGAGACGGCCACTGCCTCCACCCCCATGCCCTCGACCATGCGGCGCAGCGCCTGCTCCACATTCTGCTCGTCCAGCGGCAGCAGCACCGTGGCGTTGTGGTCCACCCGCTCGCGCAGTTCGACGATCCGCTCGCGTGGGACGATCTGGGGCAGGGGGCGCAGCAGCGAGAGGTCATTGGTGCCCCAGCGGTGGATTCGCGCGGCGTAGAGCGTGTCGCCGAAGCCCTGCGTGGTCAGCAGCCCGACGCGCGGCCCGCGCAGCTCCGCCAGCACATTGGTGGCGACGGTCGTGCCATTGACGATCAGCCGGCAGCTTTCGAGGAAGCCCCGTTCGCTCAGCCCCAGCTTGCCGGCAATTGCCCGCACCGCCTCGCGCAGGCAGCGGCCATAGTCGTCGTGGGTGGAAAGCACCTTGGCCGTGGTGATCGCGCCATGCTCGTCGGTGGCGACGGCATCGAGAAAGGTGCCGCCGACGTCCATGGCGTAGACATACTGGCCCATGCAGGGAGCCTCTCCGTATCGTTATCTGCGCGAACGCCTAACCAAAAGCGCGCCGAGCGGAAACCCACAATGCTTCGTGTCGCAAAGAGATTGACGAGAGTGGCACCTTGGTGGCAAGCGCCTCCCCGCCGCGGGTATAGCATAGTGGTAATGCACTAGCCTTCCAAGCTAGCTAGGCGGGTTCGATTCCCGCTACCCGCTCCACTTTCCTGTCTCATGATGTCCACATTCGTCTAGACAG
>CAZVWP010000047.1:0-27676 GCA_964630805.1 uncultured Novosphingobium sp. | reverse complement strand
CCAATGCCGCGCGCAAGACGCAGAAGACGCAGGACATCAAGGAAATCAAGATGCGCCCGAACATCGACGATCACGATTACGACGTGAAGATGCGCAACGTCCACCGCTTCATCGAGGATGGCGACAAGGTGAAGGTCACCCTGCGCTTCCGCGGCCGCGAGCTGGCGCACCAGCAGTTGGGCATGAACCTGCTGCGCCGGGTGCAGGAAGATACCGCCGAGATCGCCAAGATCGAGGCCTATCCCCGCATGGAAGGCCGGCAGATGCTGATGGTGCTCTCGCCGAAGTAAGCTTGTTTCGGCCGGGAGCCCGTTTGCAGGCGCGCTCCCGCCAGCCTCACGCGCCAATTTCCCTTCCGCCCCACACTTGCTAGGTGGCGCCCTGGACGCAGGGGGGCAGGCATGAACATTCGCAGCATCGGCTTCTGGATCGGGATCGCCGGTTTCCTGCTTACCATGCTGATCGCGCCGCCTGTCGGCATGCCGCCGAAGGCCTGGTTCACGGCCGGCCTTGTCTGGTGGATGGCGGCCTGGTGGATGACTGAGGCCTTGCCGCTGTCGGCAACGGCGATCCTGCCCTTCCTGGCGCTGCCCATGCTGGGCGTGGCCGATGCCAACAAGACGGCGGCCGCCTACTATTCGCCGATCATGTTCCTGATCATCGGCGGGGCCTTCATGGCCCTGGCGGTCGAACGGACCGGACTGCACCGCCGGCTGGCGCTGGCGATCCTCAGCCGGTCGGGCAGCAGTCCGTTGTCCTTGCTGCTGGCAGTGATGGGGGCGACCGCGCTCATCTCGATGTTTATTTCCAATACCTCGACAGCGCTGATCATGATGCCGATGGCGCTCGCCATGCTGGCCGCAGGCGGCATCGCCAGGGGCGAGACCGAAGGCATGGCCGGAGCCCTGCCGATGGGAATTTCCTTTGCCGCCTCCGTCGGCGGCCTCGGCACCATCGTCGGCTCTCCGACCAATGCGCTTTCCGTCGGCATGCTGGAGGAAAGCCTCGGCATCCAGATCGGCTTTGCCGAATGGAGCCTCTACGGCCTGCCTGTCGTGCTGCTAGGCGTTCCGCTCGCCTGCCTCGTGATTGCCCGGGTGCAGCGCCTAGGCAGCAGCGCCTTCGACCCGGCAGGGGCGCGGGCGGCGATTGGCGAGCGGAGTCCCTGGACCCTGCCGGAAAGACGCCTCGTCCCGGTGATGGTGCTCGCCGTGCTGGCATGGGTCCTGCAGCCATGGCTGGAGACCCTGCTGCCCAAGGGCGCGCTGACCGACGGGACTATCGCCGCCGTGGCGGGGCTGGCGCTGCTGATCCTGCCCGACGGCACCGGCCGCCGCCTGCTAACGTGGAACGAGGCCAACGGCGCGCCCTGGGACGTCATGCTGATGTTCGGCGGCGGGCTGGCGCTGGCCATGGGTATGGCCGAAAGCGGATTGGCGCAGTGGCTGGGCCAGATGCTGCTGCCCTTGTCGTCAGTGCCGCTGATCGTCGTGACGCTGGTGGTCGTCGCCGTCGTCGTTGTCATCACCGAATTCGCCAGCAACATCGCCACCGCCAGCGGCATCATGCCCGTCGTGGCCGCACTGGTCGTCGGGCTTGGCGCCGACCCGATACTGCTGGCCATGCCTGCCGCGCTCGCCGCCAGCCTGGGGCTGATGCTGCCATCGGGCAGCGGGCCGAACGCGATTGCCTGGTCGACCGGCCACATCGCCCTGCCCCGTGCGCTGAAGGCCGGTTTCCTGTTCGACATTTCCGGCGCCATCCTAATCGTCGGTGTGGTCTGGGGCGTGGAGGCAATGGTCGGTTGATTTCTGCGAACGGTTCGCAGATGTAACCGGTCCAAAGCGGGAGACGACATGTCCGGATATTGGAAAGAACTGCGGCAGAACTGGCGGCCATTGCTGGCGGCGACATTCGGGCTCGGCACCGGCTATGCCGCGCTGTCGCTCTACACCCCCAGCGTCATCGCGCCGCACCTGATCGAGGAATTCGGCTGGTCGCGGTCCGCCTTCGCAGCGCTGGGTTCGATCTCTCTGGCCGCTGCGTTCTGCATCCCAGTCGCGGGCAGGCTCGCCGACGTCTTCGGCGTCACGCGCACTGCCCTGATCGGAATGGTGGCGCTGCCGATCAGCTTCATCCTCTATTCGTTCATGACCGGGCCGATGTGGCAATATGTCGCCATCTACCTGTTCCAGACGGTCTTCTGCATCACCATGACCTCGACGGTCTACAGCCGGCTGGCGGTGCAGCACACGCACCTGGCGCGCGGGCTGGCGCTGGCCATCGTCGCGGTCGGCCCCAATCTCACGGGTGTAATCGCCGGCCCGGTGCTCAACGCCCATATCGAGGCGGAGGGCTGGCGTTCGACCTACTACGTGCTGGCCGCCTTCAGTTTCGTGTCCTCGATCATCACGCTGATCCTGCTGCCCAGGGAAAGACGCGTGCCGGGCACAACGCCCCCACCCAGGCGACGCGCCCGGGAGGATTATCCGGCGATCTTCCGGAACCGCATCTTCTGGATCCTCGCCATCGCCATGCTCTTGTGCAACCTCTCGCAGGTCCTCGCCCTGTCGCAGCTCAAGCTGCTGCTGATGGAAAACGGGGTCACCGCCACCAGGGTGGGCGCATTGCTGGCGGCATTCCCCATCGGAGTCCTGGCCGGACGGTTCATTTCCGGCATTGCGCTGGATCGCTGGTCCGTGCCCATCGTCGGCCTGCTTTGCATGGGCCTGCCGAGCTTCGGCCTGCTGGTCCTGGCCTCGAACTTCGATGCCTATGCCGTGCTGATGGCGGCCGTCTTGCTGATCGGATTTTCCTATGGCTCCGAAGGCGACATCGTCGCCTATGCCGTTGCCGGCCAGTTCGGGGTGGCGCTCTACAGTTCGGTGATGGGCCTGATGACCATGGCCATGTCGATTTCGACATCGACGGGTGCGCTGCTGCTGGCCTGGCTGCTGGGCGTGACCGGGAACTTCAACCTGTTTCTGGTGATCTGCGCTGCCGCCACGATGGCCGGGGCGCTGATGTTCCTCATGCTGCGCGGGGACAGGCTCCACGAGCCCCAACCCACCTAGCAAGGGCTATAAGCTACCCCTTCCACTCCCGCCGCTCTTCGGCAGCGCGAAGCACCTCATAGGCAAGCTGGAAGGCCTGGAAGGCCTTGGCCGCCTCGGCATCGCCGGGCCGGACGTCCGGGTGAACTTCCTTGGCCTTGGCTCGCCAGGCCTTCTTCACCGCGTCAAAATCGGCATCGGGTTCCAGCCCCAGCAATTCCAGCGCGCGAAGCTCGTCGCGGCTGCGGCTACCGTCCCCCGAGCCGGCCCAGCCATAGTGCGCCGATTCGTGAAAGCCTTCGTGCGTCTGGCGCTCCTTCGCTTCGCGTTCCGCCGCCTCCTCGGCGCTGAGCCCGGCGAAATAGTCCCACGAGGAATTGTATTCCGCCGCGTGCTGCTGGCAGAAATACCAGCGATCCGGGCTGTTGGGCGACTTGGGCGCCGGGCAGTTTCCAGGCTGGTTGCAGCCCGTCCGGTCGCAAAGCCGCACCTGCGCAGCCTCGCGCGCGCCTTCATACCCGCGCCAGCGAGGAAAGCCCCAGTCATTCGATCTGCGCGCACGGCTCATATTTTCCAGCGATAGGCTTTCCCGCGGTCCGGAAGCAACCCCGGCATTCGGTTCAGGGAAATTTAAGGCGCGAACCGTAAATGCTGCATTGCAAAATGCACTAACGATGCTTATAGTAACCCAGGTAAGGTTTTGGAGCCATGAACCCGCTTATGAGCAAGCAACTGGCAATTTCCTCGGTACTTTCGGTGCTGCTGATGGCTGCCTATGCGCTGCTGGGCCCGCATGCGGCCAAGGTTCCGGCCGATCTTGCCAGCCCGGTCGGCCAGGCGCAGGCCGCCACGCTTACGCCGGCGGCCCGCTAAAAAATCAATCGATCGTAACGGTAACCGCACGGCGATTCTTCGCCCAGCTTGCTTCGTCCGATCCCATCGCCACCGGCCGTTCCTTGCCATAGCTGACGGTGCTGAGCCGCTCGGCGCCGACCCCCAGCGAGACAAGGTAGTTCTTCGCCGAATTGGCGCGCCGCTCGCCCAGGGCCAGGTTGTAATCGCGGGTGCCGCGCTCATCGCAATGGCCCTCGATCGTCGCGCGCTTGTTCGGATAACGCATCAGCCACTGCGCCTGTGCCGTCAGCGCGACGGTGTCCTCATTGTCGATGTTGTAGCGGTCGGTATCGAAGTAGATCGTGTCCTTGCCCATCATCTGGGCCAGGAAATCCGCCTGGCTTCCGGGAGTAGGCGCGCCGGTGCCGGTCTGGTCGGTCGAGATGCCGCCGCCCGGATCGGGGGGCAACTGCTTGGGCGCCTTGGTGGCGCAGGCCGAAAGCGCAACACTGGCGATAAGCGCAACTGCCAAATTCCTGCGGTTCATCGGCTTCTCCTTTCGCATGGAATGTCCAACTCTGTTTCGTACCTGCATCACGGCCGGATCGGTCCCCAGGCCGGATCGGATGCGCCCGCCGGTGTCGGCAGGCGGCGTTCATTGCGGCCCGTGAGATCGACCTGCCAGAGCGAGGCCTGCCCGCCGCCCCGCTCCGTCCGGAAGAACTGGATGATGCGGCCGTTGGGCGCCCAGGTCGGCGCTTCGTCCTGCCAGCTATCGGTAAGATAACGCATTTCCCCGCCATTGGGGTTCATCACCGCGATGCGGAAATTGCCGGCAATGTGGGTAAAGGCGATCTGGTCGCCGCGCGGGCTCCACTCCGGGGTCGCCGATCGCCCGCCGAAGAAGCTGATGCGGCGCTGGTTGGAGCCGTCGGCGTCCATGACGTAGACCTGCTGGCTGCCCGAACGGTCGCTCTCGAACACGATCTTCGAGCCATCGGGCGAATAGCTGCCGCCGATGTTGATGCCCGGCGTGTTGGTCAGCCGCTGGCTTTCCCCGCCCTGTGAGGAAATCCGGTAAATGTCGGTGTTGCCGGCAACGGCCATCGAATAGAGGATCCACTTGCCGTCCGGCGACCAGCGCGGGGCGAAGGTGGGATTGCGGCCCTGGAAGATCAGCCGCTGGGTGTTCGTCGCCAGATCGTAGACATAGATCCGCGGATTGCCGTTGAGATAGGACAGGTAGAGGATAGACTTGTAGTCCGGCGAATAGCGCGGCGTCAGCGCGATGGCCTGGCCGCTGGTGAGGAAGCGGTGGTTGGCCCCGTCCGAATCCATCACCGCCAGCCGCTTTATCCGGCGGTCCTTGGGGCCGGTTTCGGAGATATAGGCGATGCGGCTGTCGAAGAACGGATTCTCGCCCGAGAGCCGCGAATAGACGAGGTCCGAGCACTTGTGCGCCGCTCGCCGCCACTCGACGGGCGCCACGGTCCAGGTCGCGCCGGCCAGCTGCTGCTTGAGCGGAACGTCGTAGAGATAGCAGCCCACCACCAGCCAGCCATCGGGATTGGCATGAACCGATCCCTGCACCAGCCGCTCGGCACTGCGCCCCTGCCACAGGACGTAGTTTGGCGCCGGCACTTCGCCGAAAGTGGGCTGAGGCAGGCCCTCGGGGCCGGAGGGCTTGAACAGGCCGTTGTTGCGCAGGTTTGCCGCAACGATGGCGGCAAGCCCCCTGCCCACCGCCGCCGTCGAACCGGCATTGGTCTGCGTCGCGACATCGGCGTCGGTCGGAAAATTGGGAATGGCGACGCCCAGGTTCTGCCACTCGCTGTCGTCCGACACCGTCACCGACAGGCCTTCGGGCGCGGGCTGCGAGGCCTGCTCCGCCGGTGCCGGCTCGGTCACGGGCGCAGGCTGCGCCCGGGCCTGGACCGGCAACGCCACGGTCAGGGCGAGAAATGCGAGGCCCCGCCTCACTGCGAAAGCCTTCTGTCGAAACGCGAAGTCACCACTTGCCATGCGGAATAATACTCATCGGGAAGATCGAAAGGAGCGGCCAGCCGGACCGCGCGGATGGCCTGTTCGGCATGCAGACGCTTCTGCGCTTCGTTCGCCGGGGTGACGCCGGACTGGCCGACCACTTCGGGAGTGCCGATAAGGCTGCCGTCCTTGCCCAGGCGGAAGCGCACCAGCGTCACCAGCTTCTCCGCGTCCGCTCCCTGCGGCGCGGCCCAGTGCGGCCTGAGCTGGCGCGAAATGGCCCCCGCGAGCGAAGACTGCACCGCCGGGCCAATCGCCGCCGCGGGCGGATTTTGCGAGGTGCCACTGGCCTGGGCGCCCGGAACGCCCTTGAGGAAATCGTTGCCGATCCGGCTGCCGCCGGCGGGGCGCGGAATCATGCGCTGCGCGGGGGCGCGGCGGGCCAGTTCGCCGATGATGTCGGGCTGCGGCTTGGGCCGTGACACCGCGACGGGAGCTGGCCTTGGCTGTGGGGTTACGCGCGGCACGGGCTTGGGCTGCACTGCCGCCTGAGGGACCGGCTTGGGAGGCGGCGGCGCGACGGGCTCCACCGGCTCCGCCTGCTCGACGGGCTCCGGCACTTCGGCTGTCGTTTCGCCCAGCACCGGCGCCATATCGGGCGCTGCGGCTGCATCGGGTTCAGGCGAAGTCGAAGTCAGGCCGACCTGGTCGGACAGGGTGACCGCAATCCGCTCGGGCGGCGGCACAGTTGAAGCCATAGGCGGCCGCCAGACGATGAAGGCGAGAAGCGCGGCATGGGCAGCAATGGCCAGTGTCAGGCCAATGCGTTCCTCCCCGCCGAGTGCGCCTTTTTGCATGGTAACAGACCTATTTGCCATTGCCTGAACCGGAAGTGACCGAGGGTTCGACCGAACTCGCGGAAGTTACCAAGGAAATCGAAGAGAAACCCGCCCGGTTGAGCTCGCCCATGACGGCGATCACCCGGCCATAATCCAGCGCGCGGTCGGCCCGGAGCGTGACCAGCGGCAGCTTGCCGTTCGCGTCCGGCTTGATCCCTGCCAGCCGCTTGCCGAGGCCCGCCTCGGGGACTTCTGCATCGTCGAGATAAAGCCGCCCATCGCGAGTCATACTGATGGCGATCTCGCTGGGTTGTTCGGCCAAGGGCTTTGCCCGGCTGTCCGGCAGTTCGACCGGAACCGCTGCCTTGAGCAGCGGCGCCGTCACCATGAAGACAATCAGCAGAACCAACATCACGTCGACCAGCGGCGTGACGTTGATGTCCGCCATCGGGGCGCGGCGGGAACTGCCGCGCCGGCCGTGGCTGTGCAGGCCGAAGGCCATCACCCGCCCTCCAGATCGCGGGTCAGGCCCGAGTGCAGGCGGTCGGCAAAGCGCTGCATGCGCGCCTCGTAGCGGTTCACCCGGTGCGAGAATCGGTTGTAGGCGATGACCGCCGGAATCGCCGCAAACAGGCCGATGGCGGTGGCGAACAACGCCTCGGAAATGCCGGGCGCCACCACCGCCAGCGAGCTGTTCTGCTGCTGGCCGATCTGGAAGAAGCTGTTCATGATGCCCCAGACGGTGCCGAACAAGCCGACGAAGGGCGCGACCGAGCCGACCGTCGCGAGGAAGTTGAGCCGTTCCGCCAACCGGTCCGCCTCCTGGGCAATGACGCTGCCCATGGCCGAGGCGATTCGCTGGCGCATACCTTCCGGATCGCGGGACGGCTGGTCCTTGGACCGGCGCCATTCCCCTGTTCCCGCCTCGGCGACGGCCGCCAGGGGCACGTCGCGGCCCTTCTCGTCCTGCAAGGCGGCAAAGTCCTCGCTCTTCCAGAAGGCCCGCTCATAGGCGTCGCTGCGCCGGCCGACCCGCCCCATGCGCAAAGAGAAGGAGGCTATGATCGTCCAGACCCAGATGCTGGCCAGCAGCAGGCCGACTATCACCGCCTGGACGACGATGTCCGCGTCCAGGAACAGCCTTACCGGATCGAGATGGCCCGGTGCGGTGGCCGCTGCGAGCACTTGCAAGCCCCTCATGTTCTATTTCCCCTCGGGTGCGATTGTGGCGAAGGCCTTGCGCCATTCGGCGGGCTGGCGGCGCGGGCGACCATCGGGACCCACGAAGCCCACCCTCAGCCGCGCTTCGGCCAGCAGCACATCGCCGCGCCATGCCTTCTGGTGCATGCGGCAGCTCGCCGCGCCCAGTTCTTCCACCCTGCTTTCGATTGTCACCGTGTCATCCAGTCTGGCCGGGGCGAGATAGCGAATGTTCGCTTCCGCAACGGCATAAGCCCCCTCGCCCGCTTCCTGCGCGCTGCGCTGGTCGATCTTCAGCAGGCGCAGCATGTCAGACCGCGCGCGCTCGAACCAGCGCAGGTAATTGGCGTGATAGACCACCCCCGAAAGGTCGGTGTCCTCGAAATAGACCCGCACCGCATAGCGATGAACCGGGCCGTCGAACACGCCGCCAGGTGGTTCGGGAATGGCATTCATGACGGCGGGTTTAGCGGCCCCAACATGAACGGAGCAAGGCGGTTAACCCATTCCGTGCCGTTTTGGGCACGGCTGGTCACCTTTCCCTAACGCCTTGCCGGGGCGTGGTGAGTCAATCCGCGATCATCAGGCGGAACTGCCGGCCGCCAAAGATATGCACATGCAGGTGTGGCACTTCCTGGTGGCCGTGCTCGCCCATGTTGACCATCAGCCGGTAGCCGGAGGACAGCCCAAGCTGCCGCGCCACTTCGCCCACGGCGCGGGTAAAGCCAGCGATCTCGTCGCTGCTCGCCTTGGCGGTGAAATCGTCCCAGCCGACATAGGCACCCTTCGGGATGACCAGCACATGCACCGGCGCCTGTGGGCGGATGTCGTGGAAGGCGAGGCTCCATTCATCCTCGTAGACCTTGTTGCACGGAAGCTCGCCGCGCAGGATGCGGGCGAAGATGTTGCCATCGTCATAGGGCAGACTGGCATCGATCGGCATTCAGTTCTCTCTTTCCAGATCAGCGACAATTGATTTCATCTTGGGTCTCAGCACATTCACAAAATCGTTGGTCCTCTTTCGAAGCCACTCGAATGCCTTCAGCCGCTCATTTTCCTGTGCCCATGATCCGGTTGCCAGGGTGTCCCAAATCAGCCTCCGTCCCTTGCTGTCTGTTTCAACTTGAACCGTTCCACCGAGTTCAACTTGTATTTCGGGCCAGCCTTGCAACAGGCGGTCAACAGCCCTTGCCCCCAAACTATCGCGATCAAGACCATAGGACAGGTAAATACCGACCTCCAGCCGGGACTCCTGTCGATAAATTGAAAGCCACGTGCCTCCAGGCATTGCCATTGTGACGAAACCATTTCTGCCAGCGCGCGGAATAACTTGCTCAGGGTCGTCAAGCCTCAGGCCTGAGAGGAAAGCTCGCCAGAAACTGATGCGGGACACCGGGTCGTTTTCGTCTTCTGCGCTGGGGCCACTTTCGATATCAGCCAGCGAATCTTGAAGCACCAAACCGTCAGGAACAGCCACTACCTGCCGTTCAATCAGATGAGTACGGACGAGAACACGGGGCGTTACGATTCGGCTGCCATCAGCCAAAGTAAAAATGGGAAGTTCGACCAATCCCAATGAAAAATGCAGATTGGCATGGGCCTGGAGATATTCGGCAATTGCCTCCACCCCCTCCCGAATGCCATCGCCGACAATCAGCAACAGGAAACGGCCTTTACGCAAGTTTTGAGTGAGGGAGTCGTTGAATGCTATCTCATCGACCTGCCGACCTGCCTCCCTAAGCAGATTGACGATCGTGTTCGACGATTGACCTAGAACTCGCGCTACCCGACTTTGAACGTCCGAGGAGTTCCAACGGGTCAATTCCTTTGCATAGTCGAGAATCTGCCCGACCACTTCGCGCCGCCCTTCCGGATTGCGCCAAAGTTTGCATTCGACAATTACGGGTAGGCCTGTTTCCGTAACCATGAAATTGTCAATTGGTCCAGCCTCCGTCGGCAATTCCATGCAAAGAGGAACTGGGTCCGCAAATAGAGGGTCAATTTCACGAATTGGCAGGCAGGCAGGGTACTCATGCAGCAGGCGTTGCAGCTGAGCTTCACTTATTTGATCGAGGCCGGATCCCAATGACAGGGGAATCGCGGGCGCAGCGCCCGAACCGCTCAAATGGATGGGCTGCGCGTGTTGCCTGATCACCCTTTTCGGCTCGCTTTTTCGGCAATTCCGCTGGTGCCCTCGCGGCGGTCCAGCTCCGCAAGCACCTCGGCGAGCGAGATGTCCTTGGCGCCCAGCAGCACCATCAGGTGAAAGATCACGTCCGCCGCCTCGCCGACCAGTTCCTCGCGGCTGCCGACGAGCGCGGCGATCACCGCCTCGGTCGCCTCTTCGCCCAGCTTCTGGGTGATCTTGGGCAGGCCCTTCGCATTGAGCTTGGCGACATAGCTGGTCGACGGATCGCCGCCGCGCCGGCTGGCGATGGTCTGCTCGAGGCGCGACAGGATGGATTCGTCAGGCATGGCCGCAGGCATTGCGGGCATGGCGCGGCGCGGTCAAGTCTCGGCAAAAGGGGAAAGGGGCGCCCTGGCGTGTGCAGGACGCCCCTTTCGAATGCCGCCCTGCCCGGGGCAGGGAGTGCCCCCTCGGGCCGGACGGAAAATTCGTCGGCGGCACCGGAAGGTCATCCGCATGCCTTGAGGCATCGACGCAATCACCGTGCCAACATGGCGAATGGCCGGATGAAAGCGCTAATCGCTGGTTAACCGTGCACGCTAACCGCGCTTGAGTGTCAGCATTTCCGACAGAATAGAGGGAGATCAGCCCCGCGCAGGGATGCCGGCGGCGCGCAGGGCCGCATGGGCCTGGGCTATGCTGTAGGTGCCGAAGTGGAAGATCGAGGCGGCAAGGACCGCGCTGGCATGACCTTTGGTCACGCCCTCAACGAGGTGCTCAAGCGTTCCGACGCCGCCGCTGGCGATCACCGGCACGGAGACGGCATCGGCGATGGTGCGGGTGAGTTCGAGGTCGTAGCCCGCCTGGGTGCCGTCGCCATCCATCGAGGTGACAAGCAGTTCGCCCGCGCCCAGTTCGGCCAGCCTGATCGCATGGGCGACCGCGTCGATCCCGGTGGCGCGGCGACCGCCGTGGGTGAAGATTTCCCAGCCGCCGCCTTCCTTCCTGCGCGCATCGACGGAGGCGACGACGCACTGGCTGCCCATCTTCTCCGCGATGTCGGCCACCACTTCGGGCCTGGAGACGGCCGCGCTGTTCACCGCCACCTTGTCGGCGCCGGCCAGCAGCAACTCGCGCGCGTCCTCGACCGAGCGCACCCCGCCGCCGACGGTTAGCGGCATGAAGCAGACTTCCGCCGTGCGCCGGACCACATCGAGCAGGGTGCCGCGCGCCTCGTGGCTGGCCGTGATGTCGAGGAAGCACAGCTCGTCCGCCCCGGCCTTGTCATAGGCGCGCGCCTGCTCCACCGGATCGCCGGCGTCCTTGAGGTCGACGAAGTTGACGCCCTTGACCACCCGGCCATCGGCAACGTCGAGACAAGGGATGACGCGGACGCGGACGGTCATGCCGCATCCGCCATCTGGATCGCAGCCGACAGGTCCAGCCGGCCCTCGAACAGCGCCCGCCCGGTAATAACGCCCTCGATGCCGTCATTGGCGTGCAAGGCCAGCATGCGGATGTCGTCCAGGCCCTTCACGCCGCCGCTGGCGATCACCGGCAGGTCGACCCGCCGCGCGAGGTCCACCGTCGCCTCGATGTTGCAGCCCTTGAGCATGCCATCGCGGCCAATGTCGGTGAACAGCAGGCTGGCGACGCCGGCGTCCTCGAAGCGGCGCGCAAGGTCGGTGGCGGAAACGTCGGACACTTCCGCCCAGCCCTCGGTCGCGACCATGCCGTCGCGGGCATCGACGGCGACGACGATGCCGCCGGGGTATTCGGCCGCCATGTCCTTGACGAACTGCGGGTCCTTGAGCGCGGCGGTGCCCATGACCACGCGCGAGACGCCGAGGTCGAACCAGCCGTCCACCGCCTCACGCGTGCGGATGCCGCCGCCGAGCTGGACGTGGCCGGGGAAGACCTGAAGGATCGCCTCGACTGCCTCGCGGTTCTCGGCGCGGCCGGCGAAGGAGCCGTCGAGATCGACGACGTGCAGGTGCTGCGCCCCGGCCTCGGCGAACAGCATGGCCTGCGCGGCGGGGTTGTCGCCGTAGACCGTGGCGCGCGCCATGTCGCCTTCGGCCAGGCGCACGACCTGTCCGGCCTTGAGGTCGATGGCGGGGAAGACGATCACGGTAAAATCCTCATGGCCGCCAATCCAGGAAGCGGGAAAGGAACGAGA
This sequence comes from uncultured Novosphingobium sp., assembly GCA_964630805.1. GTDB lineage: Bacteria > Pseudomonadota > Alphaproteobacteria > Sphingomonadales > Sphingomonadaceae > Novosphingobium. The sequence goes on along the minus strand of CAZVWP010000047.1, from coordinate 15,460 downwards.
GGCCGTAGCTCTGGCTCTTTTCCGGATGGAACTGCACGCCGACAAGGTTGTCGCGCGCTACCGCCGCGACAACGCTGCCGCCATGATCGGTCAGCGCGGCGATCTCATGGCCATTGTCGGGGACGAAGTGATAGGAATGCAGGAAATAGGCCTCGCCCGGCTGGATCAGGCGGGCGCCGTCAGTGTGGTGCATGGGGGCAACGTCGTTCCAGCCCATGTGGGGAATCTTGATGGCGGGATCCGTCACCTCGATCTCGCGCACTTCACCGGCGATCCAGTCGAGGCCCAGCGTTTCGCCATGCTCCAGGCCGCGGCTGGCCAGCAATTGCATGCCCACGCAGATGCCAAGGAACGGCGCGCCGCCGACGAATACCCGCTCTTCCATCGCCTCGACCATGCCGGACACCGCGCGCAACCCGTCGGCACAGGCCTTGAACGAGCCGACGCCGGGCAGGACCACCCGGTCCGCCGCGCGCACGACATAGGGATCGGACGTCAGTGCGACGTTCTCCGCGCCGGCAGCCTTCAGCGCATTCATCACCGAATGGAGATTGCCCGCCCCGTAATCCACGAGCGCGACAACTTCAGCCATGACACAATTCCTGCTGACGCAGGAACGGCACCGGCCCGCTCCCCCTCCCGGCTAACCGTAAGGTACCATTGCTGGGTGGCCGGGAGGGGGAGCGGGCCGGTGCCGCAAGCCGGCTGCGGATGCAAACGGCGCTACCCACCAAGGACCCCCTTGGTCGAGGGCACAGCGCCGCCCTTGCGCGCGTCCAGCTCCACAGCCTGCCGCATGGCGCGGGCGAAGCCCTTGAAGATGCCTTCGATGATGTGGTGGTTGTTCTCGCCATAGAGCAGCTCGATGTGCAGCGTGATGCCCACGGCCTGCGCGATCGAGTGGAACCAGTGCTGGAACAGCTCGGTGTCCATCTCGCCCAGGCGCGGCTGGGTGAAGCCGGCCTTCCACACCAGCCATGGCCGGCCAGAGATGTCGAGCGTCACCCGGCACAGGGCCTCGTCCATCGGTGAATAGGCCATGCCGTAGCGGCCGATCCCCGCCTTGTCGCCCAGAGCCTGCAGCAGGGCCTGGCCGATGGCGATGGCGCTGTCCTCGGTCGTGTGGTGCTGGTCGACGTGCAGGTCGCCCGCGATCCTGCAGGTGATGTCGATCAGCGAATGGCGTGAGAACTGCTCGATCATGTGATCGAGAAAGCCGATGCCCGTCGAAACGTCATAGGCGCCGGAGCCGTCGAGATTGACCTCCACGGCGATCCGGGTCTCGCTGGTGTTGCGGTTGACGCTGGCAGTTCTGGCAGACGTGGATGGGCGCATGGCGCCGCCTATAGACCGGGGGCCGCCGGAATCAACAAAGCTCTCGCAGTTTGCCTTTTGTTGAGACCGGTTCGCAGTCGTGGATAAGTGGGCGGCCCATCGCTTTTGAGGCCAGCGACATCGGAAATCGGCCCTTGACCCGCAAATTCCGCAAGGCCAGTGCTTGTCGATCATGAACGATGCCCCGCAAGACAGCCTGATCCCCTACGACGAAATCGTGCAGGAAGCCCTGCGCGCCGTGGTCGGCCGCGTGCTCGGCCAGATCGTGGCAATGGGCGGCGCACTGCCCGGCCGGCACCATTTCTACATCACGTTCAAGACCGGGGCGCCGGGCGTAAACATCCCCACGCACCTGCGCGAACGCTTCCCGGATGAGATGACGATCGTCCTGCAGAACAAGTTCTGGGACCTTTCGGTCGGGGAGAACTCGTTCTCGGTCGGCCTCTCGTTCAACCAGATTCCGGCCAAACTTGTCATTCCCTTCTCGGCGATAACCGCCTTTGTCGATCCCGCGGTCGATTTCGGGCTGCAGTTCCAGGCGGCAGTCGACGAACTCGACCACGAACAGCACGAGGACGCGGAAAACGATTCGCCAAACGGCGACGGCGATGGCACCAACGGCGGTGAAGGCGGTTCAAACGTCGTGTCGGTCGATTTCGGCCGCAAGAAATAGAACTGGAATTCAAAGGTGGTGTCCAATCGCCTGTTGGCCAGGATCGTGCGACAGGGTGGCGGCAAGCTGCTCAACCTCGCCCTCGGGCGGCTTCTTCCCGCAGAAAAGGAAGCGAAGAAAGTGCCGCTGCACAAGCGCTCGCTGACCAAGGGCATAGCGGGGGCTGCGATCACCAAGATTGCCACCCGATCGGTTCCCGGCGCGATCGTCGTTGGTGGCGGCCTGATTGCCAAGGCGCTCTATGATCGCCGGCACAAGCCGAAGTCCATTACCAAACCCGATAGCGGCAAAGATGCCTGACGCGCTGCAGCGCCGCGGCTTGATGTTCGTAATGTCTTCGCCTTCCGGCGCGGGCAAGACGACGATTTCGCGCATGCTGCTGGAGCGCGACGAAGGCATCCGCATGTCGGTTTCCGCCACAACGCGCCCGATGCGGCCCGGCGAAGTCGATGGGCGGGATTATTTCTTCGTCAGCCAGGACCAGTTCGACCGCATGGTCAAGGAAGACGCCTTCTATGAATGGGCGCACGTCTTCGGCAACCGCTATGGCACCCCCAAGGCCTACATCCGCGAGGGGCTGAAGACCGGGCAGGACTACCTGTTCGACATCGACTGGCAGGGCACCCAGCAGCTTTACCAGCAGGACCAGCAGGATGTCGTGCGCGTCTTCCTGCTGCCGCCCAGCATAGACGAGTTGCGCCGCCGCCTGACCGGCCGCGGCACCGACAGCGCCGAGGTGATCGCCGCCCGCATGGAGCGCGCGCAGTCGGAAATCAGCCACTGGGACGGCTATGACTATGTCGTGATCAACGACGACGTCGAGGCCTGCTACGCCAAGGTCGTGCAAATTCTTGCCGCCGAACGCCTGAAGCGCGCGCGCCAGACGGGGCTGATCGGCTTCGTGCGGGAACTGATGGCACCGGACGGCTAGCTCCCTCCCTTCGAGGGAAGGAGCGACCTGACGTCAATAAGACCGCATCCCCGTCGCGTCGCTCTCCTTGAACACCGGGATCTCTTCCTGGCGCAGCATCATCACCAGCGGGATCTGGCGGGTGGTCCAGCCCTGGTAGTCGCCGTAGAACGGATGGCAATCGACCATGAAATTCCACACCTTCTCGCGCTCGGCGCCCTCGGGCTCGCGCCAGGTGGCCTTGAAGGCTTGCGTTCCGATCTGGAACTCGATTTCCGGACTCGCCTTGACATTGAGGTACCATTCGGGGTGCGTGTCCGCGCCGCCCTTGGACGCGACGATCACCACTTCGCCGCCGATGTCGGCATAGCTGAGCGGCGTGATAAACACCTTGCCGCTCTTGCGACCCTTGTACTTGAGCAAAAGGTGCGTGCCGAAGGTGCGACCGTTGACCGGCGTCAGGTCCTCGATGTGGCCTTCGACCCCGCCGGAGCGCAGGTATTTCTCGCGGTGCTCGGTCACCCAGTCGCGCCGTGCCTCGCGGATGACGGCAGCTTCGGCGTCGCTCATGATATTCTCCCAAGGGCAAATTGCGTTGCCCGTATATTCGGCAATTCGCACCTGCATGTCCATTGCCAATTGACGCAGATTGGCGATAGGCAGGGGCCGAGCGGCCATGCAGTGCCGGCGATATGGGAGAGATTGATGGCCGAGACTCGCGACATCACCTGGTCGGCCGACGGCCGCACCTCGACCGGTTACCTGGCGGACGGTTCGAACGGCAGGACGGTTCCGGGCGTACTGGTTCTGCACGAAGGCAACGGCCTGACGGCCAACACAAAATCCAAATGCGACGCGCTGGCGGCGATGGGTTATGTCGCATTCGCCGTCGATATGTTCGCCGGGTCCGAAGGCGAGCCGATGGCCATCCTTGGCCAACTGATCCAGAACCAGCCGGAATGGCGCGCGCGCCTGGTTGCCGGGCTGGATGCGCTCAAGGCCCAGCCGCATGTCGATGCTGGCAAGCTTGCCGCCATCGGCTTCTGCTTCGGTGGCTCCTCGGCGATCGAACTTGCGCGCACAGGCGCCGATCTCAAGGCGGTGGTGGGCTTCCACTCGGGCTTGGGCCAAGGCGTCCCCGCGGATTCGAGCAAAATCAAGGGCTCTGTCCTCGTCTGCATCGGAGATGCCGACCCGCTGATCCCCAGGGAGCAGCGCGATGCCTTCCTGGCGAACATGGCCGAGCACGCCATCGACTGCCAGATGCTGCTGCTGACCGGCGTCGAGCACAGCTTCACCAACAAGGACGCCGCGTCTATCGGCATGGCCGGTCTCAAGTACGACGCCAAGGCCGAGCGCCGCAGCTGGGCGGCGATGAAGGACCTGTTCGACGAGGTATTCTGAGCCCGCAATCTGCGGGCTTTCACAGCTACCGAGGCTCTGTTAGTTTTGCCGGTCTATCCGGTTATTGAGAATGCGAGGAATGTGAAATGGCCGACATCAGCAACCTGGTCGAAAGCGCCGACGATCTCGTCGATGCCGTCGAAATCGGCCCCGAGGCCTATATCAGCGAGGATTACCTCCAGCGCGAAAAGGAGCGCCTGTGGCGCAAGGTCTGGCTGCAGGCGGGGCGAGTGGAAGACGTGCCCAATCCGGGGGATTTCGTCACCTATGACATCTGCGACGACAGCGTCATCATCATGCGCGGCGAGGACGGCCAGCTCCGCGCCTTCCACAACGTCTGCATCCACCGCGGCCGCAAGCTGATCGACACGCCCCCGGGCAAGCGCAACGCCCACGGCAACAAGACGAGCATCGTCTGCGGCTATCACGGCTGGACCTATGGCCTTGAAGGCCAGTGCAAGTTCATCGAGCACAAGGAGGACTGGAACGGCGCGCTCGACAACCCCGCGCGCACCACCCTCGGCAAGGTGCAGGTCGATACCTGGGGCGGCTTCCTGTGGATCAACATGGATCCCGACGCACAGCCGCTGCGCGAGTACCTCGAGCCCGCCGCGACCATGCTCGATCCGTTCCAGCTGCAGAACATGCGCGCCCGATGGCGCAAGTGGATCGTGTTCGAATGCAACTGGAAGGTCGCCATGGAGGCCTTCTGCGAGACCTACCACGTCCCCGGAACGCACCCCGAATTCATGGAGTTCGGCCAGTTCCGCGGCTGGGGCCGCAACCAGGGCAAGCACTCGAACATCGGCTACGATGCCCCCAAGGGCCAAGAGGAAGACGCCGCCAAGCTGCGCCTCGGCACCGGCGACGCACGCCTGTCGACCGCCGAGATGCAGAACTTCACCTGGGAAAACGCCAACACCAACACCACGCGCACCCTGGTCGATGTCGCCAACCGGCTGGCCGCCGAACTGCCCGAAGGCACGCCCGCGCCCGAAGTGTCGAAGTACTGGCTGACCACCGCCCGCAAGATCGACGAGGAACGCGGCGTCGTCTGGCCGGTGGTGGACCCACAGCACACGGCTGCTTCCGGTACGAGCTGGCAGATCTTCCCGAACCAGCAGATCGGCCACGCGGTCAACAACATGCTCTGCTACCAGGCGCGGCCCTACGGCAACAATCCGGACATGTGTTACTTCGAGGCCGCGGTATACGAGCTCTACCCGGAAGGCGAAGCGCCCGAGACCGAGTGGGAATATACCGAGGTCGCCGATTGGCCGCCGGTGCTCCAGCAGGATTTCAACAACATGGGCGCGGTGCAGAAAGGCATGAAGAGCGCCGGCTTCTTCGGCGCCCAGCCCAATCCCTATATGGAACGCACGGTTGCCAGCCTGCACTACAACCTGTCGAAGTTCGTCGGCTCGGGCACGCCGCGCAAGATCGTGAAGTAGCGCTGGCGTGAAAGTAAACCTCGGTCTTTCAGCTCCCAATTCGAAGGATTGGGAGCGGATCATGGCGCAGGACTATGCCAGCGCACCCGAGACGCCGGACTGGAAGTGCGTCGAGGCGATGATGGCGATCGGCGACATGGCCGAGCCCTTGGGCTACGACGGCATCTGGGCACCTGACCATTGCGGCACGCCCTATGGCATGGTGCCCAATCCGCTGCAGTTGCTGACCTACTACGCCGGGCGGACCGAGCGGGTGACTTTCGGCACGATGGTGGTGGTCGCCCCCTGGTGGCACCCGATCCGCCTGGCCCACCAGATCGCCTTTCTCGATACCCTGTGCAACGGCAGGTACGAAACCATCGGCCTCGGCCGCGGCGTCGCCAAGGGCGAATTCGAGGCGATCGGCGTGCCGCGCGAGGAGAGCCGCCAGCGCTTCAACGAGACGCTCGACATCCTCAATCTCGCCTTCACCCAGGAGCGCTTCAGCTACGAGGGCGAGATCTTCAGGGTGCCGGAAACCTCGATCCGCCCGGCGCCCAAGAGCCAGGACCTGCTGAGCCGCATCTACGGCTCCGCCGCGACGCGGGAGTCGCTGGAAATCCTCTCGCGCAAGGGCATCCGACCGCTGTTTGTCGGCAACAAACCGCTGTCCAAGGCCTGCGACGACGTCCGCGCGGTCAACCAGTTCCGCGCCGAGGAAGGCTTCGCGCCCTGCCAGCCGAAGAACGTGCTGTTCCTCTACTGTGTCGCCAACAAGAGCGAACTCGACAAGGCCGACCAGTGGATCTTCGAGGCCAACCGCGACGTCAACCTGCACTATGGCTTCGCCGATCCGTCGAACTTCATCGGCGTAAAGGGCTACGAGGCCTATGCCGACCGCCAGGGCGCGGCGACGGCGATCCTGGAGGCGGCTGTTACCGGCAAGGACGCCAAGGAAGTCGCCCGCCCGTCCGGCTATCACGAAGACAACCTGATGATCGGCACGCCGGACGAGGTGTTCCGCCGGATCGAGGCGGCGCAGAAGGCCTGCTCTTTCTCCGAGATCACCATCGTCCCCAATTTCGGCACCATGACGCTGGAGGAATGCCAGCGGAGCATCCGCCTCTTCGCCGAGGAAGTGCTTCCCGAAGTGCAGAAAATGGCCGCACCGATCCATCCGACAGTGCTGCCCGAGGGGGTTGTAGCCTAAGGCCCCGTTGTTCCAACCTGCTCCCTCGACTTTGCTCGCGGCCAACAGGTATTGGTCGGCAAAACAGGATTCGGGACAGGAGTGCAATGAACGCCAATCCCAACTTCACTAGCTGCGGCAATACCGATGTGCCCGAAGTCGATGTTGAGGCCCTGCGTGCGAAGTACGAGGAAGAGCGCGTCAAGCGCCACCGCGCCGAGGGCTTCGCCCAGTACATCGAGGCGCGCGGCGAGTACGAGCTCTTCTTCGAGTTCGACCCCTATACCGAGGTTCCCCCGCGCGAACCGGTCAATGACGAGATCGACGTCGTCATCGTCGGCGGCGGTTTTGCCGGGCTGAACGTCGGTGGCCGGCTGCGCGAGGCGGGGATCGAGAACATCCGTATCATCGACCGCGGCGGCGACTTCGGCGGCACCTGGTACTGGAACCGCTACCCCGGCGTGCAGTGCGACGTCGAGAGCTACACCTACATGCCGCTGCTCGAAGAGCTGAATTACATGCCGAAGGACCGCTATTCCTACGGCACGGAGATCTTCGAATACTGCCAGATGATCGGCCGCCACTTCGATCTCTACAAGAACGCCCTGTTCGGCACGACAATCGAGAGCCTGCAGTGGGAGGAAGACAGCAAGCGCTGGCGCATCGGCACCCGTCAGGGCGACACGATCCGCGCCCGCTTCGTCATCATGGCGGTCGGCCCGATCAACCGCCCCAAGCTGCCCGGCGTGCCCGGCATCACGAGCTTCAAGGGCCATAGCTTCCACACCATGCGCTGGGATTATGACTATACCGGCGGTGACTGGCACAACCCGGTGCTGAGCAAGCTGGCCGACAAGAAGGTGGCGATCATCGGCACCGGCGCGACGGCGATCCAGTGCGTGCCGTTCCTCGGGAAGTACGCCAGGCAGCTCACCGTCTTCCAGCGCACCCCGAGCTACATCGACTACCGCGGCAACATGCCGACTGATCCGACCTGGGCAAAGCAGCTGAATCCCGGCTGGCAGACGGAGCGGATGAACAGCTTCCACACCGGGATCAACGGCATCTACGGCCCCGACGACGTCGACCTGATCTGCGACGGCTGGAGCGAGCTCAACCGCAACGTCCAGACCCGCCGCAAGGAAATGGGCTGGCCGGAAATGAGCTACGAGGAGCTCATGGCCCTGCGCGAGGTGGAAGATCATCGCGCCATGGAACGGATCCGCAAGCGGGTCGACGACACCGTCAAGGACAAGCGCAAGGCCGAGATCCTCAAGCCGTGGTACCGTTTCCTCTGCAAGCGCCCCTGCTTCAACGACGACTACCTGGACACCTTCAACCGCGAGAACGTCGACATCATCGACGTCTCGGCCAGCAAGGGCATCGAGGCGATCACCGAGAAGGGCATCATTGCCAACGGCGTCGAGCACGAGTTCGACCTGATCATCTATTCGACCGGCTTCGAAAGCACCACGGACCTGCGCCGCAAGTACGGCATCGACACGATCGAGGGCCGCGACGGCCTGTCGCTCTACGAATACTGGAAGGACGGCTTCCGCACCCTGCATGGCATGAGCCTGCACAATTTCCCGGGCCTGTTGTGGACCGGCTGGATCCAGGGCGGCGTCTCGGGCTCGACCACGCTGATGTACGACCAGCAGGGCCGCCACCTCTCCTACATCATCGGCGAGACCATGAAGCGCGGCGGCGAGACGGTGGAAACCACCGCCGAGGCCGAAAAGGCCTGGGTCGATCACGTGCGCGAGACCTTCTTCTACGATCCTGATTTCTGGCAGCGCTGCACCCCGGGCTACAACAACAACGAGGGCATCGCGGCGAACCGCTACACTATCTTCGGCGACATGTACGGGCCGGGCTACAACGCCTTCGACAACCTCATCCGCGCATGGCGAGATGAGGGCAGCATGGCGGGGATGGAGATCGTGAAGTAGGGGCCTGGGTGCCCCCTCCCCTCCTATTTCCTCATCCTGAGGCAAGTTCAGGATGACGATGAAGTATAGGCGGATTTATTCAGTCGTCAGACCCGGAACTCCATCGGCACCGTGATCTCGCCCGGATAGCGCATCGAGGCCTTCCGCTCGTATATCCGCCAACCGTCCGGCGTGCGCACGACGATGTCGTCGTTATCTCCACCAACGAACGTCCCGTTCGCCAGGTCCGGCACGATCCACTTCATTTTGACCAACACCTGCCCATCCACTTCGCGCACCCAGCAGTTGGTCATATGGTGCGAGGGCGGGTGCGGCGGCTTGCCGAGGGCGAAGAAGGCGACGATCTCGTCGATGCCGACGCACAGCGGCCCGCCGCAAAGCCGTCCGTCGAAGCGCGCGTCGTGGGTGAACACCAGCGGGAACAGGCTCTGGTCGTGGTGATCCACGGCGTGGTGGCAGAAGACTTCCAGTTGCTGGATAGCCACGATGTCGTCGGTAGTCAGCATGCCCCTCTCCTCTCTTGTCATATCCGGCATTGCGCCGCAGGATAGGCCGAAATCCGCAAAGACGGAAAGTGGAGAGAGGCCATGGCGACAGCCGCAATCGATGCAACGCAAATCCCGCCCCACGTCGATCCAGCGCTGGTCGTCGATTTCGACTACATGAACCCCACCGGCATCGAGGAAAGCGGCGATGCCTACCAGGCGCTGGCCCGGCTGCACGAAGGCCCGGACATCCAGTGGACTCCGCGCCATGGCGGCCACTGGATCGCCACCCGGGCCGAAGACATCAAGATGATCCAGGAGGTCCACCAGAGCTTTTCGAACACCGAGAAGGCGCCACCCAAGGGTTCCTGCCCGTTCATGCCGCCAATCACTTTCGACCCGCCCGACCACACCAAATATCGCGCGGTACTCAACCCCCATTTCGCCAAGCGGCACATCGAGGAGACCTATGAGCCGAACGTGCGAAGAGTCACCATCGACCTGCTCGAGGGCATCCTCGCCAGCGGCGCCACGAGCTGCGAGTTCGTCAGCGAGTTCTCGACCATCGCCCCGCTCAAGCTGTTCTGGGACCTGGTCAACCTGCCACACGAACGGCGCGAGGAGTTCCTGCTGTGGGGCCGCTGGATGGCGGGCTACGGCACGGCGGAAGAGCGGGTGAAGGCGCAGGTCGCAGTCGGTGCCTTCCTCAGCGAACTGCTTGACGACCGCTACGCCCACCCCGGCCCGGACGTGTTCACCGCCATCTCGCAATGGCGCGACAATCCGCGTTTCCAGAAGCGCGAGGAGATCGTCGGCATGGCCCAGCTCCTGTTCTTCGGCGGGCTCGACACGGTCGCTTCGATGACCGGCTTTTCCATGTGGCGCCTCGCCGAGCGACCTGAGCTGCAGCAGCGGCTGAAGGACGATCCGGCTATCATCCCGTCCGCCGTCGAGGAACTGCTGCGCCGACATGGCCTGTCCAACACCGCGCGCATGGTACGCCACGACATGGTGCACAAGGGGGCGAACCTGAAGCAGGGCGAGCTGATCATGACGGTCAACGGTCTCTCCGGCATCGATGCGAAGCGTTACGAGGATCCCTTCAAGGTCGATTTCGACCGCGGCCCGGTGGGCCACAACAGCTTCGGCAACGGCCCGCACAAATGCGTGGGTCAACACCTTGCCCGGCTTGAACTGCGCGTGTTCCTGGAGGAATGGTCGAAGCGCATGCCCATTGCCCGCCTCGACCCCGCCAAGCCCGCACCCAGTTCGCACACGGGGCCGGTCAATGGCGTCAACCACCTCTACCTGACCTGGGATGCCCGATGAGCCTGTTGTTCGACCTTCCCGATTGGCCTTCGGTACCCGTACTGGGCGAAGAGGCACGCTTTCCGGTGCACCGCATCTTCTGCGTGGGCCGCAACTATGCCGCCCATGCCGCCGAGATGGGCCTTTCGGTGGTGAAAGACACGCCGTTCTACTTCACCAAGACGCCCACCGCGATCTTCAAGAGCGGCGGGACGGCGCCCTATGCGCCGGGAACGGACAACTACCATTACGAGATGGAACTGGTCATCGCCATCGGCGCCCCGGCCTTCCGCATCAGCGAGGCCGATGCACTCTCGGCCGTCTATGGTTATGCCTGCGGTTTCGACATGACCCGCCGCGACCTTCAGGCCAAGGCGCGCGATCAGGCCCATCCCTGGGATCTCGCCAAGGACTTCGAGAACGCGGCAGTGATGGCGCCGATCACCAAGGCGCGGGACTTCACCGTGTCTGGCCAGCGCATACGGCTGCAGCAGAACGGCGCGGTGAAGCAGGACGCGTTGCTGTCCGACATGATCTTCAATGTCGCGGAGCTTATTTCCTACCTGTCGCGCTTCTATCATTTGCGCGCGGGGGACCTGCTGTACACCGGCACTCCCGCCGGGGTCGGACCGGTTGCTCCTGGGGACACGCTGGTGGGCACCATCGAGGGCCTGACGCCGGTCGAGCTGACCATCGGCCCGGCGGAATAGCTAGCCGCCGTCGATCCGCTTCACCGACCGATCCCAGTCCAGCCAGGCGACGAGGTCGGCCCGGCCCGGCATATCCCGGAGAATATGGCAAGTGAGCCGCTCGTAGAGCTGGATGAAGCGGGTTATCTGGGCATCGTCCATCGCGGCAGGGGCTCCGGCATCGCGCAGACTGCGCTCCTGTTCGATGCGCCAGTCGCGGACGACCTCGAAACCCGGAGCAGCGAGAAGGATAAGCAAGTCGAGCCGCTCGAACAGGGGCCGGTAAGGACCGGCAAGAGTGGTATTGGCATAGCGGCGCCAAGTGCCATCGGGGTCTTCGTTCCGCTCCAGAGCATTGACTGGCTCAACCAGCGCTTCCTCGGGCTCGGGAATTGCGCCCATGCACCAGCCTTCGAAGATCAGCAGCCGCGTATTCGCCGGAGCAGATGGCCAGTCGCTCTCGCGCGCACGGTCGTCGCGGCCCTTGTCGAAGCGCGGCAGCTGCGTTGGCTCGCCGCGCTCCAGAGCTCCAATCGTGGCAAGGCCCAGAGCGACATCGTGGGTTCCCGGCACCCCGCGCGTGCGCAGCAGCGGGTGGACTTCCCGGGCGAGCATGTCGCGTTCGGCGCGGGTAAGGTAGAGATCGTCGAGCGACAGCACCGCAGTGGCCACGCCTTCCGCTTCGGCCCGCTGCGCCATTGCTCTCGCCAAGGTTGTCTTGCCCGATCCCTGCGAGCCGCAAATTCCGACAACGAGCAAAACGTTCCCCAGCCGCGCGCGGACTGCGTTCCATGCCGCGTCGAGAAGGGTGCGGTCAGGCGATTGTTCCGGGGCAGGCGCGCCGCTAGCGTTCATCGTCCCAAGCTAGAGCAAATCCCGCGATGCGCCAGACCATTGCCTGCAGCGAAGCCCTTGCCCGGATAGAGGCTTGGTCCTCAAACCTCGCGCTCGACTTCCGGCACGACCGGCAAAGCGGCTATGGCGCGGTCTTCAGCCGGTGCGGACTCTATCGCTACCTGCTGTGGCGCATGCACCATCCTCGGGGCCGTCTGCTCGGCGTGGGGATGCTCAATCCTTCCACTGCCGACGAACATCGCGACGATCCGACAGTCGCCCGGTGCCACCGGCTTGCAAGGCAGTCCGGTTATCCGGGCTTGCTGATCTGGAACCTTTTCTCCCTGCGCGCCACCGATCCTGCCGTGCTGCGAAAAGTGGATTATCCGGTGGGCCCGGAGAACGATGCGGCCATCGACCTCGCCTTGCCACTTTGTCCCCGCACCGTTCTGGCCTGGGGCAATCACGGCAAACTGGCGGAACGCTCCGCCGACGTGATGGCCAGGTGCTCAGCCTCGGGCACCACCCTCGCGGCATTTGGCTTGACCGCACGGGGCGAACCGCGCCATCCCCTCTATCTGGCGGCAAATGTCCGGCCAAGGGCATTGCGGCGAGATAAATAGTGTTTACTGGTCTAAGGACGAATCCGCCCGCCGGCGGATGGGAGAGGAAGATACCATGCAAGGCGAAGTGCCGCCCGACATCCTGACGTGCCTGAAGGACCTCCAGGGCGCGATAGATGCCCTCAAGGACACCTGGAGCCCGGACGACCCCGAGTATCGCGCCGATATATACCGGCAGACGATGACCAGCCTGTCCTACTCCTATTTCATGTACTTCCACGCCGATGCCGAGCACCCGGACTGGGCGCCGCTGTGGAACCCGGTGTTCACGCTCCAGCCGAACCCGGACGACATCTACGTCCAGTCGCCAATCCGTGGCGACCTGACCTACCGGGTTTCCGGTAATCGCGGCACCTGCAAGATATTGAGCTTCACCTCGCAGGCCATGCTTTCCGGCACCTTTGACGAAAGGCCCAAGCCCGACTGTCATAACGAGGTCGATTGCGACGATCTCGGCATCGAATTAGGCTCGGACTTCGAGATCATTTTCAGCGCCAGCCGCCCCGAAGGCTACACTGGCCACTGGGCGCCGATCGATCCTGGCGCCCACGGCCTCTATACCCGCTATCGACTCTACGATTGGGCCAACGAGACCGATCCGGTGCTTTCGATCGAATGCCTCGACAAGGTCGGCCCCAAGCCGCGCCTGACGCCGGAAGAAATCTATCGCCGCATCGGCGAGATGGCCAAGTTCCCGCAGCGCAAGACCAAGCTTTACTTCGCCATGCAGAACGGCGTGATGGACCGCGTCGGCTGGAACGTGTTCGAGCCGATCCGCATGGCCGGCGCCCTGGTCAAGCAGGTCTACTGGCCGGCGAACTTCAAGTTCGATCCCGACGAAGCGCTGATCATCGAGACAGAAATCCCCGAACGCGCGCCCTACTGGAACATCCAGCTCAACGACCCGCTCTTCAACGCGCTGGAATATGTCTATCGCCTGAGCAGCACCAACGGCGCGATGGCAAAGCTATCGAGCGACGGCAAGTTCCGCGCGGTGATCTCGCTGGAAGACCCGGGCGTGCCCAACTGGCTCGATCCGGCTGGCTATACCGAAGGCGGCATCTACGGCCGCTGGTACGATTGCGACAGCGAGCCGCTGCCGACGATCAAGCGGGTGAAATTTGCCGAGCTGCGCGATCACCTGCCGGCCGACACCCCGGTCATAACTCCCGAACAACGCGCCGAGGAACTGCGCATCCGCGTCCGCGCCTGCCAGCGCCGAAGGCGCTGGTGAAACTCAACAAGCTTCAGCGCCGCCGCGGGTGGTAAGGAGACCATTCCCATCATGATTATCGATCATTTCGATTTCACCGGCAAGGTCGCCATTGTCACCGGCGGCGCGACGGGCATCGGCTATGCCACCGCCATGCAGCTGGCGAAGCTCGGCGCTAACGTGGTCATATGCAGCCGCACCGTCGACGAACTGGAAGCCGCCGCCGCCCGCATCACCCAAGCCAGCGGCAACAAGTGCCTGGCCGTCCCCACGGACGTGAAGAACGAGGAGAGCTGTATCGCCCTGGTCGAGCGCACCGTGGCGGAGTTCGGCCGGATCGACATCCTGGTGAACAACGCCGGCGGCACGCGCATGGGCCCGCTGGAAGGGATCCCGACCAAGGGCTGGGACTCCATCTTCGATCTCAACACCAGGAGCGCCTACATCCTCACCCGCGAGGCCGGAAAGCACATGATCGCCCAGAAGAGCGGCGCCATCGTCAACATCTCGTCGGGCGCCGGCGTCAACGGCGTGAAGGGCGGCGCGCACTATTCGGCATCCAAGGCGGCCTTGCAGATGTTCACAAAGGTCACCGCCGCCGAATGGGGCCGCTACGGCATCCGGGCCAATTGCGTTGCCGCCGGCGCCATCGCCAGCGAGCGCGTGACCGAGGCCTGGAAGGTCGCGGGCCTCGACCAGGACGAAATGGGCTCGGCCATGCCGCTGGGCCGGCTGGGCACGCCCGACGACATGGCCAACATGATCGTCTTCTTCTGCAGCCATGCCTCCAGCTACATCTCCGGCGAGACGATCTCGGTTAGTGGCGGACCCAACATCGGCGGCATCGATCTCAAGTAAGGTGCAATAATGGACGCAAGCTACGATCCCCCCGCCGAATTCCGCAAGGCCAGCGACCAGCTGCACGACATCGTCGCGCGCGAGCTGGGCACCACCGATTTCGGCCCGTCGGACTACCTCCCCGGCCTCACGGTCATGCTCCAGTCGATGGACTATGATCCGCATTTCAACGAGCAGGGCCGCCGCCTCGCCTGGGGTCAGGTGATCGGCGTGCTGCGCAGCCGGGCCGAGGCGATCAAGTCGATGAAGGAGAATCCCGGCTTCGACTCCCGGCCGATCCTCGATCCCGTCGTCATCACCGGCGTGCCCCGGACAGGCACCACCGCCCTACACCGCTTGATGGCGGTCGACGAGCGTTTCCAGGGCCTGCAGACCTGGCTGATCGACAGCCCCATGCCGCGCCCGCCGATCGAGAAGTGGAGCGAGTACCCTCAGTTCCGCCGCTCGACGAAGGAGCTTGAGGCCCATTACAACGCCTCGCCGGAATCCAAGGCCGCCCATTTGCGCGCCGCCGAGGAAGTGCACGAGTGCTGCATGATCCTGTGGCACAGCTTCAA
>CAZVWP010000046.1:672-28332 GCA_964630805.1 uncultured Novosphingobium sp. | reverse complement strand
ATCCAGCAGGGCATCGCCGGCTTCCACGTGGAGGACGAGCGCAATCCCAAGCATTCCAAGCACGTCAACGGCCTGTGGTCGATCGAGGACCAGCAGGCCCGCATCGACGCCGCGCGGCGGGCGCAGAAGGATTCCGGGCAGGATTTCATCATCATCGCCCGCTGCGACGAGCTGTATCCCAGCGAAAACGGCGGCGGTGGCACTGGCGACTTTGCCGAGGCGGTGAAGCGCGGCCATGCCTATATCGAAGCCGGCGCCGACGTGGTGTTCTACCCGCCGAGCCCCGCCCCGGTGGCGGACCTGCTCAAGGAATTCACGCCCAAGGGCATCAAGGTCGCCACCATGGGCTTCTCGGTCCCTGGCACCGCCTTCAACATGGCGACCGGCGGCTGGACCACGGCCGCGGCCAACCACCTCAAGATGATGCGCGAGCTCATGGAAGAGGGCCAGGTCAAGAGCGGCAACTGGAACTTCCCGGAGAAGTACGAGCTGATCGACCACCCGCTCTACGATGGCCTGATCGAGGAATGGGCGAACAAGACCGGCCGCCAGTCTCGCCCCAACCACGCGGCATAGGGAAAGGGCACTCGCGCGAAGACGCGAAGTGGATTTCGCAAGAAGCCACAAAGCCACAAAACCGGAGCAATCCTTGGTGGCTTTGTGCGAGCCTGAGACTTCTTATTTTTGCGCCTCCTCGCCTTTGCGTGAGGCAGGACCGGTATCAAGGATAGCCGCATGATTGACCTGCAGCACGGCATCTTCCTCGCGCCCTACCACGACGTCACCGAGAATCCTGCAGTGGCGCTGCGGCGGGACATCGAGATCGTCGAGTGGGTCGAGAAGCTGGGCTTTGCCGAGGCCTGGTTCGGCGAGCATCATTCCACCGGCTGGGAGATCATCGGCTCGCCCGAGCTGATGATCGCCGCCGCCGCGGAGCGGACGCACCGCATCCGCCTCGGCACCGGGGTTGTCTCGATGCCCTATCACAACCCGCTGATGGTCGCGAATCGCATCCTGCAGCTCGATCACATGACAATGGGCCGGGTGATGTTCGGCATGGGGCCGGGCCTGCTGCCGACCGATGCCGACATGATCGGGGCGGACATCAAGCGCCTGCGGCCGATGCTGGAGGAAGTCGCCGAAATCATCGTGCAATTGGTCAGCGGCGAGGAAGTGACGCACAAGACGAGCTGGTACACGCTCAACAAGGCGCGCACCCACCTCATGCCCTACACCCGGCCGCATCCGCCGATCTCGGTGGCCTCGGCGATCACGCCCTCGGGCGGCATGCTGGCGGGCCGGCACGGCTTCGGCATGCTCTGCGTCGCGGCGACCGAGACGGCGGGCTTCGACGTGCTCGACGAGAACTGGAAGATCGCGAACCAGATCGCCGCCGAGAACGGCAAGGTCATGGACCCGCGCGAGCTGCGCCTCGTGGTCCCGATGCACATCGCCCACACCCGTGAGCAGGCCCGCGCCGACGTGAAGCAGGGCATGGCGCGCTGGGTCGAGTATTTCGACCGTGTGGCGCCCGCCGGCATGCGCGGCATGTCTGGCGGCGATCCGGCGGAGATCATGGTCAATGCCGGCCGCGCGGTGATCGGCACGCCGGATGACGCCATCCGCATGATCGAGCGGCTGCGGGAAAAGCAGGGCGAGTTCGGCGTGATGCTGTTCCAGTCGCACAACTGGGCCGACTGGGAGGAGACGAAGAAGAGCTACGAGCTCTACGCCCGCTTCGTCATCCCGCACTTTGCGCACTACAACCGCAACCGGCAGGACAGCTACAACGGCCTCACCGCCGCGATCGACCGGCTGGAAAGCGAGCGCGAGAAGGGGGCTGCCGCGGCATTTGCGGCCTGGGAGGAAAAGACCGGACGGAAGGCTTGAAATTCCCCATCCTCGTCAGAGAAGGGGGAATGTGCCCCTGAATTGTTCGGTCGGTTTCAGACCAGATGGAATACGTTACGGGCGATGAAGATAATCACCATTGCGCCCAGGATCGAATAGACGAAACCCGCCGGATGAAACGGCTGGCTTGAGTCGCGCTTGTGAATGAGATTGCCGAGCAGGCCTGCCAGATAGGACCCGGCAATGCCCAGCACGATGCTGGCGATCCAGCCAATATGGACCGTGCCCGGATAGAAGAAGCGCGCCAGAATTCCGACAATCAGGCCGACGATGGCCATTGCGACGTAATGCATTTTCCCGTCTCCCGAGTTTGAAGACCGCCCATCCCCGATGGCGGCCGGGAAAGGTTCCCGGCAGCGCTTAAGTGCAACACCTCAAGGGGTTGCGCAAGGCGGAAATCCCGGCTCGGGACGGTGGCACGCGAACATGCGCAAGGGATCAGCCCGCGAACTTTTCGCGCAGCGCCAGCATGGCCAGGGCCGCCTTGGCCGCCTCGCCGCCCTTGTCCTTCTGCTTGGGGTCGGCGCGGACGAGGGCCTGAGCCTCGTTCTCGACCGTCAGGATGCCGTTGCCGATGGCGAGGCCGTCCATGGTCAGCGCCATGATCCCGCGCGCGCTTTCGCCGGCAACGATCTCGAAATGATAGGTCTCCCCGCGGATGACCACGCCGATGGCGACGTAGCCGTCATAGAGCTCCGACTGGTCGGCCAGCGCGATGGCGCCGGGGATTTCGAGGGCGCCGGGGACGGAGATGACGTCTGACTTGTGCCCGGCCGCCTTGATCGCGGCGCGGGCGCCCTCGATCAGCATGTCGTTGAGGTGGTCGTAGAAGCGGGCTTCGACGATGAGGATCCTGGCCATGTCCGCTCCCGTTCAATCGATCTTCCGCTCGCCGACGATGGACAGGCCATAGCCTTCCAGCGCGACCAGCGAGTGGTGGGTGTTGGTCAGCAGCACCATGTCGTGCACGCCCAGTTCGCCGAGGATCTGCGCGCCGACGCCGTAGTCGCGCAGTTCCTCGATCGGCGCTTCCTCGCCGGCGCGGACCGAGTTCTTGATCTCGATGGACCGGCTGATCAGCCGCTGCATCGGGCGGTTGATCACGACAATGACACCGGTGCCGTGCTCGGCGATCAGTTCCATCGAGCGGCCGAGCAGGTTGGAGCGGTCGCTTTCCTCTCCATAGATATCGGCGAAGATCGACAGGGTGTGCATGCGCACCAGAGTCGGCTCCTCGGGCGAAGGGCGGCCCTTGACCAGCGCCATGTTCTCGTCGCCGGTCGCCTTGTTGAAGAAGGTGATCGCCCGCCAGTCGCCGCCCCACTTGCTCTTGAAGGTGATTTCCGCGCGGCGCTCCACCATGCGGTCGTGCTTGCGGCGATAGGCGATGAGGTCGCGGATGGTGCCGATCTTGAGGTCGTGCATCCGGGCGAAGCCGACGAGGTCGTCGAGCCGGGCCATGGTGCCGTCGTCGCGCATGATTTCGCAGATCACGCCGGAGGGGTTGAGCCCGGCGAGGCGGGAGATGTCGCAGGCGGCCTCGGTATGGCCGGCGCGGACCAGGACGCCGCCGTCGCGGGCGCGCAGCGGAAAGACGTGGCCCGGCGTGACGATGTCGTCCTTGCCCTTGGTCCCGTCGATGGCGACCGAGACGGTGCGGGCGCGGTCGGCGGCGGAGATGCCGGTGGTGACACCCTCGGCCGCCTCGATGGAGACGGTGAAGGCGGTTTCGTGGCGAGTGCCGTTGTGGCGGCTCATCAGGTCGAGGCCGAGCTGTTCGCAGCGCTCGCTGGTCAGCGTCAGGCAGATCAAGCCGCGGCCGTGGGTGGCCATGAAGTTGATCGCGTCGGGCGTCGCCATCTGGGCCGGGATGATGAGGTCGCCTTCGTTCTCGCGGTCCTCGTCGTCGACCAGGACGAACATGCGGCCGTTGCGCGCCTCGTCGATGATTTCCTCGATGGGGACGAGCACCGGGCGGTCGTCATTGGCGAAGAGGAAGCGTTCGAGCTTGTTGAGGGTATCAGCGGTGGGGTTCCAGCCCGGCTCGGTGCAATCGCGCAGGGTATTGGCGTGGAGGCCTGCCGCGCGGGCTAGGCCGGCCTTGCTCATGCCGCCCTCGACGACGAGCATGCGGACTTTTTCGATGGTGTTCTGTGCCATGAGTCGAAACATATCACATTAAAATGTGATATCAAGCATGGGTAATCACATTGACAGTGATCAATCGCCCTTGAACTGTGGATTGCGCTTTTCGAGGAAGGCCTCGACCGCCTCGTCATGGTCGCCGGTGGCATGGGAGAGCGCCTGCATGGCCGATGCCATTTCGAGCAGGCTGCCAAGATCGGCGCGGCGGCCTTCCCACAGCAGGCGTTTGGTCATGCGCACGGCATAGGGCGGATTTGTGGCAATGCGACGGGCCAGCGCACGGGCAGTGTCCATCAGTTCGGCATCGGGGACAACCTGGCTGACAAGGCCGCAGGCGAGCGCCTCGCGGGCGTCGATGGGGTCTCCGGTCAGCGCCATTTCAGCCGCCTTCGACCAGCCGATGACGCGCGGCAGCAGCCAGGAGCCGCCATCGCCGGCAATCAGCCCGAGCTTGACGAAGCTCTCCGCGAACCGCGCGCTTTCGCCCGCGACGCGAAGGTCGCACATGCAGGTGAGATCGCAGCCCGCGCCGATCGCGGGGCCGTTGACCGCGGCGATGACTGGCACCTCCAGGGCGGCGAAGGCCAGCGGCAGGCGCTGGATGCCGCGCTTGTAGTTGCCACGCGTGCGGGCAGGCAGCGCGTCCTTGAGGCCGCCGCCGGTGCGCATGGCGTTCATGTTGCCGCCAGTGGAAAAGGCCTTGCCGGCCCCCGTCAGGATCGCGACGCGGGCCCTGGGTTCGGCTTCGAGCCGATCCAGCGCGGCGAGGATCGCATCAAGCATGTCCCCGTCGGTCAGCGGATTGCGCACATCGGGGCGGTTGAGCGTGAGCGTGACGATGCCTTCGTCGTCCAAATCGAACAGTACCGGATCGCTCACGCCTTCTTCTCCTTGCGCCACTTGTCGTACCGGCTTGTCAGAAAGACGGCGACAATTCCACCGGCAAAGGCGCAAAGTCCGCCGGTCCATTTGTCCCAGCCCAGCATCTGCGTGCCCTGCAGGATCGGCATCTGCACGGCGAACAGCGGGAAGGATAGCTGGCCGAGCAGGCCCGCGGCCCGGTGGAACCGGGTAAGCCGCATGGCGCCGGCGATCATCAAGGGGCAGGCCAGGATGGTGAAAAGGTAATCGAACCGCCAGTGCTGGTCGATCTCCAGCCACCAGCTTGCGGCGAGGATCGCAGGCATGGCCGGGATTGCCAGCAGCGAGGGGATAGGGATCGGCGATCCGCCCCGCCACATGCGGCCAAGGGCAATGCCGATAAGGTAGGCAAAGAGAATGCGCGGCAGACCGGCCCAGAGGTTGTCCGCCTTGGCGCCGACGTCGAACGAGCCCCAGTGCATGCCGACCCAGACCATGACCGGCGCCAGCAGGGCAATGCCCAGCCAGATCGCCCAGAGCTTCAGGTGCCGGAACACGAAGGTGTGCAGGGTGTTGGCCACCAACTCGTAGAAGATGGTCCAGGCCGGGATGTTGAGCTCGAAGGCGAACTGCCGCCACCAGACCGGGATCAGGGCGAGGTTGGCCGTGGCGGTAGCGGCGAAATCGGCCAGGCTCTTGCTCTGGATGAACAGGCGCGGCAGGCCGATGGCACCGCCAAGCGTCATCGTCGGCCACAGCCGCTTGTAGCGCTTGACCATGAAGGGCAGCGCCGCGCCGATGCGGGCCTCCTGCGCATATGCCATCAAGAAGCCCGAAAGCATCAGGAAGAACTCAACCGCGAGATAGCCCTTGCCGAACACCCGTTCGCCGCCGAACACGGCGCGGGTGTGGAGCAGCAGGATGCACAGCGCGGCGAAGAAGCGCAGCGCCTCGATGCCGGGGAGGCGGCCCTGGCCCTTGGCGAACGGCTGGACTTGCGCGGTCATGCCGCAGCCTTGACGCCTTGCGCGGCTGTCGACAAGGGGCTGCGAACGCAGGAGAAATCATGTCCACAATGAGTGTCAGCGAAGCCGTCGCCAGCCGCCGTTCGATCCGCGCCTTTCTCGACAAGCCGGTGCCGCTGGAAGTGCTGCGCCGGGTGATGGACAAGGCGCGCATGTCGCCCTCTGGCTGCAACTTCCAGCCTTGGGAAGCGACGATCCTGTCAGGTGAACCGCTGCGCGCGCTGCAGGCGGAAATGATGGCGGCCACGCCCCAGCAGCCGGCCGAATATATTATTACCCCGCCCGATATCGACGCTGAATACAAGGCTCGGCTCGCCGCCAACGGCGCCAAGATGGGCGCGGCCGAGGGCGTCGCCCGTGACGATAGTGACGGCCGCGCGCGGACGGTCGCGCGCAACATGGTCAGCTTTGGCGCGCCGGCGGTGCTGCTGTGCTACACCCCGCGCGTCATGGGGCCGCCGCAGTGGTCCGACATCGGCATGTGGCTGCAGACCGTCATGCTCCTGCTGCGCGAGGAGGGGCTGGACAGTTGCGCCCAGGAATACCTCTCGATCCACGCCCGGCTGATCAAGCGGTTCATCGGTATCGACGATGAGCGCTACGTGTTCTTCTGCGGCATGGGAATCGGCTGGCGCGACCCCGACGCCCCGATCAACTGTTACGAACGCGACCGGGTGCCGCTGGACGAGCAGGTGAAGTTCGCGGGGTTCTGATCCTCCCCGCCCGCAGGGAGGGATGGTGGGGTTTGCGGCCCTAACCGGCTTCGCGTTCGAGCGGAAAACCCCCTCCGTCAGCGCTGGCGCGCTGCCACCTCCCCGCAAGTGGGGAGGATTTTCGGCTTACCCCTGCGCGGCAGCGCCGCCCATCATCTTGCTGAGGTCGACCTGCCCGGTGGTGACGCCGCCCATGAAGCCGCCATCGACCGGAAGGACCACGCCGGTCACCACCGTCATCGGATCCGAGCAGAGCAGCACCAGCGGGCCGGCCTGTTCGGCGGGGGTGGTGTAGCGGCCGAGCGGTTCGGCGGCGGCATCGACGATGTCCTTTCCGGAATGAGCGTGGAACGAAGCCATCATCGGCGTTTCGGTGGGCGAGGGCAGGGTGGTGTTGATGCGGATGCCCTGCTTGATCAGCTGGGCGCCCATGAACTGGGTCCAGACGATGACCGCTTCCTTGGAGAAGGCATAGCCTTCGGAGACCTGGTCCATGTTGGCCTCGCACCAGGCAAGGCCGGCATCCCAGCCCTGGGCCATCATCAGCTGCATGTGGGTGGGGATGCGGCGGCTCCAGCCGAGGCCGCCGGTCGAGGCGATCGAGGCGATCGAGGAGCCCGGGCCCATGTGCTTGAGCACGCAATCGGTGACGTGGCGGGTGCCGAGGAAGTTGACCTTCATGACGTCCATCGGCGGCTTGTCGCCACCGCCGGGAAGGCCGGCGCAGTTCAGCAGCACGTCGATCTTGCCGCCGACCGCGGCGACGCCCGCTTCGATCGACTTGGGATCGCGCAGGTCGACGTTGTTGAACGAGGCGAGGGGAAGGTCGGCCTGGCGGAAATCGAAGCCGTGCACTTCGGCGCCGAGATCGAGCAGGATCTTCGCAGCGGCATTGCCCATGCCGGAGAAGCAGCCGCTGACAATTACCCGCTTACCCTTGAAGCCCAGAAAATCGCTCATGCCCTTTATCCTTCCTCGAAAATGAGATGGCGTTGCCTAGGCAGTGCGCCGCCCGGCATCAAGTCCC
Source organism: uncultured Novosphingobium sp. (assembly GCA_964630805.1). Lineage (GTDB taxonomy): Bacteria > Pseudomonadota > Alphaproteobacteria > Sphingomonadales > Sphingomonadaceae > Novosphingobium. The sequence goes on along the minus strand of CAZVWP010000046.1, from coordinate 20,650 downwards.
GATTGCGCTCATCTCGGCTTGACCGCGCCGGGGCGATGACGTTGACTGCGCAAAACAGACTTTGGAGAGTGAGGCATGGTTACCGCGAGCGAAAATGCCCGGCTGACCCGGGTCGAAGGTGATGCGCCGATGGGGCGTATGCTGCGCGAGCATTACTGGATGCCCTTTGCTCGCAGCGAAAGCCTGGTCGCGGGCGCGGCGCCGCGGCGGGTGCGGCTGCTCGGCACCGACCTGGTTGCCTTTCGCGGCGAGGACGGAACGCTCGGCCTGATGGATGAATACTGCCCGCACCGCCGCGTTTCCATGGTGCTGGCGCGGGTGGAAGGATGCTCGCTGCGCTGCATCTACCACGGCTGGCGGCTGGGCGCGGATGGCCGGGTGGTGGAAGTGCCCTCAGAGGGCGAGCGTTCCGATGCCTTTGCCGCCAGCATCAGGACCAACCGGTATCGCATCGCCGAGGGTGGCGGGCTGATCTGGGCTTTCCTGGGGCAGGGGGAGGCGCCGGAGCTGCCGCCGCTGCCGTTCATGCAGGTGCCCGAGGGCGGCCGCGCCTGGTGGAAGATGACGGTGAATTGCAACTGGCTGCAAGGTTTCGAAGGCGCGCTCGATTCGGTGCACCTCAACTATCTGCACTCGGGCTGGAACGATCCGGCGCAGAAGAAGGACTTCCTCAGCGGAACCCCTGTCTACGAGATCGGCGAGACCGCCTATGGCCTGCGCACCGCCGCCATCCGCCAGCCGGGCCGGGGCAGGGTGCACTTCCGCGTCGCTGAATTCGTCGCGCCGTTCTTCGCCTTTTCGGCCAGCCGCCAGCCGGTGATCCCGACGGACTGCTCCTGCTTCATCTCGGTACCCGTGGACGACGAGACGCACATCCTGCTGTTTGGCGTCTGGGACGAGAGCGGCGAAGTGCAATCGATGGGCCGCTTCTTCGACGGGCTCGATCCCGACGACCTGCTGGCGGGGGACTTCCACAAGGGCAACAACTGGGGGCAGGACCGCGAGGCCATGGCGGGCGGCCACTTCAGCGGCTTCACCCGCTCCGTGCTGCACGAGGACCTGGGCGTGCAGATGAGCATGGGGCCGATCGTGGCGCGCGAGGAAGAGCAGTTGTGCGGCACTGACCTTGCCATCGTGCGCATGCGGCAGTTCCTGCTGGAAATGCTGCGCAAACAGGATGCGGGCGAGGGGGTGGACGGTAACTTCGCGGGCTATCGCGCCGAGGGGAACCTGCCGTTCAGCTATGAGGCGCCCTTAGGTTCGGACTGGCGGCTGGGCGGCCAGCGCGGCAGGCTGGGGGAGCCGCTGGCGGCTTAGCCAGATTGCGGGCGCCGCCGGGTTGCTCACGGCAACTTCGGCTTGATCTCCTCCATTACCCACTGGGAAAACTCCAGGTACTCCTCGATGCCGCTTACCGGCGGGATCGGCACCGAACTCACCGTGATCCCCAGCTCCCAGAACCGCGACAGCGCATCGATGATCTGCTGGGCGCTCATGCCCTTGCTGGTGCTGTCGTCGCCGGATGGTGCGTGGTCTTTCGTCAATCGGCCTGTGCCAAGGCCATAGGACACTTCCAGCGGCCGCTCCTTCCACGTCGGTTGCGACTTGATGTAATCGAGCCGGTCGGGAACTTCCTCCGGCTGGGTCCGGAAGGAGATGATCCAGCCCTGTCCGTATTTAGCCACCCGCCGCAGCGCCGGCTTGCTGTCGCCGCCGATCCAGATCGGCACATGCGGCTTCTGCACCGGCTTGGGATCGAAGCCGATGTCGCGGAACTTGACGTACTTGCCCTCGAAGCTGGGTCGGTCCTGCGTCCACAGCGCGATGATCGCCTCGAGGTACTCGTCGGCAATGGCGCCGCGCTCGTCCCAGGGTACCCCGAAATACTCGAACTCGTTCTTGATCGAACCGAGCCCGAACGTGACGGCGATCCGGCCGCCGCTCAGCCAGTCGGCCGTAACCAGTTCCTTGGCGTGATAGAGAGGGTTCTTGAACGGCAGGATGGTGATGTTCGAATTGACGAGGATGCGCTTGGTGACAGCCGCGATGGAGGCTTGCGCGGTGGTGGTGTGCAGCCAGAAGGAGCCGGTGTGCTGGTCGTCCGGCGGCACGGCGATATGTTCGGGAATACCGATCATGTCATAGCCCAGCTCATCCGCGCGCTGTGCCATGCGCAGCTGGTCCTGGCCGGTCACCGCCCGCTCCCATGGCTGGAGCATGGCCTCGATTTCCATCAGGTGTGGCACGGGGAAGGTGAGTTTCATGGGGCTATCCCTTCTATGACCGGGGCTGCTTCTGCTCGCTCAACGCTTTGCGCGCTTCATAGCGGATGTAGGCGTGGATCTGGCGGATTTCCGTGTCGGTGTACTTGTCGAAGCGCGGCATGCCGTACTGGATCAGGGCGCCGCCGCGCAGCACTTGGGTGAGGCTGTCGATGCCCAGCGCGATCTGGCTTTCGCGCAGATCCGGCCCCGGCGTGCTGTTGGAGCGCAGGCCCATGCCATGGCAGGTGCCGCAGCGCGCGGCGACCGTGGCGCCGGCCCGCACATCCGCCTCGTCGATCTTCAGCGCAGGGTCGTCCACCGGGTGGACCTGCTTGTCCGGCGGTGGGGCGGAGGCGAGCTTCGCCGTGCCGCCGAGGGCAAAGGTGAGGAGGCGGCGCGGGTGCGTGTACTTCCAGCCCGGATTGGCGTGCTGGCCGAAGACCGAGGTCGAGCCGCCATATCCCGCCAGTACCGAGACATATTGCTTGCCGCCGGCAGTGAAGGTCATCGGCGCGGCGACGATCCCTTGCGCGACGTAGAACTTCCACAGCTCGCGGCCATCGGCGGCATCATGCGCGCGGAAATAGCCGTCTGCCGCGCCCTGGAACACCAGCCCGCCCGCTGTCGCCAGAACGCCGCCGTTCCACAATTCGCTGTGCTGTACGCTCCAGGCCTGTCGCTGGCGAACCGGGTCCCAGGCGACCAGTGTGCCCTTGCCGTCGCCGGGGCGCTTGTTGACCGGCTCGATCACCACGTTGCCCATGCGCATGGCCCCGGGCGAGTCCGACTGGCGGCCGAAGCGGATGCCCTGCTGCTGCATCGGCACATAGGCGAGGCCGGTCCGGGGGCTGTATGCCATCGCCTGCCAGTCATGCCCGCCGACGAGGCCGGGATACATGTCGAAGCCATCCTTGCGATAGCGGATGTCGGGCTCCTCGATCGGGCGGCCGGTCTTCCGGTCGATGCCCTTGGCCCAGGTGACGAGCGTCGCCTTCTCGGCGGAGATGAACTTCCCGTTTTCGCGGTCGATCACGTAGAAGAAGCCGTTGGTCGGAGCGTGGAGCAGGACCTTGCGCGGCTTCCCGTCGAGGTTCAGCGTCGCCATGACGATGTTGGGCGATGCCTTGTAGTCCCAGGCATCGCGCGGGTTTTCCTGGTAGTGCCAGACGTACCTGCCGGTATCGGCATCGAGCGCGAGGATCGAGGCGTTGAACAGGCCGTCCCCGCCGCCGCCGGGGTCCCGCACGTCCGGGTCCCATGGGCCGGCATTGCCGGTGCCTATGTAGATCCGGTTCAGTTCCGGATCGTAGGTCATCCCGTTCCACACCGTACCGCCGCCGGAGTTCTTCAGCCGGTTCGGGCCCCAGGTCTTCGCCGCCATTTCCATGGCCGGGTCGCCCCTGTTGTTTTCCGGACGATTTTCCTCTTCGGTGCCCGGCGTCATGTAGAAGCGCCAGAGCTGCTTGCCGGTCGCCTGGTCGAAGGCGGTGACATAGCCGCGCTCGCCATAGTCGGCGCCGCCGTTGCCGATGATGACCTTGCCGTTCATCACCCTGGGCGCGCCGGTGCTGTACTTCATGTTACCTGGCTCGAGCGTCTCGACCATCCAAAGCTGCTTGCCGGTGGCCGCATCGAGCGCGAAGAGTCGCCCGTCGAGCGAGGCGAAGAACAGGCGGCCCTTTTCGTAGGCCATGCCCCGGTTGGCGCCGAACAGGTTGGTCATGCGCTCCGGGTGCACCTTCCAGGCCTGCGGGTCGAAGCTCCACAGCACCTTGCCGGTGGCGCCGTCCACCGCGCGGACCACGGCCTGGCCTCCGGTGAAATAGAGCACGCCGTTGACGGCCAGCGGCGTCGCCTCCAGCACGCCTTCGTGCGGCAGGTCGAGCGACCAGGCGAGGCCGATCTGGCCGATCGTGTCGGTATTGATCTGGGTGAGCCTGCTAAAGCCCGCCTCGTCCGTCCCTCCGCCGACGCCCAGCCAGTCCGCTGCCGCGCCGATGCCGGCTTCCGGTTGCGGCGTCAGCTTCTGGCACCCCGCCAGCACTAGCGCCGCGGCTAGTAGCCCCCCTGCAATCTCCCTCATCTTTCGTCCCTTAAACCTGCGACACGTAGTCCATGAATTCGTTGTAGGCCTGCACCGATCCCGAGCAACTGATCTTGTCGTCGCCGCCTTCCTGTTCCGAGAAGCGCGAGATTTCCGGGGCGACACGAGGCCCCTTCCAGCCGCAACCGCAGTCTTCCTCCCAGTGGATCGTCACCTTGTCGCCTGAGATGAACCCACCCCAGTAGCTTTCGGCGAGGAGGTCGAATGCGGCGAAACGGCCTGTCTGGGTGCCCTGCTTGGGCAGTTCCTTGTTGTCGGCATCGAGCAGCACCGCCACCGTGTAGGGCGGGATGTGGTAATGGCCGTTGGTGCATTTGGGGCAGGTGCCCATGATCTCGCTCATGCCATAGATCGCGGCGATGCGTTCCACCCCGAAATAGTCGATGACGAAGGCTTCCCAGTCCTCCGGAGGATCCTTCAGGCCCTTGAGTCCGCCGCCGGTCGAGATGAAGCTGTTGGGCGCAAACTGGGGCTTCATGCCCCGGGCGATACCCGTGCGAGCGGTGCGGATGAGGTCGCCGGCGGTGCCGCCGATCTTCACCCGCTTGCCGCGGTATTCCTCCATCAGCTTGGTGAACCAGGCGTCCATGTCGGCCTCGCGGCGGCGGCCTTGCTCGAGCAGCTTGTTGCGCGCCTCCAGCAATGCGGGATCGAGCCCGAGCTGCGCCAGCTCGCCCCGGTCCTCGGCCGACTGCATGCGGCCGGCCAGCGAGGAGAGGTCGGACGAGATGTGGCCCTGGTAGAGCGTATGGTAGTGTTCCGGGCCGCCGGCTGCCGGCACGCCGAACAGGCCCAGCATCTTGAGCATCATGTGATGCCCGCCGCGATAGCCGGGGAAGAAGGTTGGCACGAATTCCTTGTGTGGATCGACCCCGGTCGTCGCCTGCTGCGCGCCGTTGTAGGCGCGTTCCCATCCGGTCAATTCGCTCTGGGAACGGGGCAGGAAGCTGAGCTTGCCGGTGGTGCCGGTGGAATGGCCGACCAGCATGCCGAACTCGTCGAGCCTGTCGAGCCAGCCGTCGATGGTGGTCAGGCCATCGAGGCTCATCTTGGTGAGATCGTGGGTCGTCAGCCTGTCGAGCCATGCCGTCAGCTTGGCCAGGTCGCGCTTTTCGATGATGGCCAGCGGATAGCTCTTGTAGACGCGGTGGTCGAAAAAAAGGGGAAGGGCGTCGGTCAGGCTGTCGATCGAGGTAACGCCCTGCCGCTTGGCCAGCTTTTCCAGCGCCGAGACTGAATCCTTCAGCTGCTCGAAGCGGACCTTCAGCGCGGCCAATTGCGCGTCTTCATAGTCCCGCCAGCTCATCTCGAGCAGGGGGTATATGCCGCCTTTCAGCCAGTCGGCCGGCGCATCGGGCGAAAGGGTCGCGACTGCGGCCTCTGCCATGAATCCTCTCCCTTGTGGTCTGGGCGGGAGAGTGGCCGATCGAGTTTCGTTCGGCAAGCGGAGCTTCGCGAAACCGGCTCGCGCGCCTGTCATTGCGAAAACGGCAGGCCACGCTTACAGCTCAGGGCAAGCGTTGGCATGGAGGAATAATTGGCGTCTGACTCGACGGGAGCCATTGCCAGACCCAGTCAGGAAGAGATCGACGCCGTCCTCAAACTCGAAGCCGAGGGGCGGTATGCCGACTGCCTCGCCACCGTCGAGGCGCTGCTCGAAACCTACCCGCAGGCGCCGGGGCTCTGTGGCCTCGCCGGTGTCGCCAACAAGCACCTGGGGCAATTCGAAAAGGCCATCGCCTGGTACGATCGGCTGGTGGCCCTGCAGCCGGAAAATTCGGTGGCCTGGGTCGATCGGGCCAACTGCCTTTCGGACATGGGCAGGCTGCAGGAAGCCGTGGCGGACTATGAGCGCGCGCTCGCGCTGCAACCCGGCCATGCCGCCGCGCTCAACAATTGCGCCTCGGTGCTCTACCTGCTTCAGCGGCTGGTCCCGGCGCTGGAATGGGCGGATGCGGCGATCGCGGCCGCGCCCGCCTGGATGCAACCCCATTTCCACCGCGCGAACGTGCTCAAGGACTTGCACCGCTCTGCCGAGGCACTGGAAAGCTACGACCGCGCCATCGAACTCTACCCTGACTATTCGCAGGCCTGGTGCAACCGCGGGCTTGTCCTCCAGGAACTCGGTCGCGAGCAGGAGGCGCTGACCAGCTATACCCGCGCCATCGAAATCAGCCCGGGGCTCTACCATGCCTATATCAACCGGGGCCAGCTTCACCTGAGGGCGAACCGGCTCGACCTGGCCCTGGCGGATTGCAACGAGGTGGTGCGCATGTGCCCCGGCATGGCCGAGGCCTGGTTCGCCCGCGGCAACGTGTTCCAGGCAATGCAGTACAATGCCGAGGCCGTGGCCGACCATGGCAAGGCCATAGAACTCGATCCGGGCCACGTGAGGGCACTGAACAACCTGGGTCTCGTGCTCGTCCAGATGCATCGGATGGACGAGGCGCTGGAGAGCTACAACCGGGCGATCGAGATCCAGCCTGACTATGCCGCCGCCCTGAGCAACCGTGGCTTTCTGCTGTATTCGCTCAACCGGCCGGAAGAGGCGCTCGCCTCCCTGAACCGGGCGGTCGAGCTCGATCCCGCTGCGGCAGGGGCCTATCACAATCGCGCCGTCGTGCTCTCGCGGCTGGGCCACCGCGAAGAGGCCATCGCCGATTTCGACAGGTCTATCGAGCTGAAGCCTGGCGAGGGGCCGGTGATCAGCCAGATGCTCTATCACCGCGCGCACGTCTGCGATTGGAATGCGCCCGCAGAGTTCGACTTGGCGAATCTGGGGATCGAGGGCGATCCGTTTTCGCCGCTGGTCATGCTTTCGATGGAGGATGCGCCCGAGCGCCATCTTGTCCGGGCGCGCAGGTGGTCTGAAAAAATCGCCGCCGGCAAGGTGCGGCCTGCCTTCTCTCCCTCCGCGTCGGAGGGCAGGATCCGGCTGGGCTATTTTTCCGCCGACTTCAACAACCACGCCGTCATGCACCTGATCGGCCGGCTGTTCGAGTTGCACGACAAGGACAGGTTCGAAGTCAGCGCCTACTCGTTCGGCACCGATCCGTGGGACAATATCCGCCAGCGCGTTGCCGATGCAGTCGATCACTTTCATGACGTCGCCAGCATGAGCGACGACGAGGTGGCCGCGCTCGCCCGATCGCATCAGCTGGACATCGCCGTGGACCTCACCGGCTTCACCCAGGACGAGCGTCCCGGCATCTTTGCCCACGGCGCCGCGCCGCTGCAGATCAATTACCTGGGATTTCCCGGGACCATGGGGGCGGACTTCATCGACTATATCATCGCCGACCCGGTGCTGATCCCGGAAACGCACCGGAAATACTATTCGGAAAAGATCATCTACCTGCCCAACAGCTACCAGGCGAACGACGACCAGCGGGCGATCTCCGGCAAGACCTTCACCCGGGCCGAACTGGGCCTGCCGGAAGACGGCTTCGTCTTCTGCTGCTTCAACGCCAACTTCAAGATCACCCCGCTCGAGCTCGACATCTGGATCCGCCTCCTGCGCGAGGTCGAGGGGAGCGTGCTGTGGCTGCTCGGCGGCAACGAGTTGTCGCAGGCCAATTTGACGCGCGAGGCGGCGAAGCGCGGTATGGATCCAAGCCGGCTGGTCTTCGCCCCGCGGATGGGAATGGCCGATCACCTCGCCCGGCACCGCAATGCCGACCTGTTTCTCGATACCTACTACTACAACGCCCATACCACCGGCAGCGATGCCTTGTGGGCGGGCCTGCCCTTCGTCACCCGTATCGGCGAAAGCTTTGCCTCGCGGGTGGGCGCCAGCCTGCTCAGGGCGGTCGGACTGGATGCGCTTGTCACGCAGAGCAACGAGGAATACGAAAGCCTGATCCTGCACCTGGCGCGCAATCCGGCGGAGCTGGCGGTCCACCGCAAGAAGCTGGCGGACGTGGTGCCCGGCGCCCCCCTGTTCGACAGCCCCCGGTTCACCCGCCATATCGAGAATGCCTACGAGCAGGTGCTGGAGCGCTACCGGCTGGGCCTCGCTCCCGATCATATCCACGTTCCGGCTTAGTGCCTGATCCGAAACTCCGTTTCGGCTCGTTCGGCACCGGCCCGCTCCCGCTTCGAAATTCGCGCTTTCGCGAATTTCGAATCAGACTCTTAGACAACGCTGGTGCGCTGGTTGCCGATTTGGACGCTGGAAGCTTGAGCGCCGGCGCGCGGCGGCCTATCCTGCCGGAAACACGACAATGACGAGAGGGTTTTGGGATGGCCACTACCGGTGAAATCACGGTCGAGCCGCTGACGACTACCTGCGGCGCGGTGGTCCATGGCATCGACATGCGCGGGCCTGCTTCGCGGGAAGAGGCGGCGTCGGTGCGCAGGGCGCTGCTGGATCATGGCGTGCTGTTCTTTCGCGGCCAGGACGTCACCAGGGAGCAGTTCTGGGATTATACCCGGGCCTATGGCATTCCGCTGAAGGAGGAATCGGGCGGCTCGCCGGAAGATACCGCCGAGGATCTGCAGGCGGCCGACCTTGGCCCGACGCGCAATTCCACCGCCGTCTGGCATGCCGACACCACTTCACTGGCCCGTCCGCCCTGGGGCGCCTTCCTGCGTTCGGTGACCATGCCCTCCGTCGGCGGCGACACCTGCTGGTCGAACGCGCAGGCAGCCTTCGATGCGCTGTCCGAGCCCTGGCGGAAGATGCTCGACGGGCTGCATGCGGTGCACCATGTCGACGCGCTGACCGAACGGATGGGTGAATATGGTATTGGATACAAGGACTTCTTTACCTCTATTCATGAGTCCTATCAGGTGCACCCGGTGGTGCTGACCCACCCGGAGAACGGCCGCAAGGGCCTGTTCGTCAACGAGGCTTTCACCACCCGCATCGTCGAGATGAGCGCGCAGGAAAGCGCGGCGGTGCTGCCGGTGCTGTTTCACCACATCGGCAAGCCTGAATTCACCGTGCGCTGGAAATGGACGCCGGGCGACGTCGCCTTCTGGGACAACCGCTCGACCCAACACTTCGCCGTGCCCGACTATCCGGGCGGCCGGGTAATGCAGCGCATCGTGCTGCAGGGCGTGAGGCCCGGAGCCGAAGAAGAACTGGCGATACCCGTCGCTGCCGCCACTGCCTGAGGACCACACATGAAAGCCCTGTTGAGCGAAACGCCCGGAAAGGCGGACACCCTTTTTTTCGGCACATTGCCCGACCCTGTCGCCGGGCCCGGACAGGTATTGGTCCGGATCAAGGCCTGCTCGCTGAACTATCCCGACGCGCTGATGATCGAGGATCTCTACCAGTTCAAGCCGCAGCGCCCCTTCGCCCCCGGCAACGAGGTCGGCGGCGTGATCGAGGCACTGGGCGCCGGGGTTGAGGGCCTGAAAGTGGGCGACCGGGTCTGTGCCCTGTGCGGCCACGGCGGCCTTGCCGAAAAGGTCGCGGTCGATGCCGCCAAGTGCTTCGTCATTCCCGACGAGATGGGCTTCGATGTCGCCTCGACCATCTCCATGGCCTATGGCACCAACATCCACGGGCTGGTCGATCGCGGCCAGCTCAAGGCGGGCGACACCATGCTGGTGCTCGGTGCCTCGGGCGGCATCGGCATCACCGCCGTCGAACTGGGCAAGGCCATGGGCGCCCGGGTGGTCGGCGCGGTATCCTCCCCGGAAAAGGCCGAAGTGGTTCGCAAGGCCGGGGCGGACGAGGTCATCGTCTATCCCGCCGGCGCGCTGGACCGGGACGCCCAGCGGGCGCTGGCCAACCAGTTCAAGGCCGCATGCCCCGAGGGCTACGACGTGGTCTACGACGTGGTCGGCGGCGACTATGCCGAACCGGCGCTGCGCTCGATCGGCTGGGAAGGGCGCTATCTGGTGATCGGCTTCACCGCCGGCATCCCCAGGATCCCGACCAACCTCGCACTGCTCAAGGCCTGCAGCATCGTCGGCGTGTTCTGGGGCACCTGGAGCGAACGCAATCCTGGCGAACTGAAGAAGGACATGGCAGAGCTGTTCGAGCTCTGGCGCGAAGGCAAGATCAGACCGCTGATTTCGCGGACCTTTTCCTTCGAAGAAGCGCCCATGGCGATAGACCTGATGGCGAACCGGGGAGCGATCGGGAAGCTGGTGGTGATGGTGGATTGAGCGCCTGCTGCCGATCGGGCAGCAGAGGTCACTGCGACATCTCGGCGAGCCGCTTCCTGGCGTCCTCGTAGCCCTTGGCGGCGGATTGCTCGTACCAACGGCGTGCCTGCGCGAGATCCTGCGCAACGCCCCGGCCGAGCCTGTAATTCTGGCCAAGATTGTACATGGCAGTGGCATTGCCCTTGGCGGCGGCCTGTTCGTACCAGCGGTTGGCCTGGGCGTAGTCCACCGCCACGCCCTGGCCGTAGTGGTAGAGCAAGCCAAGCTGCACCATGGCGTCATCGTAACTCTTGGCCGCCGACTGCTCAAACCAGCTACGCGCTTGGGCATAATCCTGCGTTACGCCTCTACCGTCCCTGTAATTCTGGCCGAGGTTGTTCATGGCGATAGCATTGCCCTTGGCGGCGGCCTGCTCGTACCATCGGTTCGCCTGGGCGTAGTCCACCGCCACGCCCTGGCCGTAGTGGTACAGCACGCCGAGATCCAACATGGCGCTACTGTAACCCTTGGCGGCCGACTGCTCATACCAGCCACGCGCTTGAGCATAGTCCTGCGCTACGCCACGTCCCTGGCGATACAGCCGGCCCAGGTTATACATCGCGACACTATTGCCCAGAACGGCAGCTTGTTCGTACCAGCCGCGAGCCTGACTGTAATCGCCGGCCTTCTCCTGCGCATAACCGAGGTTCACCAACATTCTCGCATTGCCGGGAGATGCCTGAACCGCCTTCGTGCAGGAGGGAATGGCCAGTGCCGGCAGGACCTGCTCGAAGGCCTCAGGAGTCAGTCTTTCGCATTCCGCGATCAACGCGGCGGCATTGTCGCCGGACTGGGGTTGCGGAGCAGGCCTGACGATATTCTGGACCGGCACGGAGCCGGTGGATGGCCCGCCGGTCACTCCTCCCGGCCGGAACATCCAGCGGGGTTCATCGAAGATGCCCTGCTGGTCGGGCCTCTGATCCACCCGGTCGTCCTGTCACATCCGGCGCGAGACCATGGTCGGCAGTTCGGCGATCTGCATGCCCTGTGTGTCCAGCGTCGCCGCAAGCGCCTTGGCGAAGGGGCTGTTCAAGGCCCCCATGCCGTCGCTCGCCCTCGTTCCGGGCTGGGTGGCAAGCAGGAGCACGACATTGTCCGCCCGCCCCAGTTCGCGGCCCAGCCCGCGCGAGCCGAAGGCGCGCTTGCCGCTCGCCCAGCCGGGATTGGCGGCAAAGGGATTGTCGCGGCAGGCATCGAGGATCACCAGCCGGATCGCCGAGGCACCGCGCACCGCATTGATCGCGGAGCTTGCCGGGATCGCCTTGACCTCGAGATCGTCCGGGGAATCGGCGGTGACGTCGGACGGCAGCAACCAGTTGGCCCCGTCCACTTCCACGCCATGCCCGGCGAAATAGACGATCGCCGCCTCGGCCCGTTCCGCTTGCGCGCGAAAGCGCACGAGGGCCGTGCCGATGGCGTCGCGGGTCAATTGCGCAGGCTGGTTGAGCTGGGTGACTTCGAAGCCTACGCCGCGCAAGGCCGTTGCGACAGCGGCGGCGTCGCGTGACGGGTTCGCCAGCGAAGGGATCGTGCGGTAACTGGAAACCCCTATGACCAGCGCCACCCGGTCACCGGCATGGGCGGCGGCAGGCAGCGCCAGGGCCAGAACGACAATCAGCAGTCTGTGCAACAATGCCATCGGTTGCCCCCCGCCCCGGAAACGTCTGGCATCCTATTCAATAAATTGGATTCGCGGCAATAGAAGGTTCGCATCGAAACGAGGCGGTCCGGCCTCCGCCTCGTCCCCCAGGCAATCAACCTGGCGGCACCCCCTCACTCCCGCCCCAGCTTTTCCTTCATCAGCGCTTCCACCATGCGCCGCGAGACCTTGTTGGAATGCAGCACCGGCACTTCCTCGCGCGTGATCTGGACGTAGGCGCGCGGAACCTTGTAGCCTGAAAGGCGCTTTCTGAGCTCCGCCTCGATTGCCGCGAAATCGAGCTTGGCGCCGTCGCGCGGGACCACGGCGGCAACCACCAACTGGCCGCGCTCCTTGTCCGGCAGGCCTACGACATAGGCGTTGTGAACGCCGTCAAGGCTCTGCATCTCCTCTTCCACCTCGGCGGGGGAGACGTTGGAGCCGGCGGTCTTGATCATGTCGCCACCGCGGCCGACGAAGAGGATGCGGCTGCCCTGGAGCAGGCACAGGTCGCCGGTGTGGTAATAGCCGTCGGCGGTGAAGAATTCGGAGCGCTCGATCTTGTGCAGCCCCGGCGTCACCGGATAGCCGCGCACCTGCATCTCGCCGATCTCGCCATCGGCCACCGGCTTGTCGTTCTCGTCGGCGATGCGCACTTCATAGCGCGGGGCGATGTGGTCCATCGGCGCGCACATCGGATAGCCGGGCACACGCAGTTCGTCGCCATAGGTGTAGGGCCCGATGGTCTCGCTCATGCCCAGGCCCCAATAGGGCTTGTTGCCGGCCATCAGCTTCATGTCGTCCGGCGCCAGCACGGATCCCATGGCGACCTGGCTGTTGGCGAGCGTGCGTTCGGTGCAGCGTGTCTTGCCGCCGGCCATCCAGTTGGGGATGAGGTACATCATCAGGCCGCCGATCCAGAACATCGGCAGCATGGCGTAGGCTTCCTTGCCGGGCTCGAACTTCGCTTCGCCGCCGAGGTAACCGGCGCGGAACATCATCGGGCCGTGGAGGTGCTTGACACCCTTGGGCAGGGCCATGGAGCCGGACGTGTAGATCTCCACCATCTGGTCGGCGGGATGAACTTCGCTTTCCGCCTCGCGCAGCAGCTCATCCGAAACGGTGCCGGCGGCCGAGGTCAGCCATTCCATCGGCTGGATCGACTGGGGCAGGCCCTCGCCGGTGGAGACGATCCAGCGCAGGAAGGGCACCTTCGGAATGCGCAGGTCCGGCCCGCATTCCTTCAGCTCGGGCAGGGCTTCGCACAACCGGTCGGCGTAGTCATAACCCATGAACTTGCGCTGCAGGATCAGTCCGGACACGTCCGACTGGCGCAGCACGCGCACCAGTTCATTGGCGCGGATCATGGTGGAGATCGGCACTGCGACGCCGCCGATCCGGGCGATAGCGGCCATCATGGTGGCAAAGCCAGGGCCATTGCCCTGGATGAAGCCGATGCGGCTGCCCTTGCCGGCGCCGCGGGCGATCAGGCCGCGGGCCAGTTCGGCCGAATTGCGGTCAAGATCGTTGAACGTCGCGGATTCGCTGTCGGTGCTCTCGCCTTCGAAAACCACGGCGGTCGCATCGCCATAGGCGGCGGCGGCGGCGCGTATCAGTTGTGGGAATGTCTTGGCCTGGCGCGGGTCGGTTATCGTCGCCTTGTCGTCGCTCACGTTTCAATCCTCTTCCTGCGCATGCGTCTTGTGCGCGTCGCCGAGCCCTGCCTAGCCAGACACCGTGGCTATGCCAAGTGCGCGTGTGCGTTGCGAGTATCCACGCTCTAGCCGCCCGCTGGCAGGATGGAAGCCTTAATTCGGGCAGCAGGCCGATCAGGTGGCGAAGGCTAGGTTGGCCTTGCTGAATTCGCCGTCCGTTTCCCAGAAGGGAGCGCCGGCAAAGCGGTTGATGAGGTCGGGCGGCATGGTCTGCTTCTGCTCGACGGGCCTGACTTCCTTGCGCACCTTGTGCAGCCCCGGAGCGGCCAGCAGCGTGTCGAATTCCCGGGCGTCGTAATCGACATTGCCGAAATCGTGCTGGAAATAGGGCTCGCCCAGGAAATCGTAGATGCCTTGCATCACCTCGCCCGGGCGATTGGCGATGGCATTGTAGGAGACAATCATCAGCTTGTGGCTATCGGCCCCGTAAAACGCCTCTTTCAGGGCGTTAAGCGCAAATCCGATGGTTCCGCCCCCGTTCATCAGCCGGTCGACCCGGCCATAGGCGGAGGTATCCGGTTCATAGCCGATGATCTGGGACAGCAGGAGCGGACTCCTGAGGTACTGGTTTTCGAAGCTCTGGAGGATTTCCCCGATCGGCCTGACCAGGCAGATGACTTTCACATCGTCGAAAAGCTGGTCGAGCACATGCATCTTTTGCGTCCAGCCGCGGTTGGTGTCGAAAATCCGCGTGGCCGGGCTGTCCTGGTAGTAGCTGTCGAACAGGCCGCGCAGGATATTGGCGCGCTGCCGGTTGGTAAACGCGGGACCGAACTCGGTGGCGTTGGACATCTTGGGCATCAGGCCGCTGACGAGGCTGAATACCGGGGTGCTCATGCCGGCTTCGAAGGCCGGGTTCTGCCGCAACAATCCGCCCAGCAGCGTCGAGCCCGAGCGAGGTAATCCGGAAACGAAGTAGAACTTCTTTCCCATCAGTATTGATATCCCTCTTTCCGGCGCACCGATCGCGACAGGTTGCCCCGGAACATGTACTGACCCAGGTGGCCGAAATCGGATTCAAAATCCGCATGGACCTTGCCGCCGATGTCGCGATAGCGGCGGCAGAAGGCATAGTCCTCGGAAAGGTAACGATTGGTTTCCGGCTCGACCATGCAATCGAAGAAGAGCCAGTAGAATTCCTTTTTGGCACGCTTTTCAGCGCCTTCCGGGGTGTAGTTGAGGTTGGGGTAGGCCGCGATCAGCTTGGTGAAGACCTCCCGCTTGATGCACATGAATCCGGTCGGCGCCTCCGCCACTTCGATGAAGTGGTCCTCGTCGAGATGCGGGATCACCGGCTGTTCCCACAGGCCGAGCGGATTGAACGGGAAAGTGGCGTGGCGCACGGTGAATTCATCCAGCGTCATGGGCTCTGGAACGCCCTCGGCCGGCCAGTTCAGGTTCTTGATCGGATAGATGCCCGCCGCGACATCCTTGTCCGCCAGAAGCAGCCGGATGAACTGGCGCGGTTCGAACTCGATGTCCGAATCGATCCAGAACAGGTGGGTGTATTCCTCATGCTCGAGGAAAAAACGCACGATTTCATTGCGTCCGCGGGTGATGAGGCTTTCGGCATGCATGTGCAGGGTCAGGTTCAGGCCGACCTGCAGTGCCCGGGCCTGCAATTTGAATATACTCGTGACGTAATTCATCGCCACGGCCGAGATGTAGCACGGCGTTGCAACCATGACGTTCATGGAGTGCAGCGCTTCCATGGGAAGCATGATGACTGTTCCGATCGATCAGAAGGTGTAGTTTGCGATGTGCCAGCCGTTGTCCGGCTCAAGCGTGAACTGGACAATCTCGTTGAACGTCTGGCGCTTGTCGTTGGTCGTGATGAGCGTCACGATGACCAGTGGTTGCTGGCGCCCGTTGGCGTTGATGGCGCTGCGGGTAACGCCGGACCACTGGCGGTTGACGATCCGGCCCACCTGCTCGCGCTTCCGGGTGACATCCGCAACGAAGCGGTCCTTGCTTGTGCTGGCCTTGAAGCCGGCCGCCGAACGGTCATAGACAAGTGCGGCGCGCCCCTGATCGAGATTGCCGGCGGCCTGGAGGGCAAAGGCGACGAAGGCATTCGGGGCAAGCTCTCGCTGGTCCACCTGCTGCGCCTGCTGCCCCTGCGGGGCCGGTTGTGCCTGTGCGTTCGAAGCCAGTACGGCTGATGCGAGCGCCAATGCAGCGAACTTTTTCATTTCAGGCTCCGTAGGTTTCTAGATTTTTGCACCTTGCCGTGTCCGGAGAGGACTGCGTCTTTCAAAGCAGCATGTCGGCGACAAATCAATCGCCGAGAAAACCGCAAGCGCCCCAGGCATGGACTGCCTGGGACGCTCCTTTGCGATTTACGCCACGTTCCGATCAGAACTGGATGCCGAACCCGAAGGAACCGCCACCGGAACCGTGCTGGTCGACCGAGCCGGAGGCCCGGAAGGTCCAGCGTCCGTCTTCGGTCATCTTGCCGAGACCTAGCGAGTAGCCGGTCTGGCCGCGCCAGATGCCGACGCCACCGCCGAAGGACCACGCACCCGGTTGGGTCGGCTGCGGGATCGCGGCCATGGACATGGCCGAGGCGATACCGGCGTCCATGTGGTCGGTCAGCTTGTCGATGATCTGGAAGACCTGACTGCCGTTCACCGCGTCGGTACTGGTCGGAGAGATCCGCCCGGCCGCGACATTGGTGATCTGCCGTTCGGCACCGGGCGATCCGACCGAGACAACGCTGCCCGGGTTGGTGCCGGCGAAGCCGTTGTAGGTATGGCCGCCGAGGCTCGTCCAGCTGGTCGGATTGGGTGCCGCCGTCACCGAGCCGGCGCCCAGAGCGACGTCGTTCGGGTTGAGTGCGCGGGCGCCGGCACCGATCGCTGTCGAGTTCGCGGCTACAGCCGTAGCGTTGAAGCCCACTGCCGTGCTTCCGTCGGCTGCCGCATTGGCAGTTGCGCCGAAGGCTGCGGCTGTCGTGCCGGTGGCCAGGGCCGCGTTGCCGACGGCGACTGCCTGGGCACCTGTCGCCCTAGCACTGGCGCCGCTGGCCAGGGCCGCGGCCCCGTTGGCGACTGCCTGCGTGCCGGTGGCGAGGGCATTGGCGCCCAGCGCCTGGCTGCGTTCACCGAAGGCCGAGGCCGAGGCGCCCGAGGCGATGGCCTGGAAACCACTAGCCGTTGCCGCCGCGCCATTGGCGAAGGCGTTCGCACCGGAGGCCGAGGCATTCGCCCCGTTGGCCACCGCAGCGAAGCCCGATGCCGTGGCTGCCGCCCCGGTCGCGTTCGACTGGAAGCCGAGAGCGGTCGCTGTGGCGCCGAAGGCGAGGGAGGTCGGACCGAAGGCCGACGCCGAGGTGCCTTGTGCACTGGCTGCGTTGCCGAAGGCCGCCGCGGCCGAGCCGTTCGCCACAGCCAGGCTGCCGCTTGCGGTGGCATTGTCGCCATTGGCCGTTGCGCGATCGCCGCTGGCGGTTGCGCTGGCGCCATTGGCTACGGCGCTGTTGCCGGTAGCCGTAGCCGCAGTACCGGTGGCAACCGAGCTGGTGCCCGTCGCCGTGGCATTGGCACCCGCTGCCCGGGCGAGATAGCCGGTGGCCGTGGCATTTGTGCCGAGCGCGTTGGCCTGCTGGCCCAGCGCGGTGGCATTGGTGCCGATGGCCTGCGCGGCGTCACCGAAGGCCGAAGCCGAAGCACCCTGCGCATTCGCGCTGGTGCCGACCGCGGTCGCTACCGAGCCGTTGGCTACCGCCAGGCTGCCGATCGCCGTGGCGTCGGCTCCGTTGGCGAAGGCCTTATAGCCGCCCGCCGTGGCGTTTACGCCCTGCGCGTTCGACTTGAAGCCGGTTGCGGTGGCGTGTGCGCCGGTGGCGTTCGACATCTGGCCCAGCGCCGTGGCGTCGGTGCCGTTGGCGAAGGCGAGGTCGCCCAGTGCCGTGGCCGAGTTGCCGTTGGCCACGGCGCTATCGCCGACTGCTGTCGCAGAGGTGCCATTGGCCTTCGAGTTGGTGCCCAGGGCAGTTGCCTGACCTCCGTTGGCGAGCGCAAAGCTACCGACGGCGGTAGCATTGTCGCCATTGGCAATGGTCTTGTAGCCATTGGCCGTAGCGTTCGTGCCTTGCGCAAGCGAGTGATGGCCGGTCGCGGTCGCGCTGTAGCCATTGGCGAACGATTCAGCACCGAGCGCCGTGGCACCCGCACCGTTGGCATGGGCCAGGAAGCCATCCGCCGTCGCCCCGAGGCCGTTGGCCAGTGAGAACGCGCCGGTTGCCGTGGCGTAAGCGCCGTTTGCCGTTGCATAGCCGCCGGTTGCGGTGGCTACCTTGCCATTGGCGTAGGACTGATAGCCGGTCGCTGTCGCCTGGTTGCCGTTGGCGAAGGCGAGCTGGCCCAGCGCCGTGGCGTCGGTGCCGTTGGCGAAGGCCTGGTCGCCGAAGGCCGATGCCGAGTTCCCGTTTGCGAATGCCAACGCGCCGGTTGCAGTTGCCGCGGTGCCGTTGGCGAAGGACTTGTAGCCGCCCGCCGTGGCATAGGTGCCGTTGGCAAAGGCGCGGTCACCGGTTGCGGTCGCCGAATTGCCGTTGCCGAAGGCATAGTTACCGACTGCGGTCGCCGCCGTGCCATTGGCGAAGGACTCGTTGCCTGTGGCCGTCGCGTTGGTTCCCAAGGCTAGCGAGCTGTTGCCCGAGGCCGTCGAGTTCTTTCCGATGGCCCAAGATAGGTTACCGGTGGCCGTGGCGTTCTGGCCGAGTGCCCAGGATGCGTTACCTGTGGCCGTGGCATTCGTGCCCCAGGCGTCGGAGTCGTTGCCGGTTGCCGTGGCATTCTTGCCCAGGGCGAAGGCATCGTTACCGGTCGCTGTGGCGTTTTGGCCGAAGGCGGTGGAGTCATTACCGGTCGCCGTGGCGTTTTCACCGAAAGCCCAGGAGCTATTACCCGTTGCCGTGGCGTTGGTGCCCCAAGCGTCGGAGGTATTGCCCGTTGCCGTGGCGTTGTTGCCCCAGGCGAAGGCATCGCTGCCGGTTGCCGTGGCATTGGTGCCCAGGGCGAATGCATCGTCACCCGTCGCCGTGGCGCTCGTACCGAAGGCCTTGGTGTCGGAGCCGGTTGCCGTGGCGCTCGTGCCGTTGGCAAAGGCGCTTTCACCCGTCGCCGTGGCATTGGTGCCATTGGCGAAGGAACTGACGCCCGTTGCTGTTGCGCGGTTGCCGTTGGCGTTCGCCAGGGCGCCGCTTGCCGTGGCGCTGGTGCCGTTGGCGAAGGCCTTGTAGCCACCCGCCGTTGCAAAGGTGCCCTGCGCGTTGGCCCGGTCACCGAAGGCCGAGGCCGAGGTGCCGGTCGCGTTGGCGAGAGTACCCTGTGCGGTCGCCTGGTTGCCGTTGGCGAAGGCACTGTAGCCGCCGGCCGTCGCATTGGTGCCCTGTGCGTTGGCCTTGAAGCCGGTAGCCGTGGCGTGGGTACCCGTGGCGTTCGACAGCTGGCCCAGCGCCGTGGCGTCGGTGCCATTTGCGAAGGCGAGATCGCCCAGTGCAGTGGCCGAGTCGCCATTGGCCTTTGCCTGCGAGCCGACTGCCGTTGCCGCCGAACCGTTGGCGAAGGCCTTGTAACCGCCTGCCGTGGCATAGGTGCCCTGCGCGTTGGCCCGGTCACCGAAGGCCGAGGCCGAGGTGCCGTTGGCGATCGAGTTGGTACCCTGTGCGGTCGCCTGGTTGCCATTGGCGAAGGCATTGTAGCCGCCTGCCGTGGCATTGGTACCCTGGGCATTGGCGAGGACGCCGGTGGCCGTGGCGTTGGTGCCGGTGGCATTGGCTTGGCGGCCGGTTGCCGTGGCGTTGGCGCCATTGGCAAATGCCCGGTCACCGGTTGCCGTGGCGGAATAGCCGTTGGCGACCGACCTGCTGCCGGTTGCGGTGGCCGAATCGCCATTGGCCGTGGAGTAATAACCGCTGGCGGTGGCCCGGGTGCCCTGGGCATTGGCGAGGACGCCGGTGGCCGTGGCATTGGTGCCGGTGGCATTGGCCTGGCGGCCGGTAGCCGTGGCGTTCGCGCCGTTGGCGAAGGCCCTGTCACCGGTTGCCGTGGCGGAATAGCCGTTGGCGACCGACCTGCTGCCGGTTGCG
>CAZVWP010000046.1:0-572 GCA_964630805.1 uncultured Novosphingobium sp. | reverse complement strand
GTGGCCGAATCGCCATTGGCCGTGGAGTAATAACCGCTGGCCGTGGCCCGGGTGCCCTGGGCATTGGCGAGGGCGCCGGTGGCCGTGGCATTGGTGCCCTGGGCATTGGCCTGGCGGCCGGTTGCCGTGGCGTTCGCGCCATTGGCCAGCGATTTGGTGCCGGTAGCCGTCGCGTATGCGCCGGTGGCGTTGGACCTGTAGCCCGTTGCCGTTGCCTGGCTGCCGTTGGCGAAGCTGTTCTGGCCCAGCGCCGTTGCATCTGTGCCGTTGGCTACCGCGCCGTCGCCGAACGCCGAGGCGGAATCGCCGTTGGCTACCGAATTCGCGCCCACTGCCGTGGCGAAAGTGCCGGTGGCATTGGCCTTGTCGCCCATGGCCGTGGCGCTGGTGCCGTTGGCGAGCGAGTTCGAACCGGTTGCCGTGGCGTTGGCGCCAGTGGCATTGGCGTTGTTGCCGGTTGCCGTGGCGTTGGTGCCGATGGCATTGGCGTTGTTGCCGGTTGCCGTCGCGCGGCTGCCGCTGGCCGTGGCGTTGTCGCCGGTCGCGGTGGCCGAGTTGCCGTTGGCAAAGGC
>CAZVWP010000045.1:0-28745 GCA_964630805.1 uncultured Novosphingobium sp. | reverse complement strand
AACCAGTAGCACCAGCAGGAACACTTCCGGGTGGTTGTCGGTGATGGCCTTGGCGATGTTCTGCATCAGAACGGTCTTGCCGGTGCGCGGCGGCGCAACGATCAGCGCGCGCTGACCCTTGCCCTGCGGAGCGATGAGATCGATCACGCGGGCCGACTTGTCCTTCACCGTCGGATCGAAGGTATCGAGGTTCAAGCGCTCGTCGGGATAGAGCGGGGTCAGGTTGTCGAAGTTCACACGGTGGCGCACTGCCTCCGGATCGTCGAAATTGACCGCGGTGAGTTTGTTGATGGCGAAATAGCGCTCGCCGTCCTTGGGCGCGCGGACT
Source organism: uncultured Novosphingobium sp. (assembly GCA_964630805.1). GTDB lineage: Bacteria > Pseudomonadota > Alphaproteobacteria > Sphingomonadales > Sphingomonadaceae > Novosphingobium. The sequence continues at coordinate 28,417 of CAZVWP010000045.1, read as the reverse complement.
TCGCCCTCGACCGTGTCGCCGGTCCTCAGGCCCCATTTGCGGACCTGGTTGGGTGAAACGTAAATGTCGTCGGGACCGGCAAGATAATTCGATTCCGGGCTGCGCAGGAAGCCGAAGCCATCGGGCAGCACTTCGATGGTGCCAAGTCCCATAATCTCCTCGCCATCCTCGGCGACTTCCTTGAGGATGGCGAACATCAGGTCCTGCCGCAGCAGGGTCGATGCGCCCTCGACGCCATATTCCTCGGCCATCTCGACAAGCTCGGCCGATGTCTTTTTCTTCAGTTCTTTCAGGTGCATGTGTATCGTATTCCAGTAATGCGGGTTTGATTGGCCGGCTGATCGTCTGGGCTTGGGGAAAGCGGATCGCTGCCGCGCACCGTGGCGCGGTCTTTGCCGGAGCGGTCCTCAGATAGGCCGGGGCGGCCCTTGCGTCAACGAATCAAAACGGCCGCACCACCACCAGGATGACAATCAGCGCAGCGGCAATGCCGGGAACTTCGTTGATCATGCGCAGGTTCCGGCCAGTGAGGCTGCGCTCGCCTCTCGCGAGCTTCGTCGCATAGCCTGCCAGCCAGAAGTGATAGGCGCTCAGGGCCAGAGTCAGCGCCAGTTTTACGTGAAACCAGTGCTGCGAAAAGGCCTGGGTCGTCACGGCGAGCAGAAGACCCAGCACCCAGACAACGACCAATGAGGGCCACAGGATAATCTTGAGCAGCTTGCGCTCGCGGTCGATCCAAAGGGCATTTTCCGGCGCATCCGGCTCGCACTCCTGGTGGTAAACGAAATAGCGCGGCAGCGCGAAGAGCCCCGCCATCCAGAAGATCACGAAAATGATGTGGCCGGCCTTGAGCCAGTAGTAGGTCATGGAAAGTACCGTGAGCATCAGGCGATCCGGATTGTCAGAAAAGGCATTCCCCCGCCCTGATAGCTATCTTGCCCGCTGCGCATCGCATTGCAAGGGCCAGACTGCGAACTCCATTCCGCTAACCGCGCCGCCAGCCGCGCACCACGGCAAGCAGTTGCTCGACGTGCTCGATCGGGGTGAACTGGCCGATGCCGTGGCCGAGGTTGAACACGTGTGGCCGCCCGGTAAAGCAATCGAGCACCCGCCGAGCCTGCTTCTCCAGCTCCGCGCCTCCGGAGAGGAGCAGCAACGGATCGAGATTGCCCTGCACCGGCATGGCCTCCGGCAAGGCACCTGCGGCCCAGACCGGATCGATGGTCTCGTCGATTCCCACGGCATCGACACCGGTCTCGCGGGCATAAGCCGGGAGTTTTTCTCCCGCGCCCTTGGGAAAGCCGATGATCGGCAGGTTGGGAAAGCGCGGCTTAAGGCGGGAGACGATCTGCGCGGTGGGCGCGATCACCCAGCGTTCGAATTCGGCCGGAGCAAGGCTGCCTGCCCAGCTATCGAAGAGCTGCACCGCTTCCGCCCCGGCGCTGGCTTGTCCCGCAAGATATTCCACCGTGGCATCGACGATCGCCGTGATGATCGTCTGCAACGCCGCCGGGTCACGATAGGCCAGCGCTCGGGTCTCGGCATGGTCGCGGCTGCCTTCGCCCGCGCACATATAGGTCGCGACCGTCCAGGGACTGCCGGCAAAGCCCAGCAGGGTGCGCCCGGTGCCGAGCTGTGCCTTCACCTTGCGCACCGTCTCGTAGATCGGGTCCAGCCGCTGCGGCACCTTGTGGAGGCTCTCCAGCGACACATCGATCAGCCGGGGTGACAGGCGCGGCCCTTCGCCGGCGAGAAATTCGAGGTCCTGGCCCATGGCGTGCGGAATGATCAGGATGTCGGAAAACAGGATCGCGCCATCGAAGCCGAAGCGGCGGATCGGCTGCAGGGTTATCTCGGCGGCGGCATCGCTGTCATAGACCAGTTCGAGGAAGCCGCCCTTCTTGGCCCGAAGCGCACGGTACTCGGGCAGGTAGCGTCCGGCCTGGCGCATCAGCCAGATCGGACGCTCGGCCTGGTTGGCGCCGCGCAAGGTTTCGAGCAGGAGTCCGGGCATCGAGATTGGGTCCAATCAAAATAAATTAATAATTTATATAAGGATTCTGATGATAGTTGGCCTGTGGATAGCGGGCACGAGCGCGCATTGCCCGATTTGTCCCGTCGTGAACAGCACGAATGGCTGGTCGAATCGCTGACTCTTCGCGTCAAGCAGAGCTTATCCCGGCTATCCCCAGCCTGTGGGAAACCCGATCCACATGTCCATAAGTGCCCGGCCGGATCCGGCGAACCGGGGAGCGATTTTGCTCCGCAAGTTGTCAGCGCATTGCTCCCGTGGTTTATGAGAGGTTCTATCCACAGCCCGAGCGATTTGTCCGCACCCGTCCACATGACCCGGCTCCATCTCCACCTCCTGTCCGATTCCACCGGGGAAACGCTGGAAATGATCGCCAAGGCAGCCCTGGCGCAGTTCGATGGCGCCGATGTCACAAGGCATTTCTGGCCGATGGTGCGCTCGCAGCAGCATCTCGACAGGATCATGGGCGATATCGCCGCCAATCCCGGCCTCGTGTTGTTTACCCTGGTCAACGATGAGATCCGCTCCCGACTGGAGGAGCGCTGCGCTGCGCTGGGCCTGCCGGTAATCGCTGCGCTCGACACTGTCACTGTCGCGCTGGAAAATCTGCTGGGCCAGGAAGCCAAGGGACGTCCCGGACGCCAGCACCTGATGGACGATGCCTATTTCGACCGGGTCGAGGCGATCCAGTTCACCATCGCCCATGACGATGGCGTCGCCTGGGAGGACTGGGAACAGGCCGACATCGTCCTTGCCGGCATTTCGCGCACCTCCAAGACGCCGACCTCGATCTATCTCGCCAACCGCGGCTACAAGACGGCGAATATTCCCATCGTCATCGAAAGCCCGCCGCCGCCTTCGCTGTTCGGCTTGCGCCACCCGCTGGTGGTGGGGCTGACGACCGCGCCGGAACGCCTGATCCAGGTGCGCCGCAACCGTCTTCTGGCGCTCAACCAGGCGCCGGAGACAGCCTATGTCGACCAGGAAAAGGTAACCCGCGAAGTGCAGTTCGCCCGGCGCATGTTCGCCGACAACGGCTGGCCGGTGATCGACGTCACCCGCCGCTCGATCGAGGAGACAGCGGCGGCCGTGATCAACCTCTACAACGAGCGCCAGGCTTCGAGCGAAGTGGGCATGGGAGCGATATGAGCCTGATTCTTGCCTCGCAAAGCGCCTCGCGGCGGATGATGCTGACGGCGGCCGGCGTGCAGTATGAGGTGATTCCCGCCTATCTCGACGAGAGAGAGATCGAGGCCGGGCTTGCCGGAGCCGGCGCATGCGAAGTGGCGCTTGCCCTCGCGCGGGCCAAGGCGCTCGCCGTTTCGGTCGAGCGGCCCGAAGCGCTGGTGCTGGGGAGCGATTCCCTCGTCGAGGTTGCCGGTCGGCGTTTCGACAAACCCGCTAGCCGCGAGGATGCGGCTGAGCACCTGCGCTTCTTCTCAGGCAAGGCGATGCATCTACACAGTGCGGCGGCGTTGGCGCATAACGGCAAGATCATTTGGGAACATGGCGCAATGGCGTCACTCCACGTGATCGAAATGTCGGAGAGTTTCATCGCCGGCTACCTGGACGAGGAATGGCCGGCGGTGGCCGGTTGCGTCGGGGTTTTCCGCATAGAGGGGCGCGGGGTGCAACTGTTCAAGGCGATCGAAGGCGATCATTTCACCGTGATGGGCATGCCGCTGCTGCCTGTGCTCGGCGCTCTGCGCGAGGCGGGGGAGCTGCCGCGATGAGCAAGCCCTATGCCGAAGTGATCGGCGATCCGATCTTGCACTCCAAGTCACCACTTATCCATGGCTTCTGGCTGGAGAAGCTTGGGATCGATGCGGAATACCGGGCTTGCCATGTGCGCCCGGAAGAGCTGCAGGATTATTTCGCGCGGAGACGCGGAGATGCGGAGTGGCGGGGGTGCAATGTCACCATTCCCCACAAGCAGGAAGTCGGCCAGCTCCTCGATGGAATGGATAGCAAGGCCAGGGCGATTGGTGCGGTCAATACGGTCTATCGCGCCGAAGAGGCCCGGCTTTCGGGTACCAACACCGATGTCGATGGCGTGGCGGAGGCAATTGCCGGGTTGGACCTCAAAGGACAGGAAGTGACTGTGATCGGTGCCGGCGGCGCTGCCCGTGCGGCATTTGTCCTGCTGTCGAGGAGCGATTGCGCCTCTGTTCATGTGCTGGCGCGAAATCCCGAAAAGGCTGTGAAGGTCGCCGATGCCTGTGGCCTTTTCGCAGCGGGCCATGTCCTCGCCCCGGATACACCCGCGCTTTGCGAATCCATCCTGCTGATCAACGCCACCCAGCTTGGCATGACCGGGCAGGAACGCATGCCCTCCTTCATCCTCTCCCAGCTCGATGAACTGGCCGAAGGCGCGCTGGTTTTCGACATGGTATATGCGCCGCTGGAAACCGACCTGCTTGCCGCCGCCCGCCGCAAGGGCATCCAGACTTCGGACGGGCTTGTAATGCTGATCGGCCAGGCTGCCGTCGCATTCGAGAAATTCTTCGGACAGCCCGCCCCCCGCGAGCATGACGCCGAACTGCGCGCGCTGTTGACGGCATGACCAAACCCTTCATGCGTCCGTTCAAATTGGGCCTCACCGGTTCGATCGGCATGGGCAAGAGCGCCGTCGCCGCCATGTTTCGCGGGCTTGGCGTGCCGGTGTTCGATGCCGATGCGGCGGTGCACGAGCTGCAGGGGCCCGGCGGCGCGCTCCTGCCGATGATCGAAGCGGCCTTTCCCGGCACTACTGGCCCGAACGGGGTCGATCGGCCAAAGCTGGGGGCGGCGGTGTTCGGCGATCCGAAGAAGCTGAAAAAGCTCGAGGCTATCGTCCATCCGGCGGTCGGCGCCATGCGTGCCGGCTTCCTCGAGGAGCATGCCGACAGACTGCTCGTTGTCTTCGACATCCCGCTGCTGTTCGAAAAGGGCGGGTTCGAGAATGTCGATTCCATTGCCGTGGTCTCCGCGCCGGCCGAGCAGCAGCGCGAGCGGGTGCTGGCGCGGCCGGGGATGACGGTCGAGAAATTCGAGCAGATCCTGAAACTCCAGGTGCCCGACTCGGAGAAGCGGGCGCGGGCCGATTACGTCATCGATACCGGCGTTTCGCTCGCTGAAACCCGCCACGCCGTGCAGGCGCTGGTGCACCAGCTCACCGTTCCGGGTGGACCGGCGAAAAATCAGGACCATACCGGCTAAATCCCGGGCATTCCCCTCTTGTCAGGCCGCATACCGAGGCCGATATGGGTAGCTGATGCGCGAGATAGTGTTCGATACCGAAACTACCGGGCTCGACCCACAGGGGGGCGACAGGCTGGTGGAAATCGGCTGCGTGGAAATGGTCAACCGGGTAGAGACCGGCCGCACGTTTCACGCCTATTTCAATCCCCAGCGCTCGATGCCGGCCGCCGCCGAAGCGGTTCATGGACTTTCCGACGCTTTCCTTGCCGACAAACCCCTGTTTTCCAGCCACGTCCACGAATTGCTCGAATTCCTGGGCGATTCGCCCCTCGTCGCGCACAATGCCGGCTTCGACTTCGGCTTCCTCGACATGGAACTGGCCCTGTGCGGGCTGGAGCCGATCCCGCGCGACCGCATGGTCGATACCGTCGCGCTGGCGCGTGTCCGCCATCCGGGCGCCAAGTCCTCGCTCGATGCACTGTGCACCCGCTACGGCATCGACCGCAGCCACCGCACCAAGCACGGCGCGCTGCTCGACGCCGAATTGCTGGCGCAGGTCTATGTAGAGCTGACCGGTGGCCGCCAGATCGGCCTTGGCCTTGCCGCCGAAAAGGCCAGCGAACAGATCGTCACCGTCGTATCAATCCGGCGCGACCGGCCAATGCGGCAGGCGCGCCCCCATGCCCCAAGCGCGGTGGAATTGGAGCTGCACGCGCAATTCCTGACCACGATCAAAGAGCCGCTTTGGGGAGATGAGATTATAGTGTCCGCATAAAGGAGACCTGCCATGGAAGTTCGCGTATCCGGTCATCAGATGGACACAGGCGCCGCACTGCAAACTCACGCCAGCGACCGTCTGACCAACGTGGTCGGCAAGTATTTCAGCCGTGCGGTTTCATCCAACGTCACTTTCGGCAAGGCCCCGGCCGGCGCCTTCCGTTGCGACATCGTCACTAACGCCGGAAATGGCCTGGTCCTCAAAGGCGCCGGAATCGCGCCGGACGCGCACATCGCGCTCGATCAGGCAGTCGACAAGATCGACACCCAGCTGCGCCGTTACAAGCGGCGCATCAATGACCGGCATGAGCAAGCGGCCCATGCGATCAGGTTGCACGAAGCCGCCTATACGGTTTTCGAGGAACCTTCCGACCAGGAAGAGGTTACCGTCGATGCCCCGGTCGTCATTGCCGAAACACGAGTGGATGTTCCCGAAGCGACGGTTTCCGATGCAGTCATGATGCTTGACCTTCGCAACACCAATGCCTTGCTTTTCAAAAATGCTGGTACCGGCAAGCATAATATGGTTTACCGCCGCGGCGACGGTTCGATCGGCTGGGTCGAACCTACCTGACGCTCTAGCAGGCGCATCATTCCTGGCGGAGGAGGGACTGACCGATCCGGATTTTCCGGAACCGGTCCGTTCATCCGCCCGAAGGCGCGCCTGAGGTATCGAAGCGATTGGAATGACCGGACTGTTCACCCTTCTGCCTGAAGCGGTCGGTACGATTGGCGCCGACAGCAAGCAGGCCATCCTCAAGGCCCTGGCCGAGCGCTTTGCCTCGGTCTACGGCCTGGATGCAAAGCGCGTGTTCGAGGGAATCGAACAGCGCGAAGCACTGGGCAGCACCGGGTTCGGCCGGGGCGTCGCCATTCCGCACGCGCGGATCGAAGGTGTGCACCGGCCGGTCGCGGCATTCCTCAGGCTCGATGCACCAGTCGATTTCGACGCTGCCGACGGCATGCCGGTCGACCTGGTCTTCGGCTTGCTCTCGCCCGAACATGCAGGCGCGGCGCATCTTCATGCACTTGCGGCCATCTCGCGAATGATGCGCGACGAGGGCATGCACGCTTCGCTGACCCAGGCGCCCGGGCCCGAGGCGCTTTACGGATTGCTCTGCAATGTCATCGACCGGGACGCGGCCTGAGACCGCACTGTCCGGGGCGGCGCTCCACTGGCGCGCGCTGGAGGGACTCTATGCCTCGGCGCCGGTCAATCGGCTGTTCGATTCGGAACTGAGTGTCGAGGGCGAGGGCCGTGCGCACATCCGCTTCACCGTCGATGAGCGATACCATCACGCCGCCGGCGCCGCGCATGGCACGATCTATTTCAAGATGCTGGACGATGCGGCCTTCTATGCCGCAAACACGCTGGTGACCGACCGCTTCCTGCTGACGACATCGTTCAACCTGCACTTCACCCGCCCGGTCAAGCTGGGCCAGGTGACGGCCGAGGGGCGCTGGATCAGCGGCCGCCGCCGGGTGCTGGTCGCCGAAGCGCGGCTGGTCGATGCGGAAGGCGAGGAGATCGGGCGCGGCACCGGCACCTTCATGCGCTCGCGCATCGCCCTGTCCTCGCTGGCGGGCTATTCCGATACCCTGAAGCGGCTGGCTGGCTGATCGTGGAGGAACCTCGGCTTCCCGCCCACGTCCAGGTGGCGGGCCTGATTCGCCGGACCCAAGCCGAAGGCGGCTTCGCCACCGTGCTCCGCCGGGGCGAGGACGATGCCGGGACCCTGCTGGTGGTGCTGACCGAAAGCGGCAGGAACGGCCGCGCCTATGAGCGCATGCCCCTGCCAGACGGCACTCGGGGCTGGCACCGCTCGCGGGTTCAGGATGCCGACAATCCCTTGGAATTCGAGGAATGGCTGGATCGCCGCAAACGGCAGGACAGCGACCTTTGGCTGATCGAGCTGGACATGCCCAAAGGCGAGCGGCTGCTGGGCCTGAAACCGCCGGAAAGCTGATAATTAACTATTGACCGTTATTGCGAGCCGCGCCGCAAGCAGCTGCGGTGGCGGGGAATTTCGTGCATGCGCCTGGCGAGATCGCTTTTTTTGACGATATGTTGCGCCTTGCCGATGGTGCCGGCGCATGCGGCAGAGTCCGCCGCTCCGACCATCGAGCCCGACTTTTCCGCGTTGGAAACCGTGCAGGAACTGCCCCGGGAATACGACGCCGGTCCGGGCAGCGATGCCGATGGACCGATGCTGCTCGCACAGCCGCCCTACCGCAACTATGCCCCTGGCCAGCAATTCACCGGTGGCGGCCTGGGCCGGCAAATGGGCTGCCTTGCCGAAGCCGTCTATTTCGAAGCGCGCGGCGAACCGCTGGAAGGGCAGCTTGCCGTGGCCCGGGTGGTCGTTGCGCGGTCGCGTTCCGGGTTGTTTCCGGCATCCTATTGCGGCGTGGTGCTGCAGCGGTCCCAGTTTTCCTTCGTTCGCAATGGCATGATGCCGCAGCCGAACACCAATTCCTGGGAATGGCGCAATGCCGTCGCGATCGCCCAGATGGCGCACGAGGGCAGGCGCAGCACGGTGGATGGCGCGCTGTTCTACCACGCAACCTATGTATCGCCCGGCTGGAACCGGACGCCCATCGCCCAGGTGGGCAATCACATCTTCTATCGCTGAATTTCCAGCGCGGCCGGACTAGTCGCGCAGTTCGACCCAGATCGGCGCGTGGTCGCTGGCCTTCTCACGGCCGCGATAGGCCTTGTCGACGCCGCAGCTGACGAGACGGTCGGCCGCCTCGGGCGATAGCAGGGCATGGTCGATGCGAAAGCCGTGGTCGCGCTGCCAGGCGCCGGCCTGGTAGTCCCAATAGGTCCAGACGCCGCCGCGCGGGTTGTGCAGGTTCAGAGCGTCGGTCCAGCCGTCGCCCAGCAGCCGGGCATAGGCATCGCGCGATTCGGGCTGTATCAGCGCATCGTCGGCCAAGGCCCGGGGGGACCAGATGTCCTTGTCTTCGGGAATGACGTTGTAATCGCCGATGATCACGGCGGGCACTTCCTCGGCGGCGATTTCGCGCATGCGGCGGCGCAGGCGTTCCATCCAGCGTAGCTTGTAGTCGAACTTCGGGCCGGGCTGGGGATTGCCGTTGGGCAGGTAGATGCAGGCGACGCGGATGCCGAAGACGTCGGCCTCGATGTAGCGGGATTGCTCGTCCTCCGGCTCGCCATGCAGGCCGCGCTGCACTTCGACGGGCGTTTCACCGTCGGCCAGGATGGCAACGCCGTTGAAGCTCTTTTGCCCGTGCCAGATCGCCTTGTAGCCCAGTTTCTCGAAATCGGCGGCGGGAAAGCCCTCGTCCTGCGTCTTGATTTCCTGGAGGCAGGCGATGCTGGGCCGGGTCTCCTCCAGCCATTCGATCAGGCGCGGCAGGCGCGCCTTGATGCCGTTGATGTTGAAGCTGGCGATCTTTGTCATGCGACGTGCTTGGTGCGAGCCGAGCCGTCAGGCAAGCAAATCATACGGCGAAGCTGGATCCGCAGCCACAGCCTGCCGTGGCGTTCGGGTTCTCGACCCGGAATGCCGCGCCGCCCAGCGATTCGACGAAGTCCACGACGCAACCCGCCACCAGTTCGAGGCTGACCGGATCGACCACCAGCCTGACTCCGTCGGTCTGGGCCACGATATCGTCAGGTTCCGCCGCTTCGGCTAGGCCGAACTGGTACTGGAAACCGGAACAACCGCCGCCCTCCACCGAAAGCCGCAGGATGGCGGGCTTGGCCTGCTTGGCGGCAATCGCTGCCACGCGTGCGGCGGCGGAGGGGCTGAGGCTGATCGCGGGTGCGTCCATGCACTGCGATGTAGGTGCGCTCGCGCGCGTGGGCAAGCCGGTTCAGGCGGTCTGGATATAGACTCGCATGGCCTCGGCCTCGGCGGCGATGCTGTCGATCCGGTATTTGACCAGGTCGCCTATAGAAATGAAGCCTATCATCCGTCCCCCCGCCATTACCGGCAGGTGCCGCACCCGCCGCTCGGTAATCAGCGACAGGGCTTCGAGCACTTCGGTCTGCGGCGTGACCGTTTCGGGCGAGCTCGCCATGACGTCCCTGACGCTCAGGCCCAGCATCGATGGGCCGCGCTGGTGGAGTTGGTAGATAACATCGCGTTCGGAAAAGAGGCCGACGAGTTCTCCATTATCGAGCACCGGCAAGGCGCCGATGCGGTGCATGGCGAGCAGGTCGATTGCCTGCTCGACCGTGTGCCCTGCATCGCAGGTGATCGTCGTTGAACTTCGTCCCTCGAGCAGGCGCGCAATCGTCATGGCGGCACTCCCGAAATCAGGCCTTCGACTATCTCACAGATCGGAGGAAAAGACGAGTCCGCTGCTTTAGCGGTTGCGGCGCTCGTTTCCCGGCCCCACTTTATGGCGATGACCCGTCCCTCGCCCCTCGACGATCCGCACAAGGCGGCCCACGCATGGGCGCGCTACAAGCGTGTCATGCGGCTGATGATGATGGTCACGGTAATTCTCGTCATCGGCTCTTTCGTGGCGCTCTATCGCCAGAACGGCCTGGTATCGCCCCACCTCTACATTGCGGCGGCGCTTGGAGTGGGTTTCACCATGCTGCTGGCATCGGCCTTGATGGGGCTGATCTTTCTGTCGAGCGGCACCGGACACGACGAGGCGGTGGCGGAACCGCTCGAGGATGACGAAGACGACGACTACTGATCGGTTGGGTAGAGCCGGAATTCCTCCACCGGCACGCCGCGGACAAGATGCTCCTGGATGATCCGTTCCAGCACCTCTTCCTTGCAGCTATGGTACCAGACGCCTTCCGGATAGACGACTGCCACCGGTCCGGCGGCGCAGATCTTCAGGCAATCGGCCTTGGTGCGGTAGATGCCGCCGTCCCGGTCGAGCTCGAGCTCCTTGAGCCGGCGCTTGAGGAACTTCCAGGAAGCCGTACCGACCGAGCGCGGGCAGCACTTTCCCTTTTCCGATTCGGCGCAGAGGAAGATGTGGCGCTTGACCTTGTCCGCGCCCTCTTCCTTCATGGCCGCGCGCGCGGCGGCGATCCTCGGGCTCTCCTCGGTCATGGCTTCAGCACCCATCTCTGTGCCCGTTCGCGCTGGTCTTCGGGAATCGCGACGGGCATGTTGTCCTTGACGCATACCAGCGTGACCTTGGCGAAGACCACCCGTTCCTCGCCCTGCATGACCAGCTGGCACAGATCGTAGCTGCTGTTGCCGATCTTCGAGGCGCCGACATATATTTCCAGCGGCTCGGGGAAATGGCTCTGGCCGATATATTCGATGCCGGCGCTGACGACCATGCTGGTGACGCCGGTCTCGGCGGAAACGCCGCCGAAATCGCTGGCCCGGTGAAAGCGCACACGGCCTTCCTCCAGCAGGCAGGCCATGACGCCATTGTTGATGTGCAGGTTGCTGTCGAGATCGCGGTAGCGCGTCTCGACCTCGCAACGGAACGGATAGCGCGCGGGATCGAGCAGCGCGGGATCGGGCTTGGGCATGGGCGCGCGTTAAAGCGCGGTTTTACCGAGGTCTACCCGCGTTTTCCGATGATCCGGGAAATTTCGGCGGCAACCATGCGCTCCACCATCGGCGGCAGGTTCTGGTCCAGCCAGTCGGCCAGCATCGGCCGCAACATGTCGCGCACCAGTCCCTCGAGCGAGGTTTCACCAACACGGACAATCTGCGGGCGGGCGCCGGGCTCGGCCAGCATCGACAGCGCTTCGAGCGAGTGCTGCATGGAAACTCGCGCTTCCTCGGTCACCAACGGGGGTTCTTCCTGTTCCGACAGGACTTCCTCTACGGAATCGTCGGCCCACTCGTCGGCTTCCGCCAGATCGAGCACTTCCTCTTCCTCGGGTTCGTCCACCACGGGCTCTTCCTGTACGCCGGCCGATTCGCGCTCACGCCGCTTCTCGGCCGCTGCCGCACGGTTGTCCCGCGCGATGACTTTCTTGATCGAATCGAGGATTTCCTCGACCGAAGGCTCTCCAGCCTGACGCATTGACGTCACCCCCAGTGGCACTACTTGGCCGGAATCTCGCCGTTTTGTGCTTTTGTGTCAACGGTCCGTGTGGCCTGGGGCCTGGGCGTAGGGTCGCTTTGCCAGTCCGACCACTTGTTGCGCACCCGGTTGTAATTGGTCTGCGGATCGTAAAGCGGGCCACCATCGAGCCCCAGATCGCGCGCTTCCGCCTTGCCCATGGCGGCCAGCAGCGAGAAGCCGGCGACATAGGCATTGCGCCGCGCGGTGACGAGCCGCACGCGGGCCTGCAGCAGTTCCTGCTCGGCATTGAGGATGTCGAGAATCGTGCGGTTGCCAACGCTGTTCTCGGCCCGCACGCCCTCCAGGCTCAGGGTCGCGGCATCGACGGCTGTCTGTGAGCTGACGATGATCGCGTTCGCCGCCTGCCACGAGGAATAGGCGGACCGGGTCTGGGCGATGACATCGCGTTCGGCGCCGATCTCGTTCTCCAGCGCGGCGCTTTCTCGCGCCTGGGCCTGGCGGCGCTGGGCCGCGGGCAGGCCGCCCTGGAAAATCGGGATCGTCGCGCGGATGCCGGCCTGGGCCGTAGTCTGCGACTGGGCGAAGACTCCTGCGCCGCTGCTGCCGCCCAGCGTGCCGAGATAGCTGGTGTAGTCGGGTCCGGCGAAGATGCTGATCTTGGGCAGGCGCCCGGCACTGGCGGTGCCGACATCGTAGCGGGCGGCCCGCGCATTTTCCTTTGCAGCGATCAGGTCGGGATTGCTGTCGAGCGCGATCTGCACCGCCTCGTCCGAAGCAGCCGGAAGGCCAGGTAGCGGTGGCGGCGGCTCCAGCGTGCCGGGCTCCATGCCAGTAACCTGGATATAGCGCTCCCGCGCGGCGATCAGGTTCGATTCGGCGCTTCGCAGGTCGCTGCGCGCGGTCGCCAGCCGGGCTTCGGACTGGGCAACATCGGTGCGGGTCAGGTCGCCGATCTGGAATCGGTCGCGTGTCGCCTCGAGGTTGACCCGCAGCACTTCAACATTGTTGCGGTTGAGCCCGACAACGGCTTCGTTGAGGATCACGTCCATGTAGGCGGCTACGGTCTGGCTGAAGATCGCCGATTCGGTGGCGCGCAAGCCTGCCTGCCCGGCTCCGACCCGCGTTTCGGCCGCGCGCACTGAATTGCGCACCGCGCCGCCGGAATAGACCGGCACCGCAAGATTCGCCTGCGCATCGAAGGCGCGGGCGGGCGAGGTGAAGTTGTTGGGGCTGCGCTTGACGAATTCGGTGTAGGAAACCGAACCGGAGACGGATGGGCGCCCCGCCGCCTTGGCGATCGGCACGGTCTCGTCGGTGGCGCGCTGGTTGGCGCGGGCTGCCTGAAGGTCCGGATTTGCCTCATAGACCTGGCGCAGCGCACCGCGCAGGTCGTCGGCCATTGCGGGAGGCGCCAATACTGGCGCGGCGAGCGTCAGGCCAATTCCGGCAAGCAGGAGGCCGCGCCGTGTCCTCGGCACGGTTAGAAACTCCAGCGCTTCGGGCTCGCGAATTCCGGTAGAACGGGAATGCCGATTTCGGCGAGCGGTAACAGGACCACGCGCCCTGCCGCCATGGTCCCTGTCGCCAACCGTGTGATGCCGCGTTCGACCAGGCCTGTGACGAGCCTGCCGCCTTCGGCCAGTCGCGCGCTGAACGAGGCGGGCAACTGCTCGATCGCGCCGTCGATGACGATCAGCGAATAGGAACTTTTGCCCTTGGACGAGGCGGCCGTGGCTGGATCGACCGCGTCGAGCGAACCGCACAACGGGCGCAGCAGCGCGGCGAGATAGCCCTTGCCGTCACCCACGAGCAGGACCGAATCCGTCGCTTCGGGCTTCGCCTCGGCCAGCATCCGGGCGTGGACCAGGGGTGCTGCCAGATAGCGACCATCGCCGAGCGGAATCGCCCGGTCGATATAGGCTGCGGAGCGTGCCTGTGCGGGCACGAAGTCTTCCCTCGCGATGGAATCCATGGCGGCGAGCACCCAAGGCTCGTTCACCCCGCTGGTGCGCAACTGGCTGTCGATCATGGCGCGCCGGGCTTCTGCATGGGCGGCGGCGGGCCGGTCCTCGGTCAATGTCATAGAACTCAATTCCTTGGCGCGCTGTCCTGAACCTGCCGGCGCGGCAATCCAAGGCCGCGCTTTAGGCGAAGGCTCCGTGCTCGCCAAGCGCTTTGACGCATGGGCCTTGCCGCGCCTATGGGCGGAGCGATTATTTAGTGGATTCGAAATTCGCAGGACGCGAATTTCGGTTGCGGCACCGGCCCTCTCCCCCGGCCCAACCACCCGGCAGTGTACCCTATGGGTGGTTGGGCCGGGGGAGAGGGCCGGTGCCGAACGATCCGGAAAGTATTTCCGGATCTGGATCAACGGACTGGATTATGGAGTACGTGCAATGGCGGACATGGTGACGATTCGCGAGGCGGACCTGATCGAAAGCGTCGCCGATGCCTTGCAATACATCAGTTACTACCACCCGATGGACTACATCCGCGCCCTGGGCGAAGCCTATGAGGCGGAGCAGGGCCCCGCGGCCAAGGACGCGATCGCCCAGATCCTGACCAACAGCCGCATGTGCGCCGAGGGCCACCGGCCGATCTGCCAGGACACCGGCATCGTCAACGTATTCGTCGAATGGGGACAGGACTGCCGGCTCGAATCCGAAAAGTCGCTGCAGGACGTGGTCGATGAGGGCGTGCGCCGCGCCTACAACCATCCGGAGAACAAGCTGCGCGCCTCGGTGCTGACCGATCCAGCCTTCACCCGCCGCAACACCCGCGACAATACGCCGTGTGTCCTGCACGTCTCGATGGTCCCGGGCAACAAGGTCTCGATCGATGTCGCGGCCAAGGGCGGCGGTTCCGAGAACAAGAGCAAGTTCAAGATGATGAACCCCAGCGACAGTATCGTCGACTGGGTGATCGAGATGCTGCCGCAGATGGGCGCCGGCTGGTGCCCGCCGGGCATGCTCGGCATCGGCATCGGCGGCACTGCCGAGCACTGCATGCTTCTCGCCAAGCAGGCGTTGATGGACCCGATCGACATGGGCCAGCTGAAGGCCCGTGGCCCTCAGAACGACATAGAGGCGCTGCGCATCGAGATCTTCGACAAGGTCAACGCGCTGGGCATCGGCGCGCAGGGGCTGGGCGGGCTTTCGACCATCCTCGACGTCAAGATCAAGGACTGGCCGTGCCACGCCGCCGGCAAGCCCGTTGCCATGATCCCTAACTGCGCCGCCACCCGCCACGCGCACTTCACGCTGGACGGCTCGGGGCCGCAGTTCCTCGAGACGCCCAAGCTCGACGAGTGGCCGAAGGTCAATTGGGCGCCGGACAAGGCGGCCAAGCGCGTCAACCTCGACACGCTGACGCACGACGAGGTGAAGAGCTGGAAGCAGGGCGACCGGCTGCTCCTGAACGGCAAGATGCTCACCGGGCGCGATGCCGCGCACAAGCGTATCCAGGACATGCTGGCCAAGGGCGAAGAGCTCCCCGTCGATTTCAAGGGCCGGGCAATTTATTATGTCGGCCCGGTCGATCCGGTGATGGGCGAAGTGGTCGGCCCCGCAGGCCCGACGACGGCCACCCGCATGGACAAGTTCACCGACATGATGTGCCAGCTTGGCCTGCTTACCATGATCGGCAAGGCCGAGCGCGGGCAGGGCGCGACCCAGGTGATTGCCGATCACAAGGTCGCTTACCTGATGGCGGTCGGCGGCGCGGCCTATCTTGTCGCGCGGGCGATTCGCGAGGCCAAGGTGCTCGCCTTCGAGGACCTCGGCATGGAGGCGATCTACGAATTCACCGTCGAGGACATGCCGGTGACGGTGGCGGTCGATTCGGAGGGCAACAATGTCCACCAGCTCGCGCCGCTGGTCTGGAAGGAAAAGATCGCCAAGGAAGGGCTGCTGGCGAAGTAGGAAACTTCTGTCCGACGAACCGGCGAGTTCGCCAGGACGAACGGCATGCAAGACGCCATGGCCTTGGCCGACCGGGTGCGGTAGTCTGCATCTGCCATGGCACTGCTCATGCTCTTCGTGCTCGGTATCGCGAACTTCGCCATGCAGAAGGCCGTGCTGGAAAGCCGCCATCCGCTGCTCGGCCAGTTGCCGTGGTACTTCCACATGCTGAACGGGCGCCTCAGCCTGGTGGTGGAATTCTTCATGCTGCTGGGCGCCATGCTGATGGTCGCCGAGGGCACGGTGTTCTGGGCCTGGGCCTATGGCTTCTACAGCATGGTCAATGCCGTTGCTGCCTGGTTGATCCTGACCCATCGGGTGTAAAGGGTCGTTTGTCCTTGCCAGCACCTTGTGCGATCTGCTTGCTCAAGCCATGAACCCCGTGCGCATCTTCCATGTCAGCGACCTGCACTTCGGGCGGGAAGATCGCGCCGCGCTCGACTGGTTCGCCGGGGACACCATGCGGGAAAGGCCGGATGCGGTCGTATGCACCGGCGACCTCACCTGGCGCGGCACCGCGCGCGAATTCGCCGCCGCGCAGGAATGGCTCATCGCCCTTGGAGTTCCGGTCAGCGTGGAGCCGGGCAACCACGACATTCCCTATTACTGGGACCCTGTGCGCCGGCTGACCCGGCCCTACGAGCGTTTTCGCGCACTGCGGCGGGAAGTGCACAGCGAACTCGCGCTGGACCATGTGCGTATCGTGCCCCTCAAGACCATCGCCCGCGCCCAAATGCGGCTCAACCAGTCGAAGGGGCGCGTTACCGCGCGGGCGCTCGCGGAGACGCTGGAGCACCTGCGCGCGGCCGGGGGCAGGAGCCTGCGGCTGGTCGCCTGCCATCACCCGCTGGTGGATTCCGGCACCCATTCCACCGGTTCGACCCGGGGCGGGCAACATGCGCTGGCGGCGCTCGCCCACGCCGGGGCCGATGCCGTGCTGTCCGGCCATGTCCACGATGCCTTCGATCGCCATGTCGAGGCCGGCGGGCACCGGATCAGGCTGATCGGGGCGGGCACGCTTTCGGAGCGGTTGCGCAAGTCGCCGCCGGGCTACAATGTGCTGGAATGGTCGCCGAAGCGCGGGCTGGAGGTCAAGGTCCGCCACAGCGGCTAGGAATTGCAGGACAAGGGAGAGGACGATGTACAAGATCATGTGGCTGCTGAAGCGCAAGCCGGGCACGACCCACGAGCATTTCCGCAACCATTACGAGACCAGCCATTCGGTGCTGGGCCAGAAGTATTTCGGCCACCTCATCCAGTCCTACCAGCGCAACTACAACACGGCGCGCGAGAAGGACGGCGGCGGCCCGCGCGCTTCGGACTACGATTGCGTCACCATCTGGGAAATGCCCAATGCCGAGGCGGTGGACGAGATCTACCGGATCATGTCCGATCCCGTCATCGGCCCGATCTTCCTGGAAGACGAGACGCACTTTCTCGACAGCGAGCAGACCCGGCTGGTGCGGTGCGATCCCTATGACACAGGGCCGGGCGACGGGGCCGGCTGGGCGGAACACGTGGCCAACAAGGGTTGAGCCCAAACGAAAAGGGCGGCCCCGAAGGACCGCCCTTTCGTGTTCCGTATGGAAGCGGAAATCAGCGCTTGCTGAACTGGAAGCTGCGGCGTGCCTTGGCGCGGCCGTACTTCTTGCGTTCGACGACGCGGCTGTCGCGGGTCAGGAACCCGGCGGCCTTGACCGCGCTGCGAAGCGCCGGCTCGAACTTGGCGAGGGCCTGGCTGATGCCATGCTTGACCGCGCCGGCCTGGCCCGAGAGGCCACCGCCCTTAACAGTGCAGATCACGTCGTACTGGCCTTCGCGCTCCGAGATCTGAAACGGCTGGTTGATCACCAGGCGCAGGGTCGGGCGGGCGAAGTAGACTTCCTGGTCGCGGCCGTTGACAGTGACCTTGCCCGAACCGGGCTTGATCCACACGCGAGCGACTGCGTCCTTGCGGCGGCCGGTGGCATAGGCGCGGCCCTGGGCGTCGATCTCCTGCGCGCGCAGCGGCGTTGCGGGAGCCGAAGGCGCAACCGGCGCTTCGGGGGTGGCGGCGGCGACCGGGGCCGGAGTCGGCGCGGCGCTGGTGAGGGCGCCGAGATCGGCGAGGCTGTTTACGGTTTCGTCGGACATTACGCGCCCACCTTGTTCTTGCGGTTGAGCGAGGCGACGTCGAGCGCCTCGGGCTGGGTACCACCATGGGGATGCTCGGCGCCGGCATAGAGGTGCAGGGCGCGCATCTGGTCGCGGCCGAGCGGGCCGCGCGGGATCATGCGTTCCACGGCCTTTTCCAGTACGCGCTCGGGGAAGCGGCCGTCGAGCACCTTGGCCGCGGTCACTTCCTTGATGCCGCCGGCATAGCCGGTGTGGCGATAATAGGTCTTCTGGGCGCGCTTGTTGCCGGTCAGCCGCACCTTGCCGGCATTGATGACGACGACATGATCGCCGCAATCGACATGCGGGGTGAAGCTCGGCTTGTGCTTGCCACGCAGGATGTTGGCGATGATCACCGCGAGGCGGCCGACCACCAGGCCATCGGCATCGATCAGATGCCACTTCTTTTCGACCTCGGCCGGCTTGATCGACCGGGTCTGCTTGCTGAGAGCCTTCATGGCTGGACGAATTCCTTGTTTCTGGGCTCCTGACCGATTCTCGAAAAACCGATTCCGGCCGGGAGAGCGGCGGGCCAATCGTCGATGGGGTGCGAAAAGTCAAGCCAAACCACGGCTTTCCGTGATGGTAAAATAATACCTCTATCTAATCGAGCAACCCCCCGAGCCATGCGGCGGTCTCCGGCGAGGCCGCATTGCACTGCCAGCCGAGGATCGCCGGCTGCTCATAGGGATGAAGCTCGCCGATTCGCGCGATCGCCCGGTCGAGCAGTGCGGCATCGGTCTTGAACAGCGCTCCCGCCTCCTCGTCCTCGCCCCGTTCGCCTTTCCATTCATAAAGGGAAAGCATGCCTGGGAGCACATTGGCGCACGCGATCAGTCTTTCATCGAGCAGCGCCTTTGCCGCTTTCGCGGCGCTTTCGCGATCGGGAAAGGGACACCAGATCAGAGCGGGCCCCTCGGCCGTCATCGGGGCCGTCCCAGCACGTGCGCGCCCCACACGGTCGCAATTACCAGCAATGCGCCGACCAGTTGGTGCAGCGCGGCGACCCACAGGCTCATGCCGGTCATCACCGTGGCAATGCCGAGCAGCAATTGCGTGCCAAAGGCGCTGTGAATGGCGATCGAGGCAGGCCGCGAGCCGGCCCTGCGCACCCAGCGGGCCATGACGATCAGCGCCGCGGTCACCACCCATGCCCACCAGCGGTGGATGAAGTGCACGAGGAAGGGATCGGCGAGGAAGGCGTGCAGGGCGCCCTGCGCCCAGTCCACCCCGGCAGGGTAGAACTTGCCCTGCATAAGCGGCCAGTCGCTGGCGATATATCCTGCGCGAAGGCCCGCCATCAGGGCTCCATAGAGAAGCTGCACCGCCAGCATGGCCAGCACCAGCGCAGCCGACGTCGTCAGGCGCGAGCCTGTTTCCCCCCGCTCCAGCGCCCGCATGTCGAGCGCCACCCACACGACCACCGACAGGGTCAGCAGCGCCGTCAGCAGGTGGGCCGCAAGCCAGCCGGGTGCCACGAAGGTCATGCCCGGCTGCAGTCCGGAGCGGACCATCAGCCAGCCGAGCAGCCCCTGGAAGCCGACCAGCAGGACGATCCCGGCCAGCCGCCAGGTGTAACCGGAGGGAATCGCGCGCCGCCAGGCATACCAGGCAAGCGGCAGCAGCACGGCCATGCCGATCACCCGCCCCAGCACACGGTGGATGTATTCCCAGAAAAAGATGCACTTGAACTGGGCGAGCGTCATGGTGGAATGGATCGCTGCATACTGATCGATCTGGCGGTAGTTCTCGAACTCGGCCTGCCACTGCGCATCGTTCAGCGGCGGGACGATGCCGGTCAGCGGCTTCCACTGGGTGATCGACAGGCCCGATTCGGTCAGCCGGGTAACCCCGCCCACGACCACAATGGTCACGATCAAGGTGGCCACCCATTGCAGCCAGCGCGCGATTTTC
Source organism: uncultured Novosphingobium sp. (assembly GCA_964630805.1). GTDB lineage: Bacteria > Pseudomonadota > Alphaproteobacteria > Sphingomonadales > Sphingomonadaceae > Novosphingobium. The sequence continues at coordinate 8,413 of CAZVWP010000045.1, read as the reverse complement.
ACCGGATTTCCCAAGCGGGCATGCGAAGCGGTAAGCACAGCGTCCATGCCGTGCGCACTGCGCCCAAGCCCGCCATTTTTCAAGCCACCGACGGCCCGCTTCGCCGCAGTCATCTTGCGGGATGATACAATATTACATATTATCCCTGTGATGCGTGACGCCATGCTCTCGATTCGCGACCGGCTCGACAGCCTGGGGATTGCACTCTCCGGGATGTGCGCGGTGCATTGCGTGCTCAGCATCGTGCTGGTCTCGGTGCTCGGGTTGGGTGGGGAAGTGCTGCTTAATCCGGCAATTCACCGGGTCGGCCTGGCGCTGGCGGTACTGGTCGGGATGGTCACGCTGGGAATCGGGGTGAAGCGCCATGGCCGGATGTCGGTGCTGGCGATCGGCTTTGCCGGTGTCGCGCTGATGGCCGCCGGCCTCTTCGTGAACCACGGGGCACCGGAAGCCGCGCTCACCATCTCGGGCGTCGCGCTGGTGGCCTTTGCCCATATCCGGAACTTGCGTCATGCCTGCTGAGCGGTAAGGCGGTAGGCATGACCGCCGAACTCTCCCTCACCGTCAATGGCGAGCCTCGCCGCATTGCCGCAGGCAGCAGCATTGCCGATCTCGTTCGCAGCCTCGAACTGAACCCCGCCAAGGTCGCGGTGGAACGCAATGGCGAGATTGCCCCGCGCTCGACCCTTTCCGAAGTGGTGCTGGGTGACGGCGACGTGCTGGAAGTCGTTCACTTCGTGGGCGGCGGCCAAGGTGAAACTGCTGACGATACCTGGACGGTCGCCGGACGCACCTTCCGGTCGCGGTTGATCGTCGGCACCGGCAAGTACAAGGACTTCGCCCAGAACGCCGCTGCCTTGGAGGCATCGGGCGCGGAAATCGTCACGGTCGCGGTGCGCCGGGTCAACATTTCCGATCCCAAGGCGCCGATGCTGACGGACTTCATCGACCCGAAGAAAGTCACCTACCTGCCCAACACTGCCGGCTGCTTCACCGCCGAGGACGCCATTCGCACGCTGCGCCTCGCGCGCGAGGCGGGCGGCTGGGACCTCGTGAAGCTGGAAGTGCTGGGCGAGGCGCGCACGCTCTATCCCGACATGCGCGAAACGCTGAAGGCGACCGAGCAACTGGCGAAGGAGGGCTTCCTCCCCATGGTCTACTGCGTCGACGATCCGATCGCCGCCAAGCAGCTCGAGGAAGCTGGCGCGGTTGCCGTCATGCCGCTGGGCGCGCCGATCGGCTCGGGCCTCGGCATCCAGAACCGCGTGACCATCCGCCTGATCGTTGAGGGCGCGACCGTGCCGGTGTTGGTCGATGCCGGGGTCGGCACGGCGAGCGATGCCGCCGTCGCCATGGAGCTCGGCTGCTGCGGCGTGCTGATGAACACGGCCATTGCCGAGGCTAAGGACCCGATCCGCATGGCCCGGGCGATGAAGCTCGCGGTCGAGGCCGGGCGCGATGCCTACCTCGCCGGACGCATGGCGACCCGCAAGTACGCGGATCCCTCCAGCCCGCTGGCAGGGCTGATCTAAGCATTATGCTTAACGCGATACTAACCATTATCTGGTGATCTCTGCCTCACCGGGCCCGAGGGTCCGGAGGACAGGGGTTACCGCAATGGCCAATACCGGCACCGCATCGATGACCATCGCCGAACTGCGCGAGTTCGCCAGTTTCAGCGCGTGCGAGCAGCGCTACATCAAGCGCAGCCTCGACGTGGGCCTTGGCCGCCAGGATGCCTTCAAGCTCTGGGCGCGCAATCCGGAAGAAGTGGCCTCGATCCGCAGCCAGTACGTCGTATACCAGGAACTCAAGGTCCTGCGCGGCGCGCTGCCGGAGGAAAGTTCCTTCGATGGCCTTGAACGCTACATCGGCAAACTGGTCCGTGTTGCCACCTTCGACCTCGCGCAGGGCCGCATCGGCTGCTTCTCCGCCTTCCGCTTCCTCTATGAGCGCCTGCTCGGCCCCGAAGCCCGCCCCTTCCTCCCCGCCGCCTTCTGCGGCGCGGCAGCCCTGCCGCAGATCCGCCCGGAAAAGCGCAAGGCCCTGCTGCAGTCGATCAGCGAGGCGGCAGCCACCGCGCCGGGCTGGTCCACCCGCGCGCCGAGCTTCTATCCGGAGTGGGTGGAGAAGGAAGCGGCGTAAGCCCGGACTAGCCCTTGTACAACGCCTCAAGCCGCTCCCCGTAGCGTTCCTTCAGCTTGTGCCGCCGGATCTTCAGGCTCGGCGTCAATTCCTCGTTCTCGATGGAAAAGGCCTCATCGGCGAAGGTGAACTGGCGGATCTTCTCGATTACCGAGAGGTCCTTGTTCACCCGGTCGATCGACGCGCGGATGGCGCTGCGGAAGGCTGGCAGGTCTTGCAGGGCGTGAAGATCGAACTTCACCTGCTCGGCCCGGGCCCAGGCCAGCGCCCATTCCGCGTCCGGCACGATCAGGCCGACCACGTAGGGTCGCTTGTCGCCGATCACCATGGCCTGGGCGATCTCGGGCTGCAGCGTCAGCATGCCCTCGACCTTCTGGGGTGAGACATTGTCGCCCTTGTCGTTGACGATCATGTCCTTCTTCCGGTCGGTGATGACGATGCGACCGTTCTCGTCGAGGTGACCGACGTCGCCGGTGTGGAGCCAGACCTTGCCCTCGGCGTCCTTCTTCAGCACGCGGTCGGTCTCGACCTGGTTCTGCCAGTAACCCTTCATCACCAGTTCGCCAGCGACGAGGATCTCGCCATCCTCGGCAATGCGCAGCTCGACGCCCTCGAGCGGCGGGCCGACGGTGTCCATCTTGAGACCTGCCTTCGGCCGGTTGCAGCTGATCACCGGGCCGCTCTCGGTCTGGCCATAACCTTGCAGCATGGTAAGGCCGAGCGCGTCGAAGAAAACGCCAACATCCGGGTTGAGCGGCGCACCGCCAGAGACCAGCGCCTTCATCCGCCCGCCGAACTTCTGGCGGATCCTGGGCCGCAGCGCCCGGCCGACGATCAGGTCCATCGGCTTGTCCCGCAGCCGCTGGCGGCCCCTGGCCTTGCGGTCGCCGATGGCGAGGGCACGATCGAGCAGGTAGGTGGCGATCCGGCCCTGCTTCTCGATCTGCTTCATGATCCGCGTGCGCAGCACCTCGAACAGGCGCGGGACGACGACCATGATGGTGGGGCGCACTTCCTCGATGTTGCTGGCGAGCTTTTCGAGGCCTTCGGCATAATAGATCTCGGCGCCGAGGCCGATGGGCAGGTACTGCCCGCCGGTGTGCTCATAGGCGTGGCTGAGCGGCAGGAAGGAGAGGAAGACTTCGCGCTCCCGGCCGCTCGGGTCCCAGTCGAAGTCCTCGGCCAGCATCCGTGCGGCGCCGTCGACATTGCGCAGGATCATGCCGTGGTGCTGCATGACGCCGCGCGGCGCGCCGCCTGTGCCGCTGGTGTAGATGATGCAGGCCATGTCCTCGCGGCCGATGTCGGCGACGCGGGCATCTACCGCGGCGCGCGCCGCTGCCGCCTCGCCGCAGACCAAGGTCGACCAGTCGTGATACTGGGCCGGGCCCGCCTGCGATTGACGCAAAGGCTCGAAGGAAATGACGTGCCGCGCCATGTCGGTGCGCACTACGGCCGGCAGCAGCGTCTTGGCCAGCTTGGCGTCCGAAACGATCGCTGCGTTGGCCCCGGAATTCTCCAGGATATGGACGTGATCGCGTTCGGTATTGGTGGTGTAGGTGGGCACGGTCACGCAGCCGGCCGCCATGATCGCCAGATCGGCCAGGCACCATTCCGGCCGGTTCTCGGAAACCAGCATGACCCGGTCGCCGTCCTTCAGGCCCAGCCCTCGCAGGGCCTCGGCCACCAGGCAGACCTGGCGTGCGGCCTCGTTCCAGCTCAGCGATTGCCATGTGCCGTCGCGCTTGGCCCAGAGGAACGGCTGCTCGCCCAGCTCGTCCGCGCGCGCGAGGAACAGCGAGACGAGATTGTTGCTGGCGTCGAAATCGGAAAGCTGCACTTCCCCTCGCTCCCGCCGCCCATGCGGCGTCCCTGGCCCCTATGTTCCTGTTTAGGGCCGCGAAGCCATGGCGGCAAGCGGCCCTATTCGGAAAGCGCTCGACCCTCGCTGCGCGGATCGGCGGCGCCTCGAAGCTTGCCGTCCACCACTTCGACGGCATTGGCCTTCAATGGCATCTGGCCGGCCCGAACCTCGTGGCCGAGTGACTGCAACTGCGGGATCATGGCTTCCAGCGAGGAGCCCCTCTCCACCGTCACGGTGTTGCCGCCCGGCGCGAAGAGGACCGGCAGGGCGACGGCATCCTGCGCGGTCAGCTTCCAATCGACCACGCCGATGATGATGCGCAGCACTTGCGCCGGTATGGTCGCGCCGCCCGCCGCGCCCACGGCCATGCGCAATTTGCCTTCGGGACCGAACACCAGCGTCGGGGCCATGGAACTGCGCGGCCGCTTGCCGCCCTGGACCCGGTTGGCGACCAGCCTGCCGGCGGCTTCCGGCTCGAAATCGAAATCGGTCAGCTCGTTGTTGAGGTAATAGCCATTGACCATGAGTCCGGAGCCGAAAGCGCTCTCGATGGTCGAGGTATAGCTGACTGCATTGCCGCGCCGGTCGATGACGGAAAAGTGCGAGGTGCCGTGCTCCTCGGCTGGCGCGGGATCGGCGCGGGACAGCCTTTCCGCGCCTGGCGGTGTGCCGGCGGTAACCCTGGGCATGGTCCTCGCCGAATCGATCAGCGCGGAGCGGCTGGCGAGATAGGCCGGATCGACCAGCCCGGAGACCGGCACCGAAACGAAATCGCTGTCGCCGAGGTACCGCGCCCGGTCGGCATAGGCGAGGCGCATGGATTCGGCGATCAGGTGCCAGGCCTGCGGGGAGTCCTTGCCCATGGCGGTCAGGTCGAAGCGCTCGAGCTGCTTTAGCGTGGCGATCACCGTGGTCCCGCCCGAGCTGGGCGGGCCCATGCCGCAGATGCGATAGGCGCGGTAGGTGCCGCAGACCGGCGGGCGCGGCTTGGCGACGTAGGTGGCGATGTCCGTCGCGGTCATCGGCGCGGGGTTGCGCGGGGCCGAGGTGACACGCGAGACGATGGCCCGGGCATTGCCCCCGCGATAGAATGCCCTGGCCCCGCCACGGGCCACGGCCGTCAGCATGCTCGCCAGCGCCGGATTGCGGACATGGGTGCCGATGGGGAGCGGCTCGCCGTCTACGCCGAAGAACAGCGCGCGGCCCTCGGCCGTGAAGGCGGCGGTACCGTGGCCATGGTCGAGCATGGCGCGCAGGCGCGGGGTGATGTCGAAGCCTTGGCTTGCCAGCTTGATGGCGGGGGCGAACAGCCGTGCCCATGGCAGGCGCCCGTGCGCGCGGTGCGCCCGGGCGGCGAGGGCAATGTTGCCAGGCACGCCGACACTCGTGCCGCCGGGCACGGCATCGGCGAACTTCAGGCTCTTTCCGTCGCGGTAGAACCAGTACTCGTCAGCGGCCTTTGGAGCTGTTTCTCGTCCGTCGATGGTCTCGACATGGCCAGCCGCATCGCTCGCCACGTAGAATCCGCCGCCACCGATTCCGGAGCTTTGCGGTTCGACCACGGCAAGCGCCAGCATGGTCGCGATTGCGGCGTCGGTCGCCGTTCCGCCGGCGCGGAGCATTTCCGCTCCCGCCGCGGCGGCACGTGGATCGGCGGCGCTGACCATGCCCGTGTCGTAGACCGTCGCCGGCGCGGGTACCCGGGCTGCAATCGGCACCGCGACAAGTGCGGCAAATGCAAGGAAGGCAGCGCGAAACATCGGGAGGAAGGCTATTCGCTTCCCACCGCATCGGCAATGGCGGCAAAGCCATCGCGGCGCATCAGGGCTTCTAGCCCCTGCACGATCCGCCGGGCAATGCCAGGGCCTTCGTAGACCATCGCCGAATAAAGCTGGACGAGGCTAGCTCCCGCCCGGATCCGCGCCCAGGCATGTTCCGCCGTGGCGATCCCGCCGACGCCGATCAGCGGCACCGCGCCGCCCGTTGCCTTTCGGAAGTCGCGCAGTCGCTGCAGGGCGAGGTCCCGCAAGGGCTCGCCGGAAAGCCCGCCCGCCTCTCCGGCATGGCGCGATTTCAGAGGCGGGCGCGAGATCGTCGTGTTGGAGACGATCAGCGCCCCAAGCTGCCGCTCGATGGCAATGCGAGAAATGGCGTCGATATCGGCGGGTTCGAGATCGGGCGCGACCTTCAGGAATACCGGTGGCCCATGCCTGCCTCGCGCATCCAGCACGGCGTCGAGCAGCGCCGCCAGCGCGCCTTCGTCCTGCAGCGCGCGCAGGCCCGGCGTATTGGGGCTGGAGACGTTGACCACCAGGTAGCTCGCCAGCGGGGCCATCAGCGCCGTCATGGCGACATAGTCGGCCACGCGGTCGGGCGAATCCTTGTTGGCGCCGATGTTGATGCCGACGACCCCCCCGTGATGCGCCCTTGCCGCCAGCCGCTGCGATGCCGCCGCGCCTCCGCCATTGTTGAAGCCCATGCGGTTGATCACCGCGCGGTCCTCCTCCAGCCGGAACAGGCGCGGCCGGGGATTGCCCGCCTGTGCCAAGGGGGTGATCGAGCCGACCTCGGCAAATCCAAATCCGAGCTTCAGCAGCGCATCGGGCGCTTCGCCGTCCTTGTCGAAACCGGCGGCCATGCCCAGCGGATTGGGAAATTGGATGCCCGCCACCTCGATCGAAAGCGGCCCGCCCGGCTGGGCCTTGCGACCAAATGGTTTTAGCTTGAGCGCCGTGAGGGCAAGCCCGTGCGCGCGCTCGGCGTCGAGCCGGAAAAGGGCGGGTCGGATCAGGCTGTAGAGCATCGTGCAGTCTCTAGGAAATGCCGGTCGCGATGTCGACGCGCCCGGGTGTTGCAAACGCGCAACATGCCCGGAAAAATTCACAATTCGGCAGCCCCTCCGTCGTTTTGTCGAATCCCTACAATTTCAGTTGAGACACCCGGCGTAATCGACTCCTGCGACCCGAAGAGCTCGTGGCATAGCAACGAGTTCTCGACTTTTGGCGGTTTCCCCGTGTGGGAAACCGCCATTTTTTTGTCCTGTTTGAACGCTTGCAATGGCCGGTCGCGATGCCTAGGTGAAATCGGAACGAATCAATCCGATTTTGTGAGCGAGCAATGCGCCTATCCAGCATGGCCGATTATGCAGTCGTCGTGATGTCCGCAGCCTCGCGGCACTGCGGTGCTGCGCGCGTCAATGCCGCGCAACTGGCCGAGGAAACCGGCCTTCCCGCTCCCACGGTCCAGAAACTGGTGAGCAAGCTGACTTCGGCCGGCCTGCTGCGCAGCTCGCGCGGGATCGGCGGCGGGCTGAAGCTCGCGCGTCCGGCGGCGGCGATCACGCTGGCGGACATTGTCGAGGCGGTGGAGGGCCCCATCGCGTTGACTTCCTGCATCGAACACGGCCGGCATGACTGCACCCTGGAAGACGCCTGCATGGTCCGCCCGCACTGGCCTGTGGTGAACGAGGCGCTGCGCGGCGCGCTGGCGCAGGTTTCGCTGACTCGGCTGGCGGAGGTTTCCCAATGACCGAAGACACCAACCTCAAGGATAAGGCTGCCCGCGAGGCCGCCGCCCGTGTCGCGGACTACGAGCACGGCTGGTCTGCCGACATCGAGCAGGAATTCGCCCCCAAGGGCCTTTCCGAAGACACCGTCCGCTTCATCAGCGCCAAGAAGAACGAGCCCGAATGGATGCTCGACTGGCGGCTGAAGGCCTATCGCCTGTGGCTGACCATGACGCCGCCGGACTGGGCCAAGCTGAACGTCCCGCCGATCGATTACCAGGACGCCTATTACTACGCCGCACCCAAGGCGAAGAAGAAGCTCGAAAGCCTCGACGAGGTCGATCCGGAGATCCTGCGAGTCTACGAAAAGCTCGGCATTCCGCTGGAGGAGCAGAAGGTGCTCGCCGGGGTGGAAGGCGCGCGCAAGGTGGCGGTGGACGCGGTTTTCGACTCAGTCAGCGTCGCCACCACGTTCCGCAAGGAGCTGGAGCAGGCCGGCGTCATCTTCCGCTCGATCAGCGAGGCGATCCGCGAATACCCGGATCTGGTGAAGCAGTGGCTCGGCCGCGTCGTGCCGATGCATGACAACTACTTCGCAGCGCTCAACTGCGCGGTCTTTTCCGACGGCACCTTCGTCTACATCCCGGAGGGCACGCGCTGCCCGATGGAGCTTTCCACCTATTTCCGCATCAATGCCGAGAACACCGGCCAGTTCGAGCGCACACTGATCGTCGCCGACAAGGGCAGCTATGTCAGCTACCTCGAAGGCTGCACCGCCCCCCAGCGCGACGAGAACCAGCTCCATGCCGCCGTGGTCGAGCTGGTCGCGCTCGACGATGCCGAGATCAAGTATTCGACCGTGCAGAACTGGTACCCCGGCGACGCCGAGGGCAAGGGCG
>CAZVWP010000044.1:1129-30921 GCA_964630805.1 uncultured Novosphingobium sp. | reverse complement strand
GAGGTGATCGACCTCGGCGTCATGGTCCCCTGGGCGAAGATCCTCGAGGCCGCCAACGAGAACGAAGCCGACATCATCGGCCTCTCCGGGCTCATCACCCCCTCGCTCGACGAGATGGTGACGGTGGCCGAGGAAATGCAGCGGGCAGGGCTCACCATGCCCCTCCTCATCGGCGGTGCCACGACCAGCAAGGTGCACACGGCCCTGCGGATCGATCCGGCCTACGAAGGCCCGGTGATCCACGTGCTCGACGCCAGCCGCGCGGTCGGCGTCGCCAGCCAGCTGTTGTCGGACACACAGGCCGAAAGCTTCATTTCCGCGACTGCCGCCGACTACGAGATCGTCCGCGAGGCTCGGGCCAACAAGGGGCAGAGCGAACTGCTGCCCATCGCGGAAGCACGCTCTAACGGCTTCGTGGCCGACATGGCCGACAAGGCCCCGCCGCCCGCGCAACCCGGCCCGCACACCTTCGCGGACTGGGACCTCGCGGATCTGCGGGAATGCATCGACTGGACCCCGTTCTTCCGCGCCTGGGAACTGGCCGGCACCTACCCCGCGATCCTGAAAGACGAAGTGGTCGGCGAAAGCGCCACCAGCCTGTTCGCCGATGCCCAGGCCATGCTGGACAGGATCATCGCGGAGAAGTGGCTCACGGCGAAAGCCGTCGCCGCCTTTTGGCCCTGCCGCCGCGATGGCGATGACGTGCTGCTGGATGATGGAACCCGTTTCCCCTTCCTGCGCCAGCAGGTGAAGAAGAGCCGCGACCGGGCAAACTACTGCCTCGCCGACTTCATCGACCCGGCGGGCGACTGGATCGGTGGCTTCGCAGTCGGCATCCATGGCATCGAGCCGCACCTCGAACGCTTCAAGTCCGCGCAGGACGACTACAACGACATCCTGCTGAAAGCCCTCGCCGACCGCTTTGCCGAGGCCTTTGCCGAACGCCTCCACCAGCACGTGCGCACCACCCTGTGGGGCTATGCGCCGGGAGAGCAACTGACCAACGACGCGCTGATCAAGGAGGAATACCGCGGCATCCGTCCCGCCCCCGGCTATCCCGCCTGCCCGGATCACTCGATCAAGCGCAGGCTGTTCGAGCTGCTCGAGGCCGAGTCCAGGGCAGGCCTGTCGCTCACTGAAAGCATGGCCATGCTGCCGACCGCCGCCGTCTCGGGCTTCTATTTCGCCCACCCGCAGAGCGAATACTTCGGCGTCGCCCGGATCGGCCGCGACCAGTTGGAGGACTACGCCGCCCGCCGGGGGATGCCCTTAGCCGAGGTGGAGCGCTGGCTACGCCCCAACCTCGACTGACCCCGCACCTTATCGCAGGATCATGCGCAAGGTCCCGCTTGCCAGATCCACGGCACTTCCGCCCGGATTGAACAGCACGGCGGTGACGGTGTTTGCCGCACTCACATGGGCGGACAGGATCATGCCCTGGAGGCTGTTGGAGAAACTGATTTCCACCAGGTCGCCCACAACCGCCCCGTAGGCAGCAATCGTTGTCGTCACGGACGCACCTGCCGCCACGCTCGGAGGGTCATAGCTGGATGAAATCACCAGGGGCGGAGGCGGGGTGATAACCACCCAGTGATTTCCGTTAAATTCCAGTTCGGTCCAGGGGTAATAGACGTAAGGAATAATGAGGTCGCGGCAAAAACCGGGGTCGAAATTCGCACTGAAATTCGAGGCGGGAATGCGGCAGGCGACTCCCCCGGCATAATTGAGCGTGAAGTTGCGCAGGAACAGGCGATAGCCCGTGGGAATGCCGGTGACCGGCAGGTTGGCGTAGTAGCTGGCACCACCGTTGGTGCAGGTAAATCTTACGGCATTGCCGGTATTCAAAAGATCGATGGTGCCGTTGTTGTTGGCCTCGATGTCGAAATAGGCCCCGTTACTGCCATCGCCACCGTTAAAGCCCAGCACCTTGATGGCGTTGTTGAAGACAACCCCGGCAGGCTGGAAACTGCCTTCGTCAAGACGAACCACGACATCCGGCCCGTAGGAACCGTAACCATATACGGGGTTCAGAACCCGGTAGTTGCTGGTGGTCGCATGATCCGTGCGCTTGGTGGTGACGCGAACCTGGATCCTGTCGGTGCCCAGATCGCCTTCGGCCCCGCCGATGATACCCACGCCCGCCAGGACATTCTGTTGGTCTGCCCAGGTAATGCACTCCAGGTCGATGTCGTGGCTTCCCCCGGCGAAGGCCCCCCGGTTACCCAGATTTGGGTAGCAATCGAACGATTCAATCCTTCCGGAAATCCAGCTGCCGATCTCGAATGCGCCAGCATTCTGCATCATCAGGTCGACATGGCCCATGGGCATTTCGGTCGGGATCGGGCGGGTCGGGAGAAAGAAACTACCGGCCCCATAATTGGGTATTCCGCCCTGGAGAGTATTGCGATTGCAATCGGTAATGACGGCCTTGATGTAGCCACCGAGATGGCCGGTCCAGCCCTCCAGTCCCATGAACGCGTTATGGAGGGAGCAACGTTCCACGCGCAGGGTGTGGCCATTGGCGTTGAGGCAGGAGCCGCAGGTTTGGCCAAGTTCCACCTCCGGTCCGATCCGGATTTCGCGGTCTGCTACACTGGCCGTTCCACCGCTGCTGCTGTAGATCAGTTCGCCCATGAAACAGCGGACGCCACTACGGCCTTCAAGAACGATATGGCCGCAAAAGTGGTCGTTCTGCTGCCAGATGCCCTTGTCCGTGACATCCCAGCCGTCGCCATCGGCGATATTGAAATAGGCTCCGTACGGATTGTTCTGCTCGGAACTGTCGCTGATCCCGCCATCGAGCATGATGTCGTGAAGGAACACCGAGTTGTCGGAGACGTCTTGTGGGTCGATCGATTGACCCTCGACGAGAATCCCGCCTCCGCGCCAATAGTTGGTTCCATCCAGGTTATCGAATTTGGCAATGCCCATGGGACTGCCGTCCGTGTCCCGACGCCGCAGTGTCGTGCCGCTGCAAGTGGAAACGAATTTGTGGCTCTTCGTCGTTCGCAGGAGAAACCCTGTCTTGTTCGACCATGAACTGCCCAGAGCCGTATTGCGCGAGGTTCGCCACAGGGCGTAGTTCGGGGCATCGTAGCGCGTGCCTTGAGCCCCCGCAGCCTCGCCATAGCTGATCGCGTCCTGGATCGCCGGGCGATCGTCGAGCCAGTCCACACCCAGGTTTTTCGAAATCTCGATGCGCTTGAAGTAGGCCGTGATGCCGACAGCCGACCCTCGGCTGTCATTATTGGTAGTACCGATGCCAATGGCCCAGGTGGTCATGTTGTCGACCGCCTCGATCCGGTAATAGCCGCCACCAAGGGATGTGATGGTGGCATTCCCGTATGTGTCGAAGGTGACGGTGCCCGCATTGAGATCGAAATTCGCCCAGCGCTGCGAACTGTCTATGTGCGTCGAGGCGATGAGGACGTAGGGCGCGGTCCCGGCTTTCACCACGGCGCTCATTTTCCACACACCCGGCGCCTCGTCTCGCCAGACAAAGGTGTTGTTCGTACTGGTCGACGTCATCAGGATGTCGCCGCCGGATGAGCTCAGAGCTATATTGGCATCGTGGACCAAGCCGCCATTCGACACATCGGCCAGCTGGGCGAGCGTATCGTAGACGAATGGAACCGCCTGCATTCCCGCAGCGCCGCCGCATACGACCGGGATCAGGCCATTTTCGTCGGGCAGCAGCCGCCAATATCGCCCGCCGGCATCCGCCTTGCAGAACCGCGGATGGGCTGCCGCCAGGGCCGCTGTCGCCAGCGGATCATTGACATAGGTGCCGGCGCCAATTCCCTCGGATGCGTAGCCCGACGTCTGGATGACCCTCACGCCGGCAGGGACCTGCACACCCGGGATGGCGGTCGCCAGGGTGGTGAACTGGGCCTGGCCCGACTGCGCCTGCTGCTTCGCCAGCGCGCGCGCGACGAAATCGACGCTCACTGGCCGAGCCTGTAATTGAGGGAGCCGGAAGAAAGCTGGATGTCGAGGTAGAGCCGCGCGACCGACTCGCTTTCCTCCCAGACCGGCTCGCAGCAATTGGCGGTGTAACGCGCCCATGGGCTGCCGCCGATCGTCACCTGAAGCTTGTTCGTGCCGCCGTCGGTCGATCGCTGCAGCGCCACCGTACCCTGCCAGGTGCCTTCCAGCGACAGCATCACCGGCCGGCCCGCGACCGGCACGTAAGGCCCGACAACCACCGAGGCCACGGCGGTACCGGCAAGGGGCGCCGCTCCCGCGGGTTGCGCCAAGGTTACCGGCAGCGGCTTGTCCGGGCCGACCAGGATCGAACTGCCGTCCACGTCGCTGTATGCGACCGCGTGGCTCACCGAATAGGTCGCCGGATACTGGATGGGTGGCTGGGGCATGGCGGTTCCTTGCGAATCACTGGATGCCGCCGACTAACCTATATGGTTATTTGTAGGAAAGTTGTTTCGCTGCAGCCTATGGCTTGCGTCCCGCCCTGCGCCGAGCAATCCTGTGGCGGAGGAGAGACTGGATGAATGCCGAACAGGCCGCCTTCGAACTCGATGTCTATGGCTTTGCCGTCCTGCCTGGCGTGATCCCCGAGGCCGAGGCGCTGGAGCTGTGCCGCATTCTCGACGAGGCTGACGAGCGGATCGGTATCGAATATGTCTACGACGGCGCTTACGCCCGCTCCGTGCCCTGCGCACCCGCGCTCGACGACCGCTTCATGGCGCTGGTCGACAACCCGCAGGTGCTGGCCGCAATCGAGCGTGTGATGGGCCCCGAGATCGTGCTCGGCAGCATGAACGCCCGCATCGTCCGGCCGGGCGACCCGGACCAGGGGCTGCACAGCGACATCCCGCAGGTCCACCGCCGCATCATCGGACCGCCGGTGATGCTGCAGGCTGTCTGGATGCTCGACGGCTTCAGCGTCGCCAAAGGCGCAACCCGGATCGTCCCCGGCTCGCACCGCCATCCCGATGCCTACCCGCCCGAGGGCATGGATATCCCGCACGTCCTGCAACCGGAAGGACCGCCCGGCAGCGTGATGATCTTCAACGGCCAGTGCTGGCACGGCGGCGGGGCGAACACCAGCCGGGAGCGCCGCCGCGCGGTATTCGGCCACTACCGGCTCGATGCCTGGATGCGCTTCCAGACCGACCCGGCGATCTATGTCGGCGAAGACCAGTGGCAGCGCATGACCAAGCGCCAGCGCGAACTGATGCGCATGACGCACGGCCATGGACAGCAGAACGCAGCCGACTACTATCCGGGCCAGATGCGCGCCAAGCGCTATGACTGAGGGAGAGATGACAAATGGCCGACGATCCGAAAGCGGGCGCCTTGAGAGTTCCCGAACGCCTGCTGCCCATACCCGGGCACTTGAGCCCCCAGGCCAAGGCCTTCATGTCCCGCCCGGCCATGGAGCGCGGCACTTATCCCGCGCTTGATGACAAGGAAGGCTGGCGCCAGCACATCGCCGGTGGCGACAGGATGATCCTCGAAGGCTTCCTCGCCCATGTCCCCGACGTGCCGGGGCGGATCGCTCCGATCGTCGAGGGCGAGGCGCGCGGTTTCGAGATCGTGCCCGAGGGCGTCTCCCCGGACGACCCCCGGGTCTATCTCGAAATCCACGGCGGCGCGCTGATCATGGGCGGCGGCGAAGTGTGCCGCAAGATGGCCATGGCGACCGCCGCGCTGCAACAGGTCCGGGTCGTCGCGGTCGATTACCGCATGCCGCCCGATCACCCCTATCCGGCGGGCCTCGACGACTGCGTCGCCTTCTACCGCATGCTGCTGCGCGACCATGCGCCGGGCGAGATCATTGTCGGCGGCGGATCGGCCGGCGGCAACCTCACCGCCGCCATGCTGCTCAAGGCGCGCGACCTCGGCCTGCCGATGCCGGCCGGCGCGGTGCTCTCGACGCCCGAGGTCGACCTCACCGAATCCGGCGACAGCTTCTTCGTCAATGCCGGGATCGACGCCATGGGCAGCCTGATGCAGGCCAACCTGCTCTACGCCAACGGCGAGAGCCTCGAAAATCCCTATATCTCGCCCCTGTTTGGCGATTTCGCCAAGGGCTTCCCGCCCTCGATCATCTCCGCCGGCACCCGCGACCTGTTCCTGTCGAATGCCGTGCGGCTGCACCGCAAGCTGCGCAATGCCGGGGTTCCGGCCGAACTCCACATCGTCGAGGCCGCCGTCCACGGCGCCTTCGGCGGCGCACCGGAAGACGCGGAACTGGGCGCGGAAGTGCGCGCGTTCTGCCAGCGGTGCTGGGGCCAGTAGAAATCCTCCCCCGATGGGGGAGGAACCCGCTACTTCAGCCCGTAGAACTTCTCCGCACACCCGGCGAGGATCCAGTCGCGGTCCTCGTCGGAGACGCCTTCGAAGTGGTCCGCGATCACCTTGTGCGAATCCGGGAAAGTGGTTTCCGAATGCGGGTAGTCCGATGACCACATGATGTTCTTGCCGCCGGGGAAATTGCGCAGGGCCACGCCCACCTTGTCGGAGATGAACGAGCAGTAGATGTTCTGGTCGAAGTAATAGCTCGGCTCGTGCTTGATGTCGCAGCCGGTCCAGTGGCGCTGCATGAACCAGATGCGGTCCATGTATTCCGCCGCCCAGGGCATCCAGCCCGCGCCGCTCTCGATCAGCCCGACGCGCAGCTCCGGATGGCGGTCGAACAGGCCGGAGAAGATCATCGGCGCGACGATTTCCAGCATCGGCGTCTTGCTGACGGCAAGGTCGGGCAGGAACAGGGTCTTGTCGGTATAGCGCACCACCCGCGCGCCGAGGTGGAAGGTGATGGCGAGGTTCTCGTCCACCGCGGTCTTCCAGATCGGGTCGAACTCCGCATCGCGGTACTGCCGCTTGCCGGTGGGATCGCCCATCAGCGCCTGCATCAGCGATTCCGACTTGTTGAAGTGCTCGGCCGACTGCGGGAAGGCCGGCATGTTGACCGCGACGTCGCCTCGCGCCCTCGCCGCCTTCATCGCCTTCACCGCCTCGCCGACGTCGACGGTCGGCAGGAAGGCCGCGCCGAACAGGCGCTTGCCGGAAGCGGCGCAGAAGTCCGACTGCCAGCGGTTATAGGCCTCGAAGCTGTCGAGATAGAGCGCCATGTCGCCGGTCTGCAGCGGGCCGCCGCCGAAGACCACGCCTTCGTCGATGCCGTCGTGGTCCATATCCTCGAGCCGCTTGTCGAGCACCCAGCCGCCGACGCGCATGTCGGAGATCTTGCCGTCGTTGCGGTATTCGTCGAATTTGCGCCCCGCCTGCGACTGCATGAGGTTGTGCTTCTTGCGGGTGCCTTCGAAGACGATCCAGTCGCAGTCCTCGTCATGCTCGATCTTGGGCGCGCGGTCGCGAAATTGGGGCGAGAGGTATTCGGCCCAGAACTCGGGCGGCGGCGTGACGTGGACGTCGGAATCCACCACATGCGGCGCAACGCGCGGCTGGGCGGCGATCTCGCGATTGGCGTTGATGGTGTCGGCTTCGGCCATGGCAATTCTCCCCGATCTGCTTAGTCCCTACTTCAGCCCGAAGAACTTCTCCGCGCAGCCCGCGACGATCCAGTCCATCTCCGCCTTGGGCACGCCCTGGAAATTCTGGGCGATGACCTTGTGTGAGTGCGGGAAGGTCGCTTCCGAGTGCGGGTAGTCCGAAGACCACATGATGTTCTTGCAGCCAGACTTGTGCCGCAGTTCCACCCCGACCGGATCGGAGATGAAAGAGGCGTAGACATTCTGGTCGAAATAGAAGCTCGGCCGCTCCTTGTTGGGCACGCCGGTCCAGTGGCGCTGCATTTCCCAGGCGCGGTCCATGTATTCGCAGGCCCAGGGAATCCAGCCCACGCCGCTTTCGATCAGGCCGATGCGCAGCTTGGGATGGCGGTCGAACACACCCGAATAGAGCAGGATGTTGACCATTTCGAGCATGGCCGGCTTGCCCATCGGCAGGTCGCACAGGAAGTTGACCTTGTCCTTGAAGCGGCTGGTGCGCGCGCCGAGGTGGAAGGTGATCGGCATGTCGAGCTCCACCGCGGTAGCCCAGATCTTGTCGAACTCCGGATCGCGGTACTGGCGCTCGCCATGCGGGTCACCGGTCATCGCCTGCCAGACGGCGCCTTCCTTGGTGAACTGACTGATCGACTGCGGGAAGGCAGGCAGGTTCACAGCCACATCGCCGCGCGCCTTGGCCGCCTTCATGCCCTTCACCGTCTGGTCGACGTCGACGGTCGTGAGATAGGCGCAGGCCAGCATGCGCCCGCCCGAATCCTTGCAGAAGTCCGACTGCCAGCGATTGAAGGCATCGAAACTGTCGAGATAAAGCTCGAGGTTGCCGGTGCCGAGCGGGCCGCCGCCAAAGCAGATCGCCTTGTCGATGCCGTCGCGGTCCATGTCCTCCAGCCGCGCCGGGACCATCCAGCCGCCGACGCGCATGTCGGACAGCTTGCCCTGGTTCTTGTACTGCTCGAAGGTGCGGCCCGACTGCGACTGCATCAGGTTGATCGGCCGGCGAGTGCCCTCGAACACTACGTAGTCATACTCGTCGTCGCTCTCCACCTTGGGCGCGAGGTCGCGGAACTGGGGCGAGAGGTATTCCGCCCAGAAGGTCGGCGGCGGCGTGACGTGCACGTCGGCATCGACGACATAATCGGCGAAGCGCGGCTCGGCCTCGAACTGGCGGTTAATGTCTAGATCGGCTTCAGCCATGGTAATCTCCCATCGTTGCCCATTGAACACGGGCGCTTGCTGGCAACGCTACATGCGACTCTATTGCAGCGCCAGACCCATTCGGCCCCTGGGGTAGGCGTTTTGGCTTTGCAGCAATGCCCCGGTTCCCGCATATTCCGGCGAAAGAGGAGAGGTTCGCCATGGAATACAAGACCGTCGCCGAAGCACGCCACGTGTCCGGCCTGCGGCTGGCGTTGAGTGCCGGAACCTGCGGCCCCTGGGGCGAGGCGGCGAAGGCCGTGTTCAAGCTGCGCAATGTGCCTTTCGTGCCGGTACGCCAGCACATCATGCAGGCGAACGAGGAACTGGTCGAATGGACCGGTTTCCGCAACGCGCCGGTCGCCATCTACAACGATGAGCCGGGCGTGGCCGGCTGGATCGAGATCCTGATGCTGGCCGAGAGGCTGGGCTCCGGCCCCTCGCTGCTGCCCGACGACGAGGTCGACCGGATGCTGGCGCTCGGCATCTCGACCGAGATCTGCAGCCCCGGCGGCTTCGGCTGGGAGCGGCGCCTGTCGATGATGAACCCGGACCGGCCGCCGCCGGCCGCCGGCAACGACGTCATGAGCCGCGCCTATGGCATCCGCCCCGGCGTGGTCGAGCCGGCCACGAAGCGCGTGATCGCCATCCTCGGCGGCCTTGCCCGCCAGCTCCATGCCCAGAAGGCCAAGGGCTCGCCCTATTTCGTGGGGGACCGTATTTCCGCGCCGGACATCTACTGGGCCTGCTTCTCGCAGCTGGTCGGCCCGCTGCCCGAGGAGCTATGCCCGATGGGCCCGGACATGCGCCAGGTGTACAGCTACATTACACCGGAAATCTCGGCCGCGGTCGATCCGATCCTCATGGAGCACCGCAACCGGATCTGGGAAAATCACATCGGCCTGCCGTTGGATTTCTGACTTCCCGCCCGAGCGAATCGCGTTATAAGACAGTAAGCACTATTTATCGAGGAGAGCCGAAATGGCCGAAGCCGATGCCACCGAAATCAACAATGCAGCCAAGCGCTATTGGAGCGAACAGGCCCACATGCCGGGCGGCGTCATCAAGGAAGCCGACTATGCCGCCCACCTGAAGGGCGTGCGCCCCGAACTTGAGGGCATCAAGATCGTCGACTGCGACACCCATTTCACCGAGCCGCCAGACATCTTCACCTCGCGCGCTCCGGCCCACCTCAAGTCCAAGGTTCCCTACCAGGCGGTGGCCGACGGCATCACCCGTTGGTTCGTCGAGGGTCAGGACTACGGCATTGTCGGCGGCAATGTCATCCGGCAGGACAAGCGCAAGCTTCTAGGCCGCCTGTCCTTCCCGACGCTGGAGGACGGCACCGATGCGGCCTGGCAGGTCAAGCCCCGCCTTCAGTCGATGGACGAACTCGGCATCCATGCCCAGATTTGCTACCAGAACTCGGGCGTCACCCAAGCCGGATCGCTGATGCACCTGGGCGATGTCGGCATCAAGGTCCTGCAATACTACAATGACGCCTCCGCCGAGCGGATGGAGGAGAGCAACCAGCGCCTGTTCACCATGGGCCACCTGCCCCTGTGGGACAAGCAGGCGCTCGATGCCGAGGCGCGGCGCTGCGTCGACATGGGGATCAGGGGCTTCGTCCTGCCCGACACTCCCGAGGCGATCGGCGTGCCCTGCTTCGACGATCCCTACTGGACCCAATTCCTCGAGCTGTGCAACGACACCGGCACGCCGATCAACTTCCACCTCAACAGCTCGATCGATCCGACCAAGCTGAGCTGGAGCAGCTTCGGCTTCGAGAAGAACCTCGCGGTCACCTCGCAGATGTTCTACATCGCCAACCTCGCCACCATGGGCAACTGGATGGTCTCCGGCCTGCTCGACCGGCACCCCAGGCTCAAGATCGGCCTGATCGAAAGTGGCATGGGCTGGGTGCCCTTCGGCGTCGAGGCGGTCGAATGGCAGTTCGACGAGATGCTTGCCGACCGCAGCCTGGCTCCACAACGCCGTCCGTGGGATTACTGGCGCGACAACTTCTGGTGCACCTTCTGGTTCGAGAAGGTCGGCCCCAGCAAGCTGCTCGAAACCGTCGGCGTCGACAAGGTGCTGTTCGAGACCGACTTCCCGCACCCGACCGCGCTCTACCCCAACGTGCAGGAGCACATCCTCGAGACGCTTGGCGACCAGAGCCACGAAGTCCGCAGGAAGGTGCTCGAGACCAATGCGGTGAAGCTCTACAACCTGCCGTTCTGATCACCGGAAGCGGGGCGTCGGCCTAAGGCGCCGCCGCCACCAGCTTCTCGCTCGCCGCCCAGAACCGCTCGACGAAGTCTTCGTCCTCGACCACCGGATTGGGCGTGCGCGGGGCGCGCTTGTGCCAGTAGCCGCCGCTGGTCTTGCCGGCCTCCTCGCTGGTCGCCAGCCACAGCAGGGTATCCGCCCCGGCGGCGAGCGGCAGCTTTTCGAGGGTGTCGGTGTAGGCCCGGGTGCTTTCCTCGATGTCGTCGAAGAAGTTGGAATCGATCGTGCCCGGGTGGAAGCTGTGCGCGACGATGCCGTCCGCCGCCAGCCGCTTTGCCAGGCCCCGCGCATGCAGCACGTTCGCCAGCTTGCTGCCGCAATAGGCCGCGCCGTTGCTGTAGTTGCCAAGATTCTGCAGGTCGCCGAGGTTCAGCGTCTCGATGAACTCGCTGCCATCCGAGGAAGTATTGACGATCCGCACCGAGCCGCGGGGCGAGACCCGCGCGGCATTGCGCAGCAGCGGCAGCAGCAGCTCGGTCAGCAGGAACGGGCCGAGGTGGTTGCCGGTGAAATTCGCCTCGTAGCCCTCCGGCGTCATCTCGAACCGCGCGGGCATGCCCCCGGCATTGTTGGCGAGCAGGTCGATGCGGTCGGTCAACGCGGCGATTTCGTCAGCCAGCCGGCGAACATCGGCAAACAGCGAAAGATTGGCGCGAAGCATGACGAAGCTGCCGCCCTCCGCCGCCGACTCCCGGATCTCCGCCTCCGCCGCCTCGCAGCGCGCCGCATCGCGCCCGGTGCCCATCACCCGCCAGCCCTGCGAGGCCAGCACCCGCGCCGCTTCCTTGCCCACGCCCGCACTGGCGCCGGTAATCACTGCAACACGGACATTTCCTGATGACATCGGCCTTTTGCTCCCTTCCGGTTGGCGGCCGATCTGCCATAAGCCGCCCGTGATTGCCACTACCGATCCCCTGGACGTGCTCCACGCTACCTTCGGCTTCTCCTCGTTCCGCGGCGTGCAGGAGCAGGTGGTCGATCGCGTGCTGGCGGGGCAGTCGACCCTTGCGGTGATGCCCACCGGCGCGGGCAAGTCGCTGACCTACCAATTGCCCGCCGTCATGTTTCCGGGCACCTGCGTGGTCATCTCGCCGCTGATCGCGCTGATGCACGACCAGCTGCGCTCCGCCAGGGCCAATGGCATCCGCGCCGCGACGTTGACCAGCGCCGATTCCGACCGCGAGGAGACCGTCGACCGTTTCAGCGCTGGCGACCTGGACCTGCTCTACGTCGCGCCGGAACGCGCCTCGCAGCCGCATTTCCGCGAGCTCCTTTCCAAGGCGCCCATCTGCCTCTTCGCCATCGACGAAGCCCATTGCGTCTCCGAATGGGGCCACGATTTCCGGCCGGACTACCGGCTGCTGCGCCCGCTGATGGATGCCCATCCCGAGGTGCCCCGGCTGGCGCTGACCGCCACCGCCGATGCCCACACCCGCGCGGACATCCTCGAACAGCTCGGCATCCCGCAGTCAGGCCTGATCGTCGCGGGCTTCGACCGACCGAACATCCGCTACGCCGTGCACCACCGCGACAACGCCGCCAAGCAGATTGCGCAACTGATGGCCGAGCAGCCCGGCCCCGGCATCGTCTACGCGACCACGCGCAAGCTGGTCGAAAAGCTCGCCGACCAGTTGGCCGAGCGTACCGGCCGCCCGGTCCTGCCTTACCACGCCGGCCTTCCGGCAGAGGAGCGCGCCGCCAACCAGGCAGCCTTCGTCGCCAGCGAAGACATGGTGATCGTCGCCACGGTCGCCTTCGGCATGGGCATCGACAAGCCGGACGTGCGCTTCGTCGCCCACGCGGGCGTGCCCAAGTCGATCGAGGCATATTACCAGGAAACCGGCCGCGCAGGCCGCGATGGCGACGCTTCGGTCGCGCTGATGCTCTGGGCGGGTGAGGACTTCGCCCGTGCCCGGCATCGGCTGGGCGAGGTCGAGGATCATCGCCGCGAAGCCGAACGCGCGCGCATCGATGCCATGCAGGTGCTGGTCGAGACAGGCGATTGCCGCCGCGCGCTCCTGTTGCGCCATTTCGGCGAGGACCCGCCTGCCACCTGCGGCAACTGCGACAATTGCCTGGAGGCACCGGGCATCCACGATTGCACCCAGCTCGCGCAGAAATTCCTCTCGGCCGTCTACCGCACCGGCCAGAGCTTCGGCTTCGGCCACATCCAGAAGGTGCTGACCGGCGATCCGGACGAGCGCGTGGTCCAGCGCGGGCATGACCAGCTTTCGGTGTTCGGCATCGTCGGCATGGACGAAGCGCCGCTGCTGCGCCCCCTGTCCCGCGCCCTGCAGGCGCGCGGTGCGCTGGCGCCGACCGAGCACGGCGGCATGATGCTGGCGGGCGACGCGCGGGCGATCCTCAAGGGCGAAGTGCCGGTGCACCTCGCTATCGCGGCCAAGCCCGAGCGCAAGCGACGGCGCGAGCGTGCAGGCGGCGGCGTCAATCCCGTCGGCGATCCGCTGTTCGATGCCCTGCGCGAACTGCGCCGCGAGCTCGCCACCGAGGCGCAGGTGCCGCCTTACGTCATCTTCCACGATGCGACCTTGCGCGAGATGGCGGCGGCGCGGCCGGCCACCCTGGCGCAACTCGGCGAAGTCGGCGGCGTCGGTGCGCGCAAGCTGGAGGCATATGGCGAGGCATTCCTGGCGGTAATCCGGCAGCATTGAGGCAGGCGGAAAGGATTGCCCGGCAACTCGTCCCGCAGGGGGACGGCGCGAAATCCGCGCACTCATGTTCCAGCGGTTGGGTTAAAAAGCTGCCATGTCAAAACCCTTCCGCTTCGCGCTCGCCTCGATAGCCCTGCTCCTCGCCGCGGGGCCCGCCATGTCCGCCCAGCAAGGAGATGCCCCCTACACGGTGGTGGAAACGGGGCGGGTGTACGAACGGCTGCAGGACGCTGTGGACGCCATCGGCAGTGGCAGCGGGACCATCCGTTTTGGCAGTTACCACTTCGCCGACTGCGCGGTGCAGTCCGACGGCGACATCGTCTACACCGCCGCTGTCCCGGGCCAGGCCGTGCTCGACGGTGTCGCCTGCCAGGGCAAGGCGGCGCTGGTGCTGAACGGGCGCAGCGCGCGGGTCGAGGGTCTGATCTTCGCCAACATCCACGTGGGTGACAAGAACGGCGCGGGCATCCGGCTGGAGCATGGCGACCTGTCCATCTCGCAAAGCTGGTTTCGCGACAGCGAGCAAGGCCTGCTCACGGTCAGCGGCCAGCGCGGCACGATCGAGATCGACAAGTCCACCTTCACCCGGCTCGGCACCTGCGAAGGCAACGGCGGCTGCGCGCATTCGATCTATGTCGGCGACTATGGCTCGCTGCGCGTCACCCGCAGCCGCTTCGAGGCGGGGCGTGGCGGGCATTACCTCAAGAGCCGGGCCGGGCGGGTCGAGATCCTCGATTCCTCCTTCGACGATTCGAACGGCAAGGCGACCAACTACATGATCGACCTGCCGGACGGCGCCACCGGCCGCATTGCCGGCAACTGGTTCGTGCAGGGGCGCGACAAGGAAAACTATTCCGCCTTCATCGCCATCGCCGCCGAAGGGCGCGAGCGCAGTTCGGCGGGGCTCGACATCGCCGGCAACGATGCCCGCTTCGCCGCCGGCGTTTCACGCAACAGCACTTTTGTCGCCGACTGGTCGGGGGACCGGCTGGCCATCGGCGCCAATGCGCTTGGCGAGGGCCTTCAGCGCTACGAACGGCGCTAGACTCTGTTGCGGTTACACTGAAACAGAAGCGCACAAACTCCAAGCTTCACTCCAGCAAGTGGCCCGACCGGTCGCGCTTCACCGCAAGGTAGCGCTGGTTGTGCGGGTTGGGCGGCAGGCTGTGCGGCACCCGCTCGGCCACGACGACGCCTTCGGCTGCCAGGGCCTCCACCTTGGCCGGGTTGTTGGTCATCAGCCTGATTTCATGGACGCCCAATAGAACCAGCATGCGGGCCGCCACCGGGAAGTCGCGCGCTTCTGCGGGAAGACCCAGCCGCGTGTTGGCGTCGATCGTGTCGAAGCCCTGGTCCTGCAGGCGATAGGCGCGCAGCTTGTTGATCAGGCCGATGCCGCGCCCTTCCTGGCGCAGGTAAAGCAGCACGCCCCAGCCGCCGTTCTGCGCTGCCTCGTCGGCCATCGCCCTCAGCGCGGCATCGAGCTGGGGCCCGCAATCGCATTTGAGGCTGCCGAGGATGTCGCCGGTCAGACATTCCGAATGCAGCCGCACCAGAGGTGCCTTGTCGCCGCTCTGCTGCCCGATGACAAGGGCGACATGTTCGCGGATGTCGTCGGCCGCGCGGAAGGCGACGATCTCGGCCTGCTCGCAGGCGGCTACCGGCAGCCGTGCCCGGGCGGCGATGAACAGCTTGGTCGTATCCTTCCACTCGGCAAGGTCGCTGGCCAAGACCGCCTGCGCTTCATCGACCGGCCGGGCATCGATCAGGAACGCCGGAAGCACACCCGCCAACCGGGCCAGTTCCATTGCCGCTTCGGCTTCCGCGCGGCAGTCGAGGTGCTCGGCCACGAACGGGCCCTTCATCGGGAAGGCCAGGTCGAGCGCCGGATCGGCGACGGCGCGTGCCAGGTCGAGCCCGAACGGTTCGGCACCGCGGATAACTACTGGTGCATGCGGCTCTGCCGCTTCGCGCTGGTTGGCAAGCTTGAGCGTCGCCGCCCGCGCCGCCGAAATCAGCATGTGACTCGACGCTATGCCTGCTCCGAATCCGGTCTCCGCAGGCAGCAGCGTGAACGCGCCCTCGAAGGCAATGGGCCAGCCATGGCGCAAAGCGTCGATCGCCAGGGCCACGCGCCGGGCGGGAGACGGACCATGACTGGTCAAAGGGCGAACTCCGTGATCAGGGGCACGTGGTCCGAACACTGCTCCCAGTCACGGGTTTCCTCGATGATCCGGTGCGCGGCGGACTGCGCGGCAAGGTCGGGCGAGGCCCACATGTGATCGAGCCGCCGGCCCCGGTCCTTGCCCTGCCAGTAGGTACGATAGGACCACCAGGAGTAGTTGCGCTCCGGCGCCGGGATATGCTTGCGGCCGAGATCGACCCAGCCATGGGCATCACGCAGTCGCCCGAGCGCCTCGACCTCGATCGGCGTGTGGCTGACGACCTTGATCAGCGCCTTGTGATCATAGACGTCGCATTCCAGCGGCGCGATGTTGAAATCGCCTACCAGCAGCGTCGGCCGGTCGAGCTTGTCGGCCCAGCGCGTCATGCGCTCGAGGAAGTCGAGCTTCTGGCCGAACTTGGGATTGGCATTGCGATCGGGAATGTCCCCGCCGGCCGGGACGTAGACGTTTTCCACCACCAGCCCCAGGGCGCCACCGGCTTCGGACCCCAGCAGTTCCACCCCGACATGGCGAGCCTCGCCATTATCCTGCCAGTCATGCCGCGAATATTCGCGGAAGGGGATGCGGCTGACGGTGGCGACGCCGTGATAGCCCTTCTGCCCATGGATGGCGCGGTGGGTATAACCCAGCGCCTCGAAGGCCTGCTCCGGGAAGAGGTCGGCGATTGTCTTGATTTCCTGCAGGCAGAGCACGTCGGGCGCCTGTTCGTTCAGGAAACGCGCCACCTGATCCATGCGCAGCCGGACCGAATTGATGTTCCAGGTGGCGATCTTGAGCATGGGGGGGCTTTAGGTGCGTTGTTCATTCTTTTCCAGCCTCACGGCTGGATTCGGCACCGGCCCGCTCCCCCGGCCCAGCCACCCATCGAGTGTACCCTGTGGGTGGCTGGGCCGGGGGAGCGGGCCGGTGCCGGGCGAGGATCAAGCTCTGCTTGATCCGGTCAACGCACAATACACACAAAAAACCCCCGACCCGGGGGCATAGGGTCGGGGGTTCCTTTGTGCGTTCGTCACGCAATTGCCACCGAGACCCACCAGGAGGCGCGGGCAACAGGGGGGAAACCCGCCTCAGGCCGCGATGACATGATCGTATTTAGGGTATTTTCGCTGACTGCCAAGTGAATGACCCGGTCATGTTTGTATCGGTTTGTCGCTTTGCCTGCACGGCAAGCGGCGACCTGTTTCCCCTCAACGACGAGCCGGGACGCGCGGATCGTTCCAGCGGAAGTCGTTGTCGGTGACAGCCACCCCATAGCGCTGATTCGAGAGACGAATCGTCGTGCGCCGATTCTGCGAGTCGAGCGCAACCCAGCTGGTCAGCTCAAGCCCGCCGGGGGCCGAGGCATTGCGGACGAAGACCAGGGTGATCACGCCATATTCCGGATGGCGGCTGTCGCGAATCTCGACGCTGACCACATTCGGATCGCCTGTCGACTGGAGCCGGCCGAAGCGCGAGACGTCACGGTTGGGATCTAGCAACGCACCCAGCGGGCTGTTTCGGATCGGCCAGCGTTGCACCTGGCGCACCTGGTAGTCGATGAAGGTCAGCGCCGAACCGTCCGAGACGATCAGGATCGGCACGCCCGGTGCATACTGGAAGCGGATCCGGCCCGGGCGCTTCAGCGTCAGAGTGCCGCTGACCCGCTGGCCGTTCCGGTCGGTCTGGGTGAAGTCCGCCTTCATCGTGGAGATGGCGCGCAGGGCCCCGACGGCCTCTTCGAGCTGGGGGTTTGCCGGCTGGGCTGCGGGCTGAGTCGCGGCGGGCGCGATGGCGGCACAAACGCCAAGCGCCGCCAGTGCGGCGGCGCTTGCGGTCTTGAGCAGGGTTCTGGATGCAGGGTTCATGGCAGGGACCTTCGGACCGAGCCTTTGAACCTCGACTGAACCTTACTTGATCTTCGCTTCCTTGAACTCGACGTGCTTGCGCGCGACCGGATCGTACTTGCGGAAGCTCATCTTCTCGGTCGTGTTGCGCGGGTTCTTCTTGGTGACGTAGAAGAAACCTGTGTCGGCGCTGGAAACGAGCCGGATCTTGACGGTTGCGGGCTTCGCCATGGCTTTGTCCTAAATTCCTCGGTCGGCCGGTTTACGGCCAAAAACTGTCCAGGTCGGCCTCAGCCGCCCCATGAAGGCGCGGCCATTGCGCGATGGCAGGGCGAAAGTCAAGGCGAGTCGGGCGATGGCACCCTCACCTGGCGGCGAACAGCAGAGTCCCGGGCATCAGTCTTGTCAGCACGTCGTAGATGTCCGCGCTGGAAACTGCGAAACAGCCCTGGCTGCGGCCGATCCGGCCCAGACTTTCGGCCATGGCCTGATCAACATAGCTCGCCTGGTGGATGACGATTCCCCGCTCCTGCGCATTGCAGTTCTCGGGATCGAGGCCTTGCAGCCGGCGGGAGCGGCCGTGCTTGCCGACATAGGTCGGCCCGGTGAGGAAGGCGCCCTCGCTGGACGCATTGGACCCGGGCTGGTTGGAAAAGCGCTTCGCCCAGCCGCTGTTGTCCGGATCCGAACCGCGTCCGTGCGCCACCAGGTGAGTCGACAATACCCGGCCGTTACCCATGTCCAGCAATTGCAGGCGCGGCACCCGCGACTGTTCGCCGAAGTCGACAAGCGCAACCAGATCGCGGTTGGCGATCAGGGACGAATGGCTGTCCAGCGCTGCCCGCGCGCGCGCCAGCAGGGCCGAAGGCTCGACGGGGCTTGTCGGGGCGATCGTGGGGGAGACGGGAGGTGGCATGGCAATCGGCGCCCCGCCTACGCGTTCGGCGGCGCCGAGTCGTGACATTGCCAGCCCGGCACCGGTTGCGACCGCAGCGCCGAGAAAGCGGCGCCGATTGAAATTTTTCACCTTGGGGAATTTCCTGAATCTGCTTTGTCGGGCATCTGGGTACTGCTAGCTGGAGTTCAAAGGGGCACACAGCCATGTTTTCGATGAGGCGAATGGTCTGTGCGATGGCTGCCCTCGTCTTGCAGGCTGCGCCGGCATTGGCCCAGGCGCCGCCTCCGGCCTGGTCTTCCGCCCAGATTTCCCAGCTTCGGCAGTGGATTCTTGACGCACCGGCAGATGCCCTGCCCCGGCTGGACACCGGCCCGCTGGATGCAGCGGAACGATCGAGCGACCAGTCTGCAGTGGGAACCGCGGCAACTGCTCTCGCACTACGGCTGGCGCGGATGCACTTGCTCGGCGCGGCCACTGCCACCGAGCGCGCCCGGTGGGGTATCGCCGATACGGACAATGCGGTGGACCTTTCCGGCCGGCTCGCCTCTGCGCTCTCGACCAACAGCCTCAACGATTTCTTCTCGGGTCTACGGCCGCTCTATCCCGACTATGCCAATCTGCGCACGGCCTATGCGACAGAGACCGACCGGGCGCGCAAGCTGGCGCTGGCCCGCAATATGGAGCGCTGGCGCTGGATGCCGCGCGAGCTGGGCCGCGAATTCGTCCTGGTCAACGCCGCCGCCTTCGAGGCCGAGCACTGGCATGACAGCAAGCTGGCGGGCACTCGCCGGGTCATCGTCGGCAAGCCGCGCACGCCGACCCCTGTGCTGGCCGCGCAGATCACCGGGGTGACGTTCAACCCCTGGTGGTACGTCCCCTCCAGCATCGTGCGAGAAAGCGTGGGCGGACTGGTGCGGCGCAATCCGTCGCTGGCCCGGCAGCGCGGCTATGTCTGGGGCGGCGGGCAGTATCGCCAGCGGCCGGGGCCGGGCAATGCGCTGGGCGTGGTCAAGATCGAGATGCCCAACCCCAGGACCGTCTACCTGCACGACACGCCGGACCATTCGCTGTTCAACCGCGGGGTTCGCGCGCTCAGCCATGGCTGCATCCGCACCGACGACGTTGTCGGCCTCGCGGAAGCCCTGCTCAAGGGAACCAAGTCACGCGCTGAAATTGACGCGATGATCGCCAGCCGGGTCAACCAGACGATAGACCTGCCGAGGACCGTGCCGGTCTATGTCGCCTATTTCACTGCCAGCGGCGGACCCAACGGCTCGGTCCGCTACCATGCCGACATCTACGGTCGTGATGGGACTGTCCCTGCCCCGAGGACGCAGTAACACTCAGCTGAACGACATCAGCCCCAGCGCAATCAGGCCGACCACGATCCGGTACCAGGCAAAAGGCGCAAAGCCCGAGCGGCCGACGAAGGCGACGAAGGCCTTGATCACCACCAGCGCCACCACAAAGGACACGACCGAGCCGATGGCGATCTGCGTCCAGCCGACGGCATTGGTACCGGCGGCCAGCTCGTCGCGATGGTCCCACAACTGCTTGGCGGTCGCTCCGAACATGGTCGGCACGGCGAGGAAGAAGCTGAATTCCGCCGCCGTCTTGCGATTGATGCCCATGGCCATGGCGCCCATGATCGTCGCCCCGCTGCGCGAGACGCCGGGAATCATCGAAACGCACTGGACAATGCCGATGGCGATGACCTTTGGCAGCGGCAGGCGGCCGACGTCCTGGTATTCGCCCTGTTTCGCCAGCCGCTCGATCAGGAAGATCGCAAGGCCCCCCAGCACCAGCGTCCATCCGACTATGACCGGCGTTTCCAGCATGGCGTCGATGTATGACTTGAGCAGCACGCCGAGGATCGCGGAAGGAACGAAGGCGACCAGCACGTTGACGATGAAACGTATCGACGGTCCGTCGCCGCGCAACGCACCCTTGGCCACGTCCCAGAACTTGCCCCAGTAGAGCACGACCACCGCCATGATCGCCGGCAGCTGGATGACGATGTTGAACACCTCCCACTGCTTTGCGTCGTAGCCGAGAAAGCGCGTGGCGAGGATCAGGTGGCCGGTCGAGGAGACAGGAAGGAATTCGGTCAATCCCTCGACGATGCCGAGAATGACCGCAGTCAGGTTCAGATCCATGGGGCGGTGGGTGTGGCGGCGGGCGCGGCCAAGTCAAGCCGCGCCCATACACCCCGTCGCATTATCACCAGATGCGGATCCGCTTTTCCGGCGGAAGGTAAAGCTTGTCGCCCGGCTGGACGTTGAAGGCGCGGTACCATTCGTCGAAATTGCGGACGATCCCGTTGACCCGGTACTTCGGCGGTGAGTGCGGATCGGTTACCAGGAACTGGCGGGCCAGTTGCTCTCGCGTCTTGCCGCGCCAGACTTGCGCCCAGGCGAGGAAGAAGCGCTGGTCGCCGGTGTAACCATCGATCACCGGCGCTTCCTTGCCGTGGAGCGACATGCGGTAGGCGCGGTAGGCGAGGCTGAGGCCGCCGAGGTCGCCGATGTTCTCGCCCAGGGTCAGCTTGCCGTTCACGCAGGTCTTGCCGTCATCGAACGGGCAGAACTGGTCGTATTGCCCGGCCAGCGCGCCAGTCAGCGCTTCGAAGGCCTGCTTGTCCGCCGGAGTCCACCAGTCGCGCAGATTGCCCGCCCCGTCGGACTTGGCGCCCTGGTCGTCGAATCCGTGGCCCATTTCGTGGCCGATCACCGCCCCGATCGCGCCATAGTTCACCGCCGGGTCGGCCGTCAGGTTGAAGAACGGCGGCTGCAGGATCGCGGCGGGGAAGACCACTTCGTTGAAGGTGGGATTGTAATAGGCATTGACCGTCTGCGGCAGCATGTACCACTCGCCGCGGTCGACCGGCTGGCCGAGGCGGCGAAGCTGGTCGGCGAGGTACCATTTCTCGGCGGAGATCTGGTTTGCGAGCGGCGTCGACGGCGTCACTACCAGCCCGTCATAGGTCTTGAACCTGGCCGGCGCTCCGATCTTGGGGGTGAAGGCGTCCAGCTTGGCCAAGGCCTCCTTGCGGGTTTCCGGGCCCATCCATTTCAGATCGGCAAGGTTCGCCGCCATGGCCGCGCGCAGGTTGCCGACCAGTTCGCCCATCGCCGCCTTGTTGGGCGCCGGGAAGTACTTCGCGGCGTAGATCTCGCCCAGCAGCTCGCCGATCTGGCCATGCACCGCCGAAATCCCGCGCTTCCAGCGCTCGCGCTGCTTCGGCTGCCCGCTCAGCGTGGTACCGGCGAAGGCGAAATTGGCCTCGTCGATGTCCTTTGGCAGGAACGAGGCGTGCCCGGCGAGGAAATGTGTGGTCAGCCAGGCCTGCCAGGTGCCAATCGGCTTCTCGTCGATCAGCTTGAGCGATGCGGGAACGCCGCCGCCCATCTTCGCGGGATCGGGCGAAAGCTTGGCTGCGGCCATTTCCTCCGGTGTCGGCGGCATTTCCCGCACGATCGCCTCGCCCAGAGATCCGATCCCCAGCCGCTCCAGCATGCGGCCAAGCTTGCCGTCGCCCAAGGCATTGAGTTCGGCGCGGGACAGCTTGTTGTAGGTCAGGTCGCGGTTGCGCCCGATGGTCCGGTCCCACGTCGCCCGGGCCATGTCGGTCTCCAGCGCCAGCACGGCCTGGGCCGATGTCCGCGGATCCTGGTATCCGGCCTTGCCGAGCAGGAAGGCCATGTAATCGACGTACTTGGCGCGGATGTCGCGATAGCGCTGGTCGTCGGACAGGTAATAGTCGCGGTCGGGCAAGCCCAAGCCGTCCTGACCGACATAGACGGCATAGCGGTCGCTCTGCTTCTCGTCGGCGTCGACCGCGATGCCCACCGGCGAAGCAAAGCCCGGCGATGCGAACAAGGTCAGCAGGTCATCGGCAGATTTCGCGGCACGGATGCGATCGAGAAATGGCTGCGCCGGCGCCATGCCGGCCGCTTCGATCGCCTGCGTATCCATGAAGGCCTTGTAGGCTGCCGAAACCCGTGCCTGCGGCGTGCCCGGAGCATAACGGCCTTTGGCAAGGCCATCGAGGATGCCCCTGAGCCTCTGCTCGGAAAGGTCGGTCAGGGTGATGAAGGCGCCGATGCGGGTCTTGTCGGCAGGGATTTCGGTGCTGCTGTTCCACTTGCCGCTGACATAGCCATCGAAATCGTCGCCCGGCCTGGTGGCGGAATCGATCCATTGGGTCTGCACGCCGAACCTGCCCCAGTCGCCCAGGTCGGAGGCCGCCGCCGGCGCGGGATGGGCCCGTCGGGCGGGCCTTGCTTCGACGGCAGCGCTCGCCAGGGCCAGGGCGGAAGTGACAAGGGTTGCAGCAAGCCGCAGCCGGTTCATGGGCATGGTGGTTCGGTCCCTTCGGTAATTCTCGGCCTGTGGCTTAGCCGCCCAAACATTAAGCGAAAATGTCACTCCGCCGCCTGGTACAGCCGCTCGTCGAATTGCAGAGAGGCGAGCCGGGCATAGAGGCCACCGGCCCTGGACAGGCTTTCGTGGGTGCCTTCCTCGACCATGCGACCCGCCTCCATCACCACGATCCGGTCCGCCTCGCGCACGGTGGCAAGGCGGTGGGCGATGACAAGCGTCGTGCGGTTGGCCATCAGCCGGTCGAGCGCCTGCTGCACCAGCCGCTCGCTTTCGGCATCGAGCGCGCTGGTCGCCTCGTCGAGCAGCAGAATCGGCGCATCGCGCAGCAGGGCACGGGCGATTGCCATGCGCTGGCGCTGACCGCCGGAAAGCCGCGCGCCATCTTCGCCG
Organism: uncultured Novosphingobium sp.; assembly: GCA_964630805.1. Lineage (GTDB taxonomy): Bacteria > Pseudomonadota > Alphaproteobacteria > Sphingomonadales > Sphingomonadaceae > Novosphingobium. Next base: position 7,590 of record CAZVWP010000044.1, on the reverse strand, counting down.
AGGAATGTGTCGAGCCCTTCGGGCAATTCGCGCAGGAAGCTTTCGGCATTGGCAAGCGCGGCGGCCTGCCAGATTGCGTCGTCGCTCGCTTCCCAGTTGCCGTAGCGCAGGTTATCGCGGGCGCTGGCGGCGAACAGCACGCCTTCCTGCGGCACCAGCGCCATGCGACGACGCACTTCGGCAGGATCGGCCTGGGCAAGCGGCACGCCATCGAGCTTGATGGTGCCGGCCTGCGGATCGTAGAAACGCTCCGCCAACTGGAACAGGGTCGATTTGCCCGCACCGGAAGGGCCAACGATGGCGACCGTTTCGCCCGGCTCGACCTTGAGCGTGAAGTCGGCGAGAGCGGCGACCTCCGGCCTGGTCGGATAGCGGAATGTCACATTTTCAAAGGACAGTTGCCCCCGGGCGGGAACAGGCAACTCCAGCGGACGTTCGGGCGTGGCGATCGTCGGCCGTTCATGAAGCAACTCGTTGAGCCTGCTCGCCGCCCCCGCCGCGCGAACGAGGTCGCCATAGACTTCCGACAGCGAGCCCAGGGCGCCGGCCACCAGCACCCCTGCAAAGACGAAGGCCGCGATGGTGCCGCCGCTGATCGCCCCGGAGGCGACCCCCAGTGCCCCGCGCCACATCAGCAGGGTGATGGCGCCGAAAATCAGCAGCATCACCACCGAAGTCATGATCGAGCGGATCAGGATGCGGCGCTTGGCCGTCGCGAAAGTGCGCTCCACCGCGCCCTGGAAACGCGTTTCCTCGCGCTTCTCCTGGTTGAACGCCTGGACGATCCTGGTCGCGGCCAGCACTTCGGACACGAGCGAGCCGATCTCCGCCACCCGGTCCTGGCTGGTGCGTGAAACCTTGCGCAGGCGGCGGCTGAACCAGACGATCGGCGCGATGACGCAGACGATGCCGAGCGTCAGCCACAATGTCAGTTTCGGCTGGAGATAGAACAGGTAGCCGATCCCGCCCACCGCCGTGATCAGGTTGCGCAGGGCGACCGAGACGGTCGTGCCCACCACCTGCTCGATCAGCGCGGTGTCGGAGGTCATCCTAGAGGAAATCTCGCGCGGGCTGTTTTCCTCGAAAAAGCCGGGCGACAGGCGCAGGAGGTTGCGCTGCACCGCCAGCCGGATATCGGCGACCACCCGCTCTCCCAGCCAGGACACCGAATAGAACCGGAGCGCCGTACCCAGTGCCAGAACGAGCACCAGCACCAGCAGGTATTCGAACCAGCGGGAGATGTCTTCGGGCTGGCCGCCGCGGGCAAAACCACGGTCGATGATAAGCTTGAAGGCGGAAGGAAAGGCCAGCGTCGCCGAAGCCGTGACCATAAGGGCAAGGGCCGCTGTCGCCACCCGGCCGGGATAGGCCATCGCCGCCTTCCAGATCATCCGCAAGGGGCCGAGGCTGCGCGATTGCGGCGGCGCGGGTGCGGGAGATTCGGCGGCGGTTTCCGGTTCGGCTTCCATTGCCGCGCCAACTAGCCCAGCTTGCCAGCCATGGCAAAGCGCGAATGGTTGCGCTCCCTATTCTGCATCGTATCGACGCTGGAGGGCGACTCGTCGCAAATTCCGGTGAATTTAATCGCGAAATGGCGGTGCGCGGCATAGACTGAACTCCATGACGGGCAACGTGAATCGCCGGGACCTGATCAAGACGGGCTTGGCAGCGGGGGCAATTCTCGCCGCTCCTGCGCGCGCGCTGGCAGACCCGCTGGCGGACGCATTCGACAGCACCTTCGCCAAGCCCACCACCAACACGCCCTATGAGCGCCAGCTGTTCGACATCGCCCGCCGCGAGATCTCGCGCGCCGGCTCGCGGCTGTGGCGCACGGACCTTGCCGCCATTGCCGACTTCGGCCGGCCCTCGTCGCTGCCGCGGCTGCATTTCGTCAACATGGAAAGCGGCACCGTCCGCTCGTTCCTCGTGGCCCACGGCCGCGGCTCCGATCCCGAGCATGACGGCTGGCTCAAGTACTTCTCCAACACCCCCGGCTCGGAGGCGACCTCGCGCGGCGCCTACATGACCGCCGAGTGGTACAACGGCAAGTACGGCACCTCGATACGGCTGGTCGGCATGGACAGCGACAACTGCAACGCGCTCGAGCGCGCGATCGTCATGCACCCGGCCTGGTACGTCGATCCCGAGATGATCACCAAGTTCGGGAAGATCGGCCGCAGCGAAGGCTGCTTCGCCATGGCTCCGGGCGACTTCAACGAGGCCCTCTGGCACATGTCCGGCGGCCGCCTGATCTACGCCGACCGCATCGGCGGAGCTTGATTTATCCAGCCTGACGGCTGGAAGCGGCACCGCGAAAAATCGCGGCCAGCCTTGCTGGCCCCGGTCAACGCATCAAAGCGGATTATCCAGCTTGATGATCGCCTCGTTGCTCTTGCGCTGGGTGGTCTTCAACTCGCGCGGTCTGGCGAAGCTTGCCAGCACGGGGGCATCGCGGCCGTAGATGTCGGCGAAGCTCGACAGCTTGCCGTTGATGTCCTGCGCCATGGTGAAATAGGTGATGTAGACCGGGAAGGTCTGGGTCATCGGCACCTTGGTGTACTTGCCCGAATTGGCATAGGCGACCGCCTGGTCGACCGTCAGCCCCGCGCCCATCATAGCCATGGTCATGCCCAGCATCTGGGCATTCTCGGTGCGCACACAGCCGTGGCTGAACGCGCGCGGCGCGGGCGAGTTGAACAGGTGGCGGCTGGGCGTGTCGTGCAGGTAGATCGCATGCGGATTGGGCATGTCGATCTTCATCAGGCCCAGCGAATTGCTGGGGCCGGGCTGCTGCACCACCGTGATCGTGCCGTCGGCCGCCTTGGTGACCTTGTACTGAGGGTTGGGACTGCGCAGCAGGCGCGCGCCCAGGCCCTCGCCCTGCACGATCGACTGCGGCACGGTCCATGTCGGGTTGAACACCACCGCCTCGACCTTTTCGGCAAGCTGCGGCGTCGCCGTGCGGCCCGGCTTGCCGACGATGGTGCGATAGGTGCGCACGATCCGCTGGTTGGTCGCAAGGCGTAGCTGGAATTCCGGGACATTGGTTATAAGATAGATCAGCCCCAGTTCGCGCGGCAGCCAGCGCCAGCGGTCCATGTTGATCCGGATAAGCGCACGCTTCGTCTTCGCGGCCGGCGGGGTTTCCGCCAGTGCCGCCTTCAACGCCTGGTAATCGGGATAGGTCGGCTCAAGTTCCGTCAAGGCGCCGGCGACGTCGTGGTTGGTCAAGGCCTTGGTCATGATCGCGGAAGTCGGATTTTCGTCCTGGTCCGGATCGACCGCGAACCATTGTACCCGCGAAGTCATGGGTGTACGCCCGTCGCGCATGTCCTCGGCAAGCCAGGTGAAGCTGCGGCTGGCAGCCTCGTCCAATGCCGGCCCCGGGCCTGCCTCGATCGCGGCCTGCAATTCTTCCGGCCGGTAGTCGGCGGGGATCAGGCCATCCTCTTCGACATTCTGGATCACGCCCAGCAGCGCCTGCGCATCGGTCACGTTCCATTGCATCACCGTGATCGGAACCGGAACCGTGATCGACGGCGGGGCAGGGGTGGCGGCCGGCTGCGCGGCTGCGGCGGTTGCAGGCCTGGTCGCCGTAGCGCTGGCGGCAGGCCGGGGCGCTGTCGCGGTGCGCGGGGCGGCCGGCGCGGAAGCGGCAGGAGCCGGCTGGCTGTCTTGAGCGGAGGTTGCAGCCATCGCCGAGGCCGGAAGACCGAAAGCGGAAGCAAGGGCGAGAACCCGCTTGGCTCGAATACGCAAAAACACCGTCATCTCCTGGTCTACAGCATGCCTCGCACGGGGGAATCCGTGGCCCCTCTCCGGGGAGCATCCACTATCGCGCATTACGCTATGATGAATCGCCCACGGGTGACGCAAGCCAAACTTGGGCCTAAGCGGTGGAGAATGGCGCCGACCCGATCCATCCTGCCGTTCCTTGTCGCCGGCGCCGGAGTCGGGGTGTTCAGCCTGATGGACGCGACGATGAAGCGCGCCTCGCTGGAGGCCGGGGTCTATAGCGCGATCCTGCTGCGCAACCTGCTGGGCAGCGTGCTGATGCTCGGGCCCTGGCTGATGGGAGAGCGGCGGCTGCCGCGCGGAGCGGCGCTCAAGGTGCACATCCAGCGCTCCGCTGTCGTCGCCTGCATGGCGCCGCTGTTCTTCTACGGGATCGTGCGGCTGCCTCTCGCCGAATCCATCGCGCTGTCATTCATTGCACCGCTTATCGCGCTCTACCTTGCCGCAGTGCTGCTGGGAGAGGTGATCCGGCCAACCGCCGTTGCCGCAGCCCTGCTGGGCATTGGGGGTGTGCTGGTGATCGGCTGGGGCCGCTTCGGCCAGGGGCATTACGCGCCCGACGCGATGCTGGGAGTGGCCGCCGTGCTGGTTTCGGCCATGTTCTATGCCGTCAATCTCGTGCTGCAGCGGCGACAGGCCCTGCTGGCGGGGCCGGTCGAGGTTGCCTTGTTCCAAAACCTGTTCACCGGCTTGATGCTGCTGGTCGCAGCGCCGTGGCTACTGGCCTGGCCTTCGCTTGGGGCAATAAGCTACATCGGCTTGGCCGCGGTGCTTGCGGTGGGCGCCATATTGCTGCTGTCCTGGGCCTATGCCCGGGCGGAGGCGCAGGCGCTGGTGCCGACCGAATATACCGGTTTCCTGTGGGCCGCGCTGTTCGGCTGGCTGTGGTTCGGCGAGCGGGTAACCCCGGCGATCATCGCTGGCGCAGGGCTGATCGTCGTTGGCTGCCTGATCGCCGCGAGGCAACCGACGGAGCAAACCGTGGCCTGACGGAACTTCCACCGCCCACCCCGCTCCCCCGGCCCACCCCCCCCATAGGGTACCATTTCCGGGTGGTTGGGCCGGTGGAGCGGGGTGGGCGGTGGCATCCGAAACTCGCTTTCGGGCGAGTTTCGAAAGGACTCTAACCCTTGACCTAGCGCCAATCTCCGCGCATCGGCGGCGCGACGAATCCGCCTTTCGCATTGCAGCATCAAGCTCGGGCGGAGGCTCACTCAGCATCGGGGAAACAGACCAATGACTCAGGTCGGACAGGACACGCTCGGCACGCGCAGCACGCTCAATGTCGGCGGCAAGGACTATGCCTACTATTCGCTCAAGAAGGCCGCGGCCAAGGTCGGCGACGTCTCGCGCCTGCCCTTCAGCATGAAGGTCCTGCTGGAAAACCTGCTCCGCTTCGAGGACGGCGGCTTCACCGTCTCCACCGGCGACATCCAGGCGATCGCCGACTGGCAGAAGAACCCCAGGGAAAGCTCGAACGAGATCCAGTATCGCCCGGCCCGCGTGCTGCTGCAGGATTTCACCGGCGTGCCCTGCGTGGTCGACCTCGCCGCCATGCGCGACGCCATCGCCAAGCTCGGCGGCGACACCAGCAAGATCAATCCGCTGGTCCCGGTCAACCTGGTCATCGACCACTCGGTGATGGTCGACGAGTTCGGCCACCCCAAGGCTTTCGAGGAAAACGTCGAGATCGAATACCAGCGCAACATGGAGCGCTATGACTTCCTCAAGTGGGGCTCCAAGTCGCTCAACAACTTCTACGCCGTTCCCCCGGGCACAGGCATCTGCCATCAGGTGAACCTGGAAAACATCGCGCAGACCGTGTGGACCAGCACCGACCAGTCCGGCGCGACAGTCGCCTATCCCGACACCTGCGTCGGCACCGATTCGCACACCACCATGGTCAACGGCCTCGGCGTGCTGGGCTGGGGCGTCGGCGGCATCGAGGCTGAGGCGGCCATGCTCGGCCAGCCGGTTTCGATGCTCATCCCCGAAGTCGTCGGCTTCAAGTTCACCGGCGCGCTGAAGGAAGGCGTCACCGCGACCGACCTCGTGCTGACCTGCACCAACATGCTGCGCAAGCACGGCGTCGTCGGCCGCTTCGTCGAATACTACGGTCCGGGTCTTGCCGGCCTGACCCTGGCCGACCGCGCCACCCTGGCCAACATGGCCCCCGAATATGGCGCCACCTGCGGCTTCTTCGGCATCGACGACAAGACACTCGACTACCTGCGCCTCACCGGCCGCGAGGAAGCGCAGATCGCCCTCGTCGAAGCCTATGCCAGGGAGCAGGGCTTCTGGATCGACCCCGCGGTCGAGCCGATCTTCTCCTCGACGCTGGAACTGGACCTGGGCACCGTCGTCCCGTCGCTCGCCGGCCCCAAGCGCCCGCAGGACCGCGTCTCGCTTCCCGAGGTCGACGACGTGTTCAACAAGGACATGGCCGAGACCTACAAGAAGGCCCAGGCCCGCGTTCCCGTCGCCGGCAAGGACTTTGACATCGGCGACGGCGACGTTGTGATCGCCGCGATCACCAGCTGCACCAACACCTCGAACCCGGGCGTGCTGGTCGCCGCCGGCCTCGTTGCCAAGAAGGCCGACGAGTTGGGCCTCAAGCCCAAGCCCTGGGTCAAGACCTCGCTGGCCCCCGGCTCGCAGGTCGTCAC
>CAZVWP010000044.1:0-1119 GCA_964630805.1 uncultured Novosphingobium sp. | reverse complement strand
AAGGCCGGCCTGCAGAGCCACCTCGACAAGATCGGCTTCAACCTCGTCGGCTATGGCTGCACCACCTGCATCGGCAACTCCGGCCCGCTGGCTGAGCCCATCAGCAAGGCGATCAACGACAACGGCCTCGTCGCCGCCGCCGTGATCTCCGGCAACCGCAACTTCGAGGGCCGCGTTTCGCCTGACGTGCGCGCCAACTTCCTCGCCAGCCCGCCGCTGGTCGTCGCCTATGCGCTCAAGGGCACGGTGATCGAGGATTTCGTCACCACGCCGATCGGCAAGGGCAACTACGGGCAGGACGTCTACCTGAAGGACATCTGGCCGACCAACGAGGAAGTCTTCTCGACCATGGCGAGCTGCATGGACCGCGCCATGTTCCAGGCCCGCTATGCCGACGTCTACAAGGGCGACAAGCACTGGCAGGCGATCAACGTGACGGGCTCGGAAACCTACCAGTGGCGCGCCGGCAGCACCTATGTCGCCAACCCGCCCTACTTCGAGGGCATGAGCATGACCCCGGCGCCGGTCACTGACATCGTCGAGGCCAAGCCGCTCGCCATCCTCGGCGATTCGATCACCACCGACCACATCTCGCCTGCCGGCAACATCAAGGCCGATAGCCCGGCCGGCAAGTGGCTGATGGAGCACCAGGTCGCCAAGGCGGACTTCAATAGCTACGGCGCGCGCCGCGGCCACCACGAAGTGATGATGCGCGGCACCTTCGCCAACATCCGCATCAGGAACGAGATGGTCCCGGGCGTGGAAGGCGGCATGAGCCGCTTCGGCGACGGCCCGGCCGAACCGATCTATGACGTGGCGATGAAGCACAAGGCGGCGGGCACGCCGATGGTCGTCGTCGCCGGCAAGGAATACGGCACCGGCTCCAGCCGCGACTGGGCGGCCAAGGGCACCCTGCTGCTGGGAGTCAAGGCGGTGATTGCCGAAAGCTTCGAACGCATCCACCGCTCGAACCTGGTCGGCATGGGCGTACTGCCACTGCAATTCGTCGATGGCCAGAATGCCGCCTCGCTTGGATTGGACGGCACCGAAACCTACGCCATCACCGGGTTGGCCGACGGCGCGGCAAAGGACGCCACCGTCACCGCCACTGCTGCCAAT
>CAZVWP010000043.1:0-31071 GCA_964630805.1 uncultured Novosphingobium sp. | reverse complement strand
GACATCGAGGAACTTGCACACGGGCGGATCGGCGTTGGGCGAAACCTCGACCAGGTCCAGCCCGACGTCGGCTGCCTGTTCGATCGCCTCCCTGGTATACATGACGCCGAGGTTCTCACCGTTCTCGTCGATCACGCGGACCTTATCGACGGCAATCATTTCGTTGTAGCGCGGCCCGCTCTTCACGGGGGGCGTCATCATGCGCCGCGGTGGGGGTGCTATTGTCTGTTCTCCTGAAGTGTCTTCGGTCTTGCGCGCGTCCTTAGGCCGAATCGCCGCACTAATGAAAGCGGGAAATTCATGCCGCCGCGCGCCAAAGGGGATAACGCAACAGCTTTCCGCTCGCCGAAACCACTGCGTCGATTTGCCCGGCGGGCTGCAAGGCGGCGATGATTTCACTCGAAGCTGCGTTCATGCCGCCGGTAAACGCGCCAAAGGCCGGAAGAATCATCCGGCTCTCGCTAGCGACGGCGCAGGGACGGGCGATGCGCCTGCCACGCGCCGAAACGGACAGTTTGGGATGGAAGTGTCCGGAAAGTTCCGGGCGCGTTTCACCGGGCAGGGCGCGGTGGCGCAGGACCAGGCCGTTCACCTCCAGGCAGCCCGCTCCCTCGTGCGTCCCGGTATCGTGGTTGCCGTCGATCCAGACCCAATCCGTCGCCCGCATCAGCGCCGCCAGCATCCCGGCTGCGTAGGGTTCGAGGCGGTCCTTGCCATGCCTGTCGTGGAAATTGTCTCCCAGGCAGAAAACCCTCCGCGCCCCTGTCTCGCGGATGGCGAGGGCCAGCCGCTCCAGCGTCTCGCGGCTGTCGTAGGGCGGCAGCATCTGGCCCTTGCTGGCGTAGAAGCTGGCTTTCTCGAGGTGGAGGTCCGCCACCAGAAGGGCTTGCTCGGCCGGCCAGTACAGCGCGCGGCCCGCGACCAGCCGTAATTCCTTTCTGGCGAACGAAAGGGGAACCATGGCTTTCCCTTGCTCTAAGCAGGCTCTCTTGGCAAGGGTTCGCTATGACCGATTGGACACCTTACACCGCCCGCGCCAGCGAATGGTTCGAAACGCTGCGCAACCGCATCTGCGCCGAGTTCGAGGCGATCGAGCGGGAGGCCGGTAGCGATGCCTCCTTCCAGTACACGCCCTGGCAACGCGAGGCCGTCGAAGGCGGTGCGGCCGGGGAAACCGGCGGTGGCACCCGCGGTCTGATCAAGGGCAAGGTGTTCGAGAAGGCAGGCGTCAACATCTCGACCGTGCACGGCGCGCTCAAGGCGGACTTCGCCGGCACGATCAATGGCGCCAGCGTCGACCAGCCGGCCTTTTCGGCGACGGGCATCAGCCTCGTCGCCCACATGGCCAATCCGCATGTGCCGGCGGTCCATATGAACACCCGCTTCCTCACCACGACCAAGGCCTGGTTCGGCGGTGGTGCGGACCTCAATCCGCCGATCCCCTATGAGGAAGACACCGAGGAATTCCACGCGGAGTTCCGTGCTGCCTGCGCAGCCCACAATCCCACCTATTACGAACGCTTCAAGAAGTGGGCGGACGACTATTTCTTCATCCCCCACCGCGGCGTGCACCGCGGTGTCGGCGGCATTTTCTACGATCATCTGGAATGCGGTGACGAGGCCGAGTGGGAACGCAACTTCGCCTTCACCCAGGCTGTCGGCGAGGCCTTCCTCGCCGTCTTCCCGCGACTGGTCCGCCGCCGCATGAACATGGAATTCAGCCGCGACGAAAAGCAGCGCCAACTCGAATGGCGCGGGCGCTATGCCGAGTTCAACCTGGTCTACGACCGGGGCACGCTTTTCGGCCTCAAGACCGGCGGCAACATCGACGCCATCCTGATGAGCCTGCCGCCCGAGGCGGTCTGGAGCTGACACGGGAACGGGGAGGGAGCGCATGTACGGAAAGCGGATCGGCAGGTTCACACTCACGCTGCTGGGCGCGGCCATGCTGGCCGCACCGGCGCCGGGAAGGGACACCAGCTTCACCATCGCGGTGATCCCCGACACCCAGAACTACATGGACTACACGCACCAGAAGGCGGAAGGCTTCCCGATCGACGCCAGCGAGCAGTTCATCGAGCAGATGCGCTATATCGCCGCCAACGTGGAATCGGCGGGCGGCGAAATCGCTTTCGTGACTGCGGTCGGCGACGTCTGGCAACACCAGACCAAGCCGGTCGATCCCGCCCACGCGGCGCGCGGCCTGGGGCGGATCAACGCGCCGAACCTTTCACGCTTCGTCTACACTTCGGACAAGGTGCCCGGTTACGAGATGCCCAAGGCGGTGGAGGGCTATCGCATCCTTGCAGGCAAGGTTCCTTTCTCCGTGGTGCCCGGCAATCACGATTACGACGCGATGTGGCCGGTAGAGCCGCCCAAGGGACCGGACGGCAAGCCCAGGGTGCCCTTCATGCTGCACGTCGGCGGGCTGGACAATTTCCGCTCGGTGTTCGGCGCAGGCTCCGAGTTCTTTCGCGGCAAGCCCTGGTACGTCGCCTCCAACGCCGGCGGCGCGGATTCGGCGCAGGTCTTCACTGCTGGCGGCTACCGCTTCCTCCACATCGGCGTGCAGTTCAACCCGCCCGACAGCACGGTGCGCTGGGCCCAGGGCGTGCTGCGCCGCTATCGCGGCCTGCCGACGATCATCTCGACCCATGACTTCCTCGACACCGATGGCCGCCGCCTCGCCAATCCGATCGTCGATCCCGCCGCCGTCGATCCGGAGGACAACAATGCCGAGGAGCTCTGGACCAAGCTGATCGCCCCCAACGATCAGGTCTTCCTGGTGCTCTCGGGCCACGAGCACGGCCAGTCCCGTCGCATGGACCTCAACCTTCGTGGCCATACGGTCCACCAGATCCTCGCCGACTACCAGGACCGTGGCCAGAGCACCGTCGATGCCGGGGGCAAGCCCGGGCACACAAGCTACACCGGGGATGGCTGGATGCGGCTGATGGAGTTCGACATGGCCGGCGCGGTGCCGCGGGTGAAGGTGCGCACCGTCTCGACCCACTACAAGACCGATAGCGACAGCCAGCCCAATTATGCGGCGTGGTACCGCCCGCACGAGCAGCCCAAGATGAGCGATGCCGATTTCCTCAAGGCAGACAGCTTTACCCTGGAGCTGACGGACTTCCGCCAGCGGTTCGATCGCCGGGCCCGGGTGCGGGGCCGCTAGACGTTTAGGTGCAGCCCGGCATCGACCAGCAAGGTCTCGCCGGTCACGTGCCGGGCGGCGTCAGAGCCCAGGAACAGAGCAGTGCCGGCTATGTCCTCCGGCGAGGAGGCGGCCTTCAGTGGGGTCGTATTGGAGATGTGTTCGCGCAGGGCAGCGGCCCCCCCGGGATAACCCAGCTTGTCGAACCAGGGGCTGTCGATGAAGCCGGGGCAGATGGCATTGACCCGGATTCTCGGTGCGAGCGCGCGGGCCAGGGCCATGGTCAGGTTGTTGAGCGCGCCCTTCGAGGCCGAATAGGCGATGCAGGAACCGCCGCCGGTCACTCCGGCGACCGATGAAGTATTGACCACCGCGGCATTGTCCGACGAATCCAGCAGGCTGCGCGCGGCGCGGGTCATCTGGTAGGCGCCGACGACGTTGACCTGGTAGATTCGCATGAATTCTTCGCCGGAAAGGGCCTCGAGGTCGCTGTAGGGGACGATGCGGGTGGTGCCGGCGTTGTTGAACAGCGCGTCGATCCGGCCGAATGGCTCCGCCGCCGCGGCAATGGCCCGGCAAGTCTCGTCCTTGCCGACATCGCCCTGGGCAAGGATCGCCCCGGCACCCGCCGCGCGGACTTGCCGTGCGGTCTCTTCAGCCTCCGCCACGCTGCTGGCGTAGTTGATGATGACCGCCTTGGCGCCCTGCTGCGCGGCGCCCACGGCAATGGTCCGGCCAAGGCCAGTCGAGGCGCCGGTGACGACGACGATCCTGTCCGCATAGGGCGGGGTCATGTTGCTCTCCCAGTTGTGTGCTGGCCCGACCATTCCAGTTTGCCCGGGGCTGGTCCAGCCTGTTTCGGCCGGACCGTTGCCGTCAGCAGGAAGGATGTCTAGTCTTTCGGGAAAACAGCCTGGAGATATGCGATGAAGTTCCGTTCCGCCGCCACGATCGCCATGTTGACTGCCGCCGTGGCCGGCTCCCAGGCGCTTTCCGCCGGTTCGCGCGACGCCCTTGCGCATGCGGCGGTGATGGCGGGCGACGGCACATCCGCAGGCACGGCGACGATCCGGCTGCGGCGCGGCCAGCCCGTGCTGGAACTGGCGCTCACCGGCGTACCTGCCGGCGTCCATGGCATACACATCCACGCCGTCGGCCGCTGCGATGGGCCCGGCGCCGCCTTCACGGCCGCAGGGGGGCACCTCAATCCGGCAGGCGTCAAGCATGGCACGCAGAACCCGGCCGGGCATCACCTCGGCGACTTGCCCAATGTCACGGCAAACCGCTCTGGCCGGGTGAATGCGCGCATTCCCCTGGGCGGCAGCGCCGAGCAATGGACCGCCTCGCTGTTCGATGCCGATGGTTCGGCCATCGTCGTGCATGCCGGGCCAGACGACTACATGACCGACCCCGCCGGCAACAGCGGCGCGCGGATCGCCTGCGGGGTGCTCACGCGGGGATAGGCGCGATTCTCCTTGCCCACAGGGGGTCTGCTCGCCCATCTAGGCAACAATGCTGCGCCAGTACGAACTCGTCGAACGTGTAAAGGCCTATGATCCGGAGGCCGACGAGGCGCTGATCAACCGCGCCTATGTCTATTCGGTGGTCAAGCACGGCTCGCAGAAGCGCGCGTCGGGCGATCCCTATTTCAGCCACCCGATCGAGGTGGCCGGGCTGATGACCGACCTCAAGCTCGACGAGGAGACCATCGTCACCGCGCTGCTGCACGACACGGTCGAGGATACGCTGGCAACCATCGAAGAAGTCGAGGAGTATTTCGGCCCCGACATTGCCCGGCTGGTCGATGGCGTCACCAAGCTCTCCAAGATCGAGACGCTGACCGACAACGAGCGGGCGGCCGAGAACCTGAGGAAATTCTTCCTCGCGATGAGCGAGGACATCCGCGTGCTGCTGGTCAAGCTGGCCGACCGGCTGCACAACATGCGCACGCTCAAGTTCATCAAGAGCGAGGAAAAGCGCCGCCGGATCGCCCGCGAAACCATGGATATCTATGCTCCCCTGGCCGAGCGGGTGGGCATGCACGAATACATGCGCGAGATGCAGCTTCTCGCCTTCGAGCAGCTCGAGCCCGAGGCCTATGCCACCATCGCCGGCCGGCTTGCGCAGATTCGCAGCCGGGAAGGCGGGCAGGTCGATGCAATTGCCCTTGCGATCAAGCAGGCGCTGGCCGAAGCGGGTGTGAAGGTGGAGGTTTCGGGCCGCGAGAAGCACCCCTATTCCATCTGGAAGAAGATGGAGGAACGCCACGTAAGCTTCGAGCAGATCACCGATATCATGGCCTTCCGAGTGCTCTGCGACACGACGGGGGACTGCTATCGGGCGCTCGGCGTCCTGCACACCACCTGGCAAATGATCCCGGGCCGCTTCAAGGACTACATCTCGACTCCCAAGGCCAACGGCTATCGCTCGCTGCACACCGCGCTCATCTATGAGAACTCGATGCGGATGGAGGTGCAGATCCGCACGCAGTACATGCACCGCACCAACGAGTTCGGGCTTGCCGCACACTGGGCCTATAAGCAGGGCGAGCGGCCAGACGGGCAGGTGGGTTGGCTGCGCGACCTGATCGAGATCGTCGATGACAGCCACGATGCAGAGGAACTGCTCGAACACGCGCGCCTCGCCATCTACCAGGACCGCATCTTCGCCTTCACCCCCAAGGGCGCACTGCGGCAGTTGCCCAAGGGCGCGACCTCCATCGACTTCGCCTACTCTGTCCACACCGACCTGGGCGACACCGCGGTCGGCGCCAAGATCAACGGGCGGCACATGCCGCTGCGCACGCCGCTCAACAACGGCGACGTGGTGGAGATCATCCGCAGCCGAAAGAGCATGCCGCAGCTTTCCTGGCTGGGCTTCGTCGTCACCGGCAAGGCGCGCGCCGCCATCCGCCGGGCCGTGCGGCAGAAGGAAAAGCAGGAAGTCGCCGCCATCGGCCGCAAGCTGTTCGACGAGATCGCCTCGCGCCTTCCGGCCAAGATCGGCAAGAAGGCCGTGGGCGAGGCGGTAAAGCGGCTGGGGCTGCCGGACGAGGAAGAGCTGATGGCGGCCATCGGCATGGCCAAGCTTTCCGACCGCGAGGTCATGGAAGCGCTGGTGCCGGGCAGCGCCAAGGCCATGTCCGACGCCGACGACTGGCCCACCCAGTCGCGCGCGATCTCGATCCGTGGCCTGACGCCCGGCATGGCCTTCCATCTGGCAGATTGCTGCCACCCGGTGCCGGGAGACCGCATCGTCGGGCTGAAGCAGCCGGGCAAGGGGGTGGAAGTGCACGCGATCGACTGCATGGCGCTGGCCAATGGAGTCGACGCCGACTGGCTGGACCTGTCCTGGGGCGAGCGCACCACCGGCGCGGTCGGGCGGGTGCGGGCGGTGCTCTACAACCGGCCGGGTACGCTGGCCGAAATGACCGGCATCTTCGCCAGCAACAAGGCGAATATCGTCCACCTGCAACTGATCAACCGCGACGAGCGCTTCGGGAGCTACGAGGTAGACCTTGAGGTGAACGATCTGGCGCACCTGACGCGGATTGTGAGCTCGCTGAGGGCAAGCGATTCCGTGGCGGAGGCGGAGCGGATCTAGACCTCCAGCACCAGCGCCACTTCATCCCCTTCGCCGATCCCCTCGGCCTTGCGAACCGCCGACTTGACCGGCAGCATCCAGCCTTCCTCTCGCGACGGAAAGACCGAGGTCCGCCAGGTGCTGTCGCCGATCGTCGCCGTCACCTTCAGAGAGCCGAAGCCGCGCGCCATGCCTTCCGCCTTGCGCATCAGCGCGGTGGCGGAAAGCGCTTCGGCCGCCTCGCCGCCGATGGTCATGAAGTGCCAGGTCCCCGCGCCGTTGCCGCCGGTCCAGCGCCAGAGGGTCGCGGTGCAGGCGATCTGTTCCAGACGCCTATTCCTCGAAGCTGATGGCACTTTCGGGGCAGAGCGCGGCGCTTTCCCGGGCCTTTTCTTCCTGACCTGCCGGCACTTCCTCGCCGTCGGAATCGTTGTAGCCCAACGCGTCGAGCCGGTAGAGGCCGGGGGCGGCCTGGATGCAGAGTTGGGCGCCGCAGCACAGGTCCTTGCGGATGACGATCCTCACGAATTCGAACCTTTCAATTGAGCAGCACATGCATCGGGCCGGGCCCGCGCTGCACGAGGTTGCCGGTTAGTCTGGCCGGCGGATAGTCCGGGTCCCAGCGGATGTTGGGGAAGCGATCCAGCAGAGCGTTGAGTGCCGCGCCGATCTCCTGCCGGGCGACATGCTGGCCAAGGCAGCTATGCGCACCGGCGGCGAAGGCAACCGAGCGCTGGAACGGGCGGAAGATGTCGAACCGTTCCGGGTTTTCCCAGCGCGCCGGATCGCGGTTGGCCGCGCCGACGCAGACGTGGAGGTGCGCGCCTTCCGGCAGTTCGACGCCGTCCAGCACCGTGTCGCGCTTGACCTTGCGCGGGAACATCGGCTCGCCCAGCCAGCGAACCGATTCCAGCACGGTCTGGGTCATCAGCGAGCGGTCGGCCTTGAGGGCCTCGAGCTGGTCCGGATGGCTGAGCAGGGCATAGAGCGCATTGCCCATCTGCCGCCAGGTCGTCTCGCCGCCGGCAAAGACGATGAGGCGGCAATAGCTTGTGACTTCCTCGTCGGTCAGCTTGCGCTTCGTTCCATCGTCGTCCTCGAAATCGGCGTGGACCAGGCTGGAGATGAGATCGTCGCAAGGCTTCTCGCGCTTTTCGCGGATGGCGCGGGCGAACAGCGCCCCGGCGGCGTCGCGCGCCTTGATGCGCTCAGCATGGTCTGTGGCGTTCAGGCTGACGAGCATGTGCTGGCGCAGTTCCAGTCCCTCGCCGAAGGATAGGCCGAAGCCGCCGGTCATGGTGTGAAGCGGCAGGCGGGCGAAGAAGCCGGCGTTGACCTCGGCGCTGTTCTTGCCGTCGAGGCCGGCGATCAGGTCCTCCACCAGCGGATCGATCACCTTTTCGCGCCACCAGGTCTCGGCAATTCCGGGCTGGAACAGAGGCTGCAGCAGGTCGCGGAAATGCCGGTGGCGCGGGCCGTCGAGCGAGAGGATGGTCTCGCCGAATTCGGTGCTGGTGCCCATGTCGTTGTAGGCGTCGGACCAGAAATCGTCCTTGCGGGTGAAGACGTCGCTCACCGCGTTGAAGCCCAGCACGGTGTAATAGGTCGTGCCCGGCCGGTAGAGCCCGCCGCCGCTGCGCTCGGGCGGCAGGCCCATGACTTCGGCCACGGTGCCCTTGTGCACCGGACCTTCGGCCAAGGCCTCGGCCCAGCGGGGGTAGGGGTCCTCGACCACACCGCCGCCGGCCTCGGCCTGCTCCTCGAGCTGGAACAGGTCCCCCAGGTCGTAATCGTTGATCGAGCGTTGGCTATCCATGGCTCATGCTCCTCTCCAGTGGCGCGGCTGCTGCCTGCGCCCACCGAAGGGGCCGGATCTCTAAGCCCGGCTCCTCGTCGGCAAAGACTATGTCTGCAAAAAGCGCGGCCCCGGTCAAGGGATCGAGGTGCATGCGCAGCACCAGATCGCCCGCGCGGCTGTCCAGCGGGGTATCGCGCGTAGGGCAGCCGTCGAGCCAGTTGCCGGGGGCATGGGCGAGGACGGCGCCGGATGCGGCTGAAACTGCGCGGTCGGAAAGCTGGACAATGCCGGGGTAAAGCGGGGCAGTTTGTTCGTTGAGGCCGTCCAGCGCGACCGGGGCTTCGCTGATGGGGCAGCGAGCCGGTTGCGCATGCTCCAGCCGCTCGCGCCGGATGGCCTTGCGGCGCTGCTGGGTGGCGGCGGCATCGATGGAGCCATTGGCCGCGAAGGCCACGCCATAGGCCGCCTCAGCCGTGCCGGGATCGAGCCGGTCCTCGGCGATGTCCTGCGCCAGCGCCACCACGTCACGGTCGAGCGGATCGCCAAATCCGCCGCCCGAGGCGCAGTTCAGCTCGAAATGCTCGCCCGGCATCAGCTCGACCCCGACAGCCTGGATGTGCAGAATTTCCTCGCTGCCGTCGGCCTTTCGGCGGGTGTAGCGCATAGTCGCGCCGGGGAGGCCCCCTGCGGCGCCCGATTGCGGGAACCAGGCCTTGGTGCCGGTGAGGTTGCCGGTCAGCACGCCTATCCCGTGCGGCCGGAAGGCCTGGAAGCATCCCGCGCCGCTGCGGTGACGACCATAGCCATGTTCGCCCAGCCGCACGCCGCGTTCGCGGAACAGCACCGGGTAGACCGCTTCCAGCACCTCGACGTCGGCCAGTTCCATCCTGCTGCCGCCTTTGGTCAGGCTGGACTTGAGGTCGATCCCGTCGCGGTCGTGCCCGGCCGGGCTGCCGCACATCGAGCCTTCCAGCACGGTATAGACCCTGCGCTGTCCATCGAAGTCCGGATAATACCAGCGCCCGACGCCATAGGCGGCCGGGGCGGGGGCGGTGAGCAGTTCGCGGCCGTGCGCCTTGGGAGAGGCATGAATCGCCAGTTGCAGGCACTGCCAGGCGGCCGCATCCACCGCCATGGCGGCGTCCATGTGCGCTGCGGCGATGGGGGCGGGGGAGACGGAATCGACCAGCGTGCCCGGCTTTGTCTCGATCTCCACCACGTCATAGAGAGCCTGGTTGATCGGCAACCCGGGCGCGAGGAATTCGCGCAGGCGGGGCACGATGGCGGCGCGCAGGATATAGGCCTTGGAATTGAAGAAGTGCGGCACCTGCGGCGGCGCGCCGGTGAAGTCGAAGCGCAGGCGATCGCCGAAGACTTCGAGGGTGCAGGGGATCTTGAGGAGGCTTTCCTTGTATTCCACCCGGGCGACGGCACGGTAGTGTCCATCCTCGATCTCGGCGATCCGGCGGCGCAGAACGGCAAGCCCACTGTCGATGAGGGCGCGGCTGGCGCTCTCGTATTCCTCCACCCCCATGCCGGCGACCATGCGGGCGATCTTCTTCGCCGCGACGTCCGCGCCGATCACGAGGCTGCGCACGTCCATCTCGACCAGGTCGGCGCTGCGGATGTTGATGCGCAGGATGTTCCAGATGTCGGCCACTTCCCTGCCCGCCTTGAGCAGCCGCACCGGCGGCAGGCGCAGAGCCTCCTGGAAGCACTCGGTTGCCTTCACCGCCGAGCTTCCCGGCACCATGCCGCCCATGTCCATCATGTGCGCGCTGAGCGACACCCAGGCGACGCGGCGCCCATCGACGAAGACCGGCTGCTGGATCACCACGTCCTGCGGATGGACGCCGCCGCCGGAATGGGGATCGTTGGCGAGGAACAGGTCGCCCTCGGCGATGCTTTCGCCATGGACGGCGATGGTGGTCCGCACCGCGTGCATGGCGACGCCGAACTGGATTTCCATTGTGCTGGAGCCGGAGAGGACATTGCCATCGGCATCGAGGATCGTGACCGAGTAGTCCTTGCTCTCGGTGACGATCGGGCTGATCGCCGTCTGCTCCACCGCTGCGCCCGCTTCCTGCCCGATGGCCTCGAGCTGGGTGCGCAGCAATTCAGGCGCGATGGGATCGGCGAGGATCAACGGTCTCTCCCGGGTTGTTTTGCCAGGAGGCTATCATGGGTTTGCGGGGATAGGGAGCACATTCGGCATGGCAGCATCGCCTCTTGGACAATGGATCATGGCGTGCTCTACTGCCGCGAAATAAGACCCCGGGAGACGAGAGAGGAGCTTGAGACGCCATGGAACTTGGCCTGCTGTACGAATTCGATTGCCCGCAACCCTGGGCCCACGCCCACCCCTGGGGCCAGCGCACGGCCGAGCGCCAGGCCTACAAGGACAACATCGAGCAGATCGTGCTGGCCGACAAAGTCGGCTTCGAGGCGGTGTGGCTGGTAGAGCATCACTTCCGCGAGAACCGCAGCCACATGCCGAGCAACGAGGTGGTGCTCGGCGCGCTGTCGCAGATCACCGAGCGGATCAAGCTGGGCTTCGGCGTGGCGCTGATGCCGCACGAATTCATCCACCCGGCGCGCGTCGCCGAGAAAGTGGCGACGGTGGACCTGCTCTCGGGCGGCCGGGCGATCTGGGGCATGGGGCGCTCGACCCCGATGGAACAGCTCGCCTTCGGTGTCGATATCCCGGATTCCAAGCGCAAGATGCTGGCCGCGGCCAAGACCGTCGTCGGCATGTGGGAGCAGGAATATTACGAGGAAGACTCCGAGTTCCTCAAGTTCCCCAAGCGCATGGTCACGCCCAAGCCCTATCAGTATCCTCACCCGCCGGCCTGGATGGCCGCCTCGACCGAAAGTTCGGCGACCATGGCGGGCGAAAACGGCTGCGGCCTGCTGTGCTTCTCGATCATGCAGCCGCTCGACCGGCTGAAGGAAGTGATCGACGCCTACCGCAAGGCGCAGGAGCGGGCCGTGCCCGTCACCTCCGTCCACACCAACAAGGTGGGCATCTACACCCTCGTCCATTGCGCCGAATCGCGCGACGTGTTCGATACCAACCGGCTGTGGGAATCGATGTGGTGGTGGTACAAGGGCATCGCCGAATTCCACCTCAAGTGGGAAATGGCACACCTCACGCCCGAACAGCAGGCCCAAGCCTTCCCGCTGCTCGAAAGCCGCGCGCGCGGAGAGTTCGACATCACCGAGTTCGACCGCGAGGACATGGTCATCGTCGGCACCCCGGACGAATGCCTCGAAAAGCTCGCCCGCTATGACGAGGCCGGGGTCGACCAGCTGCTGTGCTACCTCAACTTCGGCTACCTGCCGCACGAGGCGGTGATGAAGTCGATCGAGTTGCTCGGCACCCGCGTGATCCCTCAGTTGCGGAAGTACGGCAAGGGCGAGCTGGCGAAGAACCTGTCGCGCCAGATCACCAGGGCCGAACAGTCGATCACCGCGCAGAAGTGGGCGGTGACGCCCGAGAAGCAGTTCTGACCATGGCCAGCGCGATGGTCCGCTATGGTAGCGAGAGCGAGGCCATGGCGGACTATTTCCGCGAGGGCGAGGCGAGGGCCATGGCACTGGGCAACCGCGGGCCGCTGCGGCTGGGCGCAGATGGCAGGCTCGCGCCGGACATCGTTGAAGCCTACGAAAGGGTGGGCTTCTACGTGTTCGAGGGCGCCATTGCGGCGGAGGAACTGGCCGAACTTGAGGCCAACTACCGGGAGGTGTTCGAGCGCCTGCCTAGCGCGCCTGACTCGAAAGTGGACCGGCATGGCCGACCTGCCATCGGCCAGGAGTGCGAGCTGGGGCTGGTCCATTGGGCCAAGCCCTTGAGTGACCCGCTCGGCGGCACTGCGGCGGGGCAGGGGCGGCATCCGGTGAAGATGTTCGAGCCGGAAGTCGGCAAGGACGCGCCCGAATGGTCGGTCTCCTCGATCCTCGCGCCGCTCTATCACTGCGCGGCGATGCTGCGGCTCTATGGCCATCCCGGTCTGCTCGCCGCCGCCGCGACCATCCTCGGCGACGATTTCACCCCGTTCCAGGAAGGCATCATCATCAAGTTGCCCGGCGAGGGTCGCATCTTCCCCTGGCACCAGGATGGCACCACCCACTGGGATGGCCCGGACTGGAACATGCATACGCATGGCTTCAACTTCATGCCGCAGCTCTATGGTTCGACCCCGGCCAACGGGGTGTGGGTGGTCCCCGGCACCCATGCGACCGGCCATGCCGACATCCGCGCGCTGGCCGATGCGGCGGGAAGCGACCGGCTGGAAGGCGCGGTGCCGCTGATTTGCAAGCCGGGTGACGTCTGCATGACCAACCGGCAGGCGCTGCATGGCTCCTTCGCCAACACCAGCCCGGACATTCGGGTGACGATGAACATGGGCTTCCTGCCGAGGAAGTCTGTCGACGGGGCGCTGGGCCGCACGCACGATGGCGAGACGCAGGCGAAGTTCGATGCGGCGTGGATTGCAAAGCGCGCCGAAGTCATCGGCTATGCCCAAGCGGCCCGGCGGCAGCGCTGGCCGCAGGAGAAGCCCTTCGCCTATCGCCCGCATGTGGAAGCCGGGGCTAGGTTCGAGTGGAACGAGGCCGGGCGCGCGGCCCTGCGCGACTACAACAGGTGGGACATCCGTATCTGAGAAAATGATACGCATGCGGTGCCAATACGTCGTTGACACCTGCTCCTCCTCGCGACAAAGGCGCTGGCCATGCAAATCCAGGGTAACAAGTTCGTCGTCACCGGCGGCGCGAGTCTCATTGGCAGCCATGTCGCCGACCGCCTGCTGGCCGAAGGTGCGGGCGAGGTGGTGCTGCTCGACAACTTCTCGCTCGGCACGCCGGAAACCGTCAGCCACCTCGAGGGCGACAGCCGCGTCAAGCTGCTCAAGGGCGATATCCTGCGGATCAACGAGCTTTACGATGCCTTCAAGGGCGCGAGCGGCGTCTTCGCCATCGCCGGCTTCCTCACCATCCCGATGAGCCAGAACCCGCCGCTGGGCCTGGCGGTGAATGTCGAGGGCCAGGTCAACACGTTCGAAGCCTGCCGCTATGCGGGCGTGAAGAAGGTCGTCTTCTCCTCCTCCATCGCCGCCTATGGCGAGCCCGAGGGCGATGGCATTATCGACGAGAGCGCACCGGCCAACCTCGCAAGCTACCAGCCCGGCTCGATGCTCTATTCCTGCACCAAGCTGATCGGCGAGGCGCTGTGCAAGCTCTACAGCCAGAAGCATGGGGTGGACGCGGTCGCCCTGCGCTACGCCACTGTCTATGGCGAGCGGCAGCATTACCGCGGCGTCAATGCGCTCTACATCATCCAGAACTGGGACAAGATCATGCGGGGCGAGGCCCCGGCGCTGCCCGGGGATGGCAGCGAAGTGCATGACTACATCCACGTGGCGGACGTAGCGCGGGCCAATGTCATGGCCATGGCCAGCGACGTCACGGGCGAAGTGATGAACTGCGTGACCGGGGTCGAGACCACGGTGAAGCGCATTGCCGAGATCCTGCTTGAAATCGCCGGAAGCGACCTGCAGCCGGTCTATGCGGACGATGCGGGTGCCGTGAAGGCCACCTCCAGCGCCTCGCTCAGGCTCAGTCGGGAGAAGGCGAAGCGCCTGCTCGGCTGGGAGCCGGAAGTGAGCGTAGAGCAGGGCATCCGCCGGCTGATCGAATGGCGGCAGGCCCAGGGGTGAAGCTCCACCGCATCCCCTGCGTCTATATGCGCGGCGGCACGTCGCGGGCGCTGGTGTTCAACGCCTCGGACCTGCCCGCCGACCGCGCCGAATGGGACGCGATCTTCCTGAGCGCCATGGGCGTGCCGGACAGCAACGGGCGCAACCTCGACGGCATGGGCGGGGGGCTTTCCTCGCTCAACAAGGTTTGCATTGTGGGGCCCTCCAGCCGCCCGGACGCGGACATCGACTATACCTTCGCCCAGTGCGCGGTGAAGGAAGCGCGGGTGGATTATGCCGGTAACTGCGGCAACATGTCCTCCGCCGTCGGTCCCTTCGCGGTGGAGGAGGGGATCGTGCCGTGCCCGCCGGATGGCGAGGCCATGGTGCGGGTGCACAATACCAACACCGGCAAGATCATCGTTGCGAAGTTCCTGGTCGAAGGCGGCGCGCTGGCCGCTTCGGGCGATCTTGCCATCGATGGGGTCGAGGGGACTTCTGCTCCTATCCGCCTGGAGTTCCTCAAGCCCGGCGGGGCCAAGACCGGCAAGCTGCTGCCGACCGGGCAGCCGGTGCAGCTTTGGAACGGCGTCGAGATCAGCTGCATCGATGCGGCGAATCCCACCGTCTTCGTCGAGGCCTCGGCGCTGGGCAAGACCGGCAGTGAAACGCCGCTGGAGCTGGAAGCGGACGCCGGATTTCTCACCCGCATGGCCGCCATCCGCGAGGCCGGGGCGGAGCTTATGGGCATTCCCGGTTCGGCCAGCGTTCCTCTGGTGGCGATGGTCGCCGCCGGTGACGGCGCCAGCGCCGACATCACGGTACGCATGCTCTCGATGGGCCAGCCCCACCGCGCCACGCCGATCACCGGCGCGATCTGCCTCGCCATTGCCTGCCGCGTCCCCGGTTCGCTGCCGCATCGCCTCTGCGCCTCGAAAGATGGTCCGATCCGCATCGCCCACCCCTCCGGCATGACCATGGTCGATGCGGGGCTGGATGATGCGGGCGAGGCGGTCTACGGCGCGGTCTACCGGACGGCGCGCAGGCTGTTCGAGGGAAGGGTGGTCTATAGGGCAGGTTGACTCTTCGGAGGAAGGCCAGCAATGGGTTGCCCATAATAGCACCGCAATAGTTTCATTAAGCCGCCAAACCTCCCCGGGACGCGGCCATAGAACATGGAGTTAATCAAGTGTCCGCAAGCGAAGTCTGGGATGTGATCGTCGTCGGCGCTGGCAATGCCGCGCTGTGTGCCGCGCTGTCGGCCGCCGAGCAGGGTGCGAAGGTGCTGGTGCTGGAAAAGGCCACCAAGGAAGACCGCGGCGGCAATTCCACCTTCACCGCGGGCGGTTTCCGCTTCTGCCACAATGGCGTGGAAGACCTGCGCACCGACATCCTCGATGACATGACCGAGGGCGAATACAATTCGATCGGCAACCTTCCTTCGCTCTCCGAAGAAGAGTTCATGGCGACCCTGATGAAGGTCACCGATCACCAGGCGGACGAGGACCTCGGCAACATCCTCATCGGCCAGTCGCGCGACACCATGCGCTGGATGCGCACCCACAAGATCCGCTTCATCCCGATGTTCGGCCGCCAGAGCTTCAAGATCGACGGCAAGCACCACTTCTACGGCGGCGTGAACATCGAGGCGGTCGGCGGCGGCTGGGGCCTCGTCGACATGCTGGTCGCCGCCTGCGAGCGCATGGGCATCGAAATCCGCTACGAAACCGGCCTGCGCGACCTGATCCAGGACCAGAAGGGCCGCGTCACCGGGGTGCGCGCCTTCGGGCCGGACGGCTACGAGGACATTGCCGCCAAGGCTGTCGTGCTGGCCTGCGGCGGCTTTGAAAGCTCCCCCGAAATGCGCGTGCGCTATCTCGGCGCCGGCTGGGAATCGTGCCGGGTGCGCGGCACGCAGCACAACACCGGCGATGGCATCCAGGCGGCGATGCGGATCGGCGCGCGGCCGCATGGCGGCTGGTCGAGCTGCCACGCAGTGCAGTGGGACATCTCGGCGCCGCCCTATGGCGACCGCGTCGTGCTCGATAACTTCCAGAAGCACAGCTACATTATCGGCATCGTCGTCAACATGAAGGGCAAGCGCTTCATCGACGAGGGCGCGGACTACCGCAACCATACCTATGCCAAGTACGGCAAGGAAGTGATGAAGCAGCCCGGCCGCGCCGCGGTGCAGATCTTCGACGACAAGACCCACGCGAATGTCCGCGACGAATACCGCATCAAGCAGGTGACCAAGGCGACCTCCGACACCATCGAGGGCCTCGCCGAGCAGCTCGACATCGACGTCGAGGGCCTGAAGGCCGAAATCGCCGCCTACAACGCCGCCTGTCCCAAGGGCGCTTTCGGCACCACCTACAATCCCTCGATCCTCGACGGGGTCGGCACCGAGGGCCTCGAAGTCCCCAAGTCCAACTGGGCCCTGCCGATCGATACGCCGCCCTATCACGGCTATGTCGTGACCTGCGGCATCACCTTCACCTTCGGCGGCCTCAAGATCAACACCGAGGCGCAGGTGCTGGACCTCACCGAAAAGCCGATCCCCGGCCTCTATGCTGCGGGTGAGCTTGTGGGCGGCCTGTTCTACGAGAACTATCCGGGCGGCACGGGCTTGCTCAACGGCTCGGTCTTCGGCAGGTTGGCCGGCAAGAACGCCGGGCAACTGGCCAAGGCGGCTTGAGAGAGGAAAGTCATGTCGGAACAACCCCAGCAGCCGGGCATGCGCGCCGGCGTAGACTATTCGCTGCTTAACGAAAGCCACGTGAAGGCTTATCTCGAGACCAATGGCGAGAAGGGCGGCGTGTGGAACGGCGCGACCGCGGTGCTGGTCACGACCAAGGGCCGGAAGTCGGGCGAGAAGCGCACCATCGCGATCATCGGCAAGCAGGTGGGCGACAACTTCGTCATCATCGCCAGCAAGGGCGGCTCGCCCAGCCACCCGCTGTGGTATCTCAACATCCAGGCCGATCCGAACGTCGAGATTCAGTACCTGGGCGACAAGTGGGAAGCCGTCGCGCGCACCGCGGAAAGCCCGGAGCGCGAGGAACTGTGGGCCGAGGCCTGCACCCAGTGGCCTGCCTTCAACGACTACCAGGCGCGCACCGAGCGCAAGATTCCGGTGGTGGTGATCGAGCCCAAGCGGAAGATCGGCTGAACAATCCTCCTTCTCCCCCATCAAGGGGGAAGGGAGGTTGTTGACTCAATGAAAAATCCGCCCCCCATCCACCGGCAAGGTGGCGCCGGTGATGAAGCTCGCTTCGTCGCTCAGCAGGAAGGCAATCGCCTCGGCTAGTTCAGCCGGCTCGGCCACCCGCTTGAGCGTATATTGCGCGACGAAGGCGGCTGAAAAGGCTTCGTCCATGCCGTGCAGGATATGCTCGGTCATGGGCGTCTCGACCACGCCGGGGCAGAGCGTGTTGACCCGCACCCTGGGTCCGAAGTCCATCGCCAGCGCCTTGCCCAAGGCGATAAGCCCGCCTTTCGAAGCGGCATAAGCGCTTGATCCCGGGCCGGTCGGCCGTAGGCCGACGCCGCTGGCGATGTTGACCACCGCGCCGGACGGGGCCTGTCGCAGCCACGGCGCGGCCGCGCGGCAGACGCGGTAGGGCGCGGTGAGGTTGATGGCAAGGACCCTGTCCCATTCCGCGGGATCGAGCTCGGCGATGTCGGCGCCCGAGGGCACGCCGGCACAGTTCACCACGCCGTCGATCCCGCCCATTGCTTCCGCGGCCCCTGCAACCGACCGGTCGATCGCATCTCCATCGCGCAGGTCGGCGACCAGCGCCTGGCCGCCCGTCTCCCGCGCGGCCGCGGCCAGCTTGTCCGCCTGGACATCGGTCAGCGCCAGCGCCGCGCCCTGGCTGGCCAGCAGCCTTGCTGTGGCAAGGCCGATGCCTGAAGCCGCCCCGGTCAGATAGATCCGGCGCCCGGCAAAGCGCCGGTTGCGGTCACGATCGTCCGGCATCCCCTTCTCCCTCTCTCGTAACGATACCTAAACCAACATTACCAGATTAACCCTGTTTCCTAACAATCTCCCAATGAAATTGGCGCAATCCGGTGGTCGGCGGCCGGGGACGGCTACGGGCGCTGGAGGAATGGAAAAGATGGATTCGCAGGGGCGCGGTGCGGGCGGGAATGGTCGTCCGCCGATAGCGATGAATGCCAAGCTGCGGATCATCGGCGGCAAGGGCTTCGATGTCGCGGTGATGGACCTTACGGTCGATGGCTGCTGCATCGCCTTGCCGGGCGTCGAACTGCGCCTGAAGCAACAGGTATCGATCAAGCTCGAATCGCTGGACTTCATCAAGGGCCGCATCAGCTGGTCGAGCGAGCCCGGCGCGGGCATCGAATTCGAACGGCCGCTCTATGGCCCGGTCGTCGAGCACCTGCTGCGGACGTACCGCTAGGCGGCTGTCATCAACTGGATCACCTCGATCAGGTGACCGTCCGGATCGGCGGCGATTGCGGCAATCACGCCATGCTCGGGGTTGTCGTGCGGCTGCACTTCGATCCGGCCGCCGTTCGCTTGCAGCACCTCCAGGGTCGCGTCCATGTCGGCGACAGTAAACCCGATCCAGGCCGCGCCGGCTGGCGGGCAGGGCCGGGTCAGGTAGCGGACCAGCAGCAGCTTGTGGCTTTCGGGCGAAAGCGAAAGGATCGCTTCCTCCAGCGGATAGGCATGATCTTCCGCCCTGACGCGATGCAACGACTGCAGGCCGAACACGTCCGAATAGAACCGCTCCGCCCGATCGAGGTCCGCGACGACGATCTTGGTGAAGCCGAAGGAAAGCGCGGTCATGGGCTGGTCATCCCCGTTTTTGTCTGTTTGACTGTTCGATGTTAGGCTCGATCCACATCGCAAGACAAGCGAGTGATGGGAGAAGACATTGCCTGAACAGGTGCCGCTTGGCCGAATCTGGGGGCCGATCAATGCCGAGGACCTTGCCATCGTGCCGGGCAGCGACTGGGTGATCACCTCGGGCATGACCGGGCCTGGAGCGCCGCTGGGCAGGCTCTATGCGGTCGACCGGCGGGACCATAGCTGCAACGAGATTTGCCCCTATCTTGTCGAAACCGCACTCGATGCAGGCCGCTTCGGAGAGCAGGACCCGTTCGACCCGCTGGCCTTCCAGTCGCACGGTATCGACACCTTCGTGCGTCCCGATGGGGTGGTGGAACTCTTCGCCGTCAACCACGGCGGGCGCGAGTCGGTGGAGGTCTTCGAAGTGCTTCTTGCTGGGCCCAGGCCACGGCTGCGCTGGATCGGCGGAGCGCGGATGCCCGGGACGACGATAGGCAACGATTGCGCGGCGCTTCCCGGTGGTGGATTCGTGGTTTCGACCACGGGCAGCATCGACGGCAGCGAGATGCCGAATGCCTCCGGCGGGGCAAGGGGGGAGACCGGCGGCGTGCTCGAATGGTCGCCGGGACAAGGCTGGGGCGAATTGCCTGGCACCCAGATCTTCGTCGCCAATGGGGTGGAAGTCTCGGAAGACGGCGAATGGGTCTTCATCGGCGGCTGGGGCGCGAAGACGATCCAGAAGGTCCGTCGCGGCGTGCCCGATCCGGAAGTGAGGATCGCGGCCATGCCGATCCTGGTCGATAATCTCACCTGGACCGCCGATGGCCACCTGCTCGCCGCGGGCGCCTATGACACGACGATGGAAGAATTCATCGCGCACCACTTCAGCGGCGCGCCGCGGCTGGATGCGCCTTCGATGATCGTCAAGATCGACCCGGTTACGCTCGCCCACGAGGTTGTGGTGGACTATGCCCCAGGGGTGTTCGGGGCGGCGACGACGGGATTGCAGGTAGGTAAGGAAATCTGGGTCGGGGCGGCGCGGGACCACGGGGTGGCGCGCTTTGCCTGCCCCAGCGCTTGACGGCGGGCCCGTGGCCAATAGGCTGGCGCGGAAAACCTGGGAGAGCTCTTGATGACCACACTCGCCGAAGCACAGGCCGGCGTTCGCGACCTGCACGCGCGCTATACCGACGCCACCTTTCGCAAGGATTTCGACGCCTTCGCCGGCTGCTTCGCCGAGGACGCGCAGTGGCGCATATCGGGCCGCGTGTTCCGCGGTCGGGACGAGATCCGCAACGGCATCTCGGTGATCATGGACAAGTTCATCCGCGTCTTCATCACGTTCCGTAATCCCATCCTGACGGTGGGCGACGGAATTGCCTCGGGCCGCACCTGGATCGACGAACGCTGCGCCTGGCGGAACGGCGACACCAACATCGCCATCGGCCTCTACTACGAACACTTCGTCGAACAGGGCGACCGCTGGCTGTTCCAGTGGCGCATGTTCGAAACCCACTATCGCGGCCCGCCGGACATGACCGGCGAGTTTTTCGACCGACGCGACTGGGGCGCGCCGCCGAACATGCCGCCGCTGGATGTCACGACGGAGGACATGGCCTCGGCGCGGTGGGGCCTTCCCGCGGCGGGTACGCCGGGGGGTGGAGTTTGACAGGCTCCATTGTCGCGCTGCGATTGAGTCCCGGGCGAGGGGAAGCGGGTGTGTGGGAGCGCCCGCAGGCCAGCGCGGGATAAGGCCGGGGAAGGGAAAGCGACGGGCGGCCGGCGCTGGACCTGCCTGAACCGATGCTGCGACAGGCTCAGGACTTGGCTTTGCGGTTTCTTCAATGCGAACGGTTGGCAAGCAAACTGCGGTTCTCGCCAACTCGGCCCTGCGTGCGAGGCGATGGCGGGGCGGGCTCGCTCCCTTGCCGCCTGTCGAGGGGCATACCCCAGGTTCGGCAGCCGGAAGATCGTCCAGCCGCTCCTCGCATCCCTGATGCGGCGCATCCGCTGGGGAGTAGCGCCGGCCAAGGCGGGAGTGGAGGCACAGTGCGCACGGCACCCCCGCAACCCGTCGCGGCGGGTAAATAACCTATTTGGTGTAAAATGTCAAGGCAAGAAGGTGCTTATGGCACCATTGACCGCCTCGGGCGCCTGCCAGGTGACGAAATGACCGCAATTGGGGACCTCCACCAAGGTCAGGTCCTCGACGTACGTGTCCAGCCCCTCGATGTTCACCGATGGCAAGGCCACGTCGTCCATCGCCCAGATCACCAGCGCCGGGATCGCAAGCTTCGGCAATAGCGGTGGCGTCCAGTCTTCCGGAAGCTCGAATGGCGCGTCCATCGGCGGGACTTCGATCGGGCTCGCGCGATACCAGTTGAGCATGCCGAAGGCGGCTTCGCGATCCTCCCAATCTGCAAGTTGTGCCGCGCGCACCTCCGGATCGGTCATCTGCGCGATTCCGGCCTGAATCTTTTCCCGCATGGCCGGATCCAGCATGCGAAGATCGATCCCGGCAAAGGCCTTGGCGAGCATTCCGCCCAGCCCGAAGTCGCGCACCAAAGGGTCATTTCCGGTATCGCGGAATGCCCGGAAATACTGGCTCGACCCGCGTTGCTCCCGGCTGGTCCACTGCAATTCGGCGAACCTTGCCGGGTGCGGCGCATTGGCGATCACCGCCCGCGTCACGCGGCTGCCTTGCCCCAGCATGGCGACCAGCCAGGCAATTGCGCCGCCCCAGTCGTGGCCGATGATAGTGAAGGTCTCCACCCCCAGCGCATCGGCGAGCTGAAAGACGTCTCCGGCCAGCTTGTCGGGCGTATAGCTCGCCACGTCCTGCGGCCTGGACGATCCGCGATAGCCTCTCTGGTCGGGCGCGACGCAGCGGTAGCGGTCGGAAAAGTGCGCGACCTGGTGGCGCCAGGTGCGGTGGCTTTCGGGAAAGCCGTGGAGAAAGATCAGGGCAGGGGCGTCGCGCGGGCCTTCGTCCTGCACCTGGACCTCGATGCCGGTGGGAAGGGCGATGCGTTTCATGCCTCCGCCCCCGCGTCGCGCGAGGCCAGTTCGACCAGCTCGGCAATGTCCTTCGGCCAGACCGGCTCGTGCCAGCCCGGCAGATCCTCCAGCGCGAACCAGCGGTGCTCCTGCATGCAGACCTGCTCCAGTTCGGTGTGTCCGCTGGTGTCGATGGAGGTGGCGTCGGTGCGGTGGTGGAAGAAGTGTTCGACGCCCAGAACCTTCTGACGGTCGTAGATGTAGTGGAACTCCCGCGCCACGCCGAGCGGGCGGGGATCGGCCTTGATGCCCGTTTCCTCGAACAGCTCGCGCCGTGCCGCCTCGGAGAAGTCCTCGTCCGGGTCGAGTTCCCCGCCGGGCAGCATCCAGAAGGCGGGCATGCCATCGGGCACATAGCGAAACAGCAGCACGCGCCCGTCGCCGCCCGCCAGCAGCACCCGCGCGGTGCGGCGCGTGCGGGTGGGGGCGGAATTCACTCGCCGGGAGCCCTGGCCTTGACGGCAAGGGCATGGACCCGCTGTCCGGGAATGTCGCCCAGCGCGCGGTTGACCATGCGCTGGCGTTCCAGCCGCGACTTGCCGGCAAAGACCGCGCTTTCGATCTCCACGGTGAAGTGCGATTCGCCGCTGCCGTCATCGCCCATGTGGCCATGATGGCGGGCGGAATCGTTGATCACGGCAAGGCTCGTCGGCGCGAACTCGGCCGTCAGGATTTGTTCGATTTCGGTTGCAAGGGGTCCGCTCATGCCTTCCCTTCTAGCGCATCGGACGCCATGTGTAAGAGGGTGAGACACGATCGCTTCCACGGCCGCCACGAGGCGAGGGGCAGGCACTGCGATACACCGGGCTGCGCGGAGCCCGGCGAATTTCGCGCGCCGGGTGCTCGCAGGGCAGGTTTCGACGGGCCGGGCGACTATCGCTGGTTCTGCCTCGACCACGTCCGGGCCTTCAACTCCGGCTACGATTTCTTCGAGGGCATGACTCCGGAGGAGATCTTCCAGGCGCAGTCCCCGGTTCACGGATGGGAGCGCGAGACCCGGGCATTCTCACCCACCGCCGGGATCGACGCCGCGCCGCGCTGGGCCGATTTCGCCGATCCGCTGGAGGCGATCAGTGCGCGGGCCCGCATGCGCCGACCGGCGGAGCGGAAGGATGGCCGCGTCGTGACGCCGGAGGAACGCCGCGCACTTGACGTGCTGGGCCTGCCGCTAGACTCGGACTTGCGGGCGCTGCGGCAACGCTATTCCGAACTGGTCCGCCGCTATCATCCGGACCGCAACGGCGGTGACCGAACCTACGAGACACGGCTGCAAGGGGTTGTCGAGGCTTACCAGTTGCTGCGCAAGGCTCCGGCGTTTTCGTGAGTCATCGGCCGATCGCCTTTCGCCAGCGCAGGGCATTCTCCTCGCCAAAGGTGCCTACGATGTCCTTGCCTGAATAGAACCGCTCGAACTGCGGCACACCTTCGGGAATCTGCACCCATGGCAGCTTGCTTTCGGTGTAGATGTGGCCTCGCGGGCTGACTGCGGACGGATCGTCCAGCGTTCCGGTGCGGACGAACAGCGCGCCGTCGCCCGCCGCGCCATAGACGCCCCAGACGGAAACGCCGCAGTGCGGGCAGCGCATGATTTCCTGCCCCATGCCGCTGCCGCTTTCCACGTGGTTCGGCACCGGCGCTTCGCCCAGCAGTTCGACCTCGCTTGCCTCGATCAGCACGTTGATCGCGAAAGCCGATCCGGTCTGGCGCTGGCACTTGTGGCAGTGGCAGCAGTTGACCATGATCGGCTCTGCCTTGATCCGGTAGCGGACCTTGCCGCAGTCGCAGCCCCCTTCGAGCATTCTATTCTCCTTCGCCCAAACTTCTTCGCTTCGCCCGCTCTATTCCGCTTCGCAAAGTGCCTGGAGCTGGTCGGTACAGGCGCTCCAGCCTTCGACAAAGCCCATTTCCACGTGCTGGTCCCTGGCCTCGTCCGTCCAGTGGCGGGCGCGGGCGGTGTAGCGGGTGCCTTCTCCCTCGGGCTCGATCTCCCAGATGCCGATCATGAAGGGGCCGCTGGGCTCAAGATCGCCGGTGACGGCGTCGGTGGTGGCGAAGCGGCGGCCTTCCTCGAAGGCGAGGTAGATGCCGTTCTGCGGCTCGCGCTCGCCGTCGGGCCCGTAAAAGGTCATGTTGCAGACGCCTCCGGGCCTGCGGTCCTGCCGGTCGATCCTGGCGTGCCAGGGCACGGGGCACCACCATTCCTCCTGGCGGTTGACCATGACGTCCCACACCTTTTCCGGCGGGGCGGCGATATAACGGGAGACGGAAAGTTCGCGGCTGTCGCTCATAGGTCCTCCATGGCGCCGTAAGGCTTGGTGATGAGTTCGAGGAAGTGTCCGTCCGGCCCTTCGAAGTAGACGCCCTTGCCGCCCCAGTGCCGGTTGATCTCGCCGGGCTTGTGTCGCGCCGGGTCGGCCCAGAACTTCAGGCCCTTCTCGGCGATCTTCGCCATGCCGGCGTCGAACTCATCCTCGCTGACGAGGAATGCATAGTGCTGCGGCGCGATCGGGCCTTCCTTGTCGGCGAAGTCCAGCGAAACCCCGTTCGCCATCTGGACCACATGGAAGTGCGAGAACATGCCGGGCTCGGGCAGGCCGAGCATCTCGGCGAAGAAGGCCGAGGCGCTTTTCTGGTCGCTGCACCAGACGATGGTGTGGTTGAGCTCGGCTGCCATGGCGGCGTCTCCTTAGTCCCTGTCCGGCGCCCCCAGCGGGAAGTTGGGGCGATACGGCCTCGCATCCTCGACGCAGCGCGCGACGGGTTCCAGCGATAGCAGATGCGCGCGCCATTGTTTCAGGCGGGGGAACGCGTCGCCGATCTGCTCTACCCAGTCGGCATAGAACAGCGAGGGCGCCGCGGCGCATTCGACAAGAGTGATCTGGCCCTGCACCGGATAGTATTCAAGCCAGCCGTCGATCCAGGCGTAGGAGCGGCGCAACTGGGCGCGGACGTCTTCCAGCAGCTGCTGGTCGGGGTTTTCGGGGTTGCGCAGGTACTCGTTCACCGCCTGCTGCATGATGTTCATCACATAGTTGTCGAACACCCGGTCGAGCATGCGCACGCCAATGGCGGCGTCGGGATCGTGGGGAATGAGCATCTCCGGCCCCTGCGACCGGTTGGCCAGGTACTCGATGATCGTGGTCGATTCGAACAGCAGGTTGTCGCCGTCCTGCAGCACGGGGAACTTGCCGAGCGGGCCGGCGCCTTGCACCACCGCGAAGTTTTCGGGGTGGTCCTCGTCTAGCGGCCTGAACTCGAAGTCGATCTCGTTGGCATAGAGCGCGATCAGGACCTTCCAGGTGTAGCTGGAGAAGTGGTGGCCATAGAGTGCCAGTTTCATGCGTATGCGCCCTCCCGCAGGTTAATGCCGTGTTCCAGCCACATCTTGAGCGCGGCGATCATCTGGGACCAGCCCATGCAATTGCCATAGCTCGCCGCGCGGCCCGCTTCGTCGTCGCGCCAGCCGGTCTCGCTCACCGAAACCTTGGTGCGTGCGCCGCCGTCTAGAGGTTCGAACGTGAAAGTCACCCGGGTCCGGGACTGGCCGCCTTCGTCCTTGCCCCAGTCGAAGACAATGCGTTCCGGTGGGATGGCCTCAACCACTGAAACCGGAAAGGCACCCGGGAAGTCGGCGAAGTCCCAGGTGACGGTGGCGCCGGCTTCGGCGCGTCCTTTCGCGCCCCCGGTGGTGAAGTAGCGTGAAAGGAGGTCCGGATCGGCCACCGCTTCGTAGACTTGAGCCGGTGGCAGCGAGACCATGATCCAGACGGAAAACTGGATCGCCACCTTCAATCTCCGGCCATCGCCCGCTCGATGGCGGCGATGTCGATCTTGCGCATGGTCATCATCGCCTCATAGGCGCGCTTGGCCACGGCGCGGTCGGGGTTGGAGACGGCGGCCATCAGGGCTCGCGGGCTGATCTGCCAACTGATGCCCCACTTGTCCTTGCACCAGCCGCAGGCGCTCTCCTCGCCGCCATTGCCGACGATGGCATTCCAGTAGCGGTCGGTTTCCTCCTGATTGTCGGTGGCGACCTGGAAGGAGAAGGCCTCGTTGTGCTTGAACGCGGGGCCGCCGTTGAGCCCGACGCAGGGGATGCCCATGACTTCGAACTCGACGACCAGCACATCGCCTTCCTTGCCACCGCCGGGATTGTCGCCGGGCGCGCGGTGGATGGCGGTGACGCGGGTGTCGGGGAAGGTCGCGGCGTAGAAGCTGGCCGCTTCCTCCGCGGTTCCTTCATACCACAGGCACACGGTGTTCTTTGCGGTTTCGCCGGGTCTCACTTGCGCATCTCCTCGATCAGCTGGTTGTCGATGGCCTTGGCCGCCTTGTAGGCCTCGCGCGCCTGCAGCCGTTCCGCATAGGCGACGAAGGCCTTGCTCGGCGGGATGGAGCCGAAGGTCAGTCCCCAATCGACCTGGCTGCCGACATAGACATCGGCCATGGTGAAGCGGTCGCCACAGACGAAGTCGTTGTCGGTGAAGTGACCTTCCAGCGTGCCGATGGCCCGCTCGAAGCTGCCCCAACCTGCCATGACCTGCTTTTCCGGCGGGACCTCAAGGCCGAGCGCGCGGGTGGTGATCGCCGCCTCTACCGGGCCCGCGGCGAAGAACATCCAGCGGAAATAGTCCGCCATTTCCGCGTCCCGCGGCAACAGGTTCTGCCCCGGATGCATCTCGGCAAGGTAATGGCAGATCGCCGCCGCCTCGGTCACGACGCGGTCCTGGTCGCCGTCGTGGTGGACCAGGGTCGGCACCTTTCCCATCGGGTTGGCCTTGAGTAACTCGGCCGGCTTCCCGGTCCAGGAGACGATCTCCTGCCGGTAGCTTGCCCCTGCCTCGTGCAGCGCCCAGCGGGCGATCTGCCCGCGCGACATCGGGTTGGTGTAGAAGGTGTAGGTCGCCATCAGCGCTTCCTGGGCCCGACCAGGCCGAACATGGCGCCTTGCGGGTCGATGCCGTTCATCGAGAATTCGCCGCCGGGAATCTCGTGCGGCCCGCTTGCGATCTGCCCGCCGCCGGACTGCACGGCCTCCACCGCGCGGTCGATGTCGTCGACGCCGATGTAGTGGTTCCAGGCGCTGAACGGCATCTGCGGCATCTTGGGCATCACCGCGCCGATGCCGACCCCGTCGTGCTGGATGAAGCGGTATTTGCCGATGGCGCCCATGTCCATCTCGCCCTCCTGGGTCCAGCCGAAGTGCTTCGTGTAGAACGCTATCGAGGCTTCCGGATCGCTGCTCATCAGCTCGTTCCAGCGGATGTGCTGCGGCTTGTCGGGCGAGAAGACGTCGCTGACGGCATCGGGCTGGCCCGCCGGCGGGATCGGCTTCATCACATAGAACGGCGCGCCCTGCGGGTCGGCGACCATGGCGATGCGACCCACCGGCAGGTCGAAGGCCGGCATCAGCAGCCTGCCGCCGTCGGTCTCGATGGCCTTCACGGCGGCATCGACATCCGCGACGTGGATATAGCCCACCCAGCCGGGGCGCGCGCCGTGGTCGACCATGTCCTTGCTGAGGCCCAGCATGCCGCCCAGGCTCCCCCCGTCGCTGCGCTGGATGTGCCGGTAATCGACGCCTCCCGCCTGCGGATCGGCATGGCCGGCGATGGTCCAGCCGACCACCTCGTTGTAGAACAGGGTTGCCGCATCCGGCTCGATGGTCATCAACTCGTACCAGATCCAGCCGCCGGTCGGATTAGCCATGCTCATTCTCCCTTGATGTCGAGGACGGCGCCGAAGCCGCCGAATATCATGCGCCTGCCGTCGAACGGCGGAGGGTTCGTTTCCATGCTCATGCGCGGATCGGTGGGAGTCAATTCCGCGAACAGCGCGTGCGCGGCCTTGGCGGTTGCCTGGTCCGGCCATTCGATCCAGCTGAAGGCCACTGCCTCGCCGTCTTGCGCGTCGACCGCGCGATAGAAGTCGGTCCGCTTGCCGTGCGGCACGTCCTCGCCCCAGCATTCGACCACGCGCAGGGCGCCGTGCTCAAGGAACAGGGCATCGATCGTGCGGGCGTGGGTAATGAATTCTTCCTTCCTGCCCTCAGGCACGGGAATGACGAAACCTTCTACCCAGGTCATGTATTGGCCTCCTTGTCATCGACGAAATCTGCAAGCTGCGCCGCCAGCGCGCGGTGGAAGGCGGGGCGGTCCTCGCCCCGCTCGACATAGGAGGCGAGCCTGGGGTGGGATCCCAGCCGTCCGCTGCGCGACAGTTGCCGCAGGACGCAGACCATCAGGAGGTCGGCCACCGTGAAGCGGTCTTCAAGCCATGGCCTGTCGCCAAGGGCATCGCCCAACTGAACCAGCCGCGCGTGCAGCCGTTCCTCGGTTGCAGGCGCGAACTCGGCCGCCCCGGGCTTGTCGGCATCGAACAGCGTCGCGCACTGGACCATGTGGATATAGGGCTCGACCGAGTTGAGCGCGGCAAAGCACCAGCTCATCGCCCGGGCGCGGGCAGCCTCGCCGCGCGGCAACAGGACGTCGGATTCGGCCCTCTCCGCCAGCCAGAGGCACACCGCGCCGGATTCGAACATGTGGACGTTGCCTTCGCGGAAGGCGGGCACCTGCCCGAAGGGTTGCTCCGGCTGGCGTTCCTCCGGACCGCTCGTGCGCCGGTCGAACAGTCGGGTGCGATAGGGACGGCCCAGCTCCTCCAGCACCCAGCGAATGCGCAGGTCGCGCACCAGGCCGCGGGCTAGCGGAGGAACCCAGCTCAGGGCAGTCACTTCGATATCGGGCATTGCGGAACTCCCGTTAGCCCTGCGGAACCGCCGCCGGGTCCATCCACATCACTTCCCAGACGTGCCCGTCGGGATCGGCGAAGCTGCGGCTCATCATGAAGCCGTGATCGTCTGGCCGGTTGATGTCCGCGGTGCCGCCATTGTTCCCGGCGGTCTCGGCCAGGCGGTGCACTTCATCGCGGCTGTCGCAGGAAAGACAGTTCATCACTTCGCTCGAGTCGCTGGATGGGATGGGCCTCGTGGTGAAGGTCTTCCACTTGTCATGCGTCAGCAGCATGACCGCGATGGTGTCGCTCCAATGCATGGCGGCGGCCGTCTCGTCGGTGAAGTGCGGGTTGTTGGCGAAGCCCAGCGCTTCGTAGAAGGCCATGGACCGGGGCAGGTCGGTGACCGGCAGGTTGATGAAAATCATCCTCGCCATCGCTGCAATCTCCCATTGTTGCGAATCGTTCTTGCACCTTCGTGCGCCGATGGGTTACAAAAGGCAACCATGAAGTTACAAAAGAAAACTAAAGGGCACGGCAAATGGTACGACGACGCCTGCGGCACCGCATTCGCGCTGGAACTGGTGGGCGAGCGCTGGTCGCTGCTGATCGTCAGGGAGTTGATGCTTGGCCCCCGCCGTTTCACCGACCTTCGCGCCGGATTGCCCTCGATCAGCGCCAAGGTGCTGACCGAGCGGCTGGAAGGGCTGGAGAAGGCGGGAATCCTGACGCGCAAGCAGTTGCCACCGCCGGTCTCGGCGCAAGTCTATGACCTGACCGAGTGGGGCTACATGGCTGACGTGGCGATCATGGAGCTGGGCCGCTGGGCGGCGCGCTCGCCAGGGCACGACCCGACGCTGCCGCTTTCCGCCGCCTCGCTGATGATGAGCTTCCGGACGATGTTCGATGCGGTGCTGGCACAGGGGCTTAGCCTGGTGGCGGGGTTCCGGATCGGGGTGGAGGACTTCACGGTGAAGGTGGGCGATGGTGCGATCACCGCCTGCCGGGGGTCGCCCGAGGGCGCAGACTTCCTCCTTTCGGCGCCGGTCGCCAGCGTGATTGCCGGGGCGGTTTACGGGAAGGTGCCGATTGCCGAACTGGCCGGGGCGGGGCTGTCGCTTTCCGGCGATGAAGGCGCTGCGATGCGCTTCATCGGCCTGTTCCACCTGCCGCCGAAGGCAGGGTAGTCCGGAAACCCTGCTCCGGTGGGGGAGGATTTTAGTCCGTCACGCCCAGCCTCGCCGCAATCGGTGCTTCCTGCACGGCTACCAACTGCCAGCCCGGCCTCGCCCGCACCCGCTCGTACCATGCCGCGGTCTTCGGATATTTCACAGCATCCGGCCCATGTCCGACATAGCAAAGCGTCCGCACCATCGAGGCGACGGAGATATCCGCCAGGGTGAATTCGTCCAACAGCCAGCCCTCCGCTGGCGTGACGCTTTCGAGGTAATCCAGGATGCGCGGCAGTTCCGCCTCGCCCTGCTTGGCCACTTCCTCGTCATAGGGCCGCTTGAGGATGCGCGGGGCGACCAGCCGGTTGAATAGGATCTTGAGCGCCGATGCGCCGTAGATCGTGTCAGCAAATTCATCGAACCATATAACCTGCCCGCGCGCCCTGGCTTCCGCCGGGAGCAGCGCGGGGGAGGGCTGCTTGGCTTCGAGGTAAGTGACGATCGCGGTCGAATCGGCCAGCGTGAAATCGCCGTCCTTCATCGCCGGGATCTTGCCGAAGGGGCTAGCCGCCGCGAAGTCCGGATCCGGGTTGCCGGGGCTCGAGAGGACCAACTCGTATTCCATCCCCTTTTCCGCCGCGGCGAGCGCAACCTTGCGGACGAAGGGAGAGAGCAGGGCACCATAAAACTTCATCGAAAAACCACCCGATTGGTTGGGTCAAGCAGTCCAAAGCTTATTGCAGCTTTCCCTCGCAGACTATAGGCGACTCGCCCATGACCGAGATTCCCAACATCGTCGCCAATGCCGGCGCCAACACCGTCCTCGATGCGCCCGATTGCGAAATCGATGTGCGCGAGACCTTCGGCATCGATATCGACATGAAAGTGCCGGCTTTTTCCGAGGCGGACGAGCGCGTTCCCGATCTCGACGACAGCTACGTCTTCGATCCCGACACTACCCTGGCAATCCTCGCAGGCTTCGCCTTCAACCGCCGCGTCATGGTCCAGGGCTATCACGGCACCGGCAAGTCGACGCACATCGAGCAGGTGGCGGCGCG
>CAZVWP010000042.1:0-32030 GCA_964630805.1 uncultured Novosphingobium sp. | reverse complement strand
TGGGCGGCAATCCGTTCACCCTGACTGGCGTCAATCCGCGGGGTCATGGCAAGGCATCGGGTTGCTCGGCATAGCCACGACCCTTTCGCTTGATTGGGGGTATTTCTAAGGGGGTACGTTCGCCTTACCCCAAATCATACCCCCAAGTCACAACGGCAGTTATCGAACTCAAGTGAACTGCATCGGTCCACCGATTGCGTAATACCTCGGATTTTATGGGGTTGTTCAGCCTAATGCGGCCTG
Source organism: uncultured Novosphingobium sp. (assembly GCA_964630805.1). GTDB lineage: Bacteria > Pseudomonadota > Alphaproteobacteria > Sphingomonadales > Sphingomonadaceae > Novosphingobium. The sequence goes on along the minus strand of CAZVWP010000042.1, from coordinate 31,787 downwards.
ATGCGGACTGGAATATGGTGGGCGGTAACGGGCTCGAACCGCTGACCCTCTCGGTGTAAACGAGATGCTCTACCAACTGAGCTAACCGCCCGGATGCCCGGAAGCGCGGCTTCTAGCGGGTTTCGTCACACCGTCAACATGCATCGAAAGAAACAAAAGGGAAACGAATAGCCCTGATGGGGTAGGAGAGTCCCGAAATAGTCCCGAAGCGAATGGCCCCTGCCCGTCTGCTCATACTCAACCGTTTACCCTTGGCATTGAGCGTCGCTCTGTGTTCAGTTTTGGGCCGCATCAGTGACTGCAAGCCAAAAAGAAGGTTCCATGCCCTGTGCAAGGCTGGACGCGAAGTTCCGACCGGTTGATTGGCAGGTCCCGGATCACCAAGTGGCGAATTTCCGAGGACTTCTCATTTGACGGCGATCACGATCCACCACTGCACCCGGCGCCCAGGGCTGAGCGCCGAGTGCAGCAACCAACCAGCTACCGTTCGAAGGTGGGCTCGTAGTCGACCGGGTAGATGTTCCAGAACTCATCAGCCGACACAGAGCCGATCCCCAGCAGTCCCGCGTCCATGTCTTCACGTAGCGTCACCATCGGACCACACAGCAACCACCGTGACATCTCTTGCACGCTGAACTTGTCGTCCACCACGCCGTAGTCGATCATGCTACGATGCGCGTAGAAGGCGGTTGCGGTCTCGATGTTCTCTGCGAACACTAGGTGCTCTCCGTCATCGTCGTTCACGCTGAAGCACCGCACGTCGATTTCTGGTGGAGCAAGCGCGCCCTTTGCGTTGTCTTGGGGTGCAGCGACTACCCATCCCGCGCGGTGGTTTAGCCAGTAGGCTAACCTTGGAACACCTGCACCAGCCGCATCGCCCAGCTTCGGTTGTAGTGCCATCTCGGTCAGCGTCAGCAACCTGAACTTGGCGTCGGGCTCTTACGCTTCGGGTCGATATCGTTCGCACCATGCTTGGAACATGCTTCGCACATCTTTCTCGTCGCGCGCTAAGATCGTCAACGGTGCCTGCAGAGTGTCGCTGAAGGCAATGAATGCTCGTATTAATGTCGTTACCTTACTTGCTGTGTGTCAGTGAGGTAGCTGTGACTGATCGCGATCAGGGTGTCGGGTGGCATCTGGTCCGAGCGGCTTGGATTCTGATGTGGCGCGAGAATGCCCAATGAAGCTCGAGAAGTTCGTTGGATCGTCCTGACTACTCCCCTGCCCCTCACGCTGCGGACAGGTTTGCCTCTCTGCAGCCGAAGGATGACACTAGGAAGCTGTTGGCGGCACGACTGTTTGAAGCCGCGCAGCGCTCACTCATGACACCTTGTCCAACGTCCCATGCCGGTATGGTTGGCAATCGCCAGCAAGATGGTCAATCATTGCACGAACCGACGGCAGCAGCCCACGCTTGGATGGAAATACGGCAAAGACGGATATGTTGGGCGAGGTCCATTGCGGCAGCAACGTCACCAGCCGTTCATTGGCAATGTCGTCTTCGATCATCAGGTTTGGCATCTGAACGATACCAATCCCGGCCAGCGCCGAGGCACGCAAGGCGGCGAGGTCGTCGGTCACCAATCTCGGGGTCGCCGGGATCAAAGCGGTCGATCCATTTGCATGGGCAAGCGACCACTCGACGCGCTCCGGTCCGCCGCTGGCAAGATTGTTGCCAAGACCGATCACCGGCATGTCGGCGAGGTCTGATGGAATTGCAGGGCGCCGACGCCCCTCGAGTAGCGCGGGTGCCACGACAAGGCACTGGCTCACCTCGCCCAATTTGCGCATCACCAAGCTCCCGGAATCGAGCCCCGGCTCGCCGGTGCGGATCACGACATCAAAACCCTCGTGGATGACATCGACAGGGCGGTTGTAAGCCTTGAGCTGAACCTGGACCTTGGGGTTGGCGGCCATGAACTCGGCAATCGCCTTGCCCATGCGATAGGCGATCAGCCCCGGCGGGCAGGCAATGCGGATCAGTCCGGTCGGCTCGGAACGGATTGCATCGATCACCTCCTGCGCGGCTTCGGCCTCGACCAACATGGCCAGGCAATGCTGGTAGTAGGATTGGCCGACATCGGTAACCGAGAACTTGCGGGTCGAACGCTGGATCAGCCGCACGTCGAGCCGGTCTTCCAGCTGGGCGATCCGACGGCTGAGCTTGGACTTCTGCATGCCTAGCGCGCGGGCCGCAGGCGCGAAGCCTTGGTGCTCCACCACTTTCACGAAATAGGCGAGGTCGTTGAGGTCCTGCATCGTCGCATGGATAGGACACAGAGTTCGGATTCACAATCTACCGGCCCAATCGTTCCGTCGCCATTGAGTCTCTCGTAGCCCGCGACCTCGATGAGTCGCGGATTTGGAGACAAGACATGAAGACCATCCTGGGTCGTTACTCTAACCCCAACCGCCACTGGGTAGGCGACGGTTTCCCGGTGCGCTCGCTTTTCTCCTACAACACGCTGGGCGCGCAAATCAGCCCTTTCCTATTGCTGGACTTTGCCGGCCCCCACTACTTTGAGCCCGCCTCGACGCCGCGTGGTGTCGGCGAGCATCCGCATCGCGGCTTCGAGACGGTGACACTGGTCTATGAAGGCGAGGTCTCGCATCGCGATTCCACCGGCAAGGGCGGCACCATCGGTCCCGGCGACGTGCAGTGGATGACTGCCGCCAGCGGCATCCTGCACGAGGAGTTCCATTCACCCGGCTTTACCAAGGCGGGTGGGCCGTTCCGCATGATCCAGCTGTGGGTCAACCTGCCGGCCAGGGACAAGATGACAGAGCCCGGCTATCAGGCGATCACCTCAGCCGACATTCCGGTCGTCTGCCTACCGAACGAGGCAGGCAAGGCGCGGATCATCGCGGGCGAGTTCGAGGGCGTGCGCGGCCCGGCCAGGACTTTCACGCCGATCAACATGTGGGATCTTCGTCTCGCCGCCGGAGCCTCCCTCACGCTCGACCTGCCCGAGGGCCATACCGGCGCGCTGGTGGTTCTGTCAGGCCACATCACTGTCGGCGGAAGCCAGCAGGCGGGCGAAGCGGAAATGGTGCTGCTCTCGCGCGAAGGCAGCGGCGTCGCCATCGACGCCGACGGCGATGCGACCGTGCTGGTGTTGAGCGGCGAGCCGATCGACGAACCGATCGTCGGCTACGGCCCCTTCGTGATGAACAGCGAGACCGAGATCCGCCAGGCCATCGACGACTTCAACAGCGGCAAGTTCGGCCAGATGGCGCCGGCCTGACCGCAAGGGAACCCGGCTTGCTCCCCCCGCCGCCGGGTTCCCACCCTTTCAACCCGAGGAAGAAAAGGAAAGTGCCATGACCAGTGAAACCCGTCGCGATCCGAAGTCCGATCATCTGCTGACGCCGGAAAATTCGGCGTTCATCATCATCGACTACCAGCCGATCCAGGTGTCCTCGATCCGCTCGGTCGACAAGCGCGAGCTGGTGTTCAACATCGTCAGCACCGCCAGGGCGGCGGTGAACTACAACCTGCCGATCATTCATTCGACAGTGAACGTCCAGTCGGGCCGCAACCAGCCGCCGATCCCGGAGATCCAGGAAGTGCTCGGCCATCTGCCGACCTATGACCGCACAACCATCAACTCCTGGGAAGATGTCGAGTTCAAGGCGGCGGTCAAGGCGACGGGCCGCAAGAAACTGATCATGACTGCGCTGTGGACCGAGGCGTGCCTCGCATTCCCCGCGCTCGATGCGCTGGCCGAAGGCTATGAGGTCTATGTTGTCGCAGACGCGGTAGGCGGCACGTCCATTCAGGCGCACGAAGCGGCGCTGCGCCGGATCGAGCAGGCCGGCGGCAAGCTGATCAGCAAGACCCAGCTCTATTGCGAACTCCAGCGCGACTGGAGCCGCGAGGATACCGTTCCGGGCTTCATGCACGTCTTCCAGAACTGGGACGGCTCGAACCCCGAGAAGGACTTCAAGGGCTGACGGGCCCCTGAATCAACGAAAGAATTACCCATGCCCAAGGTTCTCGTTCTCTACTATTCGTCCTACGGCCATATCGAAGCCATGGCCGAGGCCGTCGCTGAAGGCGCCCGCTCCGCCGGGGCCGAAGTCGACATCAAGCGCGTGCCCGAAACCGTGCCCGAGGAGACCGCGCGTAACGGCCACTTCAAGCTCGATCAGGCCGCGTCCGTCGCCACAATAGCCGAGTTGGAGCACTACGATGCGATCGTCGTCGGCACCGGCACGCGGTTCGGACGCATGTCATCCCAAATGGCGGCATTCCTCGACCAAGCCGGTGGACTATGGGCGCGCGGTGCGCTCAACGGCAAGGTCGGCGGCGCCTTCACCTCGACCGGCACCCAACACGGCGGGCAGGAAACCACGCTGTTCTCGATCATCACCAACCTGCTGCACTTCGGTATGACCATCGTCGGCCTCGACTATGGCCATGCAGGGCAGATGCACGACAAGGACATTGTCGGGGGGGCGCCCTATGGCGCGACCACCATCGCCGGTCCCGATGGCCGTCGACAACCCAGCGAAATCGACCTCGACGGTGCGCGCTACCAGGGCCGGCGGGTTGCCGAGGTGGCGGGCAAGCTGTTTGGATGATAGTCCGCTACAGGGAGACGGAGCCATGACCATTGAACGCATCATCGACAAACGCACGCACGACCTCGGCGGCGGATTCGTGGTCGGCCGTGTGCTGCCATTCCATGCCCGCCGCATGGTCGGGCCGTTCATCTTCCTCGATCACATGGGACCGCTCGATCTCGCGCCCGGCATCCCGCGCGAACTCGACGTGCGTCCGCACCCGCATATCGGGCTTTCGACCGTGACCTATCTCTATTCCGGTCAATTGACTCATCGCGACAGCCTGGGCTTTCATCAGGAAATCCGCCCCGGGGAGGTCAACTGGATGGTGGCCGGCAGTGGCATCACCCACAGCGAGCGGCTCGAATATGCCCGTGCCCATGGCGCGACCATGCACGGCATCCAGGCTTGGGTCGCGCTGCCGGCCGAGCTTGAGGAAACCGTCCCCGCATTCCACCACCGCGAGGGCGCGGAATTGCCCGAATGGCTGGAAGGCGGCGTTTACGGCCGGCTGATCGCGGGTGAGTTCAATGGGATCAAGGCCGGAGTTCCCATCCACTCGCCCCTTTTCTACGAGCACTGGCAGATGGACTCCGGAGCTCGGCGCAGCCTTGGTGCGGAATATCCCGAGCGCGCGGTCTATGTCGCCAGCGGAGAAGCGGATGTCGCTGGCACGACGGTGCGCGCCGGGCAAATGGCAGTGCTGGACCAGGGGCAGGCCGTGGACGTGGCTACAAGCGCTCCTGCGACCGTCATGGTGCTTGGCGGTGAACCTCTTGGTCAGCGCTTCATGTTCTGGAACTTCGTCTCCTCGTCGAAGGAGCGGCTGGAACAGGCCAAGGAAGACTGGCAGCAGCAGCGCATGAAGCTGCCCGTCGGCGATGACATGGAGTTCACTCCCCTGCCGGGGAACGCCGGATGAAAGCCGCAGTTCTTGAAGTCCTTGGCGGCACCCCGGTTTTTGGCGCGTTCGCTGAGCCGGACATTCGCCCAAGCGAAGCGCTGGTCCATGTAAGCGCGGCCGCGGTCAAGCAACTCGAACGGTTGATCGCTTCAGGCAAGCATTACAGCAGCCCCAGTGCGCTGCCGATCGTGCCGGGACTGGACGGGGTTGGCCGGCTCGATAATGGCGAGCGAGTCTACTTCATGGTCCAGCGCCGCCCGTTCGGCGCGATGGCCGAGCGGGCGCCTGCCGGCCTGACCGTCCCCGTTCCCGATGGGCTTGCCGACGCGGAAGCGGCGGCGGTGGTGAATCCGGCGCTCGCCGCCTGGTTGCCACTGGTCGAGCGCGCGCGCATGCGCGAGGGCGAGAGCGTCCTGATCCTGGGTGCGACTGGCGCCGCCGGACGAATGGCCGTGACCGTGGCCCGGCAGCTCGGCGCCGGCCGGGTAATCGCCTGCGGACGCCGCCAGGCGGTGCTCGGGGAATGCGACGCCGATGCGACGATCAACCTCGATGCCCCCGAAGCGCAAATCGCGGCGGCCTCTGCAAAGGAGGCCGAGCGCGGGCTCGGAGTCATCGTCGATTATCTCTGGGGGCGTCCGGCCGAACTTCTGATCGGACAGGTGGCGAGGCCGGACCTGCACAGCACCGGAGAAGACAGCGCCATCCGTTTCGTTTCCGTCGGTGCCATGACTGGGCCGGACATTGTTCTACCGTCGAATGCACTGCGCGGTTCGAGGCTCGAATTGATCGGCAGCGGCACCGGCAACTTTCCGCATGGCGAGGCGATGCGAACCGCGATCGCAAAAGTCTTCGCGCTGGCGCAGCAGGGACACCTGCCCGTCAAGGTGGTGGAAAGGCCGCTCGAAACAGTCAACAATGCCTGGGCGCAGCCGGCCGACCCCGATGAACGCATTGTTCTCACCATCGATTCGGACGGGAGTTGCTGGGGAAGGAGCGCCTGATGACTGAAATCTCGATCACCAAGGAAGACAATGGGCGACGTGGCCGCTATATCGCCCGCGTCCAGGGCATCGACGCCGAAGCCGAACTGACCTTCACCCATCGCGGACTTGGACTTATCAGTGCCGACCACACCAGTGCCCCGGAAAGCCTGCGAGGAACAGGAGCCGCGGCAGCGCTGGTCGATCATCTGATCGCCGATGCTCGGACAACCCCGTTCAGGATCATTCCAAACTGCCCTTATGTCCGCGCGCGCTATCGCAAGCACCCAGAATGGCAAGATGTCATGACGGTCGCGCCGGGCGAGGTGCCAGGCTGAAGAGACGACGTGCAGCCGATGGTCGATCGAGCCAGTTCCATGCATCGGCAAATGGTGCGGTCAACATCCGGGTTGACCAAGGTGAGGAACCTCACGGCCGGAGTTCAGACACGAGGGGCACTGCGAACCCAAAAGTGATGCAGCCCCAATGCAAGGGCGGAAGCATTCCCGTAAGCGGCTGGGAGGCTAGACCCGGATGGAAGTGACGGAGGTGGTGCCGCCATCTTGGACAGTTTGGCGGCTGAGTTAAGCTTGAGCGTTTTTCGATCATTCTAGATCATAGCCGCATGAACTGAAGTAGTTGGCGCATTCGTCGGGTTGGAAGATGTCGACGAGTTTGCCGATGAGGTCCCAAAGCCCGGAGACGGTGCGCTCACCGATATTTTGGAGCATAGCCTTGAGGCGCGAGAAGGCCTTCTCGATTGGATTGAAGTCGGGGCTGTAGGATGGGAGGAAGCGCAGTGTTGCACCTGCGGCTTCGATACGTTCGCGCACCGATGCCCGCTTGTGGCTCGACAGGTTGTCCATGATGACCACGTCGCCGGGCCGCAGTTCCGGCACCAGCACCTGGGTGACATAGGCTTCGAACCAGTCGCCGTTGATCGGGCCGTCGAGCACCATCGGCGCAACCATGCCGGTCATGCGCAGCCCAGCCACCAGCGTGGTGGTCTTGCGGTGCCCGTGCGGGAAGCCCATCCGCAGCCGCTCTCCTTTCGGGCACCGGCCATGGCTACGGGTCATGTTGGTCGCGGTCCACGTCTCGTCGATAAACACGAGCCGTTCCGGTTCCAGATCGATCTGGTCCTCGAACCAGTCCCGACGCTGCTTCAGGATGTCGGGGCGGTCTTGCTCGATTGCATGGCCAGTCTTTTTTGCGTGTCATGCCCCGACGCATGAAGAAGCGATGCAGCCCGGCGACGAAGACGACCACCCATCACCGTCGATGAAGCCTGTGGCCTGTATCCAGAAAAGGTCGAGGACCGGGCGTCCTGGCCGACGATGCGGTATATGCTGGCGGAACTCGTGGGCGGCTTGGGACGCGACAAGCTGCTCGGTGAAGTCGGGCAGCGGGAGCTACAGCGGTTCTTCCAGGGCCGGCGCCAGGGCCGATCAAACTCTAGCTTGAACCGTGAGATCGAGAACGCACGCGCGGTGTGGTGGCACGCGGAGAAGAGTCGCTACGACATTGGCGAGATGCCGGACTGGCGTGCATTGAAACTGAAGACCAGCCGACACCCACCGCGCGAGCTCTCGTTCAACGAAGAAGAACGGCCGTTCGCGAATCTGCGTGCAGACGTCCGCGATGCTGTAGAATTCCTGCTCAAGTCGGGCTGGAGGCGAGACGAGGTGCTCAAGCTGCGGTGGTCGGACTGCAATCTTCCCATGAAGCAGGCAACCACACGCATCAAGGGTGGGGATGTCGTGACGAGGCCATTGAGCAAGGACCTCGTCGCCATCATCGAGCGCCAGGTGAAGGCCACTCCGTTCGTGTTCACCTATGAGTGCCCGAAGAGCCGCGCCAAGCGCCGCAAGGGGCAGCGATACCCGCTCACCAGCACCGCGCTGCGAAAGCCGTTCGCTTGCGCTCTTGAAGGCGCCCAGATCGAGTCCTTCCGCCTTCACGACATGCGCCACACTAGGGGCACACGCATCGTGCGAAGCACTGGTTCCCTGGCAGCAGCCAAAGAAGCCTTGAAGCACCGGAGCATCTCGACGACACTTCGCTATGCGCACGTTTTGGACGAAGACGTGAGACGCGCACTGGAGGTGAGCGATCACCGAAATAATACCGAAGAGACTTTGAGCAAGACCACCAAAGGCTAGGTTTTCTGGGCGTTCGGGGTTCATGGGCATCACCGTGTAAACGAGATGCTCTACCAACTGAGCTAACCGCCCGGATGCCCGGAAGCGCGCGCTATTGACCGGTTTTCGCGGCGGGTCAACCGGCATCGCGGGAGCCAGAGGGAATGCAGGCCAGATGTCTCCCCGCCACCCGGATCGCGCCCGCCTCCATGCCGGGGGCCGTGGCCGGTCCGCCAGCCTTGGTGAGCGCGGATTGCCCGGCGATCATGTGCGTATCGCCCTTGCCGACAGCGAGCGTGTCGGTCAGCATCCCGGCAAGTCCGATGGCCGCGCATGGCTGCAACCGAGGAGAAGGCGATGAGAATTTGGGGCTCGCCCGCACTGGGCAATCCGGTCAGGGTGGCGATCTTCCTCAAGGAGAAGGGAATCGAGGTGGAATGGGTTCCCGTCGACCTGTTCGGCGGCCAGCACCGTTCGGACGCGTTCCTGTGCATGAACCCGGCTGGCCTGATCCCCGTGCTCGAACTGGACGACGGCACCTGCATTTCCGAAACCGTGGCCATCAGCCGCTATTTCGAGCGCGTGCAGCCGGAGCCGGCCCTGATGGGCGAAGGCGCGCTGGGAGAGGCGCTGGTGGAAATGTGGCAGCGGCGCGTCGAATTGCTGTTCTACGACGCGGTCCGCCACACCTTCCGCCATTCGGCCGAGATGGTGAAGGCGCTGGAACCCGTCCAGATTGCCGAGTGGGCGGAACTCAATCGGCCGAAGGTGACGGCGGCGCTGGAAATGTTCGAGCCGCAATTGCGCGAAAACCCGTTCATTGCCGGCGACCGGTTCACCGTTGCCGACATCACCGCGGTGCTCGCCTTCACAATGATGCAGATGATCGAAATCGATGTTCCCGAAAACTGCCCGTCCGTCGCGCGCTGGCGTGAGGAGATAATGTCGCGCCCCAGCGTGGTGGCCGTGCTCCAGGGAGGCTGATGCCCGCGCCTCGTACCGTAGTTGTCCTGGTTTAGTTGTCCTGGTCAGCCTCCTGCGCGCAATTTCTCCACCAGAGACTGCGCGGCGAGTGTCACGTCATGCCAGGTCTGCTCGAAATGACTGTCGTCGCCATAGTAGGGATCGGCGACGCCCTCGCCCGCCCTGCCCGGTACGACATCGAGCAACAGCGACAGGCGCGCCGTTGCCCTCGCAGGCACCAGCCGGCGCAGGTCGGATAGATTGCTGCCGTCCAGCGCGAGGATGTGGGCGAAGCGCGAAAAGTCCGAGTTCGCCACCTGCCGGGCCCGGTAGTGGCCGATGTCACAGCCATGACGCAGGGCGACCGCGCGAGCGCGCGGATCAGGCGGGCGGCCGACATGCCAGTTGCCGGTACCCGCCGAATCGACATGGACGTCGAGCGCGGCGTCCTGCGCTGCCATCCGGAACGCTGCTTCGGCCAGCGGCGAGCGGCAAATGTTGCCCAGGCAAACAAAGAGGATGGAATGAGAAGCGGGCATGCACTGCCTTAACCTGCATAGCTCCCTGCCGGAAGCAACTCGCTAGACCAGCCGGGCGGCGCTGGCGCCCAGCTCGGCAAAATAGCGCGCCATGCCGTCCGACCCCTTGTCGGTCAGGGCGATGAAGGCGCGGCGGCGATCGGCCTCGTCCTCGACCCGTTCGAACAGGCCGGCCTCGGTCAGTTGCCCGATCCAGCGCAGCGCGGTGGTGGGCGGCACGCCCGAGGCGATGCACAGCGAAGTGACCGAGACGCGAGCGTGCTCCGCCCGAGCGGCGGTGAGATCGAGCAGCATGTCCCAGGCGGGATCGGCGAACAGGTCACCATCGAAGAAGCGGGCGCGAAGCTGCCGCTGACGGATGATCTTGCGCACCAGCCGGGGATCGGGAAGCGGCGGCCGGCTGGCCCGGACGAGGCGGGCGCTGGCGTCTTCCGACTGCTCGGCAAAGGCGGTGCGGGGAGATTCGAAGCGGAAGGCGCTCTCGCCGTCAGGCTGCTGCGATGGCACTTCCATGGGCTTGCCGTCGAGCCGCTCAAGCCGCTCGGCGATCTGGCCTACCTGCTCGGTCAGCCGCAACAGCACCAGCCGGTCTTCCTCGGACAGTTCGCGCAAGCGCAAGTTCGGGATTCGCGCCAGGGCACGCCCCAAGGCAATCAACCGGTCCGCCCGGCCCGGATCGACCAGGATTTGCGCGCCGGACTGGTCAAGACAGGCAAAGACGTCGTCGAGAGCAGTGACATTGGTCGAAACGATGAGGTGCGCCCCGCAATGCGCCGCGCGCATGTCCAAACGCGACAGCGCAGCCAATTCGGCCCCACCTGCCGAGGGGCAATCGACGAGCACCACATCGCCGAGCGGCCCGGCATCGCCATCCAGCAGCAGCCGGATGTCCCCTGCGCAGGAAACGAAAAAGCCGGCCGCTTCCGCATCCTCCCGCATGGTGGCGCGAAGGTGGCTCCGGTCCGCAAAGACGCAGATCGAGAGCGGCATTCCGGCCGCGTCGTTCGCTGGATTGGCATAGGATACATCGATGGCGACGGGATTGGCTTGTATCATGGCAGCGACTCCTGAAACTTGAACAGAAGTAGAACACACCAAGTCCTTGTCAAGAATGTTCTAACTTTGTTTCAACCAATCATCCAACTGGCGCCGCACCAGCGCATCGAGCATGGTCATTCCCGCATCGCTGGCATTGAGGCAATCGAGCACGGCAAATTGTTCGCCGCCGGCCTCAAGGAACTGTTCGCGCCCACGGATCGCCAGTTCCTCGCGAGTTTCCAGGCAGTCGGCGGAAAAGCCCGGCGCGGCCATGACAAGGCGCCTGGTGCCCTTGGCCACCTCGGCGTCGATCACGGCATCGGTCGCCGGGCCGATCCACTTGGCCGGGCCGAAGCGCGACTGGAAGGCGGTTTGGATGCGCAGATACGGGAAGCGAGGCGCGAGCGCCTCCGACAGCAGGCGCGCGGTGGCGTGGCATTGCGCCTCATAGGGATCTCCCCGGTCTATCTGGCGCTGGGGTAGGCCATGGAAGCTCAGCAGCAGGACGTCAGGTGAAAAGGGCAGTTCGGCCAGCTGCCGTCCGATATCGTCGCGCAATGCCGCGATATAGGCCGGGTCGTCAAAATAGGCCGGCATGGTCCGCAGCTCGGGCCGCCATTTCAGCGCCAGCAACGCCGCCTCTACGCCGTCCGCCGCGCTGGCATTGGTTGCGCCGGAATATTGCGGGTAAAGCGGTGCTACGAGGATGCGCTCGCAGCCCGCCTGCCGCAGCCGTTCGAATTCCGCGGCCAGCGAGGGATTGCCGTAACGCATGCCCCAGGTCACCACGGCGCCGTCGCCAAGCCGCTCTTGCAGCGCGCGCGCCTGTGCGGCGGTGATGGCGGCAAGCGGGGACCCTTCCTCCGTCCACACCTCGGCATAGGCCCTCGCGCTCCTCTTCGGGCGGGTCCGCAGGATGATACCTCGCAGGATCGGCTGCCAGAGCAGCGGCGGCAGGTCGACCACGCGTCGGTCCGAGAGGAATTCGGCGAGATAGCGCCGCACCGCCTCGGGAGTCGGGGCGTCAGGCGTGCCAAGATTGACCAGCAGCACGCCGGGGCGGCCGTTGGGATTGTCGCTCATGCATCCTCCGATAGCAGCGGAAGCCGGCGGAAGCGCACCCCGGTGGCCGAGAACAGGGCATTGGCGAGCGCGGGAGCCACGGCCGCAACACCGAGTTCACCGGGATCGGCGGGCTCTTCCTCGCTGTCGACGAATTCGACGACGATTTCCGGGCAGTCGGCCAGCAGTGGCAGGCCCAAGGCGGCAAGGCGGCCGATGCCCGGCAGGCCCTCGGCATAAGTGGTGCTCGATCCGAGGGCGAGGCCGATGCCATAGACCAGCCCGCCCTCGACCTGCTGGCGGGCAATGTCGAGATTGACGATGCGGCCGATGTCGGCAACCGCGCTGATCCGCTCCACCCTTACGCCGTTCTCGTCGCGCCGCGCGGTGGCGATCACGGCGATGCGGCCCCAGATGCCGTTGGTCTCGATGCGGTGGCAGGCGAGCCCCTGCCCGCTGGCGTCGGCGCCGGCGTCCCAGTTGGCCAGCGCGGCGGCGCGCTGCATGCACTGGACCAGCCTGACATCGCCGCCCAGCATGCCGATGCGGTAGGACAGCGGCTCGCGTTTGGCGAGGTGAGCGAGTTCATCGACGAAGCATTCGTTGAAGAAGGCCGTGTAGCCGTGGGCATTCCCGCGCAACCGTGCCGTCGGGAGGGAGATCGGAACAGGGACGTGCTCGATCGCCATGTCCGCTATGCCGTAGGGCGGGGTTGCGCCTTCCATCGCCAGCCGGTCGCCCTGACCGGCGCTGTCGGCCATGGCGGCAATGTGGTTCTTGCCGCCGAACAGCCGCTCGCCGAATTCGAAGCCGGTCGATGGCATGGCAAGGCGCGCCTTCCAGCCGGTGATGCTGCCGCCCTCGCCCGTCTTGGCCGCCATGACCGCTGCAACAGGCGCGCGCGGCCAGCCGGCAATGTGTTCCTGCCAGCGCGACCATATGAGTTGGACGGGCTTGCCCGTCTCCCTGGCGATGACCGCCGCCTCGATCACGTGATCGTTCTCCAGCCGCCGGTCGAAGCTCCCGCCCGCCGGGAGGGGGTAGAGAACGGTGTTGTACTCCGATATGCCCGCTGCCCGGGCCGCGGCGCGCCGCGCCGCTTCCGGCGCTTGCGTCGCCGCCCATATCTCCAGCTTGCCGCCGGAAATGCGGGCGGTGGCGCTGGCGGTTTCGAGCGTGGCGTGAAGCGCCGGGGCAACGTCGTAGCGCAGGGCCAGGGCGAAGGGCTTGTCCGCCAGGTTGTCGGGCTCGCCAGATTCATGGATGGACGTCGCATCGCCGTTCGACAGCGCCTTGCCGAGTTTTTCCTCGATTGTGGTGCTATCGGCACGGTGGTTGACGTTGAAGGTAGGTGCGATCGCAGCCAGCGCGCGCTCGGCGGCCCACCAGTCACTCGCCACGGCGGCCAGCCAGCGCTTGCCCTTGACCAGCGAGATCACCCCGGAGATGCCGCTGGCCTTGCCCATGTCGAAATTGGCGAGCGTGGCATCACCGATCGGGCCATGGCGAATGGCGGCATAGATCATGTCGGGCAAGCGCACGTCACCGGCGAACAGGTAGCTGCCATTGGCCTTGGCCGGCAGGTCGAGCCGGGGGAAGTTGATCAGGGCGCCTTCCTGGGCAAAATCCCCCGGCCGCTCGCGCGGCGGCGCGGGGCGCAGGGACGGTGGATCGGGAGGATCGTAACCGGCGGCATCGACGGCCAGCTTGCCGAACGGGATGCGCTCGTTGCCATGAACGATCATACCGCCGCTGGCATCGCACTGCCGCCAGTCGACGTTCCAGCGCTTTGCGGCCGCCATGGCCAGCATCGCCCGGACCGATGCGGCGGCATGGCGCGCCGCCTGCTCGTAGGCCTGAAGCGAAGTGCCATCCGCAGTGACGTTGAAGTGCTCGTCCTCGGCCCAGCGGCGGGTCAGGGGGCTCAGGGGCGTGGCATCGAGGCTGGGAAACGTCGCCCAGAGCTCTACCCAGCGGGCGGCGAGCGGGAAGTTGGCGTAGAGCGCACTCGACGGCGCCGGCTCGACCGCGACATTGGCCCAGTCCGCACCCAGCTCCATGGCGACGATCTGGGGCAGCAGGGTGGATATACCCTGCCCCATTTCCAGCTGCGGCACGGCGACGGTGACCATTCCGTCGGCCGCGATCTTGATCCAGGCATCGAAGGCCACTTCGTCGCGGCCGGCAGACAGCGGCAGGGCATAGCGCCGGGGGCGCAGCATGTAGCCGACGACCAGACCGCCGCCTGCCAGCGTCCCGATCAACAGCCCCCGCCGCGTGACCCTCATCCTAGTCCCGCTGGTTGTCGAGCCAGGTGGCGACGCGGCGAGCAACCGCGGCAAAGGCGTCGGCCTGCGGCCCCTCGCCTGCTGCGGGAGGCTCGCCTGCCTCGCTTCCGCGCATGATCGCAATGTCCAGCGGGATGCGGCCAAGGAAGGCCTGGCCCATGTCGCGCGCAGCCTGCTCGACGCCGCCCTGCCCGAAAGGATCGCTGATCTCGCCGCAATGGGGGCATGCATAGCCGGCCATGTTCTCTACCAACCCGATGACGGGCACCCCACCCTGCCCGAACAGGCTGATCGCCCGCGTCGCATCCATCAGCGCGAGGTCCTGGGGTGTGGATACGATCACCGCACCGTCTGGCTTGTAACGCTGCAGCATCGTGAGCTGCACGTCGCCGGTGCCTGGCGGCAAATCGAGCACGAGGATTTCCGCGTCGCCCCAGTCCGCATCGATCAACTGGCCCAGCGCATTGCTCGCCATCGGGCCACGCCAGGCGATGGCCTTGCCGGGCTCGATCAGGTGGCCCATCGAAAGCACCGGCACACCCCAGGGGCTGGGCACGGGAATGAGCTTCTTTTCCGTTGCATCGGGCCGCTTGCCCTCATTGGCCAGCAGGCGCGGGAGCGAAGGGCCGTAGATATCGGCATCGACCAGCCCGACCTTGCGGCCCGCGCGCGCAAGGGCGACGGCGAGATTGGCCGAGAGGGTGGATTTGCCCACCCCGCCCTTGCCCGAACCCACCGCGACGATCCTGCGGCGCTTCTTGTCTGCGGTCATGGCCACGCGGACATCGGTGACGCCGGGCTGCTGCGCCACTGCGGCCTTTACCGCATCCTCCAGCCGCTCGCGCTCGATGGCGTCCATGCCGGCGACATCCAGCACCAATGTCGCCACGCCGTCGGCGAAGCGCAGGGATTGCAGGCGGTTCTGCGCCAGTTGCGGCAGCGCCGCCTTGATCGATTGCTCTGTATTGTCGGTCATTTGAGGTTTCCGGATTCGCTTTGCGGTGCTTTCCGCGAAAAAGCGATGGCCGCCACTGTTTTTGTTGGGAGTGCCTGCCTATAAAGTGGTGCATGAAAGTTTTTGGCGATGCGATTGCAAAGGGCGTCGTGGCCATGACGGGCCGCAAGAGCCCGTGGGGCGGCGGCAGCGATGGGGAAACTCCCGAGGTCGAGAGCGGAGAGTCGCCTGACGGCGACCAACCTTCCGACCCTCCCAAGGGCCCGCGCAACCCGTGGCTGCCGGGCGGCGGTGAGACCCCGCCCAGGCGCTCCGCCAGCATCGAGGACATCTTCAAGTCACGCGATCCCGGCCAGCGGCGCGGATCGGGTGGCGGAGGCGGCGGTTTCCCGCAGCTCCCCCGGCGCCCCGACGGCGGCAGCTGGATCCCCGCGATTGCCGGGCTGATCGTTTTGGCCTGGTTCGGCTCGACAACCATGCACGTCCTCGGCCCCAAGGAGCAGGCGGTCGTTACCACCTTCGGCAAATATTCGCACACCATCCAGCCCGGCGTCTCGCTGACCCTGCCCTGGCCAATCCAGAGCGTCGACACGGAAGACGTCACCTCCATCCGGCGCGACACCATCCCTGATACCGATGCCGAAAAGCTGATGCTGACCAGCGACCAGTCGCTGGTCGACCTGAGCTACATCGTCCGCTGGAACATCAAGAACCTCAAGCTCTACAAGTTCCAGCTCGAAAATCCCGACAATACCGTGAAGGAAGTCGCCGAGGCAGCGATGCGCGCCTCGGTGGCGGAAATTCCGCTGAACGAGGTCATGGGCGGCACCGGCCGCGCGCAGATCGAGCAGGCAGTACGCCAGCGCATGCAGGCGGTGCTCGACGCCTATCATTCCGGCGTGCTGATCCAGGGCGTCGACATCAAGAAGACCGATCCGCCGGAAAAGGTGGTCGCCGCCTTCCAGGGCGTCAGCGCCGCCCAGCAGGACGCGCAGCGCGACATCAGCAATGCCCAGGCCTGGGCCCAGCAGCTCATCGCCCAGGCGCAGGGCAGCGCCGCGCAGTTCGACAAGGTTTACGAGCAATACAAGCTCGCCCCCGAGGTGACCAAGCGGCGCATGTATTACGAAACGATGGAACGCGTGCTCGCCAACAACGACAAGGTGATCGTCGAAAGCAACAACGTCACGCCCTACCTGCCTTTGCCGGAATTGCGCCGGCGATCGCCCGAACCCGGCCAATCGCCGCAGGGAGGCCAGTGATGATCACCACCCTTTGGCAGGATCACAAGGCCAGCGTAATCGCCGTCATCGTTCTGCTGGCTGCTCTCTGGTCGAGCGTGGTCATCGTGCCCGAGACCAAGCAGGCCGTCGTCGTCCAGGTCGGCGAGCCGGTGCGCGTTATCAACCGGTTCAAGCCCAACGTCGACTATGGCCAGACCGGCGCAGGAGTTTCCTTCCGCATCCCCTTCGTGGAAAGCGTCGTGATGATCGACCGGCGCGTGCTGGCGGTCGACATGGAACGCCAGCAGGTCCTGTCCAGCGACCAGCGCAGGCTCGAAGTGGATGCCTATGCGCGCTTCCGCATCATCGACCCGGTGAAGATGGTGCGCACCGCCGGCACGACCGAGCGGGTGGTCGAACAACTCCAGCCGATCCTCAATTCCGTGCTGCGTCAGGAACTCGGCAAACGGACGTTCGAATCGCTGCTGACGGCAGAGCGCGGCGCGGCCATGCGCCAGATTCGTGAGGGGCTGGACCGCGAGGCGCGCGAATATGGCGCCCAGGTGATCGATGTGCGGATCAAGCGGGCCGACCTTCCCGAAGGCAGCCCACTGGAAAGCGCCTTCACCTCGATGCAGGCGGTCCGCCAGAAGGAAGCCACAACAATCCGCGCCCAGGGCCAGAAGCAGGCCCAGATCATCCAGGCCGAAGCCGAGGCCCAGGCGTCCAAGATCTATGCCGACGCCTTCAACAAGGACCCGGCCTTCTACGATTTCTACCGGGCGATGCAGAGCTACACCACGACCTTCGCCAACGCGGAAAACAAGTCGGCCAGCACCATCCTGCTCTCGCCGGACAACGAATATCTGCGCCAGTTCAAGGGACGGTGAGGTTTATTCAATCCCGGTTAAGCCTGTTCGGGCTGAATCGGGAAACCCTATTCGCGCTTGATGGCGCAGGCAGACAAAGGAAACCGAAGGACGTGAAGCCCGTGCGATATGCCTATGGAGTCACAGCCGCGCTGCTGCTTGGCGGAGCAACCGTTTCGCTGATTACCGGAAATCCGGCGGGCGCCCAGGTCGCCCAGAACGATTCCCAGCAAATGCAGAGCATAGTCCCGCGCGCAGGTGCGCCGGCGAGTTTCGCCGACCTTGCGACGCAGCTCGCCCCGGCCGTGGT
This sequence comes from uncultured Novosphingobium sp., assembly GCA_964630805.1. GTDB lineage: Bacteria > Pseudomonadota > Alphaproteobacteria > Sphingomonadales > Sphingomonadaceae > Novosphingobium. The sequence goes on along the minus strand of CAZVWP010000042.1, from coordinate 13,946 downwards.
CAACATCTCGACCCGGCAACGCGTACAGGTTTCGAACGGCAACCCCTTTGCCGGCACCCCGTTCGAGGACCTGTTCGGCGGCGGCCAGGGCGGCCAGGGCCCGCAGACCCGCGAGGCCCAGTCGCTCGGCTCGGGTTTCATCATTTCCGCCGACGGCTACATCGTCACCAACAACCACGTGATCACCGCCGATGGCCGGGGCCAGGTCGAAGCGATCACCGTCAAGCTGACCGACGGCACCGAATACTCGGCCAAGCTGATCGGCCGCGATGCCGCGTCCGACCTTGCGGTGCTCAAGATCAGCTCGCCCAAGCCGCTGCCCTTCGTCAAGTTCGGCGATTCCCGCAGCGCGCGGGTCGGCGACTGGGTTATTGCCATCGGCAACCCCTTCGGGCTCAACGGCACGGTCACTGCCGGGATCATTTCCGCTGTCTACCGCAACACCGGCTCGGGCGGCGCCTATGACCGCTACCTGCAGACCGACGCCTCGATCAACCGGGGCAATTCCGGTGGTCCGATGTTCGACATGAACGGCCAGGTGATCGGTATCAACAACGCGATCTTCTCGCCCTCGGGCGGCAGCGTCGGCATCGGCTTCGCCATACCGGCCGAGACCGCCGCGCCTATCGTGGAAAAGCTCAGGAACGGCCAGTCGATCGACCGCGGCTACCTCGGCATCCGCATCCAGGCGCTCAACGAGGATCTCGCCGATTCACTCGGTATCCCGCACAATCGCGGCGAGTTCGTCCAGGCGGTCGAAGCTGGCGGCGGTGCGGCCGCGGCCGGGATCCAGCCCGGCGATGTCGTGCTTAAAGTCGCCGGCAAGGAAGTCACTCCCCAACAGTCGCTGTCCTACATCGTCGGCGAAACCGCGCCCGGCAGCCGCATTCCCATCGAGCTGATCCGCGACGGCAGGCGGATGACGGTAACCGCGACCGTCGGCAAGCGGCCCAGCGAAGAGGAACTGCAGCAGACCTTCGAACAGGGCCAGCAGGGTGACGACGACGCCTACAACCGCGCGCCGCAAAAGCAGGGTGAAGGCTTGTCCGAAAAGGCGCTGGGCCTGTCGGTCATACCCTTGACGCCGAACATCGCACGCCAGCTCGGCGCCAGCGAGAACACCGTGGGCCTCGTCATCACGGCCGTCGACCCTTCATCCGATGCAGGCTCCAAGGGCCTGCAACGCGGCGACATCGTGCTTTCCTCGAACTACCGCGACGTCAAGACCGTGGCAGGCTTCGAGGAAACCATCCGCAGCGCCAAGTCGACGAACCGTCCGGCCGTCCTGCTGCGCATCCAGCGCCGCGGCCAGCCGGCAACCTACGTGCCGATCCGCCTGCGCTGATCCGGATACCGGGCCTGGACCTCCCCCTCCAAGCGGAGGGCGGAGGTGCTGCCCAGTCAAAAGCGCAGCACCGGAGTGGCCATGACCACGCTGTTCGAACGGCCTATCGCCTGACCTTCTACTGAAGTGTACGGCCTTCGCGCCGGTTCGTGCGTGCGGGCCGATGAACCTCGACCTGGTCCGGATCACCCAACGCATCGTCGAATTGCGGATCGACAGGCTCCAGCCTGCCGATGTCGGCCGGATCGGTTGGCGGGTCTCCCGGACCGGGGTCGCGCCGCCCCTTCCCCGCCGGGGCGGTGACCATGTTGCCGTATTCGTCCATGTAGTAATAATCGTCGGGATTGACCGTCAGGTTGGCCTCGTCATCCGGCTCAAGTTGCCAGTCGGGCAACTTGAGTTCGGTATCGAACTTCTCGACCGGGCGCGAGGCGACCGCGACCTTCATGTAGGAGGCAAAGGCCTTTGCCGGGGCGGAACCGCCCTGCAACCCGCCAACCGGCCTGGCGTCGTCACGGCCCATCCACACGCCGGTGGTGATGCCGCTGGAGAAGCCCAGGAACCAGCCGTCCTTGTTGGATGTGGTCGTGCCCGTCTTTCCGGCCACCGGCCGCCCGATCTGCGCCGCCTTGCCGGTGCCGATCGCCACGGCCGATTGCAGCAGGTCGGTGATGCCCGCCGCGACATAGGGCGGCACCAGCAATTGCTGCGGTTGCGCGGGCCGGGAATAGAGCAGGCGTCCGTCGGTCGTCGTCACCTTGGAAATGCCATAGGGTTCGATCGCGTTGCCCCTGGCCGAAACCGCGGCAAAGGCGCGGGTCATGTCGATCAGCCGCACGTCCGAGGTGCCCAGCACCATCGAGGGCAGCGTATTGACCGGAGTGGTGATGCCGAACCGCCGTGCCATGCCGGCAACCGCGCCGAAGCCCACTTCGCTGCCCAGCTTGGCCGCGACCGTGTTCTTGGAATAGGCAAAGGCGGTGCGTACATCGATCTCGCCGGCATAGGTTCCGCCCGAGTTGCGCGGGCTCCAGTCGCCGATGGTCACGGGCTCGTCCACCACCTTGTCGTTTGGCTTGTAGCCTGCCTCGAGCGCGGCGAGGTAGACGAACAGCTTCCACGCCGAGCCCGGCTGGCGCACGGAATTGACCGCGCGGTTATAGTTCGAACTCACGTAATCGGTGCCGCCGACCATGGCGAGCACGGCGCCGTCGCGGTCCATGCTGACGAGCGCGCCTTGTGAGCCGGCCGGCACGTTGGCCTGTATCGCTGCCGTCGCCGCGCGCTGCATGGCCGGATCGAGCGTTGTCCAGACCTCGATCGGATCGGTGTTGTCGGACACCACCATGTCGAGCTGCGGCAGGGCCCAGTCGGTGAAGTAGCGCACCGAGTTCTGGTTGGCTTCGCTCGCCAGCTTGACCGACTTAGGGTCGGCGGCAACGGCCTGTTCGGCGGTGATCGTCCCGTTGCTCTGCAGCACTTCGAGCACTGTCTTGGCCCGGTCGACCGCGGCCTGCGCGTCGGCCGTGGGAGAATAATGCGACGGCGCCTTGACCAGCCCGGCGATAATCGCGGCTTCGGGCAGCGAGATTTCGGTGCCTGGGTGGCCGAAGAACTTGCGGGAGGCGGAGTCCACGCCATAGGCGCCGCCACCGAAATAGACCTTGTTCAGGTAAAGCTCGAGGATCTGGTCCTTCGAGAAATTCCACTCCAGCGCCATGGCCAGCACCACCTCGCGCAGTTTGCGGTCGAAGGTGCGGCTGTTGTTGAGGAAAATGTTGCGCGCGAGCTGCTGGGTGATGGTCGAGCCGCCCTGCTTGAAGTGGCCGGTCTGGACCCGAACGAAAAAGGAACGCGCGATGCCGATCGGATCGACGCCGATGTGCGAGCGGTAACGCTTGTCCTCGACCGAGACCATGGCGTCCTTCATGACCTGCGGAATCTGGTCATAGCTCAGCCACTTGCCGTAGCTGGGGCCGAGGGTGACGAGCTCGCTGCCGTCGCGGGCGCGCACGACGACCATCTGCTGACCGACCGAAGAGTTCTTGAGCTTGTCGAAGCTGGGAAGCGACTGCGCGGTAACGCCCACGGTCACGGCAAGCCCGACCGCCACCAGGAGGAACAGCGCAAAACCCCAGACGAACAGCCACCGGAAAAACCGGCCAAGGCGCGAGCGTTGCCTGGGCCCCTTGGGAGGCGGGGGGGGAGCGGGCCGGTCGGCAAAGGGCCGGCGCAAGTTATCGCTGCGTGCCATCAGGCCGGAATTCCCCCATCACCGACACAGGTATCGCTGCATGGTGGCGCTGTGCATGGCTCATGCCTAACACAGGCTTAACGGGGCGGGCAAAAGGCGCAAACGCGAATTTGCCGAGTTATCCTCCCCGAAACCAAGCTTCGGGGAGGGGAATCAGACCTTCGGTTTGAAGTCCAGAGACGCGCTGTTGATGCAATAGCGCAGGCCGTTGGGCCCCGGCCCGTCAGGGAAAACATGGCCGAGATGGCCTTCGCACCTGGCGCAGCGCACTTCGGTGCGGACCATGCCGTGCGATGAGTCGCGCAGTTCCTCAACCGCTTCGTTGGCCACCGGCTCGGTATAGCTCGGCCAGCCGGAGCCGGAATTGTACTTCTTGTCCGAGGCGAACAGCGGCGCGCCGCAGCCGCCGCAGTAATATATGCCTTCCGCCTTGTTCTGCTCATACTCGCCGGTGAAGGCACGCTCGGTGCCGGCCTGACGCAGGATGTGGAACTTTTCCGGGCCCAGCTTCTGCAGCCATTCCTCGTCGGTCATCTGGATCTTTTGGGTCATTCGCTATTCTCCCGTTGGCGGCGATATGGGCACGTCGCGCACCTAGCGCAACCGGTACGCCCACTCTGCCGCCCGCTTTGCAAGCTGCGCCTGGCGCTGCTTCGGCGTGACACGCGCCACCCCCGGCAGCTTTGCCACGTCCGCCAGCTTGATCACCCGGAAGCCGCGCATCAGACCCTCATTGGTCATCGCCGCCGGGACCGCCTGCCAGCGGACGATGGCGAAGCCATCGTGCAGCCCGGTCGTATCGAGCCAGTTGGCGACGCCGGGATCGGTGGGCGAGATGACGTAGGTGTAGTTGCCGTCCTTGTCGGGCGTAGTCTGGGCGGTGTTCAGGCTGGTCTGGAACTTCCTGGCATCCGAGGCGATGGTCCAGGGATCGACGACCTGGATACCGGTATAGCGGGCCTGCCCCCGGCCGATGGTGACGACCGCTGCTTCGTCGTCGGCGAGCTGGTAACGGATGCCCATGACGAAGCCCCAGCCTCCGGCGCGGCCGTTCGGCTGGCTGTGGGTGTTCGGCTTGAGGCCGCCGAATCCGTAGGTCGCATACTGGCTCCAGTTGCGCACGTAGTCGCCCAGCCGGCCGACGGCGATCCGGCGTATCTCGTCCTTGCTTACGACCGGAGCAGCGCCGGAATCGAGCCGGCGCACCTCGATCCGCGCGGGCTCCTGGTTCCAGTCGGCCATGGTGTCGCGAAAGCCGATGGAGATAGGGCCAGGAGGCGTGGCGACATGATCCGGGCCGCCGCTCTCGCCGCCGACCGTCAGGCGGAAGCTGCCATCCGGCGCGATATGCATGTGCTGGTCGTCGAATGCACCAAGCACCTGGACCACCTCGGAGCCGGCCGTCGCCATGTTGGGGGCGATGCTGCCCTCGCCCTTGCCCAGTTGAAGGATGAACTGCGTGGCCCGGCGCCTGGGATCGAGGCGGCCGGTGATCTCGTACCGCACGCCGCCCTCAAGCGTCGTCGAACGATAGATATTGTCGGGGTTGTCGCCAGCGGTGCCGACGCAGGGCACCGAACGCCCGCGCCAATCGCGCCCGGAATCCTCCGTGCCCCAGACGAAATAGGGCTTCGGCTGGAACTGGGAGACGACATGGAACATCATCGAGGCCGACAGGCAGTCGACCGCGCGCTCCACGGTCGCCCCGCCATCCTTGGTGCGGCCGATGTCGGTCTGTCGCAACTGGTCGCGCAGCGAAGCCTGGATGGCCTTGATGTCCGGATGCTGGAGCAACTCCAGCGCAAGATTCTCGGCCGCATCCTGTTCCGGCGTGCCGAGGATGGGTTGCGCGGGCACCGGTGCGGGCGGGGTTGCCGCCAGGATCGGCAACGTAAGGCCCGCCAGCGCGACGGCGCCGAGCGCCGGAATTGCCTTGCCAAGTGTGCTGAAGCGCATGCGATCTCTCCCAGATGCCGTTATTGGCCGCGCCTGTCCGGAGCCGGCCCCGATCGCAGCATCTACCAGCCGGGAAGCAGACACAAGACCCTTCGGCGGTGGTTTGGCAAAGGCTCAGTGCAAATGCTCGACGATCAGCACGGCGCCCTCGTTCCCGGCGACCCGCATGCGCGTACCCGGCTCCGCGTCCGGTCCCTTGGCAATCCATTCGCTGTCGCCCAGCTTCACCCGGCCGGTGCCGCCGTCGATGGCGTGGGTCACGACGACACTCTCGCCCAACGCCCGCGCGCCGCGGTCGTTCATCTTGGGATCGGCGGCTTCGAGCGGATGCGCCTTGAGCCACTGCTTGCCGGCATAGAGTGCAACCACGGCCAGCACCGCGAAGATGAGGACCTGCAACGGCACCGAAATCGGCAGGAACCAGGTCAGAAGGCCCGTGACCAGGGCAGCGCCGCCCAGCCAGATCAGGAACACGCCCGGAAAGGCCAGCTCCAGCGCGGCGAGCGCCAGCCCCAGTGCCAGCCAGGCGAAATGAGCCTCGTACAGGACCTGGGTGTCCATGACGCTATTCCTTCTTGCCTCCAAGTGCATCCTTGACCAGTTCGCCGATGCCGCCGACCGTGCCGATCAGCTGGGTTGCCTCGACCGGGAACAGGATGGTCTTCGCGTTGGGCGAAGTGGCGAATTGCGAGACCGCTTCGGTATACTTCTGGGCAATGAAGTAGTTGAGCGCCTGGCTGCCCGATCCAGCAATGGCTTCCGATACCACCCTGGTCGCCTCCGCTTCGGCCGCGGCAGCGCGTTCGCGCGCTTCGGCATCGCGGAAAGCGGCTTCCTTGCGGCCTTCCGCCGAAAGAATCTGCGCCTGCTTCTCGCCCTCTGCGCGCAGGATTTCGGCGGCGCGCAGGCCCTCTGCCTCGAGGATCTGTGCGCGCTTCTCGCGCTCGGCCTTCATCTGGCGGGCCATGGCGTTGGAGATGTCGGCCGGCGGGCGGATGTCCTTGATCTCGACGCGGGTGATCTTGATCCCCCAGGGCGCGGTCGCATGGTCGACCACGGCAAGCAGCCGGGCGTTGATCTCGTCGCGCTTCGACAGCGTCTCGTCGAGGTCCATAGAGCCCATGACGGTGCGCAGGTTGGTCGTCGTCAATTGCATGATGGCGACATAGAGGTTGGCGACCTCGTAGGCCGCCTTGCCCGCGTCGAGCACCTGGAAGAAGACCACCGCGTCGACGCCGACCATGGCGTTGTCCTTGGTGATGATTTCCTGGCCCGGGATGTCGAGCACCTGCTCCATCATGTTGACCTTGTGGCCGATGCGATCGACGAACGGGACCACGATGAGCAGCCCCGGCGGCGCAGCCTGGGTGAACTTGCCCAGTCGCTCCACCGTATAGACGTAGCCCTGCCGGACGACGCGCACCGCCATCAGCAGGAACACCACAACAACAATGAACAATAAGAGCAGTACGCCGCCCATCGTCCGTCTCCAGTCAGCCTGCGATCATGTTAGCGCCCAATTATCCTTGAGCAATCATAACTTGGCGTAAAGCGCGAGCAGGCGCGCGAAGGCCCGGTCGCCTTGCGCCGCATCGTAGACCGGGCTGTCGGGCACGCACCAGCCATGGTCGGCGGGATAGACTTCGATTTCCGCGGGGCGATGCGCGGCATCGGCGGCCTGCCGCAGCGCGTCCTTGTCGCCCGGCGCCTTCGCATCGTCGTTGCGGCCGATGGCGATGAGGTAGGAGGCCCTTGTCCGGGCGAACAGCTGGCTGGGGCTGTCGGGAGCCGTCCCGACAAGCCCCGCGCCATGGAACGAAGCCACCGCGCCGATCCGGTCCGGCACGGCGGCGGCCGAGCGCACGGCGAAGCCGCCGGTCTGGCAATAGCCTTGCACCCCGATCTTGCGGTCCCGGTTAACTGCCGGCTGGGCATCGAGGAAAGCGGCGAATGCACCCGCATCGCGCATGGTGCCCTCGTTGGAAAGCGCCGCGATCATCGGGCGCAGCTTCACCTGCCCTTCCGGCGTGCGAAATTCGGCGAAGCTCGACAGGATCGGGGCGGGCGCGGAGCGGTAGTAATGATTCACCGCCAGCACGGCATAGCCGGCCTCCGCCAGCCGCCGCGCGATGACCTTGAAGGCATCGCGCAAGCCACCGATGTCCGGCCAGAGGATCACGCCGGGATAGCGCCCGCGCGCCGGGTGGACGAAGAAGGCATCGGCGGTGCCATCGGGCGTCGTCACCCGCACCGTGGTCTCGACCAGCCGCCGGGAAGAGCCCTTGCCCTCGCCCGAACAGGCCACCAACGTCGCGACGGCGCCCATGGCGGCGAACTGCCGGCGTGAAAGGCCGCGCTGCGCCAGCGCCTCGTCTTCGGCCCTGGAGGTGAATTCGTCGCACATCTCGGCAAACTCCATTGCCTCTCACGACGGCGAGGATATCACGTCGGGGCCGAGAGGAAAGGAGCCTGCCGTGCCGAGCGATCCCGAACATATCGCCTGCTGGCAAAGGCTCGATTCCCGCACCACCACCTCCGGAAGACTGACCGCCGAGGATGTTCCGGCGCTCGCCGCACTGGGTGTACGCCATGTCATCAACCTTGCGCTGAAGGACTCCCCCGGCGCCCTTGCCGGTGAGGCCGAACGCATGGCCGAGGCGGGCCTGCGCTACACCCACATCCCGGTGCCGTTCGATTCGCCGGAAGACAGCCAATACCAAGCGTTCCGCGCGGCCTATGAAGCCGATGGCGAACCCGTCCATGTCCATTGCATCATGAACTGGCGCGTTTCCGCTTTCTTCTATCGCTACAACCGCGATAGGGGCATGGACAAGCAACAGGCCCGCGCGCTGCTGGAGCGCCAATGGTCGCCCGAGGCCGGCGACGACCCACGCGCTGCCGTATGGGCGGAATTCATACGCAAGGGAGAGGAATAGTGGATTTCACCGGACAGCACGTCGTCATCACCGGCGGCTCCACCGGCATCGGCCGAGCTACGGCGGAGCGGATCGTCAAGCTGGGCGGCAAGGTGACGCTCCTGGCGCGCCGGGCGGACGTGCTGCAGGAGGCAGCCAAGGCGATCGGCCCGATGGCATTTCCCATCCCCTGCGACATCGGCCTCAAGGGCGAGCTGCTGTCGGCACTGGACGCGGCGATTGCCCACAATGGCCCGATCGACGGGCTGTTCCTCAACGCAGCGGCCCAGGGCGATTTCGCACTGACCAGCGACTACACCGACGAGAGTTTCGAGGAGTGCCTGCGGGTCAACGTCTGGTCGCCTTTCTGGGCGCTGCGGCACGTGCTGCCGGCGATGGTCGAGCGCGGCAAGGGGGCCATACTGTTGACCGGTACGCTGGGCGCCGTACGCGGCATGGCCGGAAACATGGGCTATTGCGTCTCCAAGCACGGGACACTGGGACTCGCCCGCACCGTGGCGATGGAAGTCGCTCCCAGCGGCGTGCGCTGCAACGCCATCCACCCAGGCTTCATCGACACGCCGATGATGAACGGCGCGCCTCCGGAGGCGGTGGGCGCGATGGTGGCGACAACGCCGCAAGGCCGGATTGGCTCACCGAAGGAAGCGGCTGCAGTGGCGGCCTTCCTGCTGTCCGACGACGCCAGCCATGTCACCGCGCAGGAACTGGCGGTGGACGGCGGCATTCTCGGCACTCTGGCGATAAGGTAGGCGCCATGGCCGGCTTTCTCCTCATCCACGGCGCTATGCACGGCGGCTGGTGCTTCGATCCGGTAGCGGACATACTTCGCGCCAAGGGCCACACGGTCGTTGCCCCGGACCTTCCCGGAATGGGGGGCGATGCGGAAACGCTGGCGTCGGTTACGCTCGACGACTGGACCAGCTTCGCGCTCGGCCATCTCAAGGTCCTGCGCGCGCAGATCGGCGATGCGCCGCTGGTACTGGCAGGCCACAGCCGGGGCGGCCTGAACCTCAGCGCCGCGGCCGAGGCCGATCCGGGCGCGATGGATGCGCTGGTCTATATCTGCGCGCTGATGCTGCCCGCCGGCCTACAGCCCGACATGCTGCCGCAAATCCTGCCGGCCGGCGAGGAGATGCGGCAATACACGGTCACTGCCCCGGGAGGCGGGATGATGATCGATCCGGCGCATGCGGGGCAATTCTTTGCCCAGCTCTCGCCGCCACACCTCGTCGAGGCGGCCATGAAACGGCTGGTGGCGGAACCAACCGGACCGCTTTCAACTCCACCCAGCGTCACCCCGAAGCGCTGGGGCTCGGTGCCGAGAACCTACATCGAATGCCTTCACGACCGGACCGTGCCGATAGAATACCAGCGGAGAATGCTGGAACTGTCGCCCGGAACCCGGACCGTGACACTGGAAGCCGATCACAGCCCGTTCTTCTCGGCGACGGAGGCCTTGGCCGACGCGCTGATCGCGGCGGCAGTCCGCTAGGGCATCAGGTTTCCGCCATCGATGTGAAAGGTCTGGCCGGTCATGAAGCAGTCCGGCCCGGCGAGGAACACCGCCAGCCGCCCGACGTCGCGATAACCGTCGGCGAAGCGGCCGAACGAGGTCTGGGCGGTGAACATGGCCATTTCCTCTGGCCGCTCCTCGGCCCAGGCCTCCATGCTGTCGCTCCAGGCGCCGGGGCAGATGGTGTTGACCCGGATCCCCTGTCTGCCCCATTCGCGCGCAGCTACCTTGGAGACTGCCCGAATGCCCTCCTTGGCGGCGGCATAGGAAGCCGTGCCCGCTCCGCCGATGGTGCCCTGCCCCGAACCCATGTTGATGATCGCCCCGCCCTGTTTCACCAGCGCGGGATAGGCGGCTTGCATGAAGTACATGGTGCCAAACAGGCCAGAACGGATGAGCGATTCCATATGCTCGTCGTCCTGTTCGACCAAGGGAACCGGCAAGCTCAGCGTCTGGGCATTGTTGACGAGAATGTCGAGCCGGCCGAACCGATCCAGTGCGCGCGCCACGGCCTCCTGCGCCGTGGAGCGGAAGCGGACGTCGCCTGCCACCGTCAACACTTCCACTCCCAGCGCCCGCAGCGTCCCGGCCCTGGTGTCGAGCTTTTCCTGCACCCGCCCCGTAAGCACGAGGTTCGCGCCCTCGTCGGCGAAGGCATGCGCCATGTCGTAGCCGAGGCCCTGCCCGCCACCGGTTACAAGGGCGACCTTGCCCTGCAATATGCCCATGAACCCTCTCCCGGAGGCTAGCGCGATCAGTCGCCGGGGTAGTTCAGCTCGAGCGAAATGCCGTTGGGATCGGTGACGAAGACCTGTCGCAGATCGCCGAACTGCCGGTCGTTGACGCGGTATTCGATGCCCAGTTCCTCGCACTTCGCCTTGGTTGCGTCAAAGCCAGTGCAGGTGAAGGCGACATGGTCAAGCGCGCCGTTGAGGCCAGTCTTGAGCTTGCCGTGGCGCTCCGGGTTGTGGGCCTGGACATGAATGATCGGATTGTTCTGCGCGTCGCAGATCCAACGGCCGCCAAACCCCGCAGGCGCCACCGGGATCGGCTGCGCCTTCATCTCCAGCAGGCTCTCGTAGAAGGCGATGGTCGCGTCGAGATCGCCCGTGACGAGGTTGATGTGGTTGACGCCGTTTACCTGCATGTTCTCTCTCCCGGGCAGTAACCCTAACTTCGGAACACCACCGTCCTGCTACCATTCAACAGCACCCGGTCTTCCAGGTGCAGCCGTACCGCCTCCGCCAGGACCCGCCGCTCGATGTCCCTGCCCTTGCGGACAAGATCCTCGGGCGAGTCGGCATGAGTGATCGCTTCCACATCCTGATGGATAATCGGCCCCTCGTCGAGGTCCGCCGTCACGTAGTGGGCGGTCGCGCCTATCATCTTCACCCCGCGCGCGTGCGCCTGGTGATAAGGCTTGGCGCCCTTGAAGCCGGGCAGGAACGAGTGGTGGATGTTGATGCACCGGCCCGAAAGCCAGGCTGACATCTCGTCCGAGAGGATCTGCATGTAGCGGGCGAGCACCACCAACTCCGCGCCGCTCTCGGTGACGATCTGGCGCAGCTTGGCTTCCTGATCGGTCTTGGTCTCCTTGGTTACCGGCAGGTAGTGGAACGGAATGTCGCGCAGGTTGACGCTGCTCAGCACCTCGACGGGGTGGTTGCAGACGATCGCCACCACTTCCATCGCCAATTCGCCGATCCGAGAGCGGTATAGCAGGTCGGCGAGGCAGTGGTCGAACTTGGAAACCATCAGCAGGACCTTGCGCGGCTTGTCGCGGCTCCTGAGGTTCCAGCGCATGCCGAACTCAGCGGCGAGCGGCCCGAATGCGCTGCGCAGCGCCTCGGGGTCGGCCGGGCCGGGATCGAAGGCGACGCGCATGAAGAAGTCGCCGTCCTCCAGGTCGTTGAACTGTTGAGCCTCGATGACGTTGCCGCCCTTCTCGAACAGGAAGGTGGTGACCCGGGCGGTAATGCCCGGCCGGTCGCGGCACGAAAGCGTCAGGATCTGGACGTCGGACATGGGCTCAGCGCCTGTCCAATGCCGTTTCGCATTCGGCCATCAGCGTCGCGATGATCTCGGCGGCGGGTTCTTCCCTGGTCACCATGCCGACCGACTGCCCGGCCATGACCGACCCGCTATCGACATCGCCATCGATCACCGCGCGGCGCAGGGCGCCCGCCCAGAAGTGCTCGATCTGCAATTGCGCCTCGCCCATGTCGACTTCGCCGGCGTCGAGCTTCTTGGCGACTTCGATCTGCTTGGCGGTGAATTCCTCGGTGCCCTTGTTCTTGAGCGCGCGCACCGGGATCACCGGCAGGCGCGGGTCTACCTGGACCGAGGCGACCGCGTCGCGGGCCGAGGCGCGGAAGAAGGCCTTCTTGAAGTCCGGGTGGGCGATCGATTCCGCTGCGCAGGCAAAGCGCGTGCCGAGCTGGACGCCGCAGGCCCCCATTTCGAGATAGGCGGCCATCATCCCGCCATTGCCGATGCCGCCCGCGACGAAGACGAGGTTGTCCGCCGCCAGCTCGGGCAGGATTTCCTGAGCCAGCACGGAGGTGGAGACGGGCCCGATATGGCCGCCGGCCTCCATGCCCTCGATCACCAGCGCGTCTGCGCCCGAGCGCAGCAGCTTCTTGGCAAGCGCCAGCGTCGGCGCAAAGCAGATCACCTTCGCGCCGCTTGCCTTGATCGCCTCGACCGAGCCCTTGGGCGGTATGCCGCCGGCCAGCACGACATGGCCAACCTGGTGCCTGGCGCAGACCTCGATCAGGTCGAACAGTTGCGGATGCATGGTGATGAGATTCACCCCGAAAGGCTTCCTGGCCAGGGCCTTGGTCCCGGCCACTTCCGCATCGAGCAATTCGGGCGTCATCGCCCCGCAGGCGATCACGCCGAAACCGCCGGCATTGCTGATCGCGGAGACCAGGTTGCGCTCCGACACCCACGACATCGCGCCGCACAAGATGGCATATTCGGAGCCCAGGAAGGCCGTGCCGCGGGCCATGAGTTTCGAGCTACGCGGATAATCGGCCATTTTTGCCCCGAAAAATAGAAGAAGCCGCGCTTTAGGGCCGAGTTCGGCATGGGGCAAGTCGCGAGCCACATAATCGGACAAAGCGATCATAAAACGCACTATAATCGCTTTGACCGATTTATCCCGTACCTATATCCAGTTTCCATCAACAGCGCCGGTCAGGAAAGCCCCCTTTGACCCAGCCGGCCGATGCAAGGAGACTGCCATGAATGCGATCAGCAAATGCCCGGTCATGCACGGAGCAATGACTGCCGCCAGCGCCTCCAGCTCGCACTGGTGGCCAAATGCCCTCAACCTCGACATCCTCCACCAGCACGACCGCAAGACCGATCCGATGGACCCTGGCTTCAGCTACCGCGAGGCGCTGAAGAGCCTCGATGTCGAAGCGCTCAAGGCCGACGTACGCTCCCTGATGACCGACAGCCAGGAATGGTGGCCGGCAGACTGGGGCCACTACGGCGGCCTGATGATCCGCATGGCCTGGCACTCGGCGGGCAGCTACCGCATCGCCGACGGCCGCGGCGGCGCCGGTTCCGGCAGCCAGCGCTTTTCCCCGCTCAATTCCTGGCCCGACAACGCCAGCCTCGACAAGGCGCGGCGGCTGCTTTGGCCGATCAAGAAGAAATACGGCAACTCGATCAGCTGGGCCGACCTGATGATACTGGCCGGCACTGTCGCCTATCAGACCATGGGCCTCAAGACCTTCGGCTTCGCCTTCGGCCGCGAGGACGTCTGGCACCCGGAAAAGGACATCTACTGGGGCGCCGAAAAGGACTGGCTGGGCAAGGACCGCTATTCCGGCAGCACCAGCGACACCCTGGCAAACCCGCTCGCCCCGGTGCAGATGGGCCTCATCTACGTCACTCCGGAAGGCGTCGACGGCAAGCCTGACCCGCTGAAGA
>CAZVWP010000041.1:0-35496 GCA_964630805.1 uncultured Novosphingobium sp. | reverse complement strand
CGACCATCAGCAGCTGCTTGAACTGCTGCGGCGCCTGCGGGAGAGCGAAGAACTTGCCCTCGTGGATACGGCTCGGCACCAGGAAGTCGCGCGCGCCCTCGGGCGAGCTGGCGGTGAGGATCGGGGTGGAGAACTCGGTGAAGCCGATCTCCTCCATGCGGCGGCGCGTTTCGCGGATCACCGCGGTGCGCGTCATGATGTTGGCATGCAGCGTCTCACGGCGCAGGTCGAGGAAGCGGAACTTGAGGCGGATGTCCTCGGGATATTCCTGCTCGCCGGCGACCGGCATCGGCAGCTCCTCGGCGCGGCTGAGCACCGTGCCCTCGCGGGCGAAGACCTCGATCTCGCCGGTCGCCAGGTTCGGGTTCACCGTCGCCCCGTCGCGCGCCTTGACCACGCCGTCGATGGTGACGACGCTCTCCAGCCGCAGCCCTTCCAGCAGGGGCAGGGCGGGCGAATCCGCGTCGGCAACGATCTGCGTCAGGCCATAGTGGTCGCGCAGGTCGACGAACAGCACGCCGCCATGGTCGCGCTTGCGGTGAACCCAGCCGGACAGGCGGACGGTCTCGCCAACGGATGCGGCATTGAGTTCTCCGCAGGTGTGTGAGCGGTAGGGGTGCATCTTGTCTTTCCAATCGCGCTGCAATGCGGCAAGGGAGGGCAGGGGCGGCTAACAGGCGATGGCTGCTCTTTTGTCAAGCCGCTGGCCCGCACGGGCCTGACCAAAGGGCCCCGCATGGCCTCACCCATAAGGCCCCGCACGGGCCCCGATAATGAAGCGATCCGATGAAGATCCATCCGCTGATTACCACCAGCGACGCGCTGGCCGACCTCTGCTCCCGCCTCTCCCGGTCCGACTTCGTGACGGTCGATACCGAATTCATGCGCGAGAACACCTATTGGCCGGAGCTGTGCCTGATCCAGATCGCCGATGTCGAGGAGGCTGCGGCGATCGATCCGATGGCGCCGAACATCGACCTGTCGCCATTGCTGGACCTGCTGACCGACAACGAGGACGTGCTCAAGGTCTTCCATGCCGGCGGGCAGGACGTGGAGATCATCTTCAACTACACCGGCCGCACGCCGCACCCGATCTTCGATACGCAGATCGCGATGATGGCGATCAGCCAGTCGGAGCAGATCGGCTATTCCAACCTCGTGGAAAGCTGGCTCGGCCTGCAGATCGACAAGGGCGCGCGGTTTACCGATTGGTCGCGCCGGCCCCTCACCGAGCGGCAGATCGAATATGCCATCGGCGACGTCACCCATCTCGCCAAGATCTTTCCCAAGATCCTCAACCGGCTGCGCAAGACCGGGCGCGGGCACTGGCTCGACATCGAGATGGAAAAGCTCGCCGATCCGGAAAACTACCGCAACGATCCCAAGCGCGCCTGGCTGCGGATCAAGGCGGCGGGGCGCAACCCCGGCGTGCTGGGCAGGCTCAAGGCCATCGCCGAATGGCGTGAGCTGGAAGCGCAGGACAAGAATATCCCGCGCGGCCGCATCGCCCGCGACGAGACCCTGGCCGACATCGCCAGCCACCCGCCCAGGCAGCAGGCGGACCTCGCCAAGGTGCGCGGGCTTTCGGCTGGCTGGAAGGACAACGACATCGGCCGCCGCCTGATGGCGACGCTGGAAGGCGCCATGCCGCTGTCCGACGACGAACTGCCCCCGCGCACCCCCAAGGGCGCGCCGCTGGGCAAGGAAGGCGCGCTGGTGGCGGACCTGCTCAAGCTGCTGCTGAAAATCCGCTGCCGCGAGATCGATGTGGCGGCGCGGCTGATCGCGCGCAGCGAGGAACTGGAGATGCTGGCGGCGGGCGTGCGCAAGAACCTACCGATCCTGGAGGGCTGGCGCTACGAGACCTTCGGCCACGACGCGCTGGACCTGGTGGAAGGCAAGCTGGCCTTTGCCGTGCTGAATGGCAAGCTGAAGATGCAGCATGTCGATGACATGCATGAGGAGATGCGGGGGAACGGGGAGCTTGGTGAGGCGGCGGAGTAGGGGGCGGGGCATTGAGCTCCCAAAGAATCGGACATTTTGTGTCCCCCGCTGCATTCCAGGTGAATGGGTGTCGCATCTACGGGGGTTGAGTATTAAGGAAATTTTATAAAATACAAATAATTTATAAATACGGACGTCGGACCGTTATTTTGCGCCTTTACGAAGATTTGAAGTTGAGAAGATCGAGTGCGTTGTCCCGCCCAACGCTGCGTCGCGCGTCAGGGTGGTTGAAGTTAAGGCGATTGAATCGCGCGACAGCCAATTTTACTCCGATTGCAGGAAAGCTGCTCCCGAATATGGCCTTTTTGTATACTGGGGGAGTATTTTCCAAACCGCTGATATTGATCGCATCGATATAACCCGATGCGCCGGGAAGCGGTTTGTCGGCCATCAGTGCGTAGTCGATCTGAAAATAGATGTTCGCATTCTGCATCATCAATCCATACAACGTAATGGCGATCATTTCATTCACGAATGGCCATCCACCATGCGTTACAAGCACCGGGTGCTTCGGATAGGCCAAGGCCACCCTCTGAATATGCACAGGATTGGTATAGGAAATGTCCGAGCCGATGGCGCCACTTGCGTTAATGGCGATGACTAGATTGTTCTTGGCACATGCTTCGTATATTGGCATCAGTGTTTTATCGTCATTGTATAGCGGTGGATTTGACCAAGGATTATCGAAAGCGATGCCGCGAAGGCCTAAATCAGCACAATGCTTAACTTCGGAGACGGCACGCGCCGGGTCACGAACGTCTACTGATCCATATCCGGCGAACTTTCCAGGATAGTGGCGGATCAGGGCGGCTATGTCCTCGTTCAACACCGTTTTGTTCGGTGTCGTCCGCCCCACTGCGACGCCCAGTTCAATCTTTGCCTCGGCCATTTCGGCGAGGAAGCCGGCCATTAGCCGGTCATCCGATAAATCCGTCGGTCCGCCTGACGATTGCCGGAAGGAACGGAAAGGCGGACGAATGCGAAAATCTATGTAGCCATAGCTTTCGGTTGCCTGACCTTCGGAAGCTGCTGTCGTGTTGGTCGTGGCGGCCACGCCTGCAATCGGAAGTGCGGCGGATGCAGTCAAAGTCTCCCGCCGTGTCAGGGGCATAACGGACACTCCTGGATATCTAACCTGGAAAAAATGCGCGGTTCGACCGTAATGTCCGAAGGTATCAACTTGGCAGGGCATTGCAAGCCGCTTGCCCCGTCAACAGCTATGCTGACCGCAACGCTAATTTGCCCATATGTTCTGCGAATTATGCTGCCATAAAGGCCAGAGAAGGTTGCCCGCGCGTCAAGAACAGATAATAAACTACTTTCATAGCGCCCCGCACATGTACTTCATCAACTAATTCCCACCGCATGAGGGTAACTAAAGGTGCCTTGATCCAGATCAACGACCCCCCAAACCCTCCGCGCGATCCTTCGCGAATCCACAAGGGAGAAGGATCATGGCGGAAGGTACGGACACCCTCCTGAGCGACAAGGCGCGGGCGGACGATGCGAAGTTCTACTGGCTGAAGGAAGGATACACGCCGGGCGGGTTCGAGCGGCAAATCGACCACTCGACATTCCAGCACGGCACCCACCCGCTGTTCAACGGCATCAAGATCGTCGACTGCGACACCCATTTCACCGAGCCGCCGGACATGTTCGAGCGCAATGTGCCCGCCAGCATGAAGGGCAAGATGCCGCGCGTGGTCAATGTGGATGGCATCGACCACTGGTACATCGGCGACCGCGACTTCGGCACGCTGGGCGGCAACGTCATCTCGCGGGAGCGCAACAAACTCCTCGGTCGGCTGTCCTATTCCACCTATGACGAGATTCATCCCGGTTCCTACAGGGTGAAGCCGCGGCTGGAGGAAATGGACAAGATCGGCGTCGCGGCGCAGATCGGCTTCCAGAACGGCGGCGTCACCCAGGCCGGTTCGCTGCTGGCGCTCGGCGATGTCGAGCTCGCGATGACCATCATCCGGATCTTCAACGATGCCTGCAAGGAGCGCATGGTCGAAAGCGGGGGACGGATCAATTGCCTCGCCACTCTGCCCTATTGGGACAAGGATCTGCTCTATGCAGAGGCCAAGCGCTGCATCGACATGGGCATCAAGGGCTTTGCCCTGCCCGATCGGCCCGAGCGGCTGGTGCAGGGCTATCTCGGCCCCGATCACAAGTGCTCGCCCTTCTGGGAGCCGTTCTTCGACCTGTGCAACTCCACCGGCACGCCGATCACCTTCCACATCAACACCGCGCTCGATACGGGCTCGGCGATCTGGGATAATGAGGAGTTCAGCCAGAAGCTGCCGGTCAACGCGCTGCTCACCACAATCGGTACCTCGGCGACCATGGCCAACTTCATGGTCTCGGGCATTCTCGACAAGTACGAGGACCTCAAGGTCGCCCTGATCGAAAGCGGCATCGGCTGGGTCCCCTTCATGCTCGAGATGATGGAGCACCAGTTCGACGAATTCCGCACCATGGAGCAGAACGGCCTCAAGCGCCGGCCGAAGGAATACTTCGCCAAGAACTTCTGTGTCTCGTTCTGGTTCGAGCAGTATGCGCCGGCGCACATGCTGGAGGAAATCGGCTTTGACCGCGTGCTGTTCATCACCGACTTCCCGCACCCGACCTCGCTTTATCCAGGCATTCAGGAACGGCTGGCGGAATCGGTCGGCGGCCACAGCTTCGAGCGGCGCAAGCAAATCCTCGAAGGCAATGCGGTGAAGCTGTTCAACCTCGAAATCTGATCCGCTGCTGAAGTGCAGTTTGCGCCGCGTCTTTCCGCGAAGACGCGGCGCTTCTGCGTCCGGCTTGGCGCGAGCGGGCGAGCATGCGATAGGCAGCGGCGATGACTGTCTACCACCCCACGCTCAAGCAGTTGCAATACCTCGTGGCCCTTCACGAGCACGGCCATTTCGGCCGGGCGGCGGAGGCCTGCTTCGTCTCGCAATCGACGCTGTCGGCGGGCCTGCGCGACCTTGAGACCTTGCTGGGCGTGACTCTGGTCGAGCGCACCAAGCGCGCCGTGCGGTTCACTCCGCTGGGCAATGCGGTGGTTGCCAAGGCGCACCGTATCCTGCGCGAGGCGGAGGAGCTTTCCGATATCGTCCAGTCGAGCGGTCAGCCACTCTCGGGCGAAGTGCGGATGAGCGTGATCCCCACCATCGCGCCCTTCTTGCTCCCGCGCATGCTGCCGCGACTGCGGCGCGAACGCCCTGCGCTCAAGCTGTTCCTGCGCGAGGAGACCAGCGCCCAGGCCATGGAATCGCTCCACCACGGCCGGGCCGATTGCGTGCTGCTGGCGCTGCCCTATGCCACGGGGGAAGTGGAGAGGGAGACGATCGAGCTCGACGCCTTCTTCGTCGCCTTCCCCCAGGACGATCCGCGCAATCCGCCCGACGAGGTGCCGCCCAGCCTGATCGACGAGAATCGGCTGCTGCTGCTGGAAGATGGCCACTGCCTCAAGGACCAGGCGCTGGCTGCCTGCAATCGCCCGGAACTGCGCGCCAGCGCGACCATGATCGGCACGAGCCTGCATACGCTGGTGCAGATGGTTGACAACGGGCTTGGCCTAACAATGCTGCCGGAAATGGCCCTCGATGCGGGGATTTTGAACGGCACCAACGTTGTCGCAAGGCCGCTGAAGGCTCCCAATGCCAACCGCGAGATCGCGTTGGTCTGGCGTAAAAACAGCCCGCGCGGCGAGGAATTCCGCATGCTGGCGGAAGAGCTCCGCACGGGGTGAAGCGGCGCGGGAATGCGGCTGTTGCTTGAGGCAGTGGTTGCTATTCCAGGCATTGCGCCTATGTTGTGCGGGCTATCGTCGCCTGCGACGGGACTTCTGGCTTCGGCCCCCATGTTCCCTTTCACGCTACCCAGCTCCACCGGCACGTTGCCGGATGGATACCCTATTGCCGGAAAGGATTACATCATGCCGGTCGGAATCGTAAAATTCTTCAATACAGACAAAGGCTACGGCTTTATCGTCCCCGATAACGGCGGCGATGACAGCTTCGTGCACATCAGCGCCGTCCAGGCCGCCGGAATGCACACGCTCAACAAGGACCAGAAGGTCAGCTACGATATCGAGACAGACCGTCGCGGCAAGCAGTCCGCGGTCAATCTCCAGGCTGCCTGAGGCCTCGCCAGGGCCGGACCATCGCGTCCGCCCGGATAAGCATGGCTGGCAGGCGGGCCGAAGGGTTCGCCTGCCGGCATGGCTTCGCATTCGATTTTCCGAGGAGCAAGCCGATGAGCGCCAATAGCGATTTTTTCCTCGCCCGAGCCGCCGAATGCGCGCGCGATGCCGCCGCGGCGGACCTCGCCAACGTGCGGGAACGGTTCCTGCGATCAGAGGCAGCCTGGCTCGGCATGGCCGAGAAGCTTCAGGCAACCGAAGCGGTGCGCGAGAAGGCGGCGGCGGAGCGAGCCTTGCTGGCGGCTGCCGCGGACGCCTAGTCCGCGGCTAGCGCTACCGAAAACATTTCAGGCGAAGGCTTCTTCGCCCTGCAGCTTGGTGCGGTGCATCAGGCGGCCGCTCTTGTGATCATAGGGCATGGCGCGGTGCATGGTGCCGGTGTTGTCCCAGACCACCATGTCGCCCAGCTTCCACTTGTGCTGATAGACGAACTGCGGGCTCGTCGCCCAGTCGCGCAGGCGGATGAGCAAGTCTTCGCTCTCGGTCCAGTCCATGCCGACAACCTGCATCGCGGTGTTGCCGAGGACGAGGCTCTTTCGGCCAGACTTGTGCTTCCACACCAGTGGCAGCGTATTCTGCCCGACGGCCTTCCACTCTTGCAGCCGGGCATAGCTCGGCTCGGGCTCATGATAGAGCTGCGAGCGCCACATCGAATGGACTACCTGCAGGCCTTCCAGCTTCGCCTTTTCATCCTCGGGCAAATCGTCCCAGGCGGCGTAGGTGTTGCAGAACTCGGTCTCCCCGCCGACCGGCGAGAGCTTGCGGCTCGACATGATCGAGGCGCGGATCGGCACCTGCGACATTGTGCCGTCGAGGTGCCAGAAGAAGGCGCCCTTGAGGTAGTCCGCGTGCGGATTGACCGTGGGGTCCATGGTGATCGGATAGACGAAATCGCCACCGCCGACCGATCGGCCGCGCGCTTCGCTCGCTTCATGCGCGAAAGTGCCGATGGTGTGGGTGAAGGCAATCTGCTCTTCATCGGTCATGTTGATCTCGGGGAAGACCAGCACGCCGCGGCGCTCCATCAGTTCGCGGATTTCCTCGGCCTTGGCTCCGGAAAGCAAGGTTTCCTTGTCGGTATGGACGAGGCTGCCGATCTTCGGCGCGGCATCGGTTACTTCCCATTTGACGGCGGCTGCGGTTGCCATGATCGAATCTCCCAACTGAATTTGCCGGAACTTACTCGAAAGGCTCCTCGCCTTCCAGCTTGGTGCGCACCATCAGCCGGCCGCTCGCCGGGTCGTACCACTCGGCGCGGTGGAGCGTGCCGGTGTTGTCCCACATGACGCAGTCGCCAACTTCCCATTCGTGGCTGTAGGTGAAGTCCTCGCCGGTGGCGAAATCGCGCAGGCCATGGAGGGTGAGGGTGCTTTCCACCGGGTCGAGGTCGAGGATTCTATGCGCGGTGCAGCCCAGGACCAGGCTCTTGCGGCCCGAGCGGTGCTTCCAGACCAGGGGCAGGTTTGCCTCGCCACTGCCGAGATAGCCCTTGAGCTTGGCGAGGCTCGGCTCCGGCTCATAGTAGAACAGGCTGGCCCAGGGGCCATGCATCACCCGCATTTCCTCGATCCGCGCCTTTTCCTCCTCGGGCAAGGCTTCATAGGCGGCGTAGGTGTTGGCGAAGCCGGTGTTGCCGGTGCCCTTGGGCGAAGGCACCCTGCACGAGAGCAGCGAAGCGAGCACCGGCACGGTGTTGCGCGTGCCGTCGAGGTGCCAGTAGAGCGAGCCCTTGAGGTACTCGGCGCTGGAGGTGAGCTTCGGGTCGAGCGTGATGTTGTGGACGTTCTCGCCATAGTCGCCCTCGGGGGCGAAATTGCCGAGGGTCTTGGTGAAGGCGACCTGTTCGGCGTCGGTGAAATTGACCTTGGGGAAGACGAGCACGCCGCGGGCTTCCAGCAGTTCGCGGATATCGCCCGCCATTTCGCCGGACAGCAGCTCTTCCTTGGAGTTGAGCACGCGGCTGCCGATGTTCGGCTTGACCAGTTCGGATACGAGCTTGAGCTTGGCGGCAGTCGCCATGGTTTTTAACTCCTGAAAATTGACAGTTAGGTCAGACGATCGGCTCGTCGCCCTCAAGCTTCGTCCGGTGCAGCATGCGGCCGCAATCCAGGGGATACTCGGTGGCGCGGTGGAGGGTGCCGGTGTTGTCCCACATCACGAGGTCGCCGACCTTCCAGGTGTGGCGATAGCTGAACTCGGGCCGGGTGGCCCAATCGCGCAGGCGGATCAGCAGGCCCTTGCTCTCCAGCGGCTCCATGCCAATGACATGATGGGCTGAATTGCCGATCACCAGGCTCTTTCGGCCGGACTTGTGGGTCCAGACCAAGGGAAGCTCCTTGCGCCCCATGTTCTGCCATTCCAGCCATTTCTCGTAGCTTGGCTCGGGGGTCACGTCGAGCTGGGTCGAGGCGAGGCAGTGGGTGACGCGCAGGTCGGCGATCGCCGCCTTATCCTCGTCGGACAGGGCCTCGTAGGCGGCGTAGGTATTGCAGAAATCGGTGTCGCCCGTGCCCGGGGGGGACAACACCTTCGAGGCAAGCAGGCTGGCGCGAATCGGCATTGGCGAGGAGAACCCGTCGAAATGCCAGAAGAAGGCGCCCTTGAGGTATTCAGCGGTCTGGTTCTGCCCTTCGTCCAGCGTGATCTTGTAGATGTCGCCGCCGCGCAGTTCCTTGGCGAAAGTGCCGAGGGTCCGGGTGAAGGCGATGTGCTCCTCGTCGTTCATGTGCACTTCGGGGAACACCAGGACACCGCGCTGTTCGAGCAGGTCCATGATGTCCGCGCCCAGCGCGCCGTCGAGCAGCTCCGCCTTGCTGTTGAGCACGTGACTGCCGATCTTCGGCTTGATTTCCTCGGACATGAGCTTGAGCTTGGCGGCCGTCGCCATCGCCTAATTCTCCCCATCGTTATGCTGAACACTTGTACAGCGCAGGGGCGGTGCGGTCAAGCGGCGCCCCGATTGACAGGCTACAGATAGGAACGCAGTTTCGCTTCCGGGAGAGGCAAATGACCGACGAGGAAAAGAAAGACATGGCGGCAAGGCTGCTGCATGCCTCTGCGGGAGGCGATGTGGAGGGCGTGGCCGCCGTGATCAACCCGGACTTCACCTTCCGCTTCATGCAGAAGGCGGAAAGCTGGTCGGCCGACGGGATCGAGACTTCCGCCACACTCGATCATGACAATTACCTGGCGTACGGCGTGCCGGTGTCGAAGCAGATCACCCGCGACGGCATGCATTTCACCATCGAGCTTTTCGTGCTCGATGGCGACTGGATGGCGGTGTTCGGTCATTCCAACGCTGTGTCGCTCAAGGGCAAGAGCTACAACAACAACTACTGCTGGCGCTTGCGCTTTTCCGGCAATGGCATCAGCGAGTTGCGCGAATATTGCGACACCCACCACGCATACGAAGTGCTTTTCGAGGAGTAGACATGCCCAGCACAGGCCCCCTGGAAGACCGCATCCTGATCCGCGAGCTGATGTCGGACTATGCCGACGCGATGTTCCAGTGCGATCTCGACGCCTGGCTGGGTTGCTTTACCGAAGACTGCGTCTGGCGCGGCAACGGCATGGAAATGCGCGGGATCGAGGCGCTGAAGGCAAGCTGGCCAAACCTGTGGGCTCCGCTGCGGCGCATGGCCTATTTCACCGAGGTCGCCGCGATCCACGTCGATGGCAACCGGGCTGCCGCGCGCTGCTACAGTCGCCAACTGATGTTCCGCAAGGACGACAAGGTCGACAAGGTCGCCGGCCTCTATCACGACACGCTGGTGAAGCGGGGCGGGCGCTGGCTCTACGCCGAGCGGGAGTTCGAATTCATCGGGCGGGAGAATGCGGACTAGCACCTCCCCGGAAGGGGGAAGTTCTGTCTCACGCAAACGGCTCCTCGCCCGCCAGCTTGGTGCGCACCATCAGCCGCCCGCTCTCCGCATCATAGGGCGTCGCGCGGTGGAGGGTGCCGGTGTTGTCCCACATCACGCAGTCGCCATGCGACCAGCGGTGCTCATAGACGAAGCGCTCCTGCGTCGCCCAGTCGCGCAGCCAGTGGAGCAGTTCCAGGCTGTCGAGCGGGTCCATGCCGGGGATGCCGACGGCGGTATTGCCGATCACCAGCGACTTGCGGCCCGAACGGTGCTTCCAGACGAGAGGCAAAGTGCTGCGCCTGACCTTGAGCCATTGCTGGAAGGTGCGAAAATCGGGTTCCGGCTCCACCGATAGCTGAGCGCCGGCCATGGCATGCACGGCCTTCAACCCCTCCACCTGCCGCTTGCGCTCCTCGGGAAGTTCTTCCCAGGCGGCGTAGGTGTTGCAGAAGTGGGTTTCTCCCCCTTCGCCGGACAGGACCCTGGGGCAAAGAATCGAGCCAAGGATCGGCACGTCGTTCATGTAGCCGTCAAAATGCCAGAAGAACGAGGCCTTGGTATATTGGGCGGAGGCCCCGCCCGCGGCGTCCGTGCGGATCCGGGTGACGCTGCCGTCGGGATGGTCGGGGGTGTATTGGCCGAGGGTCCGGGTAAATGCGATCAGTTCGGCATCGGTGAAATGCACTTCCGGAAACAGCAAGACGCCGCGCTGCTCGAGCAGTTCGCGCAGGAAGCCGGCGTGGCGCCCGCCCAGCAGCTCGTCCTTGCCGGCGCGGACTTCGGCCCCGATCAGGGGCTTCAGTTCGCGAAGGACGACAGGGCTGTCAGTCACTGGTGACATTGCTCTTTCCGGCCAGCTCCCGCAGCCAGTTCTCGAACCAGGCGTTCGCCTCCGCATGGCCTTCGTTCACGCCAAGCCCGCCTTCCATGACAAGCGAGCGGCCCAGCGCGGCAATCAGCGTCGCCAGCACGCCCGGCGGCACCTCCTTCGCACGTTCGCCCAGCGCGCGTTCGATCACGGCGAGCTGCAGATGATAGGATTGCCCGGAGTGCTCCGACATGGCCGTGCGCAGCACTTCGCGGTGCGTCGCCATGGCCATGAATTCCAGCACCAGCGCCGTGCGGGTGGTATTGGCGGTGTAGCGCCAAAGCGCCAGCAAGGGCTCGGGATCGGCCAGCGCCTTTTCCAGTTCGGCGTTCGCCCATTCGGCGGACCTTCGATAGACGGCGATCAGGAGATCGTCGGTTGTCGGGAAATAGTAATGCACCAGGCTGGGCTTCAGGCCTGCCCGCGCGGCGACACGGCGGGTGGACGTGGCCGCATAGCCTTCGTCCACCATTACCTGCTCGGCCGCCTCCAGGATCAGGGCGCGCGTCGCCGAGCTTTCCGCCCCGATTCTGCGTGCGGGAACTGCCATGCTGTTTCCGTTACTTGCCATGCGGCGGGTTATACCAGATCGGCGAGCTGATTGCCCGCTCCTGGATCGTGGCGGGGACGCCCCTGGGTAGTGGCAAGTGGCGGGCGGCTGCAAGCAGAGTCGTCCAGCGCGGGGTGGGGATCTCCAGCACCCGGGCGTAATAGACCGCGGGCTTGGCCGGATCGAACTCAGGGTCGCGCCACTGACCCGCCAGTACAGTCGCCCCCACGGAGTTGGTGTAGGTCGCGGTCTTCAGATCGACCGTGTTGCGCACTGCTGGAAGCTTGCCCGTCTTCGGATCGCGCCGGCGCTCGCTCGACCAGGCGATCTCGAACACCTTTTCCTTGTAGCTGCCGCCGTCGAGCCAGAGCTTGACGATCTGAATGCGGTCGAGGTTGGCGCCCGCCGGGTCCTTGGCGGCTTCCAGCACGAACGAGGGCGCGCCCTGGCCTGCCCCCAGCGCCGGCAGGTCGCCGCCCATCGGGACACCCGTGCGATAGGCGAGGCGCACCCACTCGGCGCTGCTGCGCATGTTATCCGGCAAATCCCACCCGCCGAACATGCGCACCCGCATTTGCGTGCCCGAGGTGGCGAAGGTTTCCTTGCGCCGCAGTGCCGCATAGATCGAGGCGCGGGTATTCTCTTCCGCCCAGACTCCGGTAAGCCCGGCGCCGGACCAGTTGAGCTGGCCCACCTGCTGCTGGGGAATGCCGCCTGACTGGCGCCGCCGCTCGAATTCCTCGATCGCGCCTTTCATGGAACCCGGCTGCTGCGTCAGGATCTTCCGGGCGTGTTCGAGCTCGGGCAGGTTGACGCGCGGATCGGTGCTGGCTGCGCCATTTCCGGCGTAGGCGCCCTCGATGGAATCGGACAGGCCGTTGTGGAAGTCGGAAGCCGCGACGAAGCCCAGCTTGAAGGGATTGGCGCCCACCTTGCTTTCGATGACCATTCCGCGCCCCAGCGCCTGGCGCACGAAGCTGCCATCGACCTTGCTCGCTCCGCCGCTGCCCAGCAGCTCCTCTGCCCGCTCGAAGTCGCCGAATTCGTCGGCGGGGGAAAGCAGCGGCGAGGTTTCAGAGGCACCCTTGTGCTGGAACAGCTCGGCAAGCGGCTCGTTCATCGCGCGGTGGAAGGCATAGGCTGCGTCGATCGGCCTGCCGTTGCTCATGTTCCAGTCGAACATGAAGCCGCCCGAGGCGTTGGAATTGTGCGGGATGGCGAGGCCCTCGACACCCTTGAAGCGCTGGGCTTCGAGAAAGGCCCAGAGGTCCTCGGGGTTCTTCGAGTCCGCGGCCGTAAACGGCGCTTCCGGAGCCCTGTCGCGGAAGATGACGTTGCGGTGCATGTTCCTGCCGTCCCACATCGACGTCCATTCGTAGGCGGCGAAGGTGGTGAAGGTCCCGGGTCTGTTGTATTTCTCGACGAGCGAGAGCTCGTAGTTCCAGCTGTCGGTGCCGACCGCGGCCATTTCCCGGCGGGAGTCCTCGTCGCCGGAAAGCGCGGATACCAGCTTTCCCAGCGCCGCGCCGAGCGGATCCGCCAGCATCAACTGGCCGGCCCTGGTCCTGGCAAAAGCCGTATCCGGACTGCGCAGGCCGCGCATCGATGCGCCGAGGTATTCGGAGTGGTCGGTCAGCGCCATGAAATCGAGCGGGCGCGAGCGCCGGACGGTCTGGCCCATGTAGGTGACGGGCTCGCCCATGGCGAAGCGCCAGGCATTGTCCGGTTCGGCGCGGCTGCCCATCAGGGCATAGGCATCGAAGCTGTAGCCGGTGTGGAGGTGCAGTTCGCCGAAGAAGGCACGGCGGCTTTCCGGCGCCGCGGTTGCCGAAAGTGCGCCCTGGGTCGCGGCGATTGCCGCCACTCCGGCCAGCAGGGCTATTGCTTTACTCACCCCTTCCTCCCTGTTCAGGCGAATGCCGTTGCGCTTCTTTCGACGAATAGCAATCCAGCGTAACAGCCGATGGCATAGGGCGCCAGCCTCGAGGCGGCAGAAAGCGCAGGGGCGGGCAGACGGCCTCTTACCACCTGCTCCCATGCCAGCAGGCCGAGCAGAAGGACCGCGACGAACAGCAATTGCCCTGCCTCGACTCCCAGGTTGAACAGCAGCAGCGCCAGCGGGATGCTGTCCTGCGGCAGGCCGGTTTCGGCAAGGGCACCGGCAAAGGCGAAGCCGTGCAGCAGGCCGAAGGCGAAGGCGACCAGCCAGGGCTGGCGGCGGGTCAGGCTATCCCCTACCACCAGCAGTTCGCGCGTAACGAACAGGATAGACAGTGCCACCAGCGCCTCGATCACCGCCACCGGCGCATGGACCCAGCCAAGCGTGCTGGCGGCCAGGGTCAGCGAGTGGGCGAGGGTGAAACTGGTGATGACTCCCGCCAGCCGCCAGCGGAACCCGATCAGCATGACCAGCCCGGCGACGAACAGCAGGTGATCGATGCCGCCCAGGATGTGTTCGGTTCCCAGGCGGAAATAGGATTGCAGGCCAAGTGCTTGCCATGAACTAAAGTTGAACTTAACTTCAGAATTTGCGGCATGGAGCACGGTGTCTCCGCCCTTGCCCTCGGCATTGCGGACGTGGACGAGGACGTCTGTGATGGTGTGCTCCAGCCCGGCGATGCGCAGCGTCGCGCCATTGAGCCGGGAGGCGGGCGCATGCACTTGCCAGCGGCGCAGGAACATCGAGGGGGTGAGCACCTGCTCGCTGGGCTTTTGCGCCAGCCAGCCGTTCGACAGGCTGGGCTCGAGCCGCACCGCCCGATCACCCATGACCGGCTGCTTCCAGGTGATGTGCCAGAGGCCGGGGCGCTGCTCGACCAGTTCGAGGTAGGCGGGGCGCGTCTCGTGGGCATGGGCGAGGGCGGGAAGGAACAGGGTGAGGAGGAAGATCAGGATCCTCCCGATGCCAGGGACGATCATTCGCGTACCACCGTGTAACTGCGCAGCAGCTCGGCATCGCGCCTGCGCCGCAGTTCCTCGCGCCTTGCCCCTGTCCAGTCCGTCTTGACCTGGTCGCGCACCGCATCGAACGGCTTCATGCCCTGGAGGTCCACTTGCGAGACCCGCACGAGATGCCAGCCGAAGGACGAACGCCACGGCCCCTGCCACAGCCCCATCGGCGCCTTGAACAGCTGCTGTGCCAGTTCGCCGTCACCGAACAGCCGCCTGGCTTCCTCGGGGCCGAACTGGCTGAAATCTGCCAGGTCGGGGAAATGATCGCCCAATTCCGGCGCTCTCGTGCGCTCCGGGGAAAGAAGTTGCCGCACCTTTTCTGCCCGGGCACGCGCAGCGGCGTCGCCTCCGGCGTCGGCGGCAAAGAAGATGTGGCTGAAGCTGACGCGGTTCGGCAGGGCATAGCGGCTGCGGTGCGTCTCGTACCAGCCGCGCAGATCGGCCTCGCCCGGCTCGGCCGGAACGTCCATGTCTTCTTCGAGGAAGTCGAACTTCTGGATCACCCGGCGGCGGACGATTTCATCGTCGCGGTCGATCCCGCGCGCCAGGCCTTCGCGGAACTTGGCCTCGGTCAGCACAAATTCGTCGATCAGGCGGGGCAGGAGCTCAGGCTTGGGTGGCGAACCGAATTCGGCCTCATAGGCGTTCCTGAGCCCCTCGATCTTCGCCTGGTCGATGACGATGCGGTGCCGGTCGGTCGCGGACCGATGCCATTCGGCCAGCCCGAAGAAAGCGAGCCCGGCGAGCAGGAAATGCACAAGCGGCTCGGCCGCGAGCCTTCGCAGCATCAATTCACCGGAATGGCTTCGAAAAACTGGATGCCAGCCTCCTGCGGATAAATGTATTCCAGGTAATGGCCGAGTTCCGGCGCATCGATGTAGACTGCGTCGATGTAGCCCGGGTTGACCGTGCGGAAGGCGACCGGCGTGCCGCTTTCGGCGATCTCGCGCTCCACCGCGTCCCAGCTTTCCCGGTCGTGCAGCAGGTAGCCGAGGTGGTGCATGCGGATGGCGAACTCGTCCTTGGGCAACCGAGACGTGTAGAAGCCGGGGGTGGGCTCCTTGCAGTCGATGATCTCGTACATGGTGCCGCCCACCCAGGCGAAGGCGACACGGATGGAACCGCCGTCGGGCGTCTCGCCGTCGAGGTAGCTGTACCGGGTAATGCCGAAGCGCTCGCCGAACACCCCTGTTGCCTGGTCAAGGTCGTTGGTGACATAGGCCACCTGGAAATGGTCCTTGAGCATCGGTCCCTTGCGGAAGGCGATGGGCGCATCGGGGCGTTTGAGCAATCCGGCCATGTCAGTGTCCTCCAACCCGCCAGGCGTGCCTGGGCCTGCCGACGCCGAACATGCCGACCGCTCCCACGGACATGATCACGACGATGGTCATCAGCAGCGAATTGTAGTTGCCGGACCGGTCGTGCAGCCAGCCCGCGACATAGGGTCCGAGAGCCGCGTTCATCGCGCCCACGGTGATGATCCCGCTGAATAGCGCGCCGAAGGCCTTGAGCCCGAAATGCCTAGTGGCAAGATAGAGAGCGACGTCGATTTCCGCGCCCGTTGCCAGCCCGAAGCAGAACACCGCGAAGAGCAACACGCCATAGCTTGGCGGGGCCACCAGCAGCAGGACGCAGGCAAACACGGCCATTGCCTGGGTGATCGTGCCGATCACGTGCCCGGGGAAGCGGTCGAGCAGGAAGCCGACCGAAAGCCGGGCGACCATGCCGATCATGCCCTGGATCGTCAGCAGGCCGGCCGCCGCCATGGGAGTCAGTCCGCGCTCGGTAAACATCAGTTGAAGGTTGGTCGATATGGTCATGTTGTAGAAGGAAAAGGCGCCGAAAGAGACGATCAGGCCCAGGAAAGCGCGGGTGCGGATGCCCTGGCGGAAGGTCAGCCCGTCGTGCACCGCCGCGGCAGCCGTTGCGCCGGAATCCGCGCTCCGGGGAATGTCGCGGAAAAACAGCAGCACCAGCGGCAGTACCGCCGCAAGCCAGATGCCCGCGACGCCGAAGAAGGCCTGCCGCCATCCCACCGTGCCGATCAGCCAGGTGCCCAGCGCCGGCAGCAGCATCAGCGACAACGGCGCGCCCGACATGGCCAGCGCCATGGCGAGGCCGCGCGACTTGTCGAAGCGGGCGGCAAGCGGCGGCATCCACACCGTCGACTGAGACAGCACCACGCCGATCGCCAGCAGCGCCCACAGCAGGGTCCAGTTCGCCATGGTGCCCGTGGCCGTGCCGAGCAGGGCGAAGGTGCCGGTCATCACGAACAGCCCGGTAATCGCCACCCGGCGCGAGCCCAGCCGGTCGACGATCAGACCGACGACCATGTTAAGGAAGATGCCGAGGAACATGGCCACGGTAACGCCCCACATCGCCTCGGTCCGGGTCCAGCCGAATGCCTTCTCCACAGCCCCGGCAAAGGGCATGAAGCCATAGCTCTGCAAGCCTATGGTCGAAACGCCCAACATGGTGGCGAAGGCCAGCGGCCAGTGCGCGCGCCATTCGGCCAGCGCGGTTGCCTGTTGCCGGTCATGCATCAATGCGCTGCTCCCAATTTCTTCATCTCGTCCTTGCCCCTGCCGATGGACAGGATCAGCACTGAACTGATTGCCATGATGACCGCAAGCAGGATCAGAAGTGGATCGTAGTTGTGGAAGCGGTCGTGAATCCAGCCTGCGCCAATCGGGCTTATCGTGCCGCCAAGCGCGCCGGTGGTGATCATGCCGCCGAACAGGGCGCCGAACGAGCGCGTGCCGAAATGCCGTGCGGTAAGGTAGACGATGACGTCGAATTCCGCGCCGATGGTGATGCCGAGGGTTATCACGGCGACGAGCTGCAGGGCGAGCGGCGGATGGTCGGCCAGCATGATCAGGCAGCCGGCGACCGGAAGCATGAAGATCAGCGCGCCGACAAGGTGCGAAGGCAGCCAGTCGAGCAGGAAGCCGGCGGCCAGCCGCGAGCCGATCGCGAGCAGCCCGACGATCGAGGCGATCGCGGCGGCCTGCATCGCATCCGAGCCTTTTTCGACCAGCAGCGGCACCAGGTTGGGGGCCAGGGCCACGGTGTATGCCGCATAGGCGAAAGCGGCGAACAGCAGGCGCCAGTAGATGCTTGAGCGCAGGCCTTCGCGCAGGCTGAGCCCGGGTGCTTCCTTGTCATCCGCGACCGGCGCGGCTTGCCTCGCATCGCTGCCGTCGCGAAATCCGAAGAACACGAGTGGCAGGCTCACCACCAGCCAGGCGAGGGCAATCCCGGGGAAGGCCAGGCGCCAACCGTATTGCTGGATCAGTTCGGTGCCGAGCAGCGGGGCGATGGCGCCGCAGATGGAGGTGCCGGAAAGCGCCAGCGCAAGGGCAAGCCCGCGGCCCTTTTCGAACCGGCTGGCGACGCCCGCCGTCCAGATCTGCGAATTGCTGAGCATCGCGCCCAGCGCCACCAGGAACCACAGAACGGACCAGTTGAGCAGCGAGCCGGTGGCGAAGCCCAGCAGCCCGAAGGTTGCCGCCTTGGCAAGCAGGCCCGCCAGCCCGACCCGGCGCGGGCCAAGTCGGTCGACCAGCGCGCCGATACCCACGTTGACGAAGATGCCGACCAGGTTCGACAGGGTCAGCCCGGCCATCACCGTCGCGCGGGACCAGCCGAACTCCTGCTCCAGCGGAATGACAAAGGGGCCGATGGCATAGGTCTGCAGGCCGAACATCGAATAACCGATGGCCGCCGCGGCCGGCACGTGCCAGTGCCTCCGCCATTCGGCGCCCATGCCCTTCCCGGTGCCCTGATTCATCGCGCAGCTCTCTCCCCGGCCGCACAAGAAAAGGGCGGCCCCCTGCTGTCAAGGGGCCGCCCGGGAATTGTGCCTTGCGGCGTTGCGAATGCTAGTCGCCGAAACGGACCTTCACCCGCATGCCGAACATGCGCGGCTCGCCAAGGAAGACGAATTCCGCGCCCGAGCTGGCAAGGCTGTTTGCCGAGGAGACGTAGTACTTCTTGTTGGTCACGTTGGTCGCGAACAGCGCAAGGTCGATCGGCTTGCCGCCGATGTCCTTCCAGTTGAGGTTCAGTGTCAGCAGGTCGGTTGCCGGAACAAGGCCCGGATTGTAGGTCAGAACGCGACCGTTGCCGTCGATCAGACGGCCTGCGGCAAAGGCCGCATCGGTGCCATGGCTGCTGAATTGCTCATCCGTATGGGTGAAGGTCGCACCGATGGAGATCTTGCCGATGCTATCCGGTACTGGCAGCGTGTAGGTGCCGGTGATGGTGATGCGGTTCTTGGGCGCCCAGGGCAGGACCAGACCGGGCGTCAGGAACACGGCGCGGTCGCAGCGGAAGCTTTCCCGGGCGCAAGTGAAGGTGCCGGCGGAACCGGTAATCACCTTGGCGTCGAGGTAGGCATAGCCCACGTCGAGCCGCAAGGCGTCGGTAAGGAACACGGATCCGTCCAGCTCGATACCCCTCAGTCGCGACTTGCCGAGGTTCTGGATGCCATTGATGCCGGTGAAGGCAGGCTTGGTGCAGAGCGGATCAGGCGATGCCACCGTATCAGTGCACTGCGAGATGAAGATCGAAACCTGCTGGTCCTTGAAGTCGTTCCAGAAGCCGGCGAGGCTGACGTTGCCGCGCACCGCGCCGCCCCAGGATGCCTTCAGGCCCACTTCGTACGCGTCGACGAATTCAGGCTTCCAGGTCTCGAACAGGCGGTTCGCCTCGTTGACGCCGCCGCCACGGTAGCCGCGCGCGTACTTGGCATAGACCAGCATGTTCTGGGTCGGCTTGTAATCAAGGCCGACCAGCCAGGTCGGCTTACTCGAGTCCGTGGTGAAGGTGCGGAGGTTGCCGCAGGCGCCGTTGGTGATGAGAGCCGTGTTGGGCAGCGGGGCGTTGGGGTTCGGCGGCGTGACCGCCCGAGAACAGGTGATCGACAGCGGCCCGGTCGGCGAAGGCGTGACGCGGACGTTGTCGGCATCCTCCTTCACCCAGTCCCAGGTGTTGCGGATGCCGGCAGTGAGGCTTAGCTGGCTGGTGATCTTGAAGGTAGCCTGGGCGTAGAGGCCGAAGTTGCGATAGTAGTAGTTGTTCTTGGCAAGGCCGATGCTGCTGAGCACCGGCGACAAGGTCGTGCACTTGAAGCTGTACACATCGGTACAGTTGGAAGCCACCGCGGTCCACTGCTGCTGGCTGGAGTTCGGCTGGCTGAGCTCCATGTAGCCACCTGCCTGCCAGGTCAGACGGTCGTCCTTGGTGCGGCCCTGGAACTGGAGTTCCTCGGTGAGCGTCCACTGGTCGCCCTGGCCATTGTCCGGACCTGGATAGGTGGTAACGAACGGCGTCGGAATGGTCAGCGGAGCGACGACCGGGAAGTCGCCGGTGATGTTGAACGAATAGCGCTCCTTCGCCTGTCCATAGCTGACGATGTTCTTGACCGTCAGCGTATCGCTGGCTTTCCAGGTCGTTGTGTTGATGATCTGCCAGGTCGTGCTCTTGAGATCTGCGACCGGATCGGTGCCGGAAACGTCATAGAAGCCATAGCCCTGGGCTGCCTCGCGGGTGACCTGGGCGCACAGCGCGTCCCTGAAGGCATTGCCGAACGATGTCGCCGCATTGGGGTCGCAGGCGACGATCTTGCCGGTCGCGCCCTTGGTGTGCGAGTGGGCGTAGGTGAACAGCGTGTAGTTCTCGAGATCGGGCGTCAGGTCGATCAATACGCCCAGGCGCGCGGCGGTGTAGTTGACATCATTGAACTTGTCCGGCCCGATGCCGGAACGGTTGTTGATGTAGCCATCGCGCTTGTAACGGTCGATACCGGCACGGATTCGCACGGTGTCGGACACCGGGATGTTGACCACGCCCTCAAGCCGCCAGGCATTGTGGTTGCCGGCCGTGCCTTCGACATAGCCTCCGAACTTGTCCTTCGGCCTCTGCGGCACCAGCAGGATCGCGCCGCCGGTGGTGTTGCGGCCGAACAGGGTGCCTTGAGGGCCCTTGAGTACCTGCACGTTCTGCAGGTCGAACATCGAGCCGACGCCGGCGCCATTTCCGCTGGTGATGTTGGAGGTGAGGCGCGGCGAGACGACATCGGCGAAATAGACGCCGACGGTCGGCAGCGTGTTGAGATCCTGCGAGAAGCCGCGAATGGCAAAGGAGGATTTTTCCGGCCCGTAGCGGCTGTTGACTGTCAGCGACGGCGTGTAGGCCGCAAGATCGGCGCTGTTCGCCACGTTGCGGTTCGACAGCTGTTCCTGGTTGTAGACTGTGATCGAGATCGGCACGTCGAGGAGCTTTTCCTCGGTGCGGCGGGCGGTGACGACAATGTCGTTGCCGGTACCCGCGTCATCCGCACCCTGTGCCAGGGCTGGCACGGCCCAGATCGATGTGAGTGCGCTGGCGGCAAGCGCAATACGCCTGACGGTAGATTTCCTCATGATTTCCTCCCTTGTTTCCCCCAGGCAATGCTACCAGAACAAGGCTCCCTCCACCACTGCTCCGCACTGCCCGAAGGACTGGCCGCCAAGGGTGCGGCATTGACAATTTTGTGTCAAGCTTCGAGGTGCGTCAGCGGCATGCGGCGCTTGGGGGTAACTCCCGTTCCGGTGACATCCGCCACATTCTCGAACAACTCGTAGAGCAAGTCGGCCAATTCCCCGGTGCGCTCGGCCGGCCACTGCTCGCGCAGGCTGTCGGCCAGCGAGCGGCCGTTGGTTTCGCAGATCCGTTCCAGCCGCACCCCTTCGGAGGTGGGCGCCAGCAGCGGCGCGCGGGCATGCCTGGGGTTCGGCCTGAATTCGATCAACCCGGCCGCGGCCAATGCCCGGGCCGAGCGCAGGATCGACTGGCGCGGGAAATTGTGCATGCGGGCGATTTCGGCGACCGTCATCGACTGCGGCCACCAGACCACCGCGCCCAGGGTCAGGACGTCGAGCGGAGCCAGCTTCAGGTCCTTGTAACCGGCGGAAATGTGCGCGCGCAGGCTGCCGTAGAGGCGGTAGATGTAGCTGATCAGCCGCATCATCTCTTCCACATCGGCATCGCGAGAAGTCATGCGCCAGAATTGGCACGGCGTCTGGCAAAGTCAAATCCCCTCGTGCGCACGACATTGGCACCCGTCGCATTGACACTTCGCTCCGGTGCTGGAACTAGCGAGAAAGTGCTGGGGAGAGGCCGTTTGGCGGAAGAAGGAAAAGGTAGAGCTGCGGCCGAATGGCGGGCCGGCTGGACGATTGCGCTTACCGGAATGGCGGGCGTCTCGCTGACCACGCTCCATTCCGGATCGACCGGCGTGATGATGGAGCCGCTCGAGCACGAGTTTGGCTGGACCCGCACCGAGATCTACCTCGGCAATTCGCTGGTTTCCTGGGTGCCGGTGCTGATCGGCACCCTGATGGGCATCGGCATCGACCGGCTCGGTCCGCGCCGTATTGCGCTGGCCGCCGTGGTGCTGGTCTGCGGCGGCTATGCCCTGCTGTCGCAGGCGAGCGGCAGCCTGTGGCAATGGTGGGCGCTGTGGCTGCCGATCGGCGTGGCGCTCGCCGCCATGCCGGCAGTGTGGATGGCGCCTGTCACCGCGCGGTTCGACGCGTCGCGCGGACTTGCCATAGCCGTTGCGCTGTCGGGCACGGGCCTGAGCAACTTCCTGGTGCCGCCGCTCACCAACCTCCTGGTGGCGCATTACGGCTGGCGCGGCGGCTATCTCGGCCTGGCGGCGATCTGGGCCGTGGTCGTGCTGCCGCTAACCTTCCTGTTCCTGCGCGATGGGGCACGGCCATCCACGAAGTGGGAGGCGGGGCAGGAGGCCGCGCCCGCAACTCCGTTGCCCGGCCTGACGGCGGGAGAGGGTTTTCGCTCGTCCGCCTTCTGGAAACTGTTCTTCGGCGCCTTCTTCAGCACCGCGGGGGGGGTAGCCCTGATCATGAACATGGTCCCGGTGCTGGTCTCCACCGGCATCGACAAGGGCGCGGCAGCCTGGATCCAGGGCATTGCGGGGCTATCGACCGTGGTCGGCCGCATCTTCGGCGGCTGGCTTATGGACCGCTTTTCGGCAAAGCACATTGCCGCCGCCGCGACGGTAACGGCGGTCCTGCTGCCGCTGATGCTGCTGTTGCTGCCTGGCATGGCGCTGGCGGCCGCCTTCGGGGCCTTTGCCTATGGCTTTGCCGGCGGGGCCAAGATCGGGGCGATCGTCTACCTCGCAAGCCGCCATCTCGGCCAGCGCGCCTTCGGTACGCTCTATGCCTCGATCAACGCCTTCATGGCGCTTGGCGTGGGCACGGCGCCGCTTGCCGCGAACTATGTCTATGACCTGACGAAAAATTACACGCCGGTGATGTGGGCGGCGGTGCCGGTGCTGTTGCTGGCCTCGCTGGTCTATCTGTCGCTCGGTCGCTATCCAGATTTCGCAGCGGAGCGGAAAGCGGCGTGACCGGGGCTGAGGCGCGACGGGCGAGTGGCGGCGGCATTTGATCCTGGTGCTCATTGAACCCGGTGCGCCAGCCGTTGCGAACTGATAGG
Source organism: uncultured Novosphingobium sp. (assembly GCA_964630805.1). Taxonomy (GTDB): domain Bacteria; phylum Pseudomonadota; class Alphaproteobacteria; order Sphingomonadales; family Sphingomonadaceae; genus Novosphingobium. Next base: position 12,550 of record CAZVWP010000041.1, on the reverse strand, counting down.
ATGCCGCTGAGGAGTCGGCCATGACCGGACAATTGGACACAGTTCTGGAAGCAAGGCCGATCGATGGCGCGCCGTTCGGCTGGGAAGTGGATGTGGACCTCACCCGGCCGCTCTCGGAGGCGCAGAAGGAGGCTCTGCGCGAAGTCTGGCGGCGGGACGGGCTGGTCCTGTTTCGCGGGCAGGAACTTTCGATGGACCAGCAACTCGACGCCTGCGAGATCTTCGGACCGGTGCTGCGCGGCATGCTCGACAACTACCTGGTATCGAACACCCGCAAGGATGGCCTGCTGGGCAAGGCGGAGCTGTTGTTCCACAACGACATTCCCTTCGTCCCCGCCCCCTATCTCGGCGGGTCGCTGCATGCGCTGGAAGTTGCGCCGGATGCCGCGCCGACGCGCTTTGCCAGTGCCTTCAAGGCCTGGGAACGGCTGCCCGGTGGGACGAAGGCTCGTGTCGAACATGCCAATGCGCTGCACGTCCAAGGCCACCTTCTTGGCCGGCGCACCATGCTCGGCGATCTCTCGCCGCGTGATGCCTGCGCGGTCCATGCGGTGCAGGGACGGCAGGAGCGGACGGGGCGGCCCTATCTCTTCGTCAACGAGGAGATGACCACCTGCTTCACCCACCTTCCGCCGGAGGAGAGCGAAGCCCTGCTGGGGGAACTGTTCGGCACGCTCTACGATGCCGCCCATGTCTACGACCACCACTGGCGCAAGGGCGACCTGGTGATCTGGGACAACCTCGCCGTCCAGCACGCCCGCTCGGAACTCGGCGAGGGCGAGCGCACCCTGCAGCGCGTGACCATCGCCGAATTCGGCTACTGGCAACAGGTGCCCAGCGCGCTCAAAAGCTTCGACGAATTGCAGCAGATGTAAGAGTCAGGCCGACATTGGCGATAGGTATTGCGGCCGCGCCACCCGTTCCTTCCAGTATTGCGTCTCGCTCATCGATCCGCCTGCGGCGAACCGGATGTCGCTGGGGGTGCCGGCTCGGAAATTAATGAAGCTCATGCCGTCGGGGCCCGGGGCGATGGAGTACATCGTGTCTCCGGCTATGGCGACCGCCGTGCCCGCCGGAAACAGCTTCTGCCCCAGCTGAATCGCACCGCGTGTGATGAAGATCACTTCGTCCTCCGTGTGCGAATGGACTCCCTTCGCCGCGGCCTCGGGCGAGAGTGGTTCGGAGGGGGCGAAATGGTTCGCGTGCAGCCAGACCGAGCAGGTATCGCACTGGCTGTCGGAATGCATGTCGCCGCCGACGGTAGGGCCGGAAAGTTCGGATGAGCCGGGGACCCGGTCCGCCGGCAGCAGGTGGACGTGCCCGCCCGCCCGGCCATGGCTCGCGGGACCGGCGCCGCGGAAGGTCAGCACCAGGGCATCGCCTTCCCCCGATCCTACGATCGTCACGCTCTCGCCATGCTCGGCGATCAGGCTCGACCCCGCGCCCAGCCTGACGTCGCCGGCGATCACTTCGCCTTCCCAGACATAGCCGAGGCAGTCGTTTGCCATGGGGCCGATCAGCAGCCTTTGCCCTTTGCCGAGGCGATGGAGCCAGGCGTGAATCGGGTCCTTGTCGCCGCTCAGATAAGCTTCCGCCCGGCCATTGCCGGAAAGCCCCTCGGGCAGTGGGGCCAGCTTGCGCTTTTCCGGGGTTACGATCGCAACCTTTGGCATGGTCCGCTCCATTGCTTAATTTTGTGGCCATTTGATCACGATCATGGCGCTTTCGGCAAGGGAAATGCGTCGTAATTACGGGAAACCATTGCCCGAAAGGGGCGGTGGTGATAGTCGCGCCAGAATGTCCAGTTGCGAACAATGTCTGGTGCGCAATCGCGCCATCTGCGCGACGCTCGATGACCGGGAGATCAAGGCGTTAAACGCCATTGGCCGGCAGCGTAAGATCGCCGCCGGTGAGTCGCTGATCTGGGAAGGCGAGGACTCGGTCGTCGTCGCCAACGTCATCGAAGGTGTGCTGAAGTTGTCCACCGGCACGGAAGACGGGCGCGAGCAAATCGTCGGCGTCGTCTACCCGTCGGACTTCATCGGCCGCCCTTATGGCGAGCAGGCAGGGCAAGGCGTCACCGCGCTGACCGATGCCCATCTTTGCGTGTTCAGCCGCCGCGATTTCGAGGGCTTTGCCCGCGAGCACCCGGAGCTGGAGCACAAGCTTCTGGAACGCACGCTCGACGAGTTGGACCGCACGCGGCGCTGGATGCTGCTGCTGGGCCGCAAGTCGGCGGGAGAGAAGATCGCCAGCTTCCTGCTTGAAATGGCGGACCGACTGTTCGACAGCAGTTGCTCGGCAGCCAATTTCGACATCGTGAGCCGTCTGGAACTGCCCTTCTCGCGTCAGCAGATCGCCGACCTGCTCGGCCTGACCATCGAGACGGTCAGTCGCCAGTTCACCCGGCTCAAGGATGCGGGGATCATCACCCTGCCGAGCCCGCGCGAAGTCGAGATTCGCGACCGCGCTGCACTGGAAGCCGAAGCGGGCTGAGCGGCCTTACAGCGCGGCGGCCGGGCTCGCGGGAAAGACCTGCGCCGCCACCGTGTGAATGGAATTGAGGAAGGCGCGCGCGGCAGGGCTGACCGGCCGGTCGATAACGCGCGCCAGGGCCATGTGGCGCTTGATCTCGGGCGCCACGATTGGTCGGGCAGCTAGCGCGCCTGCCTCGACTTCGCGAACGATCGAAACGTGCGGCAGGATTGTCACCGCGACGCCTCGCCGGGCGAGATCGATCAGCACATGCAAGGTATCGGCTTCCGCCACCGTTTCGAGGTTGAGGCCGACCGACGCGGCGGCGCCGTCCAGCAACTGGCGCAGGCCGTGCCGCGCGCTGGGCAGCACCAGCGGGTGCCGGGCCGCTTCGGCCAGCGTAACCCCATCCCGATCGGCAGCCGTGCCCGGACCCATTTGCACGAGGTAGAGTTGCTCGGACATGAGCGGGCTGGTCTCTATCATGGGAGTGGGCTTCACGTCATAGATCACCCCCACGTCGATCAGGCCGCGCTGCAGCCAGTCGAGCACATAGCCGCTCGCCCCGGTCACCGCCCGCAGCTTGACCTTCGGATAGGCGGTCATGAAGGCCTCCATAAGGGGGGCGGTAAGCGCATCGGCAACCGATGGCGGCATGCCGAAGGCGACCTCTCCGGTGAGAACGTCAGGATCGGCCTTCAGGGCCTGGCGCGTGGCTTCCACTTCGCGCAGGATCGCGGCCGCGCGCTCCAGCAGCAATTGCCCTTCGGGCGTCGGCGATACGCCCCTGCCGTGCCTTCGCAACAGCAGCACCCGCAATTCCGCTTCCAGCGCCTGGATCTGCCGGGTCAGCGCGGATTGCGCCACGTTTAGCCGCTCGGCAGCAAGGCTGATGCTGCCAAGTTGGGCGACGTTGACGAAGGTGCGGAGCTGCCGGAAGTCCATATGCTGTTTCGATATAGGAGATATGGCAATTATGCATTGGTGCGATGGCGTTCACAAGCGGTAGCGAGGTTCCAGATACAAAGCGGCGGGAAGAGCGGTGAGCAGGGGCGACATCCCGTGCACCCCTTGCCCGTCTTCCGATCACTGAAGGAGAATGACATGGGTGAACTCGAAGGCAAGGTAGTGTTCCTCACCGGCGCGGGCAGCGGCGTGGGCGTGGGGCTGGCGCTTGCGCTGGGCAAGGCGGGCGCCACGATCGGCATGATGGGCCGCACGCGCGAGACGCTGGAGAACACCAAGTCGATGCTCGACGAGCTGGGCGTCAAGTCACTGGTCAACGTCGGAGATTGCACCATCCGCGACGACGTCAACCGCTGCGTGGCGGCGACGCAGGCGGAATTCGGGCCGATCTGGGCGCTGGTCAACAATGCCTACCTCGCCTGGCGCACGACGGTCGATGAAATCACCGACGAATATCTCGACAAGTCGCTGCGCGGCTGCATCCACAACACCCTCTATTGCATGCAGGCGGTCTACCCGACGATGAAGGAACGCGGCGGGCGGATCATCAATTTCGGCACCGGCGCATCGACCCAGGGCGTACCCAACATGGGCGCCTACAACATCGCCAAGGAAGGCATCCGCGGGCTGACCAAGTCCGCCGCGGTGGAGTGGGGCAAGTACGGCATCACGGTGAACAACGTCTGCCCGCTCGCCTTCTCGGATTCCTACAAGTACTGGTTCGACGAGATGCTGGACGATGCGGGCCGCGAGGAGCACCTGGCCGGCATCCCGATGCGCCGCGTCGGCGATCCGGAAAAGGACATCGCGCCGCTGGTGGTGTTCCTGGCGAGCGAAGCCTCCGGCTACATCACCAGCCGCACGTTCCATGTCGATGGCGGCAATTGCCACTACGACAGGTAGGGGTGTGAAACGGATGGGGACACGCCGTGCGTGTCCCCTCCGGAAAGTCAGGCCGGCAGCAGCAGCGGCGCGACTTCGCGCTTGACCTCGCCGATCTTCTTGCCGCCCTCGAAGCGGCCAAGGCCGTAGTCGCCCTTGATCGTGGTGCGGTGCATGCGGCGTTCGTACTTGGGGTCGCAGCCTTCGACGGCGTGCAGCACGCGCAGGTTGTCCCAGATCAGCATGTCGGTGGGCTTCCAGTCATGCCAGTAGGGCACGACCTTGCGGTTGAGCTCCTGCATCGCCTCTTCGAAGATCGCATCGCCTTCCGGATCCTCGTGGCCTTCGATGCCAACGGCGGAAAAGCCGCAGAAGTGGGCGACCTTCTCGCCGGTCGGGCGGGTCCAGATGAAGGGGTGGATCGAGCGGGGGAAGATCGAGCTTTCCTCGGTGTTGGCCCGGTCCTTCTCGACATCGCCGAAAGTCTTGAAGTCGCGACCGAACTTCATCTGCGTCAGCCGCACGTCCAGCGTGTAGATGGCGTTGAGGTTTTCGATCTTGGCGATGATCGCCGGGTCCATCGCCTTGTAGAGTGCGATGCCGTCGGCAAAGCCGGTGCGGCCTGCCTCCGGGGCCTGGACCACGGCGCGCAGCACGCCAGCGTAGTTCAGCTCGTCATTGTAGCTGTGGTCGAAGTGCCAGGGCAGGTAGGAGAACACCTTCTTGCCGTTCTTCTCGACCAGCCCGTGGTCATGCCCCAGGTCCTCGCGCGGCATGTTGTGCATGTCGATCACGCCAAGCATGTCGGGGTCGCCATCGGCGCGCGGCACGTTGCGGGTTGGGTGGTCCTTCAGCGGGCCGAAGATCAGCGAGAGCGCCACCTGCATCTTGGGGCTGGGTTCCATGTTCTCGAACACCAGGACGCCCCGCTCGACGAACAACTGGCGCAACTGGGCGCGCAGGTCCTCGTCGTGAATGTTTTCCCATGTCACGCCATCGACGCGGTTACCGAAGGACAGGCCCTCGGCGAGGGGCTTGATGGTGATGTTCGGCATTGACTCAGCTCCCGTGCATTTTGCCAGCTCATTAGCGCAATGCGGATATGCCGCGCAACAGGCGGAATTCAAGCCTGCCGCGGGGACAGGAACAGTCTATTGTTTCGGGAGGTCCGGCAGCTCCGGCTCCAGCAGCCGGTGCAGATGGACGATGACGTATTTCATCTCCGCATCGTCGATTGTCGCGCGGGCCTTGCTGCGCCAGGCTTCTTCGGCGGTGGCGTAGTCGGCGAAGACGCCGACCATGTCCATTTTTTCCAGATCGATGAAATCGAGTCCCTGGGGGTCGCGAACGCGACCACCCATGACGAGGTGCATCTTTGGCATTCTTTCGGGTTTCCCTGGGGAGAGGAAGCCGGGCCGTTATCAGCTTTCGGCGCGCTTGGCCAGCGCACCTGCAGCGCAATTATCGCCGCATTGCAGCAATGATGGCGAGGCCCGCGCGGAGAAGCTCGAGACCCGCGCCCTTGGCATCGCCCGCGGCCTTCACCGCGCGCACCTTGGCAACATCTGCGTTTTCGGCGATCGTTTCGCCCAGTCCTTCCAGTTTATCCGCACCCTGGCGCCCCAGCTTCAAGCCTGCCTCGCCCGCTGCCGTGGCGGCGGCCACGGTGCGCTCGGCCAGCTTGCGGCGGGTGGAGGAAGGCGTCAGTGCGATGGCCAGCAAGGCGCCTGCAGCAACACCGCCGGCGATCAGCAGGCCGGCATGGTCGCGGGCCAGGGCCTTCAGGTTCAGGCCTTCGTCCGCACCGGCGCCATCGTTCATGTCAACGTCTGCTTCACTCACTGGAATTCTCCTTGTCAGGCAACTGTGCCAGAATTTCCTCGGCCCAGGCGATGAGCGGGTTGCGCAGGAACCAAAGCGCCAGGGCGGCCACGGTTCCGGCGATGATGACCTTGCTCTCCCGTGCCACGGCCAGGGCCTCTTCCATCGCGTCGCGTGCTTCCTCGGCGGCCTTGTCGGCAATCCTTCCGCCGACGCTTCGCGCCTCGACATCTGCGCGGACAATGGCGAGGCGCGCGTCGAAGCGCGCCCGTGCCGAATCGCGCCGGTCGCGGGCCTCTTCGAGCTGGAGTTCGGCCCTGTTCACCGCGTCTTGTCCTGCGTGCCGAGCATCCGCTTCATCCGGTTGAGACGCGATTTGGCCACCATCGCGCAGATCAGCGCCAGAATGAGCAACCCGCCGAAGCTCGCGCCCATGGCGCCCCAGGCTCCGATCAGCGGCGTCAGCGCCAGCACCAGCCCGATGGTCAGCGCCATCAGTGCAAAGAACACCAGCGCCGCCGCCAGCGCGCCGAAAATGGCGATGCCTTTTACACCCTGCCCGGCGACGATCCCGCGCGACTTCTGGAAGGCAAGTTCGGCCTCGGCATAGGCCTTGCCGTCCTCCGCCAGCTGGCGGAGGTCTTCTGCCAACGATCGGTCGCGCGGGTCGTCTATCCGGTATGAGAGGCGCTGGTCGTCCAAGTGGCGTGGCCGGCTCAGTCGCTCGAGCCGCCGCGGAACATGCGGGCGAGCATGAAGCCGGCGACGGCGGCGAGGCCGACCGCAAGGCCCGGGCTCTTGCGCACGAATTCCTTCGCGTCCTCGCCCAGTTCGACGAGGTCCTTTTTCTCGACCCAATCGGCCGCATCCTGGATCGACTTGGCCGCCGAGCGGGCATAGTCGCCATACTTGGGGCCGACCTTCTCGTCGATCGCCGGGGCATTGTCGTTTACCATCTTGCTCAGGCCCGAGATCGCCGTGCTGGCCTTGGCCTTGCCTTCGTTGGCCAGCTCGTAGGCCTTGTCCTTGGCGTGCTGGCCCTTGACCTTGGCCTCCTCGGCCATTTCGCCGCTGGCGGCAGCGGCCTTCTGGCGATAGGCGCCAGCCTTTTCCTGCGCTTCCTTGCCAAGCTGCTGGACGCCCGCCTTGGCTTCCTCGAGCGCGCGGGCGAATTTGGCCTTGGCAGGCTCGCCAGCGGCTCCGTTGCCGGTGCAGGGCTGGTTGGTCGCACTTTCGAGTTCGGTCATGGGTCAGGCTCCTTCCGCCCCGTGATGGGGCCATGCATGGGAACATGGTGTTCCCCGTGGGACTGCGCAAGTATGCATATGCTGCAATGCAACTTGCCTGCCAAGGTTCCCCTGCTAAGGAACCCCCCAACAGCTTTTGCAGCCGAACTGTGCATGCCATCAGGAGATTAACCCGCAATGACCTCGATCATCGACATCCATGGCCGCGAGATCCTCGATAGCCGCGGCAATCCCACGGTTGAAGTCGACGTCCTTCTGGATGACGGCTCCTTCGGTCGCGCCGCCGTTCCCTCGGGCGCCAGCACCGGCGCGCACGAGGCCGTCGAACTGCGCGATGGCGACAAGAAGCGCTACCTCGGCAAGGGCGTCCTGAAGGCGGTCGAGTCCGTGAACGGCGAGATTCGCGACACCCTGCTCGGCCTCGACGGCGAGGACCAGCGCGACATCGACCTCACCATGATCGCGCTCGACGGCACAGAGAACAAGAGCCGCCTCGGCGCGAACGCCATCCTCGGCGTCAGCCTCGCGGTGGCAAAGGCGGCGGCGAATGCCCGCGGCTTGCCGCTTTATGCCTATGTCGGCGGCGTTTCGGCCCATGTCCTGCCGGTGCCGATGATGAACATCATCAACGGCGGCGAGCATGCCGACAACCCGATCGACTTCCAGGAATTCATGATCATGCCGGTCGGCGCGGACTCCATTGCCGAGGCGGTGCGCTGGGGCGCGGAAGTGTTCCACACGCTGAAGAAGGGCCTGCACGAAAAGGGCCTAGCGACGGCGGTGGGCGACGAGGGCGGCTTCGCGCCGAACCTTGCCAGCACCCGCGACGCGCTCGATTTCGTCATGGCCTCGATCCAAAAGGCCGGCTTCAAGCCGGGCACCGACATCAAGCTCGCGCTGGATTGCGCGGCGACCGAGTTCTTCAAGAACGGCAAGTACGAGATTTCTGGCGAAGGCCTGTCCCTCTCGCCGGTGCAGATGGCCGACTACCTCGCACAACTCGCCGCCGACTACCCGATCGTCTCGATCGAGGACGGCATGAGCGAGGACGATTTCGAGGGCTGGAAGGCGCTGACCGATAAAATCGGCGGCAAGGTGCAACTGGTCGGCGACGACCTCTTCGTCACCAACCCCAAGCGCCTGCAGATGGGCATCGGCAAGGGCCTGGCCAATTCGCTGCTGGTCAAGGTCAACCAGATCGGCTCGCTGTCGGAAACGCTGGATGCGGTCTCCATCGCCAACCGCAATGGCTACACCGCCGTCATGTCGCACCGCTCTGGCGAGACCGAGGATTCGACGATTGCCGACCTCGCCGTCGCCACCAACTGTGGCCAGATCAAGACCGGCTCGCTCGCCCGCTCCGACCGGCTCGCCAAGTACAACCAGCTCATCCGCATCGAAGAAGAGTTGGGCGACGCGGCGGTCTATGCTGGCGAGGGCGCTTTCGGCAGGCTTGCGGGTTAGGCCGGGTTGCGCGATCCTCTGAAGGCGGACTGCGCTTTCAGGGAGGAATCGCGTGACCATGACGGATCGCGAAAGCATCCAGCGCCTCGTGGCGATTTACGCCCGGGCGCTCGATGCGCGGGACTATGAAACGATTGCCGATTGCTTCGCGCCTGATGCGACTGCCGAATTCGTGGGATTCAGCGGTCCGATGAACGGCCGCGAGGCTATCGATGCCCATATGAAAAAGGCGTTGGGCCCTCTCGCGATAACCCAGCACATGTTCACCAATTTCATCGTCGATATCGATGGGGACAGCGCGACGCTCTATTGCGACGCAATGGGGCAGCATGTGACAGGGACGGGGGAGGATGCAGTCACCTACCTGTCAGGCGGCAAATACAACGCCGAAATGCGCCGCTGCGATGGACAGTGGAAGTTCCAGAATCTCGTGGCTCGGGCGATCTGGGGCATGGGTGACCGCGAGATGCTTCCCAGCAAGAGTTGAGTGACATCCCGGCGTGGCTGGCTGGACGAGCCAGCAGACAGCTACTGGCCGAACAGCCGCGCAATCAACCCGGTCGCGTCCTCCGCTTCCCACAGCATCAGGAAATTCGTCAGCATCTGCAGCTGCACCCGCGCGGTTTCGCTGGCGAGGATGATGGGGTCCAACGGGCCGGTGGCTTCTGCCAGCGCGGGCGCCTCGCGGCGGATGCGCGGGGGTGCGTCGAGCAGCCAGCGCAGGCCCATCATCGCGGTGTAGAGCAGCAGGTGCGTTCGCAGTTCGGCAAGGTCGATCGCCGGGCCGCCGGCCGCGGCATATTCGGCGGCGAACAGTTCGAGCAATTCGTCAAGGTGATCGCGCCACATCCATTGCTCGGCGCTTGAAAGGCAGCCCCACAGGCTCATGGCGAGGTGCAACTGACCAACGCTGCCCCAGTCGAGCAGGCCGCACTGCAGTCCGCCGCTCTCGTCGCGCCAGTACCAGGCGTTGTCGGAATTGGCGTTCCAGTGGCACAGCGCGATGAAGTCCGGCTGGCCATGCAGGAAGCGCTTGATCGCGTCCTCGTGCCGGTGGAACAGCTCGAAGCCCTCGCCGAAGCTGGCGATGAATTGCGGGGAGCGGATCTCGTCTGGCAGCAGTTGCGGGAACTCGTCGGCGAACTGGGCATAGCGCGCGACGCGGTTCGAGCGTTGCTGGCTGGTGTAGGGTAGCCGGTCCGAGGCCAGCGCGGCCTGCAGGTCGAAGGGGAATTCATCGGCGACGTGGGCGGGCAGCTTGCCCGCCTTGTGGCTGCCGGCCAGCCGCGCCAGCGTGCCGATCAGCGCGCGATAGTGGTCGAGCGGCTCGGGCAACAGATGGTCCAGGCACTTGCCGTATTGCGGTTCGATCCCGTCCTTGCCGAATCCGATCCGTTCGGTGATGAGCAGCCCGGTGCCGCACACGCTGGAGAAGTCCGCGAACAGGCATGGCGGCACGGTGACCGGGAAGCCCGGCATGCGAGACAGCGCGGCGAGGCGGATCTCGGGGCCCATGTGGAATTTCGAGCGGTCCATTTCCGGATCGAGGAAGTTGCGCGAGAACTTGACGAACAGGTCCTCGGGCAGGCCCTTGTCCGGCTTGGCATAGGCGACCGACAACAGCGCCTTGGTCCCCGTGCCGCCGCCAAGGAACTCTTCGCACCGGGTTATGCCGACGACGCGATTGTCGCCGGCGAGCGAGCCCATGGAGTGAAAGGCCCGGGTCAGCCATTCCGCCCCGGCTTCGCGCAGGCGCGCGGCATCGGCCGGCAGAAGCAGGCCGAGGGCGTCTCCGGTCGGCCAGGGCTCCGCGGCATCGGACAGCGCGGAAGGGGCGAGGGAAGTCGGCATTCAAACTTTCCAATCTGCGGGCATCGGCTCGCAAAAACCCCGCCAGGATCGCTCCCGGCGGGGTCTTCGTTTCACCCGGTCAGGGCGCGGGAGGCATTACCCCACCGCGTGGCCTGCCAGCGCCGCGAGCAGCAGCAGCGCGACGATGTTGGTGATCTTGATCATCGGGTTGACGGCCGGGCCGGCGGTGTCCTTGTAGGGATCGCCGACGGTGTCGCCGGTCACCGCGGCCTTGTGGGCTTCGGAGCCCTTGCCGCCGTGGTTGCCGTCCTCGATGTACTTCTTGGCATTGTCCCAGGCGCCGCCGCCCGAGGTCATCGACAAAGCGATGAACAGGCCGCCGACGATCACACCCAGCAGCAGCGCGCCGAGCGCGGCGAAGCCGTTCTCCTGGCCCGCGACGGCGGTGATCACGAAGTATACCGCGATCGGCGCCAGCACCGGCAGCAGCGAGGGGATGATCATCTCCTTGATCGCCGCCTTGGTGACCAGGTCGACCGTGCGCGCATAGTCGGGCTTGGTCTCGAAGGTCATGATGCCGGGGTTGTTCTTGAACTGCTCGCGCACGTCCTTGACCACGTCGCCCGCAGCGCGGCCGACAGCGGTCATGCCCATCGAGCCGAACAGGTTGGGCAGCAGCGCGCCCAGCAGCAGGCCGACGATGACATAGGGGTTCTCGAGGCTGAAGTTGACCGTCAGGTTCGGGAAGAACTCGCGAAGGTCGGTGGTATAGGCGGCGAACAGCACCAGCGCGGCAAGGCCGGCCGAACCGATGGCATAGCCCTTGGTGACGGCCTTGGTGGTGTTGCCCACCGCGTCCAGCGCGTCGGTGTTCTTGCGCACTTCCTTGGGCAGGCCCGACATTTCGGCGATGCCGCCGGCGTTGTCGGTGACCGGACCGTAGGCGTCGAGCGCCACGATCACGCCGGCCAGCGACAGCATGGCGGTGGTCGCCACGGCGATGCCGAACAGGCCAGCCAGCACGTAGCACACGATGATGCCGGCGCAGATGATCAGCGCCGGCAGCGCGGTGGCTTCCATCGACACGGCCAGGCCCTGGATCACGTTGGTGCCGTGACCGGTGACCGAAGCCTGCGCCACCGAACGCACGGGCTTGTAGCCGATGCCGGTGTAGTATTCGGTGACCCAGACGATGCCGCCGGTGACGGCCAGGCCGACCAGCGAGCACCAGAACAGCGACATGCCGGTGAAGGACTTGTCGGCCACGGTCAGCGCCGTGCCGGTGCCGACGATCCAGTTGGTGACCAGGTAGAAGGCCGGGATCGACAGCACGCCGGCCACGATCAGGCCCTTGTACATCGCCCCCATGATGTTGCTGCCCGAACCCAGCTTGACGAAGAACATGCCGACGATCGAGGTGATGATGCAGGCGCCGCCGATGGTCAGCGGATAGAGCATCATGTTGGCGGTCAAGGGACCGGCGGCGAAGAAGATCGACGCCAGCACCATGGTGGCCACGGTGGTCACGGCATAGGTCTCGAACAGGTCGGCCGCCATGCCGGCGCAGTCGCCGACGTTGTCGCCGACGTTGTCGGCGATCACCGCCGGGTTGCGCGGGTCGTCCTCGGGAATGCCCGCCTCGACCTTGCCGACGAGGTCGGCGCCGACGTCGGCGGCCTTGGTGAAGATGCCGCCGCCGAGACGAGCGAAGATCGAGATCAGCGAGGCGCCGAAGGCGAGGGCGACGAGGCCGTCGACCACGGTGCGGTCCTCACCGCCGACGGTGAAGCCCGCGACGTCGGTCAGGTACCAGTAGAACACGGCGATGGCGAGCAGCGCGAGGCCGGCCACCAGCATGCCGGTGATGGCGCCGGCGCGGAAGG